>JAFUTH010000021.1 GCA_017484285.1 Treponema sp. | reverse complement strand
TGTGGTCGCCATGCACCGCTTGCAAAACAAAATCACGCTTTCTAGCGGGAAAAACGCCATTGCGTATATGACGCTCAAAGAAGTGAAAAAAGAAGGCAACCGCTTTTATACGCTGGAGTTGATTTTGGAGAAATATTTGCGTTAGGGATTGTAGGGGCGCGAAGCGTTTCGGAACGAAGTGGAGCAATGAAGCCGAAAGGCGGAACCCCGAAAAGCCCGACCCGCCGACAGGCGGGATGCGACAGATAATTTTTCTCCTATTCCCCCAGTGCCTCATACGCCTCGTCAGTCACCGCCTCCAGCCATTCGTTGCTCGTGTTCTCGCCGCTCGGCTCAAAGGTGATGTGGCTGAACCAGGAATCTTTTTTTGCGCCGTGCCAGTGCTTCACATTCGCGGGGATTACGATGACCATGCCAGGCTCAAGGGGCACCGCGTCCTTGCCCCACCTTCGCAGCATAGCTGCTCGGAGACTCGCTAAAAATAGTCCGCCGGACTGTTTTTGCACTGCTACGCAGTGCCGCTCCCTATCCTGATACCAGCCGCTTCCCGCCGTACAGATTAAGACCTGTCCGCCGCCTTTGGTCGAATGGTGGATGTGCCAGTTGTTGCGGCAGCCCGGCTCAAAGCTCACATTGAAAATGGGGATTTCGCCGCCCTTGATGTCCGTGAGCGGCTTTAGGTAAGAGTTTCCGATGAAATACTGCGCGAATGCCGTGTTGGGCTCGCCCACGCCGAAACGGTCGATTTTATTGAATTCTTCTTTTGTCATCGAAGTTTCTCCGTCTGTCATTTCCAGATTTCCTTTGCCAGCCTGAACACCGCCCAACCCTTCGGCCAGCCGCAGTACATCGTGGCGTGGGTGATGATTGCCGCAATCTCCTCGCGCGTCACGCCGTTGTTCTTTGCGTTCTGCAAGTGGTAGGAAAGCGACGAGTCCGTGATTCCCTGCGCCATGAGCGACACGACGGTGATGATGCACTTTGTCTTTACATCAATCGCCGCCTCGTTCCACACCTCGCCAAAGAGGATGTCATCGTTCAAATGGGCGAACGCCGGGGCAAAATCCCCCAGTTGCTCGCGCCCTGCCGTCTGTACTATTTTTTCTGCCATAGTTTGTTCTCCTTAAAAATCGGTGCTATTGTAAGTGTAACTGGCGGGCGCAAAAAAGTACAATGCTAGTTTTTTATGCGAGTATGCGTGGAAGGCATAGTAATTTTTTCGCCACAAATAAATTATTTTATGCTATACTATATCTATTCCATAAACAGGAGGCGCACGATGTCAGCACAGGAACTGAAGAATTTTGAAGCCCAGCTTGCTTTGCTTTCTTATGCGGAGCGGCTTGCAATCATTGAATATTTGGCAAAGACTCTAAAGCCTGCTTACGATGAGGAAAAGGAAGCGGTGGCTCTCGGATTTTCGGGCGGGGTGGAAGAACGGCGGAAAGTTGACGAAGCCATCGCGGAGTTTGAGCGTGGTGAATATGACACCTACGACAGTTTTGACGAATTCAAGGCGGCGATGAATGCAGATGCGTGAACTTCGCTCCAGCAAAACATTTCGTACCGACTACAAAAAGCTAAACAAAACGGAAATTGCCGAAACCGATACCGTTGTCAAGAAGTTACTCCGTGACGAGCCGCTTGAAGAAAAATATCACGACCACGACCTTCACGGCAACTACAGTGGCTACCGAGAGTGCGTCGCAAGCTGACGCTTGCTTAACGAGTTTGCAAGCAAACTTGCTATCCGCCCCGACTTGCTCCTTGTCTACAAAAAGACCGATGACGGAACGGTGCATATTCTGTACTTGGCGCGTATCAGCTCGCACACGAACATCTTTGACATCAGCAAGAGCAAGAAATAGGCGTTTTCGGCAAATTGTACACAGATTATGTGATTAATTTGATTTCTATGATAATTGAGATTTTATATCAGTTTTTTGTTATGACAGCACGACAGATTCTTACCATTACTTTGTCATAGGCTTTTGATATGCTGTCTCTCCCAAATACATACACAACAAGGAAAGAAAAAACTAAACCGCCAATAAAAGTGAAGTACAGATTAGTATAAAAGTGAAATTGGTGTATAAGTAAGATTTTGAGCAAAAATCCGTGCGTTATGTACGGTATCATTGAGTTTCTTCCAATTTCAGAAACAAAAAACTGTTTCTGCGGAGTTAGCACGATAATTGCCATAATACAAAGGAACGCAAGTGTGAGGTTTATGAGCCGTAGCAACCCGCCCTTTTTCCAACCGAAGCCACACGATTTATAGTTATACGAATTTAAATAGATACCGTTTGGAAGCCTCATTTTCCACACATATATAAATGCTCCGACCAATATAGCAAGGGATATAGCTATCAAAATTGGAAAAAATCTGCTCTTTTTCAATTTTTCGAGGATTTCATTTTCCTTAAAGACATTCCCTAATAAAAACAGTGGGAACAATACTATTGTTCTTGAAATTGAAAGCGGATAACCAATTGAAGTAATTACCCCGACGCCCAATGCAAGAATAACGCTGATAATAAAAATAAATTTTACTCGATGCAACAACTGAAAAAAGATTCTCCAGAAAGCAAGTGACAATAGATACCACAAAGTCCAATAAGGTGTTAATGAGAATGTCGCACCTGTAAAATGATGGGAGAATAGAATGCTGAAAATTTCAAACATACATTGAAATACGACAAGCGGTATTATTTGCTTTGACAAAACCTTTTCAAAGATTCGACCGTCGTTTTTCTTTGAAAAATATCCCGATACAAAGGCAAATCCCGGCATATGAAATACATATATAAACTGCCACGCGACTCTGACAGAGCCGTTCAGCCAAATGTCTTGGAAATTCTCGATAAAATGCCCGAATACAACCAAAAAAATCAAAATACCTTTGAAATTATCGAGAAGGCTGTTTCTGTTTTCCGTTGACACCATATTTCTATCCATCGTGCGAATTTCATATTGCCGCAAATCCACGCCTGTTTGCGAAGCAAACGAGTGGATTTGCGGCAATGAGATTAGTCAATCTCATTGCCTACTATATAGTAGGCAAGAATTTTCTCAAAAAACTCTGTTTTACAAGATTTTAGAGGTAAAAATATCGTTTTATACTGAGTATATGAGTCAATATCAGGCGGTCTTTATAGAAAACTTGAAATACTACAGAAACAAAAGGGGAATTTCACAGGCAAAACTCGCGGAGTTATGCGAGTGCGGAACAGGAACGATAGGTTCAATTGAATCAGCCCGACAAAACCCGTCTTTTGATTTGCTTTTCAAAATATCAGAAGTCTTAGAAATTCACCCCGCCGACCTGTTTTTGCGTGATTCAAGTAAAAATGATGATGAGATAAGAGCACATATCGAGCATATTTTGACAGAAGGTTTGAAAGAACTGCTTGATAAGGAATTTTCAGCGAAGTGAATACGCTTGTGAAAAAATATGTCTAACCGAGCCGAGCGTTAGGCTATGGAGCACCGCCGTAGGCGTTCCGATGGGAGCGAAGCGACCGAAGGAATGAGCGTTAGCGAAGTGCGGAACAGCCGACCCGCCACAGGCGGGGAACGCCCCTATCCTTACTATGCTTGCCGCGTATGGTAAAATCCCTGCACCCGTGCTATAATTCCCCTATGTTCATCGAAACCTACATCAGCCGCCTGCTCGCGGCATTTTCGGAATACGGGACGCTTACGCGCGTGGGCGAGGAACTCGGCATAACGCAGCCCACAATCAGCCGTGCAATGCAGAAACTTGAGGCGGAGCTGGGAGTGACGCTCTTTGACCGCACCAAAAACCGCATCGCGCTCAACGAAAACGGACGATTTGCCGCCGAGTACGCGAATAAAATCATGGCGATGCAGGACGAGATGATTCAGAAGACGCGGGAAAAGGCGGGCTTGTTCCAAAAATTCGCGGTCGGATCGGTGGCGATTATGCCTGCGGTGAATGCGGTCGAAGCGGTGCGGCGCGTATACGCGGGAATTGAGGCGCGGTTCGAGATTGACGACAACGAATCGCACCTGCTCCGCGCCCTGACCGACGATGTGTACCAGATGATAATGCTCCTGCACCCGATGGACGATGCCACTTTCAAAAGCCAGCGGTATTTTTCAGAGCGGCTTTCGGTCATGCTTCCCAAAACGCACCACCGCGTTCACGCTTCCCGGAAACCGCGTCGCAGTCCCGCTCAGTGACGAAGAAATGAATGTGACTTTTTACGCCGTGTGCAAGCGCGAGCGGGCGGACGACTGGCGGCTGGTGCTTGCGGAGCTGGCGAAAGAAGCGGAATAGTGGAACAAGCCGAACTCCGCTACCAGTTCTCGTATCTTTTCCCCGTGTCGAGCGCGGAGAGTTGCTTCATCTCGCTTTCGGTGAGCGAAAAATCCCACACGGCGAAGTTCTCCGCGATGTGCGCGGGATTCCCGCTCCCTGGAACGGCGATATAGCCCACCTGAATGTGCCACCGCGCGATGACTTGCGCCGCCGTTTTTCCGTGGACTTTTGCGATTTCCAAAACGGTCTTGTTCTGCAAGTGGTCTTTGGTGTGTCCGCGACCGCCGAAGGGGTAATAGCTTTCGATGAAAATGTCCTGCTTTGCCGCCCAGTCGCGCAGGGTGTTGTTCTGGTAGAAAAGGTGGTTTTCGTTCTGCACCACGGCGGGCGGAATGTCGAAATCCGTGATAAAGTGGCTGACCGTCTTTTGCATGTAGAAGTTCGAGATGCCGATTGAGCGGATTTTGCCCGCCTTGACCGCGCGGCACATCGCCTTGTACACTTCGTCGTCGTTTGAGCCGTGCTGATGGAGTAAGACCAAATCTATGTACGAAAGCCTGAGCTTTTTCAAAGAGTCGTCAATGTCTGCGTCGGGAGTGCTTGACCACGGAACGAGTTTCGTCGTGATGAAAACTTCCTCGCGCGTGCAGATTCCGTCGGCGACGGCTCGGCGGAGCGCATTCCCCACCTCGCTTTCGTTCCCGTAGTATTTCGCCGTGTCAATCAGACGGTAACCTGCTTTGAGCGCGGCGTACACCGCGTTTTCGCAAGTCGCGCCCGTGAGCGTCCAAGTGCGTCGTTCGCTACGCGAACTTCACGAGTTTGCCATACGGCAAACTCGCGGGATATATTCTGCGAGTTTATGCGTAGCAGAAACTCGGGAAGCACGCGAATGCGTGCGACGCATTTCGTAGCCAGAGTTGAGTTTTACCGTGCGCGGAGCTTCCGCAAAGACAAGGGGTGCCATACATACCGCCATAAAAAGTGTGATGAGCTTTTTCATAGAAGGTTATTTATTTCCTTTCGCACCATTTCCAAGTCACTATTTGTCAGAATCGGAATGAGCGCGTTGATTTCCTCAATCGGCTTATCCCACCATTTGAACTTTTCTAGCAAATCAATCAACTCGTCGTCAAAGCGTTTGTGGATTATCCGAGCGGGATTCCCTGCCGAAACCGTGTACGGCGGAATGTCGCTTGCAACCGTGGCATTCGCGCCGATTATCGCACCATCGCCGATGTGAACGCCCGGCAGAATCACTGCGTTCTGACCAATCCACACATCGTTCCCGATAACCGTGTCGCCTTTGAGCGGCAGGTCGCTTTTAGCAGGCGGTAGAGCATTCCAGCCCTCCAGCGTGTAGAAGGGGAAAGTCGTCACCGCGTTCATCTGGTGGTTCGCGCCGTTCATCACAAACTCCACGCCCGAAGCAATCTGGCAGAACTTCCCGATGATAAGCCTGTCGCCGTTCCAGTCGTACAAATGCGTCACATGGCTTTCAAAATCACGGTCAGCAATGTAGGTGAACTCGCCCACGATGATGTTCGGGTTCGTGACTGTCGGCTTCACATAGATTTCGCTTTCGTAGCCCGCAATCGGGTGGATTGTATTCGGGTCGGGATTCTTTCCGTCTTTCATAAACACCTCTTATTGTTTATAGCTTTTACTATAACACAAAGTCGCATTTTCGTTCATAATTTCCCCAATCCACTTTTCCACCGCAGTCTGTGTGAGCGTCCGCACCGTAAGTCCAAGCCCTTTTTTGTGGGCGGCGGGCGTAAGGCTTTCGATGTGGCGGAGCGTTTCGTCAATTCCGCTTGAATAAGCTGAAATAGACCACGAGCGTTTTCGGCTTCGCTGTTTCAGCAGAAAGCGGCAGAAATGCAAGGAGCGCGAGAAGTGAAAGAAGTGATTTTCTAAAAAGCGTCATTTGCTTTCCCCTATTGTTCTTCCTATTCCGCTAGCGAGAATGTAACTTTTCCACCGCTTGCTTTGAGTGCGTCGAGCAAGCCCGCCGTGTCGCTGATTGCGCCTAAGTCGGTGTAGCTGTAGCTCGTGCTGAACGACTTGTAAAAAATCACGAGGCAGTTTGCTCCGTACAGTTTGATGTCGCCCGCGTGAATCGTACGCGGATTTTTGCTTGCGGCGGGGAGCGAGATGTCCAAGTAGGCGTAGTATTCGTTTCCGTTCAGTTCGCTCATGTCCACTGTGAGCGGAAACTTACTGATGAGCGCACGGGTGGTCGCATTGTCGGAAAGCGTGGCGGCGAATGTCTTTGCGCCGATGGTCAGCGTGATGTTCATGGTTTCTCCTGTGGTGTTTTCTGTTGTGGTAGTTGAGCCTGTCAAAAGCGTTGAATCAGTGCTTCCGCTTGCACAGGTGTTTGCGACAAGCAAAATCGAAGTCAGCAAAAGCAAAATTAACTTTTTCATTTATATTTCCCTATATTCCCCAAAAGCCTTGATGAAAATAATAAAACGCGAAAACAAACATCACTTTACGGCAAGTAAGAAACTTTCGTCAATCAATGCAAATAATTCTTTCGTGTCCACGCTGTCATCCAAAATAACGGTGAACCAGTTTTTTTTTGTTCATTTTGTGCTTGTGAAGATTTAAAAACCGAACTTTCGAAGCATTTTTTCAGCAATGTCAGAAAGTTTTGAAAGAATAGCATTTCTCACTTCTCTTGCAAAACTTCCAGTTCAGAATATTTGTTTTGTACCGCCAAATCTTATTATCAGGAACAAAACCATAATCAAGTAGTTTCTGAGGAACAAGTTTCTTTCGTTTAAATGGTTCTGAAAACAGTTCGTTCATTTTTATTCCTCATTGGGCGCACCCTTCCGTTCGCGTGCGCTCACTACAGGTCGGGCTTTTCGCACTTCCGCGCTAACCGCGCTCCATTCCTTCGCTTCGCTACGACGCTTCGCTTCGGAACGCCTACGGCGGTGCTACAATCCCTTGCGCTACTTTGCCGCAAGCACCGCCAGTGCCGCGTAGTGGGCGACGGTGAAGGATTCGGGCGCGATTCTTTCAAGCAGGGCAAGATGCTCCGCTTCCCACTCGGCGATTTTCTCAGGCGGGAGCGACGCGCCGATTCCACGGCAGGTTTTCATGCGACCGTTCCATTTTTCGCGCGTGAACGGAACGGCAAGGTCGTATTCCTCGTGGCTTTCAAGCGAAAAATAGTCCAGCATCTCGCTCGGAATGCGAATCGGCTCTTTGACACTTCCGCCGCCCGTCCATGCGGGGTTGTATTTTAAAACAAGCTCCTCGCTCGCCGAGGCAACTTTGTCTTCAAACGGAAGCCACTCCATGCAGAGGACGACGAGCTTTCCGTGCGGCTTTAGGACGCGGTGCAGAACGGGTGCGATTTTCTTGTAGTCGAAGTACCAGAAGCATTGGCATGCCGTGACCACATCAAAAGTCGCGTCCGCAAAATCAAGGCTCTCCGCGCCCGAAACGCGGAAGTCGATTTCTAGCCCCGCCTCGCGCGAAAGCCGCTCTGCCTCTCGAATCTGATTTTCCGAAATGTCCGTTCCCGTCCAGTCCGCGCCCCATTCCGCCATGTTCCGTGGGAGAACGCCCGTTCCCGTGCCGATATCAAGCACTTTTTGCCCGCGAACGCACAAGTTCTTCTGAACAAGGCGCTCATAGAACTCGCGCGGATAGATGTCGCGGAATTTCGCATAATTCCGGGAAGTCAGCCCGAAGTCAAACTGCTTTCCCGCATCGATTTTTTGGTTTGTCATGGAAACGATTATACTTGAATTTTTTCCTACTTCAAATACTTCCCGAAGAACTCCGCAAGTTTGTCAAACGGAATCGCGTTGGTCTCGCCGCCGTCGTACAAATCCGTGTGGCTCGCGCCCGGCACGATGACAAGCTCCTTGTTGTCGCCCGTGAGCCGTTTGAACGCGTCCTCGCCGAAGTAGCGCGAATGGGCCTTTTCGCCGTGCAAGACCATGACTGCGCTGCGGATTTCGTCGGAATAGGCAAGCAGCTTTGTGTTCAGAAGCGAGGTTCCCGCCTGAACTGCCCAGCCGCCGTTTGAGTTGGGCGAACGCTCGTGGTAGCCGCGCGGAGTCTTGTAGTAGGCGTAATAATCTTTGACGAAATACGGCGCGTCGTCGGGGAGCGGGTCGATTACGCCGCCGGCGAGCTTGTAAGTGCCGCCCTCCTGTACCGTCTTGAAGTCCTCGGTGCGCTGTGCCATCAATGCTTTTCGCGCCTCGTTTCGCGCCTCGGCGTTGTTGTTGCTGTCAAAATAACCGTTCGCAGCAACGCGGCTCATGTCGTACATCGTGCTTGCCACGGTCGCCTTTACCCTAGTATCTATTGCCGCCGTGTTCAGTGCCATGCCGCCCCAGCCGCAGATTCCGATGATGCCGATTTTCTCCGGGTCGATGTTGCTCCGCGTGGAAAGGTAGTCCACCGCCGCCATGAAGTCCTCGGTGTTGATGTCGGGGCTGTTCATGTAGCGCGGCTCACCGCCCGACTCGCCCGTGTAGCTTGGGTCGAACGCGAGCGCGATGTAGCCACGGCTTGCCATCTGGTTTGCGTAGAAGCCCGACGACTGCTCCTTTACCGCGCCGAACGGTCCTGAGATTGCGAGCGCGGCGTTTCCCGTTGCGGGTGCGTCTTTTGGCGCGTATAGGTCGCCTGCAAGCTCGATGCCAAAGTGGTTTCGGAAAGTGACTTTGGTGCGCGTTACTCCCTCTGCCAGTTCAAATGTGTAATGTTCGTTCTTTGTGTCGATTTTTGCCGATGTTGAATCTGCCATTGTGTTCTCCTTTGTGCAGGATGTCGCCGTCAAAGCCAGCGTGATTCCTGCAAGTGCGATTGATTTGGTGAGTTTCATAGAGCCTCCTTATGGTTTTACTATAACGGAGAACGGCGGATATTACCAATATTTTGTTTCTATGACTAGATATGCTTTTAAGGTATGACAAATAGTTGTTTCCAAAAATTATCTTTCCGAATGGGGAAATTCAAGAATGCGGAAAATACAGGGCTTGTCATCTCGCACTGGCTCAGCACCCGATTTGCGATTGACTTTCTCGGCATTTGGGAGCAAGTCTACAACCCCAATTTTAATTATGGCGAATTCGCCACAATTAAAAGTCAGTCGGGCTTGAACAGTTTTAAAATCAGCGTAAAAGAATTTGTTGAGCGGACAAATGCAATTAGTTTGCAGGCAAAAGCGAGTCGCTACGACGGAACTTACGCAAAGCGAACGGTTTGAAAAACTGAACAAAATTGCGATTCAGCAAATGCAGGTGCTGGAGAATATTGAGGATAGGAAGTTGCTTGTGAAAGAAAAGAAATAGGGCGTTCCCCGCGCTCCGCGCGGGTCGGCTGTTCCGTGGCTCGCTCACGCTCGGTGCTTCGCACTGGCGGCAAGCCGCCACCACTCCATAGCCTAACGCATCGGCTTTTAAAACAAAAAATCGGGCAGAAAAAATCTCTTCTGCCCGATATGTGAAAACTAGCTTTCAGCATTTGCGCTGTCGATATTACATTGATTTTCCGTTGGCAAAGTTTTGGTTTCACTTTGCCTTATTTGTAGCACCGTCAAAAAAAATGCTACATTTCTGCATCCTGCGATATTTCATCTTCTGTTTCTAAAACTTTTCTGCTGTCTTGCCAGTCAGAAAAACTGGGGAACTCGTCCGAATCATCGCTTGCAGATTTCTCGTCGCGATATTCACGCCACACGGAGATGATGTCGTCTCCGTAGATTTCTTCGTCTGTCAGAGCGTCTTCGTAGAGATAGTAAGGGTTGTCTTCTTCCCATTGCTCTTTTTCGGATTTGTCGGCGTAGCAAGTCGCATACCACCCCGCTTCCCACGCCGCACCATCTATGCTCTCCTCGTCCATATCGTCATCGTCATATTCGTTCATAGAAAGACCTCCTATTTTGATTTTTTGACAATCTATCCGAGTAGACGGAAAGATATTTTAGGGAAAATAATCCTCCTTGCGTTTTGTGTCCGCCGACAATTTTTTTGCAATTACAGATACTTAATCCGCATCGCGCGAATATTTGCTCTCTAACTCAGCTTGTACTTTGAGCGGCAATGCGGTGTTATAGAAAGCATTTGGAAAGATTTTCTCAACTGCGGGCATATTCACTTGTGAAAGCGATGTGCATCTCTCAAAAGCATTTGAACGAATCATTTTGACAGACGGCATATCCGCCGAAACGAGCGACGAACATTTATTAAATGCCCATCGATGTATCATCATCGCTTTTGGCAGGTCTGCCGAAGTAAGCCCTATACACTCGATAAAGGCTTTTTCACCGATACTCTCGGCGGCGGGCAGTGAAATCGACTCAAGTCGGTCGCAGTACGCAAAGGCTTCATTCCCAATTTTTTTTGCAGAAGTCAGCGTTACCGTTTTAAGCGATTCACAACTCATAAACGCATTGTCGGGCACTTCTTCAACCAAAGGCAACTCCGCCTGTGCGAGCGCAGAGCAGTTTTGGAAAGTTCCCCTGCCAATCTCCGTTGCGATGGGCAAGAACGCCAATGCAAGCGAAGTACATTCCTCAAACGCTCTCCCGCCGATTTTCTTTGTGGCTGGCAATGTTATTGACTGTAGCGACTTACATTCTGAAAATGCACTGTTCTCTATCTCTATGACATTTGGCAAAACCACCGTCCTAAGATTCGGACAGTAACTGAAAGCAGACGCTCCTATCAAAGTAACACTCGGCGGCAGTTCCACCGCAACAAGATTCTTCAGAGTGTTATATGGGCTGCTTTTAATACAGTGTATTTCAACAACGGGGAAATCCTCTATTTCTGCTGGAACAACCACTGTGTAAGTGTTTTCGTAAAATTCATTCTCTTTTTTCAGTCCATCTATTACCACGCCCGTTTTTGCGCTGTTCAGCCTGTAAGTGAAGTCGCTTGCTTTGTCGAATATCTTGCCCACGCGCGGTACTTTTGCGGTTTCTTTCTTCGCGTTTCCGCCGCTTGACACGCTCACTGTACTTGCGGTGTTGCTTGACGGCGATTCATCGTCATCATCGCTACACATTCCCACGACCGTGCAGCCCACAACAAACGCCACTGCTCCCGCGATGATTTTCTTCTTGAGCGACCACGATTTGATTTTTGAAAACATGAAAATCCTCCTATCTTTCATTGCTGCAAATCCGCAATGCGCGTAGTGCGAGCGGATTTGCAGCAATGGGATTAGTCAATTCCATTGCCTAGTGTACACTAGGCAAATTCTCCAAAAACAAAGCCTAGTTTTATAAAAATATGGCTCATTATATTATTTATTTTCCAAATAATCAACCACTTTTTAATAAAAATAGGCTCTTCAAGATATTTAGATTTTTGGCTGTTTCCTTAAAAATATAAAAAATGAAATCTTCGGAAATTCAGACAAGGCTGGCAGAAAATCTAAAGCGAATCAGAAAACAAAAGAAACTCACGCAATTTGAACTTGCCGAAAAAGCCAAAATCTCGGACGAAACAATCAAAAACATCGAACTTTGCAAAACTTGGACGAGCGAAAAGACACTTTCGCAAATCACGGACGCACTCGAAATCGACATTCACACGCTTTTTCTGCCTATCGCATCAACCTTTGACAAGCAAATCGCAGACGACAACAAGCAGATAAAGGCGAGTATAATAGAAAACTTGCGGGAATTTGTGAATGTAAATCTGAAGAAGATGACGGAAGAATAAAAAATAATCCCCCGCAGTGCAGGGGATTTCGGCACAAAGCCGTGGCTTCAGCGGCTTGAAAAGCGGAGCAACTGCATAAATGCAGTCCACTGAACGACTTAAATATAGCAGATTTCGGCGGAAAGTCAAGTGTCCGATTGAAAATACTGCAAAAAATCATATAGTCAGAGCGATGGATTTCAAAAAATGTACGCTGAAAGACGAATGGGAAAACGGGCATCACAGGCGCGTTTGGATTGACCGCAATGGGAGGGTGATTGCCGATGCCTACGAATCTTACAAAGTTTCGCACGAAGAATATCTTTTGCGGAATGAATGCAGGGCAATTTTGGCGGAACAGGTCGCGCCGTTTTTGAACAGAATCATCGTGAACGCAAGGCACGGGATAAAAGTGCGTTTTTCAAAGAATTCGCTCGGAAAAGTGGCGAGCGACAAGGCGGTTACAAAATCGGTGGTGAACGGATTTTCCGTGCAGGAGCATTTTGAGGCGTTGGCGGATTTGCGCACGATTTTTGAAAATGCGGAGCTGGTTGGCTCGTTCCCCGACCGCAACAATGACCCGAATGTGGTCGCCATGCACCGCTTGCAAAACAAAATCACGCTTTCTAGCGGGAAAAACGCCATTGCGTATATG
>JAFUTH010000020.1 GCA_017484285.1 Treponema sp. | reverse complement strand
ACCATGCTGTCCACCGAGTGGTTGCACCCGAGCACACTGATGGCGAGAAGCATGAGACTGACTACAAAAGCACCGAAAGCCTTTTTCATATGCATAAAAATGACCGCCTCACACCCCGCCCCGCGTATAATGCGGATTATAGGAAGTTTGTCGGTCTATAAACTTGATTGAACGGGGGCGGCCGGCTTGGTATACTAGGGGCATGGTGTGGGTGCGCAGAATCGTTTTGATTTTTCTCGCGTTTTTTCTGTGTTCGGGGGTGTTTGGAGAGTCGGAATTGATTTCTGAATCGATTGTTGAGGATATGGAGCTTGAGTTGACCCGTGATTTTTACATCTCCGAGATTTCAGATTCTCTTTTCGCGAAAATGTGGAAAAAGTCCTTCAAGGAAGACTGCACGATTCCGCGCACGGAGCTTCGCTATCTTCATCTACTCCACAAAACTTTGGACGGCGCGACGCGCGAGGGCGAGCTTGTCTGCAATGTGAAAATCGCTGACCGCTTGCTCGACATTTTCAAAAAACTTTATGCGGCGGGCTATCCGATTGAAAAAATGCGCCTTATTGACGAGTACGACGCGGACGACGAAAAATCCATGAGCGACAACAATTCTTCGTGCTTCAATTTCCGTTTTATCTCGCACACAACGGTCGTTTCGCTCCATGGACAGGGCTTGGCGGTGGACATAAACCCGCGCTACAATCCGTACTACAAGCTCGTGAAGGGTAAGCCGAACATCGAGCCGTTCAATGGCGCGCCCTATCTTGACCGAAGCAAGGATTTTCCGTACAAAATCGACCACAACGACTTGGCGTATAAGCTTTTTACCGCGGCGGGCTTTGAGTGGGGCGGAGATTGGAAAAGTGCGAAAGATTATCAGCATTTTGAATTGACGAAGTAGTGGGGCGTTACGGGGCACAGCCCCGTAGAAGGGGTAGCGGAAAACGCGAAGCGGTTGGAGCGAGGGGAAGGCTTTCCCCTTGCATATTTCCTTGCTTTTCTATAGTATTACTGAAAATGACATTTTTGAAGAATTTGTCATAATAAGGAGTAACAGATGGCTAAGAAGTATGCATTTTTGTTCCCGGGACAGGGCGCACAGGCGCAGGGAATGATGAAAGATGTTTGCGAGGCGTTTCCGGAAGCCCGCAAGGTCATTGATGAGATTTCAAAAATAACAGGAAAAGATATTCCGAAATTGCTCTGGGAGACGGAGCAGACTGAATTAAATAGAAGCGACAACAGCCAGTTGGCTATTACGGCGGCGAGCCTTGCGGTCATGGCGGCACTCAAAACTAAGGGAATTGAGCCGAGCGCGGCGATGGGATTTTCTTTGGGCGAATTCCCCGCTCTGTATGCGGCGGGAATCCTTTCGTTTGAGGATGTCGTCAATGTGGTCGTTCAGCGCGGCACGATTATGCAGAAAGTCTGCGAGCAGATTGCCGAAGAGAACGCGGGAAATGCTCCCGGAATGAGCGCGATTCTTGGATTGCCGCCTGAGAAAGTCGAAGAAATTGCAAACGGAATCGAAGGCGCGTATGCGGCAAACCTTAACAGCGCAAAGCAGACGGTCATTTCGGGAACTAGTGACGGACTTACAAAAGCTGAAGAAGCGGCAAAGGCTGCGGGGGCTAGAAGAACCGTTCGATTGGCGGTTGCAGGCCCGTTCCACTGTCCGCTTATGCAGCGCGCGGCTGACAATTTTAAGGTCGCGTTGGAGCCGTATACATTCACTGACCCGAAAATCACGCTTTTCAGCAATGTGACGGGCAAAAAGGTCACTGAGGGCGCACCCGCAAAGGCAAGCGCGGTTGACCACCTCACGCACCCCGTCCGCTGGACAGACGAAGAAAAAGTCCTCGCGGATTTAATCAGCGCAGACAAAGAAAACGAATGGGTCGTGCTTGAAGTGGGGCCAGGAAAAGTTCTGAGCGGCTTGTGGGGTCAGACAGACCTCGGCGCAACTTTGGCCTGTACACCAGTAAACACCGCAGAGGCAATAAACGCACTGTAAAAATAAATCCACAGATTATCACAGATTAACACCGATTTCTGTGGTTTATATCTCTCGATGCTTGGTTAAAACCACGCTTTTCAAATGGGGGCGTTACGGGGGAATCCCCCGTAGAGAGGGTAGCGACCAACGAAGTGGGCGCGAAGGGGGAGACTTCCCCCCTTCAAAAAATATAATCTGTGAGTATCTGTGGAAATCTGTGGATAAAAAAGGAGAAAATTATGTTGTTGAAAGATAAAAAAGCACTTGTAACGGGAAGCTCGCGCGGAATTGGGCGCGGGATTGTTGAGGCGTTCTTGAAGAACGGCTGTGAAGTGTGGGGGTTGTGCTCTAAGCCGAGCGCGGGCAAGGCTGAATTGGAAGCTCTCGCTTCTGAAAACGGAGTCGCGTTCCATGAGATTTACGCTGATGTCGGAAATGCAGAGCAAGTCACGGAAGTCGTAAAGGCGGCTCTCGCTGAGGCTGGCACATTCGACATTCTCGTGAACAACGCGGGAATCACGCGCGACGGGCTTTCGTTCCGCATGAAGAAAGAGGACTGGGACGATGTGCTTCGCGTGAACCTTACGAGCGTGTTCCTTATCAGCCAGATTGTTTCAAGCAATATGATTCGCGCGAAAGACAAATCATGTTCAATCATCAACATGGCTTCGATTGTCGGCTTGCACGGTCAGGGCGGGCAAGTGAACTACGCGGCGAGCAAGGGCGGAATCATCGCCTACACAAAGGCTCTCGCAAAGGAAGTCGGAAGCCGTGGCGTGCGCGTGAACGCAATCGCGCCGGGCTTTATCGAGACTGACATGACTGCCGTTCTCAAAGACGACATGAAGGCTCAGTGGGTAGAGCAGCTTCCGCTTAAACGCGCCGGAAAGCCGGAGGACATCGCGAACGCGGCACTGTTCCTCGCAAGCGATTTGAGCACCTACATCACAGGTCAAGTGCTCGGCGTTGACGGCGGTATGGGGGCGTAAAAAACGACCTCCTGTCGTTTTTTACTTCGACGAGTTTTTGCTTTGCAAAAACTCGCGGGATTCGCTGTCTTTTTAGTGACGCGGCATCCATGCCGCTAGTTGTGAATTGAAGCTCGGAAATTTCCGAGCTTTTTCTTTTAAATCTCTCTTCTAAAAGTTTGCGAAATTTCGAGAACAGGGTTAAAATAGTCTTATGGCTAGTAGAACAGGTTTCAGACGCACGATTCTCGTAGTTGATGACGAAAAGGTCAATCAGGACATGCTTTTTGGCGTTCTCTCGCAGGAGTACAACGTCATTGCCGTTCAGAGCGGGGCAGAAGCGCTTGCCACACTGCGGGAACGAACGGTCAAAATTTCGCTGATTCTTCTCGACTTGCTCATGCCCGAAGTTGACGGCTATGAGGTTATGAAAGCCGTTGCTTCTGAGCCTGATTTTGCCCGAATTCCGATTATCGTGCTTACGAGCGACAAATCTGCTGAAATAAAAAGCCTTCAAATGGGCGCGTCCGATTTTCTGACGAAGCCCTACGATTCGCCCGAAGTCATTCTTGCCCGCGTGCGCCACTCGATTGCGCTTGCCGAGGACATGCGGCTCATCAAATCTACGGAGCGCGATTTCCTCACAAAACTGTACACAAAAGAATTCTTCTACGAATACGCGAATCAAATAAAAGAAAGCAATCCCAACGTCTCTATGGACTCAATCGTCCTCAATCTCACGAATTTCCATCTTATCAACGAGATTTACGGTCGTGATTATGGAAACATTCTGCTTCAAACAATCGCCGACGAAATCACGCAGCTTGCCGAAGACTCTCACGGAATCGGCTGTCGCGACAATGCCGACGTGTTTTACATCTATCTTGAGTGGCTTGGTTCATATGAAGAATTGCTCGCGCGCATTCAGCTTCATCTTTCGGAGCTTTTAAAAGAAACCGAAATCAATGTCCGAATGGGCGTGTGCCGCGGGGATTTCCCGTCTATCTCGGCTCAGCAAAGTTTTGACCGGGCGCTTTGTGCGTGCAACACGCTTCGGGGCAATTTTGAGTCGTCGTTCGCAATCTACGACGAAAAAATGCACAGCGAAGAAATAAAAAAGGCGCGGCTCTTGAGTGATTTTGCCGATGCGGTTGACAAGCGGCAGTTCCGTGTCTTTTATCAGCCGAAATACAATATTCAGGGCGAAAAGCCTGTTCTCTCAAGTTTTGAGGCGCTTGTTCGCTGGGAGCACCCCGAATTCGGAAAGATGAAGCCGGACTTTTTTATCTCGCAATTTGAAAAAAACGGGCTGATTCAAAAACTCGACAAATACGTTTGGAAAGAAGCCGCAGAGCAAATGCGCAAATGGAAGGAGATTTTTGGAAAAACGCTTCCCGTTTCGGTGAATGTGTCGCGCGTTGATTTGCATGACCCCAAAATCGTTGATTACCTCTTGCAGATTACGCAGGAAAATGGCATTGAGCCGGGCGAGTTCTTGCTTGAAATCACGGAATCCGCTTATCTTGACGACACGAGCATTCTCCTCAACACGGTGAACAAAATGCGTGAGGCGGGATTTAAGGTCGAGATGGACGACTTTGGCTCTGGCTATTCGAGCTTAAACATGCTTGCCGTGCTCCCCGTGGACGCGATTAAAATCGACATCGGCTTTATCAGAAAAATCATCTACGACGAAAAAACGCTCTATCTCGTGCAAGTCATTCTCGCAATCGCCGAGAAATTCAATATTCCGTGCATTGCCGAGGGCGTTGAGACAAAAGAACAGCTCGACTTGCTCAAAGAAGCGGGCTGTGACATCGTGCAAGGCTACTATTTCTCAAAGCCGATTCCCGCCGACGAAGTGACGGAATTGCGAAAGAGAGGGTAGCCTTACAATCGCGCCACCGCATACAGCGGCAGATTTAAAAGCCAGTCTTGCACGCACATCTTTGCAAGCGAAAATCGTACGGCGGTTTTATTGCCGTATTTTTCGCGAAAGAACGCAAGGCTTTTTGAGCGCAGATTTTCGCCCGCCTTTACTTCAATCGGCACAAGTTCCCCGTTCTTTTGAATCAAAAAATCAAGCTCGTAGGTCGCTTTTTCTCCTGAATAATAGTACGGAATGTTTTTTGTGTCCGAGACAATCTGCTGCAAAACATATTGCTCGGTGATTGCACCCTTGAATTCCACAAAAAGCTTGTTTCCGTCAAGAATGGAAGATGCGTCCAAGCCCGCGTGTGCACCGAGCAAGCCGACATCAACAAAATACAGTTTGAACGCCGTGAAGTCTGCGTAGGTTTTGAGCGGAACGGCAGGTTTTGAGACCTTCTGGACTTTTGTAATGAGACCGCAGTCTTTTAAAAGCTCGATTGCTTCCTCAAAATCTTTTGCCCGTGCTCCTTCTTTTATCTTCCCGAAGAAAAATTTTTTGTTCTCCTTTGCAAGCTGAAGCGGAATTGAGTTCCACACAAGCCGAACTTTGGGCACTTGCTCTTTGGGGATGTGCTTTCCGAAATCGTCTTCATAGTCTGCGAGAATCTGATTCTGCATGGCACGGACTTCTTCGTAATTCTTGTGCTCGGAAAAATACTTGACGATTTCAGGCATTCCTCCGACATACATATAATTTTTGAGCCAGTATGAATATGTGCCGTGAAAATCGTTTATAAGCCCTGTGTCTGATTCCGTGAGAACGGCGGCAAGCTGATTTTCGCCCATCGCCATAAGAAATTCACGGAACGAAAGCGGGTACATGTTCATTGAGTCAACTTTGCCGACGGGAAAGGAAATGTCTTTGTGGAGCGCAAGCCCCAAAAGAGAGCCAGCCGCCGCCACGGCATATTCGGGAGCCTCTTCGCAGAAATATTTGAGGGCTTCCAACGCACGCGGGCATTCCTGGATTTCGTCAAAAATGATGAGCGTGTCTTCTGGCGTGACTTCGGTTTTGCACTCGATGTTGATATTTGTGAGGATTCGTTCAAGATTGTAATCGCCTTCAAAAACATCCTTCATGCGCTGATTCTTAAAAAAAGTGATGTACGCAGTTTTCTTGAAGCAACGGCGACCAAATTCTTTGAGAACCCAAGTCTTCCCGACCTGACGCGCCCCTTTTAAAATGAGCGGCTTACGACCTTCGTTTTTCTGCCATTCGGCAAGCCGTGAAATAATAGTTCTGTCCATGCACACCCTCTCTTTTTACATTTTTTCGGGGATAATTTGGTATATTTTACACACTTTTTCGGGGATAAACAAGTGTGAATTGCACACTTTTTCGTGGATAAATGGGCGTGTAATTCACATTTTTTCGGGGATAAATATTTTCCCCGCGCCCTCTTGTGCAAAATGACAAAAAATGATAATTTGTCATAATAAAAATGCACTTTGTTATAGGAGAAAAATATGCGACGAGTAGTTGTTACTGGTTTGGGGTGTGTTTCACCGTTGGGAAATTCTGTTGATGAGACTTGGGCTGGTATCAAAGCCGGAAAAAGCGGAATCAACACGATTACACATTATGACAACACGAACTTCAAGGTAAAGTATGCCGCAGAAGTCAAGGATTTTAAGGCTGCCGATTACATGGATTCAAGCGCGGCTCGCAAAATGGCTTTGTACACGCAGTACGCTGTTGCGGCGGCAAAAATGGCTCTCGATGATTCAGGCTTGATGGGAAACAAAGAGGTGCTTGAAGACGCTTCGGTGTACTTGGGCGTTGGCATTGGGGGCTTGGAAGTTACCGAAAGCACGATGAAGGCATATTTCGATTCTAACCAGACCCGCATGTCTCCGATGACGATTCCGATGCTCATTCCGAACGAGGGTGCGGGCAATATCTCTATGGCATTCGGCTTGCACGGGGCGACTCACACGGTTGCGACCGCGTGTGCTTCTGGAACTGACGCAATCGGTAACGCATTCGACCAGGTTCGTTCTGGCAGATACGATGTCGTTTTGGCAGGCGGTGCGGAAAGCACTCAGTGTGGTTACGCAAACTTGGGCTTTTCAATGCTCCATGCGCTTTCTTCTGGCTACGCTGACGACCCCACAAAGGCAAGCCGACCGTTCGACAAAAAGCGCGACGGATTTATCATGGGCGAAGGCTCAACGATTTTGATTCTCGAAGAATATGAGCATGCAAAGGCTCGCGGAGCAAAAATCTACGCTGAGGTCGCAGGCTACGGCGCTTCTAGTGACGGCTACCACCTCACCGCTCCAAACCCAGACGGAATTTGCGGCGCAAAATGTATGACAATCGCAATGAAAGACGCGGGCGTAAAACCTGAGGAAGTTACATATTACAACGCGCACGGAACTTCAACAAAATTGAACGATTCGGGCGAGACAAAAATGCTCCACATCGCGTTCGGTGACGCGGCTCCAAAACTCCACATTTCTTCAACAAAATCAATGACAGGTCACTGTCTCGGAAACGCGGGAAGCCTTGAAGCGATGATTTGCGTGAAGGCAATTCAGGACGGATACATTCCTGCCACAATCAATCTTGACGAAGTTGATGTTGAGGGCGGCTGTGACTTGGATTACACCCCGAACAAGGGCTTGGACATGCCGGTCAATGTGGCAATGAGCGCAAACTTCGGCTTCGGCGGCCACAACGGCTGCTTGGTCTTTAAGAAGGTGAACTAATATGGAAGCATTTACAGATATTGAAAGTTTGTTGCCGCACAGAAAGCCGTTCCTTTTTGTGGACTCGATTGATTCTTACGATGAGAACGGGTGTGTGTGCCACCGCACTTTTACGGACGAGGATTTCTTCTTTAAGGGGCATTTCCCGGAGTATCCGGTCGTGCCGGGCGTTATCTTGATTGAGACGATGGCGCAGGGCGGCGGCGCGGCTCTTAGCTTGCAGAAAAAGTTCGACGAGGGAAGTTTGTTCTTCCTTGCGACGGTGAACAATGTGAAGTTCAAGCACCAAGTTCGCCCCGGCGACAAAGTGCGCATGGAAGTCACGAACAAACGCTGCACCAAAAACATGGTCGTCCAAAGCGGCAAAGCCTTTGTCGGCGAGACACTTTGTGCACAGGCGGAATGGATGTGTTTAGTAGGCAAGGGAAATTAATCTTATCTTAAGTTACTCACTTGCATAAATATACATGATTTTTGTATAATTATCTAATCGAGGGGACGACGGCGTAAATCGTACGGAGTCCCTTCTTTATTTTACAGGAGCTGTATATGAAAAAAATCGCACTTGCTGTCATCGCGTTGGCGGCATCACTCTCATTCATTGGCTGTAACAAAAAGGCTGAGGCTGGTGAATTCACGGTCGAAAAGGGCAAACTCAAGGTCGGTATGGAAATCGGCTATCCACCGATGGAATACTATGCGGCTGACGGCAAAACGCCGATGGGCTTTGACATCGAATTGGGAAAGAGCGTTGCTTCAAAACTCGGTCTTGAAGTTGAGTTCGTCGATACGGCATGGGACGGAATCTTCGCGGGGCTTGAGACAAACAAATATGACTGCGTTATGTCTGCCGCGACAATCACTCCCGAGCGTCTTGAGTCAATGGAATTCTCTCGCGCGTATATCGGAAACGGTCAGACAATCGTCGTAAAGGCTGATTCTGGCTTTAAGCCGGCAAGCCCGAGCGATTTGGAAGACAAGGTCGTTGCGTATCAGGCTGAAACCACGTCTGACATCTTCATGACAAAACAGGCGGAAGGCGGTCTTAAATTCACGGCTGCTGAATTCGACAAAGTTATCAACGCGTATGACGAGCTCAAGCTTGGTCGCTGTGACGCGGTTGTTTCTGACGCGCTCGTGTACGCAAACTATGCTGACGACCCGGCGTTTGCCTCAACATGGGTCGGTTCTGCTGACGAGTATTTCGGCGTGGCTATCCGCAAGGGAAACTCTGCCCTCGTTGAAAAAGTGAATGCCGCAATCGACGAGATGATTGCCGACGGCACCATGAAAGAAATCTACCTCAAAATCTTCGGCACGGATTTGTCTGACACAATCAAATAAACCGCCAAAAGGGGAGCAAACATGACCGCGTTACAGAAAATCATCGGCTGGATTCCCGCGCTTTTGGACGGGGCAAAAATTACGATTCTTCTCACGCTCACTTCGGTGGCTGCGGGAATCGTCATCGGGCTTTTTCTCTCGCTTGGCAAAATGTCAAAAAAGCAGGTGCTCAAAAAAGTCTGCGAGGCGTACATCTTCTTTTTCAGGGGCACGCCGCTTTTGATGCAGCTCTATTTTCTGTACTTCGGTCTGCCGAAGCTGTTCCCGGTGCTCACGCTGCGGAGCAAATTCCTCGCCGCGTTCATTGCGTTCTCGCTCAATTCCGGGGCGTACATGGCTGAGTATATCCGCGCGGCGATTCAGTCAATCGACAAGGGGCAGCGGGAAGCAAGCCACGCGCTTGGCTTCAATTACTGGCAGATGATGGGCTTGATTATCGTGCCGCAGTCAATCCGCCGGCTCATTCCCTCAATCGGAAATGAATTCATCATGATTTTGAAGGACGCGTCGCTTGTCTCGCTCATCGCGCTCGAGGACATCACGAAGGTCACGCGAAGCATCGCCTCTTCTTCGGGAAACGAGCTGGTCTACATTCCGGCGATGATTCTCTACCTGATTATCACCGCCGTGTTCTCCGTTGTATTCAACCGCACGGAAAAGAAATTCAGCGTGTACGAGTAAGCGCGTCGCAAGGGGAAGACCATGAGTATCATTAAGACTGAAAATATCGATGTTTCGTTCGGCGATTTGCATGTCCTTAAGGGCGTGTCGCTTTCTGTCGAGCCAAAGGAAGTTGTCTGCATTATCGGGCCGTCGGGCGCGGGAAAATCAACGTTCTTGCGCACGCTCAACGGGCTTGAGAAATTCGACAGCGGAAAGATTTTTGTCGATGACGCCTTGCTCGATGAATTTGAGGGCGGAAAGCACGTGTTCAAAATGCCGAAGCACGAGCGCGCGAAAGTCCTGCTTGAGATGGGCATGGTCTTTCAGCGCTTCAATCTGTTCCCGCACAAGACGGTTTTGCAGAACGTGATGATTGCGCCGGTGCATGTCAAAAACGTGAGCCGCGACGAGGCAAAAAAACGCGCGCTTGATTTGCTCGAGCGCGTGGGGCTTAAGGACAAAGCCGACGAGTATCCGTCACGGCTTTCCGGCGGTCAGCAGCAGCGTGTGGCGATTGCGCGCGCGCTTGCTATGGAACCCAAAATCATGCTGTTTGACGAGCCGACGAGCGCGCTTGACCCGGAGCTTGTGGGCGAGGTGTTGAACGTCATGAAGCAGCTTGCCCAGGACGGCATGACGATGATTGTCGTGACGCACGAGATGGCATTTGCCCGCGAGGTTGCGAACCGCGTGCTCTTTATGGAGAGCGGCAAAATCGTCGAAGAGGGCACTCCTGCCGAAATCTTCGGAAGCCCCAAGAGCGAGCGCTTGCAGCAGTTCTTAAAGAGCGTGCTGTAGCGCAAAAAAAAGCGCGTTCCCGTTCGGAACGCGCTTTTTTTTGACACTATATATCTATATCCCCCCCCCCTACTTTTATGAATAGTGCATATCTGTCATAGGCTTTTGCCTTTCCGTAAATGTGCGAGACGTGATTCTCAACGGTGCGTATTGAGATGTCGAGTCGTTCTGCAATCTCGTGGTTTGTGAGGTCTGAGAGCATGAGCTTGAGGACAATCCGTTCGGTTTTTGATAATTTGCCGTAGATGTTTTCGGTTTCGTCGAGGACAGTCTTGAGCCGCTCAGAAAAATACGGCTTGTCGTCGTAGAGGCAGTCGAGCGCTTCAAAAAACGTGTCGCGGTTGCATTCTTTTGAGAGAAAGCCTGTCGCTCCGTATTTTGGCGACATGCAGGTGCGCAGGTAGCCGCCCATGTCGAGCGATGAAAAAACGAGCGCCTTGATGGGCTTTTTTGAATCGGCAATCGCCTTGAGGATTCGTAAACCGTCGATGTTCTTTTGTTCGCCGATTCTTCGGAAACTCAAGTCCGTGACGGCGACTATGCGTTTTGTTTCGTCGATGCACGCGGAGTCGATAATGGAAAGCGCGTCTTTAACGGATTCTGCCTTTGCGACGACTTTTATGTCCGGACGTCGCTCTAGCCATGCGCAAAGCCCCTCGATGACGGCGGGTTCTGCGTCAAATAGATACAGTAATTTCTCCATAATCTCCATTTTAGCACAGTATTTTTAAAAAAGTTAAGAAAATTTTTATTTTTTTCTTAATTTTTGTGAGTTACACGCTTATTTTTTCGTTGTAAATAATCTTAAAATCTTCACTGTCCCTGTTAGGGATATAGTTCAAAAATCTTAGGAGGATTTTATGAAGAAAATTTTGGCTTTGGTGACGGGAGCAGCATTGCTTCTTACATCAGCAATCTTTACTTCGTGTGGTGACGCCGCTGATACAAAATACTCAGCGTCAGAAGACACAATCATCACACTTGATGCCCCGTCAGTAAGCGGTAAAGCTTATTACGGCTTCAACTACATCTGGTGGAACGCGATTCCAAGCGCAACATCATATGAAGTGTATCGAAACGGCATTCGCCAGACTACTTTGGCTGGCAATACGTACACAGATGCATCTGTACAGGACGGCGTTTCATACAAATATGAAGTCATCGCTATCGGCGGTGGTTCAGCAGCCGGTTCTTCTGCTGGCGTGCCTTCTCGCGCAGTGTATCTTCGCGCAAGCAAAGGTGAAATCACATTAACAGGAAACATTCCGACGCCGACCGAATATGAAAATGCGGTTACAAGCGCGCTTTCAATCGACGCGACCGGCTCTTCTTCAAAAGTCAAGTTTGAGGAAGCAAGCGACGGATTCTTCGGCGTTACGTTCCCTGCAAAAGCATGGCTCAACTACACCGTTTACGTCGTCACAAAGGGCTTGGTCACTGAGTTTTCTGACCCGCTCACGCTCGCAACTGTCGCTGACAATTCTACAGTTGCTAACGCAGATTCTCTCCGCGAAGAGAACTATGACGCTCACGTCGTGCTCGCTCCTTCTGTTGGCGAAAAAGAAATCTACGTTGTCGCAAGCGCAAAGGCTGCAAGTCTCAACACGTCAAGCGTTCTCGCAAGCTATGACAAGGTTTCTGCACTCAGCAAAGACACCGCTTCTCTCGAAGCAATCGACGAAGGAACTGGACCGTCTAGCGTAAATGCATACTGGCTCGACAAAACTACATTCACTGCCCGCGTTATCTTTACACCGGCAACAACGTCTGCTAACAAAGCTGACGCTACCACAAACCATGTCGTGTACAGCAAACGAAACAACGTGTGGACAAAACTCACGGGTGAAGTCAAAACAGAAGACTCTGTTTCTTACTACATTGACGACACGCTTGCTGACGGCGACTATGATGTCACCTACTATGTCGTTCATACAGACGGCACACGCTACGGTACTAAAGCAAGCAAAACGCTCTCTGCTATCGCTGCAAGCTATGCAGATGCGGCTACATTCGACTTCTCTGCTGCAAGCTCTACAGTTTCTTCTTCACGAACAATCTATGGCGGTCTCGCATTCGACGAGGACAACAAGACCAATGACCTCGTATTCGACGTTACTGTTTCTAGCGGTACAACGCTCGCTCTTTCTTATGCATCTGATTCTTCTTCTCAGGATACGGCAATCGCAAATGCTAAGGCAGGAACGAACCTCGTTGATGTAACGCTCCCAGAGACCACAGCACAGTCTGCTGCCTCTAACAAGAAGTACCTCACGTACACAATCGTTCTCAAAGATTTGGACAACGGCTCTTACGTATTCCGCGCTGTCACAAGCAAAGACGGTAAGACTGACAACTATGTCTACGCTGGTGACAAGAGCGACGCTGCTCTCTACCAGATTAAGATTGGCTCTACAAACATTGCAACAGAAGATCCTTCTCTCACAATCAGAACTGCTGCATTCGATGCAACTGACTTGTTCGATAACGACATCACAATCGAGGCAAGCACAGCCGCAGGCGTTGAACAGACGCTCAAACTCTACTACGGATACAGCGCAACAAGCGCAGCTGCTGCTCAGGCAATCGCTAAAGCAACACCAACCGCATTTACATGGACTGTTGAGCCTGTTGTTTCTGTTGACTCTAACGGCGATGAGGTCATCACGTACAATGACGTTCTCAAGAATGTCGAAGAAGGCTACTACTACTTCATCCTCGTTGCTGCTGAAACAGGACGAGTCTCTGCTTACGATACTCAGGCTAAGACTGTTTCTTCTGTATTGGCACTCGACGCACCGACAACGTTCACCGTTGCATTGAAAGACATCAACGCGGGCGACTACGAAAACGATGTCGAAATCAACGTTACTTCTGCTGCCGCAGATGTTGAGCAGACGCTCACTGTCACATACGGCTACAGCACAAGCTCTCTCGCTGAGGCTCAGTACCTCGCGTACACCACAAGCGCAAAGACATTCACATGGACAACCGAAGCTATCGATAACGGTGATGACACAATCAGCTACTACGATGTTATCGAAGACCTTGCTGACGGTTACTACTACTTCACCGTAACGGCTTCTGCTGACGGATACGTGTCTGCAACAACCGCTGCTACAACAACTCCTGCAACTGGAATCAAGATTGCGGACGCTAACAAGACGCTCTCTGACCCAGCAGTGTTCACTGCTGAATTGAAAGACGTTACTGCGGGCGAGTACGCAAACGATGTCGTTCTCCAGGTTCGCTCTGCTGCCGCTAAACCGGTCCAGACACTCACTGTCAAGTACGGCTTCAGCGAAAGCTCTCTCGAAGAAGCGAAATACCTCGCTTACACAGCACAGGCTAAGACATTCACATGGACAACCGAAGCTACAGTCACCGAGAAAGATGGCACATACACGGTTGCTTACAACGATATTATCGAAGACCTCGATGACGGTTACTATTACTTCACCGTAACGGCTTCTGCTGACGGATACACATCTGCGACAGTTGCTGCATTTGAATCAAGCGGAATCAAGATTGCGGATTCTGACAAAGAACTCTCCGCACCGGGAAGCTTCTATGTAACGAAGACTGCTCTCGGCTCAGACAATGTTGTGAACGACATTGAAATCTCTGTTGTTTCTGCATTGGCTCCGATTGACCAAACAATCACGGTCAAATACGGCTACAGCGCGAACTCTGCTGCTCAGGCTGAAAACCGCGCTTACAATGCAAGCGAAGTCAAGACCATCACATGGGATGCGACAAACACGGGCATTACAAGCGCACCTGACGAAGACGGTAACTACACCATCGAGTACTACCAGGCAGTCGAAGACCTCGCTGACGGCTACTACTACTTCTACGTTGTCGCTTCTGACGCAACCGAAACGTATCTCTCTGCTTCTACGAGTGCATTCATACGTAACGACACAGGAACGATTGGAGTTGGTGGTCTCCAGATTGACACGGCAGAAACCTCTGATATTTACGTAAATTCTCCGAATGTTCAGTTCGTCACATCAGGCGCAAGCACAACGGACAACTTCGACGGATTCTACTTCACGTTCTCCGGAAAGTCTGAGTTCACCTACAAGATTGGCTACGCATATAGCGCAATCAGCGCAAATGCTGCTCAGTACTTGGCTAAGATTGGTGGCTCTAACGTTACAGACAAAACACCGACGTCTTATACAGAATACTCAGACGTAGATTCCTCAAGCGGATATGTCACCTATAAGCTTTACGGCGGTGTTGTTGATTTGACTGCTGCTGAACTCAAGGCTGGTTACTATGCATTCATCGTAACGGCAACTGACGGCACAGACAGTAAGTACGCTGTTGCTGATGCTAAGCACATTGCTGAGCCTGATGAAGTCGGAGTCTTGCAGTTAAGTGATAGCGATATTAAGTTTAACGGTAACAACCTCATTCTCAACTACAACTACCCCGATGATACTATCTCCGCTAATGTGCTTTCTCTCAAGAACCTCGACAACGATGGTCTGGTGAACGACGTTAGTGACTTCACAATCACTATTACGGACACAACAAAGGCGAAGCTCTCGGCAGTTCGCTATGCAACAGCTAAGTCTCTCGATGCGGCAAAAGCGAAGGTACTCTCTGCAACGACATCTGTCACTCTCCCGACACCTGTTTCATCAAGCGTAACGCTCGATGCTGCTACGTACACATTCAGCGAGGCTATCAAGAATATTCCGACTGGCGAATTCGTTGCGGTAATCGCAATCCTCAGCGACGGCGACACCACCGACGACGATAACTACGCAGACGCGTATGAGATTGCGTACTGTTCAGATAAGGCTAGTGTCGTTCCGAACTATGCGGGTAACCTCACGCTCACCGTTTCTCAGTATGAAGCTACTTCAACGCGCACTGATAACAATGATTTCATGTTCAATGTCGAAGATGCTATTGGTGACAGCGACTCTATCGATAACTACACCTACACGCTTGAGTATGCGACATTTGAGTACACGGATAATGGAACTAACTACACCAAGACTTGGACGAAGCTTTACGACCTCACGATGGTTCTCGGTAAGAACTCAACAACGGGTTTGGTAACTGGTACTGAATTTACATCTGAAAATTACTCTGAAAAGGTGCATTACTATGTTGCGACCGAGAAGTGGGACAATGTGCCTGACTCTGGCTACCACTTCCGAGTTGTCAAACACTCAGCTCTCGATGAAGAGAATGATGTGAACAAGCTTGGTGAATCCAACGGTACTACTGGATGGATTGTTGACACATCAGTGGCAACAAGCGCAACTCCTGTGTTGTACGCTGTTGCTATCAACGTAAATGGTTTCCTTAACGATGATGGGACGTATGATACATCAAAGGTGCGCATCCGTGTATCTACGACTACTGTTACAGGTACTTCATCTTATAATGACTACAGTACTGATGTTTTGGAAGACACTACGTACACTGTCTACAAGGCAACACGCGCAGCGGCAGCTGATGACTTGATTAACATCAACTTTGAGGCAACAGACCTTAAGGTCAGCAAAGTCACTGTTCGTACCCAAACATTCGCTGCTGCAAGTGACTCTAGGCCTGCAACAGACGCAAACGACTACTTGTACTACGTAAAAGCAGAGCGTGACGGTGTTACGGTTTACTCTAACATCGTTCAGGTTGTCGCAGAGTAATTTGACTACATGCAATCCTTACGTCATGGCTCACGCTGTGGCGTAACGTCACCCTAAAAAATCCCGTGTCATTCACGCTCTGCGTGAGGCACGGGATTTTTTTGTTTTGATTTTCTTGATTAAATCCGAATTATCTTTGAATGTGTGATGACCTCATTGCCTTCTTCGGTGATGAGGACATCGTTTTCAAGGCGCACGCCACCGAGTTCCGGGTCGTACAAGCCTGGCTCGAGCGTTACAATCATGCCGGGCTTAAAAAGCACATCGTCTGCTTGCTTGGGGCTTACGCGCGGAAATTCATGAATTTCCAAGCCGATTCCGTGCCCGAGCGTGTGCGGCATAACGCGCTTTGCCTTAGAAAAGACCAAATCAGCGGCTTCTGCCGCTTTTTTTATTTGCTCGCCAGCTTTGTAGAGCGGAAGAGCTTGCTCCGCCGCGCGTTCTACGAGTGCGAGCAGTTCTTCTTGCTTGGGTGAAAGCGGGCCTTTTGCCACGGTGAGCGTGGTGTCGCTCGTGTAGCCTTCGTAGACTACACCAAAATCGAGAATCGAAAGCCCCTGCGCTGGCCACGGAGCGTTTGTGTAGCCCGGAAAGGCATGAATCGCAAAACTTCGGCTCGGCCCCGCCGCGAGCGTGTCAAAGCCCGTGCGCTCACAGCCGCATTTCCGCAATTCTGACTCAATCAAAAGCGCGACATCGCTTTCTTTTTGAAGCCACTTCTCACGGATTCCGCGCTCAATCTCAGAGATAATCCAGTCACCTACGCGGCACGCTTCTTTGGTACATTCGATTTCGTATTCGTCTTTTGTAGAGCGCATATCAACGACAAAATCATGCGTAGAATGCTCGCGGCAGAGCACATCCCAGCCGTCGAGCGCGTCCACATATTGCAAAAAAAGCGGATAGGGCGTTGTGGGCGGAAGCTCAACCTTGAGGCGGCTTCCTTTGATTTTGAACGATTTGAGCACTTCTTTGGCAGCGCGTGTGTTCCGCCGCTCGTATTTGTTGTACGGCAAAATCTGCACATCGACCGCACGCTCTTTCGCCAAATTTTCGTCCCACGGAATGAGCGCGCATTTCCCGTTCGACGCGATGATAAAAAGCGCGTCCGTCGGATGCCCCGTGAAGTATCTCACCGCGGGATTTCGCCGCTCCTCGCAGTCCTCAAACACCGCCGCCGTAATGCCATGCTCGGTCATGTACGCGAGCAACTTTTCGCGCCGTGCCGAGTAGATTTTTTTCAGTTCATCTTGTGTGTAGTTTTTCATGATTTGTGTCCGTACTATTATGAATATGTTAATTCCAAGAATTCTTTTGGTGTGTATACAGGAATGTGCGAATGCGCGTAATCTTTTGTATTTCTTGTAATTATCGCTTTTACATGCGAGCGTTTTGCGACCGCATACTGCACAGAATCTTCAAAATCTGACCAATGCAATGCGATTGCTTGTTTAATCGATTTTTCATCGGCTTTGAGGATTTTAAATAATTGTGAAATTCGCGTGATAGTCCAAAGGGCTTTTTCTTTATTTTTGAACTGCTTCCGAGCCATATAATAAATATCAGTTGCAACAGTCGATGAAATGCATCCCTTCAATTTTTTTTGCTCAATGAGTGCAAATATCTTTTTCGCATCATCTTGAAATTCTGCTCGCTCAAAACAAACATCAAGAATCACATTTGTATCGACGAGAACTTTCATTGACGCGCCATCCTCTCTTCACGGACATCTTCAAGCGTAACAGAAGTATCCTTAAATATTCCCAAAAGACTGTTTGTTATAACAGGCTCTTTGTTGTTCCCTCGTGCAAGTCGAATTTTCTTTGGCTTATGTTTGAGGGAATCCTTAAATGCTTGGAACAACGTTTGTCGCTCGGCATAAGAGAAATCATTGATATGCGCCATAATATCACTTACTGCAAAATCTGACATAATTGCCCCCATTTATTGTTTTTTGTAGTATATCACATTTGCTCAGCAGACGACATCATTTCTTTATTTTCCTTACAATAATTTTTACAATTTCATCTTTTGTAATGAGAAGCAGAATCACACCTGCCGCCGCGTACACAATCGCGCACACAAAGAGCGGAACGCCAAAGCCGATAAGCCGCCCGTGCCCTTCAAAAACAGGGAGAATCGCGTTTCGCACGAAGTAGGTCGGAATTGCGGCAACAATCGAAAGCACAACGAGTTTTACCGCGTACAGCACCGTGCCGAGCGTGACGGCTTTGACATCGAGATTTTTGTTTTTGCGTAAGAAGATAAATAGCGCGACCGTGTTTGCGAAACTTGCGATTGAAAGCGCGAGCGCAATTCCGCCGCCAGTTCCGTCATTTCGGAGCGTGACGACTGCCAATGCAAGCGCAATGTTCACCGCAAAGCCGAAAATGCCTGCGACCGTGGGCGATTTTGTGTTTCCTTGCGCGTAGAATGCGGGCGAAATGATTCGGTTGAGCGCGATGAAAAACAAGCCCGCGATGTGCCATCGGAATGCAACGAGCGTGAGGCGAACGGATTCATCGGTGAATCGTTTTGATTTGTAGACGAGCGAAATGATTTCCGTGCCGCAGATGAGCGAAAAGAATGTGACGGGAATCGAAATCAACGCCATGATTTTTGCCGCTTGCACGAGCATTGCGTTGAAGTCCGACCATAATTCTTTTTTTGCCAAGCCGCTCAAATCGGGCAGAATCACCGTGCCGATTGAAACCGCGAAAATGCCAAGAATCAATTCCTGCAAGCGAAGCGAATATTGCAGCGACGAAACGATTCCTGTGCCCGCCTTTCCCGCAAGTGCCGTAGAAACGACATCGTTCAGCTGATACGCCGCCATGCCGATAATCGTGGGCACAATCAGTTTCATTACGCGGCGCGTTCCTTCGTTTGAAAAGGCTTTTTTGAGCGTGGTGAAGTGGAACGTCCAGCCCGTTTTAATCACGAACGGAAGCTGAAAGACTGCCTGTACGCACCCGCCCGAAATCACGCCGATTGACATTGCTCGTGCCGCCATCTGCGCTTTGAGTTCAGAATCGACAATGCCGTCCGTGTCCGTCGCAAAATGATTCGTGAGAATCGGAGTGAGAATGTATGTCGCCGCAATGACGACCGAATTGAAGAGAACGGGCGTAAATCCCGAAGGCGAAAAAATCTTTACGCCGTTCAGAACGCCCTGAAAAAACGCCGCGATTGAAATCACAATCAAATACGGAAACATGATTCGCGTGAGAATAGAAGTTTCCGCAATCAAGTGCGTGTCACCTGAATCCAAGAAAATCCGCACGATGAGCGGGGTGAGCGCGATTCCAATCAAAACAACGCACGTCGTCAAAAAAGTAATGAGCGTAATCGTTGCGCTCAAAAACTCGCGGATTGTCTGCTTGCCGTCAGCAGAATCAGATTCTTCGAGATAGCCTTTGAATGTAGGAATGAATGCGACAGAAATCGCATTTTCGGCAAAAAGGCGGCGGAGCAAATTCGGAATCATGAACGCAATTCCGAACGCGTCGGCATATTTTGAAGTTCCCAAAAAAGCCGCCTTTGTCATTTCTCGCACCAAGCCTAAAATGCGCGAGCAGAGCGTAAAAAACGAGAGCGAAAGCCCCGCCGACAAAAGCGAGCGTGATTTTTTTTCTGACATGGGAACATTATAGCGAGTTTTACTCTCATTTACAAAGCACTAAAATCTGTGTAAGCTATGAGCACGGGAGTACAAAAATGGGTTCTAAAATTGTTGTGAATAATTATGGTTCGTTTGATGTCACATTCGTGAAGGGCAAAGGCTCAACGTGTTGGGATTCAAACGGCAAAAAATACATCGACTTCTTGGCGGGAATCGCGGTCAACTGTCTCGGGCATAATTTCAAACCGCTCGTAAAGGCGATTTCTGCACAGGCAAAAAAACAAATCCATATCTGCAACTATTTCGTGAGCGATGTCGGCGTGGCGTATGCAACGGAACTGCTCGGAATCACGGGCTACGACGCGGTGTTCTTCGGAAATTCGGGCGCGGAAGGAAACGAGGCGGCTATCAAAGTCGCGCGAAAATACGGCTACTTGAATGGCGGCGAAAAACGGCGCGTCATCTACACGCTTGAAAGCTCGTTCCACGGGCGCACGCTTGCCACGCTCACGGCGACGGGGCAGGAAAAGTTCCACCCGGCGTGTTTTGCACCTTATGTCGATTGCTTTAAGACAATCAAAGCGAACGACTGGGAAGCAATCAAAACGGCATTTGACGATACCACGGCGGCACTTTTGATTGAGTGCGTGCAGGGCGAAGGCGGCGTGAACATCGTTGACGCGGACTGGGCAAAGGCGGCGGCAGATGCGGCTCGCGCGGCGGGGGCAATCGTCATGGCGGACGAAGTTCAGACGGGATTTGGGCGCACGGGAACGATTCTCGCAAGCGAACAGCTTGGTTTTGAGCCGGAAGTCGTGAGTTTTGCGAAAGGCGCGGCGGGCGGTGTTCCGTTCGGCGGTATTTTGCTCAAAGGAAAGGCGGCGGATGTGTTCAAGGCGGGCGATCATCAGTCCACATTCGGCGGAAATCCGCTTGCGTGTGCGGCAGGTCTTGTCGTGCTCCATGAACTTGAAAAGCCCGGCTTCCTTGAAAGCGTAACCGAAAAAGGTGAGTATATCCGAAACGCAATCGCGGGCTTTGACGCAAAGTGCGTGGGCGAAATCCGCGGAAAGGGCTTGATGATTGGCGTTGACATGATTGAACCGGTCAAAGCCGTTGAAGTTGAAAAGAAATTGCTCGAAAAAGGCTTGCTCACTTCAACTGCGGGCGCAAACACGCTCCGAATTGTGCCACCGCTCAACATCAGCTACAAAGAAATCGACGAAGGCTTGGCAATTCTTAAAGAAGTGCTTCTTCTCCAATAAACATCGCCATAAACTGCGGGAGCGTTATTTTTGTTCCGTCTTTCCCTGCGTTGCCGTCAATCAACTTGAAGGCGTAGGGGGGCTGGAATTCAGAAATAAATTCGTTGAGCGAGGTTGTACTGCCTCGCTTTGATTTTACTTCAATGGGAATGACCGCGCTGTTTTTCTCATAAATGAATTCGATTTCTTGCGTGCTGTCGCTTCGTTTGAAATAATTGAGCGGAATCTTGTGTTTATAGAGCATATCAAAAATCAAATTTTCGTAAATTCCGCCCTTTGCGTGACCGTTCAGTTCCTTTCGTGCAAGTGCGGCTTGTGTTTCAAAGCCAAAAAGTGCCGTTGCCATTCCGATGTCCGTCACATACGTCTTGAAGTTTTCGGGTTGCTCGTAGGATTTGAGGGGCATTTCGGGTAAGCTCACATTATAAACGAGTTTTATCAATCCCGCGTTTTCGAGCCATAAGAGTGAATTGTCGTATTTTTTTGCGCTTCCGTGCTTTTCGACGGTTTTGTATTGGAATTTAGTGTATTCTTTTGCCAATTGCCGTGGAATTGACCTATAGCATGCAAGAATTTTTGGCTTTTCCGTGTTTTTTGCATAGAGTTGAATGTCGTCTTCGTATGCTTTGAAGATTTTCTGTTGCTCTGCATAAACTGCCTGAAAATTCGATGTTGCCAAAAAAGTTTTAACAACTTCGGGCATTCCGCCCACCACGAGATATTCATGCAATAATTTTTGGTAGCGTTCGTTTATTTCTTCAGGGATTTTTTCATGACGATTAAAATAACCTTTTAGAAGAGAAATCGCCTCTTCTGACACGCCGTTTGCCCACAGAAATTCCTCAAAATCAAGCGCGTACATTTCGACTTCCCGCTCATAACCGACGGGAATTGAAATTTCTTTTTCGATTTCTTCTTCATCGCTGAGTTTGTTGTAATGAATTCCCAAAAGAGAACCAGAAGCTATCACATCATATCGGTCGTCAATCGCCAAGAATTTGAGCGCAGTGCGGGCTTTCGGGCACACTTGTATTTCATCAATGAAAATCAGCGTTCCCTTTTCGATAAAAGTGATGTCAGGCAGAAGAAGCGAAAGCTTTTTGTAGATTTCATTTGGTTCGAGACTTCCTTCAAAAATTGTCCGTTGCTCTGGGTGTTTAAAAAGATTGAGATACACATAACTCGCATAATTTTCAAGACCGAATTGTTCGATTATGTATGTTTTGCCGATTTGCCGTGCACCTGTCACAAAGAGACATTCTTTTTCTTTTGTCATTTTCCAATCATAAAGTTCATCGTAGAATTTCCGCTTTAACATGTTTATCTCCGAAAAAAATGCCACGAATTTGACAATGGTATGAGCAATTTTTGCCACGAATTTGACGATAGTATATTACAAAAATGCCACGAATTTGACAATGGTATGAGCAATTTTTGCCACGAATTTGACGAAGTATAATGCTTTATTTTTCTTTTCTCTTCCAGTATAATCAAATTCCGTTATGAAGAATGGTTTTGATAATGAAAAGTATCTGCGGATACAGTCTGAGCACATTAAAGAACGGATTGCCAAGTTTGGCAATAAATTGTATTTGGAATTTGGCGGTAAGCTTTTTGACGATTACCATGCAAGCCGCGTCCTCCCCGGGTTTCAGCCCGATTCAAAGCTCAAAATGCTCATGCAGCTCGCCGACATGGCGGAAATCGTCATTGTAATCAGCGCGGTTGACATCGAAAAGAACAAAGTGCGCGGCGATTTGGGCATCACGTACGACAAAGATGTATTGCGGCTTCGCGATGAATTTCAGAATCTCGGGCTTATGGTCGGCTCGGTCGTTATCACTCATTTTAAAGGGCAGGAAAGCGCAAAGGCATTCAAAAACAAGCTCAAGCGAATGGGCATAAATTGCTACTATCACTACATGATTGAGGGCTACCCTCAGAATGTCGCTTTGATTGACAGTGACGAAGGCTACGGAAAAAACGACTATGTTGAGACTTCTCGCCCGCTCGTCGTCGTTACTGCCCCAGGCCCTGGAAGCGGAAAAATGGCAGTGTGTTTGAGCCAGCTTTATCAGGAGCAAAAGCGCGGAATCAAAGCGGGCTACGCAAAATTCGAGACTTTCCCAATCTGGAATCTTCCGTTGAAGCACCCGGTCAACCTTGCGTACGAGGCGGCAACCGCTGACTTAAACGACGTGAACATGATTGACCCCTTCCATCTTGAAGCATACGGCGAAACTACGGTCAACTATAACCGCGACATCGAGATTTTTCCCGTTTTGAACGCGATTTTTGAAGGAATCTACGGCGAAAACCCGTATAAGTCGCCCACGGACATGGGCGTGAACATGGCGGGGTACTGCATTTTTGACGACGAAGCCTGCCGTGAAGCGAGCAATCAGGAAATTATCCGCCGCTACTACACCGCGCTCGACGAACTCATCGAAGACAAAGGCACAGAAAACGAAGTCAACAAAATCGCGCTTCTCATGAAGCAGGCGAAAATCACCGTGGAAGACCGAAAAGTCGTTGCTCCTGCAAACGAACGCGGAAACAAAGCGAGCGTTCCAGCGGCGGCGATTGAGCTTGAAGACGGCACAATCATCACGAGCGAAACGTCAAGCCTCTTGGGAACGTGCGCCGCGCTCATCTTGAACGCCACAAAACATCTCGCGGGCATCGACCACAAGGTCAAACTCATTCCCAAAGACATGATTGAGCCGATTCAGAACATGAAGGTCAATTATCTCAAAGGAAACAACCCGCGCTTGCACACCGATGAGGTTCTTGTCGCGCTTGCAATGCTTTCTCCCGCGAACGAGAACTGCAAAAAAGCGCTCGAACAGCTTCCGCGCTTGAACGGCTGCCAAGTGCACACCACGGTCATGCTTTCAGAGGTTGACCGCAAAATCTTCAAAAAACTCGGCGTGAATGTCACGATGGAGCCAGTGCTTAAGACAAGTTCTCGAAAATAACTATGGAAAAGACAATTTACATCTTCGGTCACAAAAATCCTGACACTGACTCGGTGGTGGCAGCGACGGCGTATGCGGCTTTTAAAAACGCACAAGGCTGTTCCGAATACAAGGCGGCGCGCGCGGGTAAGCTCAATCCTCAGACCGACTACATTTACAAAAAATTCGGAGTCACACCGCCTGAGTTTATTCCCGACTTGCACCCGCGCGTGGCTTTTTACATGAGCGACAAGGCTGATGTTATCAATCAGATGACGCCGTTTTGGGAAGCATCGCTGTTTATGCGCGAGCATGGGCGAAAAGTGCTTCCCGTAGTCGACGATGAAGGGCACTATAAGGCGATTTTGAACTATCACTCGTTCATGAACAATATTTTCCGCATTTTGAACCCGGAGCATCACATTTCGGTCGTCACTGACGTTCAGCTGATGGCGCGCACGCTTCAAGGAAAGATTTATTGCATGGGCGACGAAGCCGATATGCTCCACAATTATACGATTGTATCGGGCGCGACGAGCTTTGATTCGTTCAAAAAAACGCTTGAAAGCCACGAAAAAACAGAAAGTATCGTCGTTGTGACGGGTGACCGCGCGGATATTCAAAACCTCTGCCTTGAAAAGCGCATCCGTGCGCTTGTGTTGAGTGCGGGGCGCGTTCCGAGCGAAGAAATCATTCAAAAAGCAAAGCAGAACGGCGTGAGCATTATCGTGAGCAAGTACGACACAGCTTCCACTTCAATGCTCATTTTGTATTCAACTCCGGCGCGCGTGCTCTGCGACCAGACGATTAAGCCCATCAAAGCGGGAGACTCGATTCAGCAGATTCTGCCACGGCTCAAAGAAGTGGCGAGTCAGATTCTCCCCGTCGTTGACGATGACAACAAAGTCGTCGGCATTTTGAGCGAAATCGATATTCACCATGAGGCGAAGATTTCCGTTGCGCTCGTTGACCATAACGAACTTACGCAGGCGGTTGACGGCATCGAAAATTATTCCATCTGCGACATCGTTGACCATCACCGGCTCGGTTCGATTCACACAAAGCTGCCGATTTCTTTCATCAACATGCCACTCGGTTCAACGTCCACGATTATCACAAAGATGTTCCGCGAGCAGAATCTTGAAATTCCGCTCGATGTGGCAAAACTGCTTCTTTGCGGAATCTTGAGTGATACACTCATCTTAAAAAGCGCGACCACCACGCCGACTGATGTTGAGATTGCGACCTTTTTGTCGCAAAAAACGGGGCTTGATATTCAAAAACTCGGTGAGGAAATCATCAAGGCGGGAAGCCGAATCAGCGGGCGCACGTCATACGAAGTCATAAATCAGGATATGAAAGAATATAACGAAAACGGCGCGATTTTTACGGTGAGCCAAATTGAAGTTGACGGCACGGAAGAAGTGCTCGCCCGTAAGAACGAATTCTTAGACGATTTGGAAATTGCCCGAAGAAGCCACGGCGCGCTTTTTTCAACGCTGCTCGTAACGGACATTTCTACGCTTTCTTCGGTGATGCTCATCGCAAGCGAGGAGAAATTCATTCAGTGCGTGAATTTCCCCAAGCAGGAAGAGCATATTTACTTCTTAAAAGATGTCGTAAGCCGCAAAAAACAGCTCATTCCGATGCTTACGGAAGTGCTCGCGACGTACGGCGCATAAGGCGCTCCCTTAGTTTTTCGCCTCGGGGAGCGTGACGATGCCACCTGCTGCGGTGAGGGGAACATATTCGGGCACTTGGCGACCGTCCCACTTTTTCGCCTTTTCGAGTTCGATTTCGAGTTCTTTGAGCTTGATTTCGACTTGATAGTTCTGCGCGACCTTTGCGTTGTAGTAGGCGAGTGCGTCCGCTTCGACCTGCTTTGCTTCGGCGGCTTTCTGTGCCTTAATCAGCTCTGCTTCTGCCATCTGTTCGGCGGCTTTTTTCTGCGCTTCGGCTTCGGCAACCTGCTTTTGTGCGTTCGTTTCGGCGAGCTTCAAATCTTGCTCTGCCTGTCGGACTTGCTGAGTGCGGTTCATCGTCTCTTTGATGTTTTTGTCAAAGTCATCGCTCCAATCCCAGTTTGAAATCGTGAGCTGAGTGACTTCGATTGGGTATTCGGCAAGTTTCGCGTTGAGCGCGCTTGTGACATCGGTGGTGATTTTGTCTTGATTTTCGACAAGCTCGTAAATTGAGTATTTTCCGACTGATTCTTTGACGCTCGCGACCAAACTGCGCGTGATTGCGTTTTCAAGGATTGACTCGTTGTATTTTTTTACCGCGTCCATGATTTTCGCGCCGTCGTAGCGATAGAACACCGTGACTTGTGAGCCGACCGTCTGCATGTCTTTGGTGATTGCGCCATCTTTTCCGACTGAGAACGTGACGTTCATGCCTTTGGGAACAATCGAATATTTTTTAATCACGCTCACGAACGGCGGGTGAAAGTGCATTCCCGGCTCCAAAACCTCGCCCGTGACTTCTCCGAGCATGACTTGAACGCCGCGCTCGTTTGGCGCAACGACAGAAAATGATTCATATGCGGCACCTGCGAGGACTGCAAGTACGATAAGCGTGATAAGCGATTTTCGTGCGATTTTTTTCATGGCGAACTCCTAAAATCTGTTTTCATAAATATAGTAAAGATTGCGTGATTTGCAAAGATGATTTAAAATTATCGCATGTATCATTTTATCGTAAATATTCACGGGGGGAGCGGAAAGGCGTTCCTCAAATGGAACAAAATTCGTGCGCTTCTCAGAGAAAAAAAAGTTGAATTTAAAGTGCGCGTGCCGCAGGGCGTGGGAGATGCCACGAGAATCGCAAAAGAGATTTCGGAACTGCCCGATGATGACATTAAAATCGTCGTGGTGGGCGGCGATGGAACGATTAACGAGGTTTTAAACGGCATTACGGATTTTTCTCGCGTGAAGCTGGGGCTTATTCCGACCGGTTCGGGCAATGATTTTACGCGCGGCATGAAACTTCCCCGGCACAATCCCCAAAAAGCGCTCAGTATTATTTTGAATTCAAAAGGCGACAAAAAAATAGACTTGGGGAAAACAACTGCGCTTGCAACGAACGACAGCCGCATTTTTGGAATCAGCTCGGGCTTTGGCTTGGACGCAATCGTGGGCACGGGAATCAACGAGGCGAAAATCAAAAAAATCCTGAATTGGGTGCATTTGGGAAAACTGAGCTATGCTTTTCTTACGATTCAAACGCTTTTTACGATGAAGACGTATGAAGTGAGTCTTTCGTTTGACGACGAAGAGCCAATGAAGTTCAACAAGCTCATTTTCCTTGCGGCAATGAATTTCAAGGCTGAGGGTGGAGGAGTTCCCATGTCGCCAAAAGCGCGCGGAGATGACGGCGAGCTTTCGGTTTGTATGGCAGCAGGCGTTCCGAAGATTCTCACATTCTTTAAATTCCCGCTTTTGTGCTTGGGGCTTCACGGGCACTCAAAGGGATTTTATCTTCGGAACTGCAAGACGCTGGAACTTCACTCAAACGAAAAAAGCATTCTTCACACTGACGGCGAGCTTGTCGGCAGCGTGGACAGCGTGAAGTTTGAAGTGTTACCGCAGAAACTGACGATGTTGGTGTAAATTCCTCACAGACTTCACAGAGAAATTTTTATTTCAGTAATTCCTTGTATTTCTGTGCGAGCCGTTTGCTCTTAACAGCAGCTAAGCCACAGTAGTTCGCTGGGTTTTCAAAGAAGGTCGCGGGATTTTCGATTCCCAATTTCTCAAGTTGTGCGGTGATTTTGGCGAAGGCTTCTTCGTGCGTTTTGAGGACTTCAAAGAAAGTCTTTCCGCTCTTTTCGGCTTCAAGCGTGATTTTGCGGATAACTTCGTGCCCATCATTCACGCCCGCTTCTCCGAGAAGAATGTATGCGGGTTCTGCAAGAACGCCACCTTTGACCTTTCCGCCCGCTCCCTGCAAGTTTCGAGCCATGCCTTCTTTATCTGCCTGTAAGCCTTTTACGACTGAGTTCATGCGGGCGACTGCCATTGTAAAGCCCGAAACATAGTCCGCAATGAATCGCTGGCTTGCCGAGTTCGTGAGATCGCGCTGATGCTCGGAAATCTGATCCATGTAGAAGGTAATCACGCGCGGGCACATTGCCTTCCACAAAGATTTGACATGCTCGCTGTTCCACGGATTGCGTTTTTGCGGCATGGTCGAAGAGCCGACTTGTGTTGAGGCGAAATATTCAAACACTTCGCCGATTTCACTTCGCTGCAAGTTGCGCAAGTCGTCTGCCAAATTCGCGATGATTCCGAACGCGACATTCATTTCCAAAAGAAGACGAAGCACATGCTCTGGCTCAACGAGCTGATTTGAGTATTCAGAGGGCTTCAATCCTAAGAATTCCGTGTAGATTCGCTCAAGTTCTTCCGGGTCTTTTACAATCATGCTCGGTCCGTTGTAACTTCCGACAGGACCTGCCAATTTTCCGACCAAATCATTGCTCAATTCTTCGATTCGTAAAATTGATTTTCCCAAGCGGGCAACGAATTCCGCAATGCTCCAGCCGAAGGTGATAGGAACTGCGTGCTGACCGTGAGTGCGACCGACCTGAGGGGTGGCACATTCTCGCTCAGCGATTTCACATAAATATTTTTCAAGCTGCTTTAATTCTGGCAACACGACATTTTTAGTGACATCTCTCATGCGGCAGCTCAAAGCAGTGTCCAAAATATCAACCGAAGTTGCTCCCAAGTGGATGAGAGGTCCGATTTCAGCGTTCACTTTGGTCTTCATGACATTGACGAGCGCACGGATATTGTGCTTTGTTTTTTCTTCCTCGGCGTAGACTTCTTCGGGATCGATGTTTGCCGCCACATCGTCAAGCGTTTTTGCCAGTTCGTCGGTGAGAGTTCCGCGCACCTTTAAGTGAGCCTTTACCAAAGCCGCCTCACAGCGCGCGCACGAGCGGATTGAAGCCTGCTCAGAAATGTACTGTGAAAGTCCGTCAAAAGCCGCCTTTTCAGAAAGTGAATAGCGGTGGTCGATACAAGAGAGATTCTCAAAAATGTTTCGTGTTTCCATAGATAGAAATTATAGCGGAAATCTTATGTCTGCTCAATGATTCAGCATTTTTTCGTCAAATGCGCCCGCCTCGCCCTGCCAGGTGATTCTGCCGTCTTTTATCAAAATGATGCGGTCGCTCACGGCTTTTGCTTCATTGATGTCGTGCGTGACCATGATTCCCGTAAAGCCGAATTCTTTTTGGAGCGAGCGGATTTCTGTGGCGAGCTTTTTGCGAAGCGGCGCGTCAAGGGCGGAAAGCGGCTCGTCAAACAAAATCAGATTTGGCTTTGTAATCAGCGTGCGGGCAAGCGCGACGCGTTGTGCTTCTCCGCCCGAAAGAGTCTCAGGGGAGCGAGCGCTAAATCCTTCAAGATTGAACTTCTTTAAAAATTCTGCGGCACGTTCTCGGCTTTCTTTTTTTCGCATTCCCGCGCATCGAAGCCCGTAGGCGACATTATCGTCCACGCGCATGTGGTTGAAGAGATTCGCTTTTTGAAAGACCATGCCCACGCCGCGTTTTGCGGGCAATGCGTGCGTAATGTCGAGGTGGTCGAGCGTGATTTTTGTGGAGTCGGCGGGCTTTTCAAGACCAGCAATCAGACGGAGCACGGTAGATTTTCCGCTTCCGCTCGGTCCTACGATTGACGTCATCGTGTTCTGTTCGCACGAAAATGAGGCTTCAAGATGAAAATGTTCGCAGTCGTATATCAAATTTTCTGCGGTAAAGTAGTTTTGTTCTATTGGGCTACAGTGTGACATCTGCGGTTATTTCTCCTTCAGTCTGTTAGCAAGCGCAAATACAATTGCGCATATCATACCAAGAATCAATCCCGCCGCGCATGCTTCGTGAAATCGGTACGTGCCGGCGAGTCGGTAGGTGAAGAGCGAGAGCGTGTCAAAGCGCGGAATTGCCATGACAAGCGGAAGCGAAGTGTCTCCCGCGCTCACGGCAAAGCAAAATCCCGCCGCGCTCAAAATGCCCCGGAGCGAGGAGGGAAGGTACATCGTTCGTATGCGGGTGAGTGGATTCGCGCAGAACAGGCGGGCGGCATCTATCGTCTCCTCTGGAATTTTTGACAGCGAGGCGTATATCTGTCGGAACGCGAGCGGCCATGCGAGAAAGACTTGCGCTGTCACGAGAAGCAGGGCATTTCCTCGGCGGACGAGGGCGGTAATCACGATGCCGAGAACGACACTTGAAATCGACATGGGCATCATCGGAATGATACGAAGCACCAGATTGTCTGAATTGGTAGCACGGGAACGCGCGAATACGGCGTAGAGAAAGGCGATGAGAACAGAAAAAAACGCGGTCGCGAGCGCACAGAGAATCGTCGTCGTGAGTGCTTTTGAAAATCCGCGTGCTGAGAGCGCATGGCAAAGCGTATTGAGCGTAAAGAGCGATTTTATTGACGAAAAGGCGTTGTACACAATCGACGCAATCGGCGCGATAAAAAAAAGCAGAATGAGCGTGAACAGAATTCCGGCGAAAAAACGCTCGCTTGGGGCAGTGATTGCGTGCCGTTTTGTCGTCTGCGTGAACGAGAGCCCGCGCGTGCGCCCTGATTTTTGCTCAAGGAGCGCGTAAAAGCCGACAAATACACAGGCAAGTGTCGTTTCCACGAGCGCGAGTGAGACGGTGTACCGGAAGTTGAGCGAAACGCGCGCCGCTTTGTACACCTCGACTTCAAGCGTTGTGCAGCCGATTGTGCCGAACAGCAGGACAATCATAAAACTGAAATAGCAGTACAAAAAGACGAGCATACAAGACGACACGATGGCGGGCATGAGCTGATGAACGGTCACTGTCGTAAAGACACGCGAATCGTTCGCTCCGAGCAGACGTGCAGCTTCTGCTTGTTCTTGCGGAATCTGAGACCAGCAATCGTGGACGCTCGACATGACGAGTGGAAAATTGTAAAAGCCCTGCGTGATGATGATGCCCGAGAACGAATAGAGGAACGTAATCGGAGATTCATCGAGCGCGAATATCGTTTTTAGCAGTGTGTTGAGCGTTCCCGACATGCCGAAGAATGAAACGAAGCCGAGCGCGATAAGCAATGTGGGAATACAAAATGGCACGGACGAGAGCGAGAGCAAACATCGTTTGCCGAAGAAGTCTCGCCGTGCGGTAAAAAATGCCGCAGCCACGCCGACGATAAGCGCAATTGCCGTAGAGCAGAGTGCTTGAAAGACGGTAAATGCGCTTATGCGCAAAAGCTGCGAAAAAAGAGGTTCTGTCATTACTGTGCGATGATAGCCATTGCGGTATCGGTTGCAACGTAGAGCGTTGATACGTCGGTGGTGACGGTTTTGCGTGGTGTCGCCGCAGCCTTTGCGTAGCTCGGCGGAAGCACAACGTTTTTGTTGGCGGGATACATCCACTGGGTGAGCGGAAGTTCGCTCTGTGCTTCTTCAGAAATAAGGAAATCCATGAACAGTTTTGCGAGTTTTTTGTTCGGGGCGTCTTTTAAGATTCCCGCGCCCTCAATCTGCATGTAATGCCCTTCATCAAAGACGAGCGCCTTATAGTAGTCGATGCCGTCATATTCGAGGTTTGCGGCAGGGCTTGTCGTGTAGCTGATGACGAGCGGTGCTTCTCCGTTGGTGAAGAGCCCGTAGCCTGCGCTCCAGCCCGGTGCCATCGTAAGAATATTCGGCTTGAGTGCTTCCCAGTAATCGTCAAAACTGACTTTTGATTGCGCGTCTCCGAAAATCGCTCGTGTCCATGCGACAAACCCCAAACCCGGTGTGCTTGTGCGCGGATCCATCAGGATAATCTTTTTTTTGTAGACACCTTTTGTGAGGTCAAGAAGGCTGTGCGGCTCAGGAACTGATGAGCGTGTATCGTAAATGAGCGCGAAATGGCTGTAATCATACGGAATGAGTTTGTGCTGTGGATCGAGCAGTGCAATCAGCTCGCTATCGATGACTGATTCCGCGTCTTTTGGAAGATAGGCTTCTAAGATGTCAGATTTAAGCGCATCTTCAGCAGTATTGTTGTCGAGTCCGAGCAAGATGTCTGCCTGCGTGTCTTTTCGTTCAAGGAGCGCGCGGCTTAAAATCTGAACGCCGTCACCGCAGTCGACAAATTCGACGGTGTAGCCTGTTTTTTCTTGGAACAGTTGCGCAAGCTTCGGACCGGGGCCCCACTCGCTGATAAAGCTGTCGTAGGTGTAGACGACGACTTCTTTTGAGCGTGTGTTTTCTGCTTTTTTTGAGCAGCCGAAAATTAAGAATGATGATGAAAGAATTGAAAGGATAAGGATATGACTTTTTTTCATGTCTTCCTCCGCCGGTATTGTCCGGATCAGGTTGGAGCTTCATACGAAACTCTGCGGGTATAATCTCAGCCCTGCCACAGCAGCGCACCCCGGATTGTCATAGTATAGCGATACGGCACTTCGTAAGCAACGTAAATTTTTATGTTCTGAAGCAAAGTACCCATTTTCCGGTGTAATTTGTCGTCGCTGAGTCTTTGAAGATGTATTTGTCCCAGTTCATTTCGTAGTAGAGACCTGCCCTGAGATGCGAGAATTTTTTGCGGTTCTTTGTCGGTCGTAAAAGCTCGCCACCGTATCGGAGCGTGATACTGTGCAAATCGTATTTGGAGCTTTCGTCTTCATCGAGCGAGAGTGAGCGCATCGTCGTGTGCATATACGACATCTGCACTTTGAGCCTGAGATATTTGACCAAATCGATGCAAACGGTCTGCCGCAAAAAAGGCGTTGAAATCATGTGCGTGCTGACTGAGTAGTCATAGGGAATTGTCTGGTCGGTGAGATAAAAATTAATCACCGATGATGAGTCAACCGTAAGAAAAAAGGCGGGAACGAAAAAAGCCTCAGAAAAAATCGAGATGTATTTGTGGAGCGGAATGTCAAAGGCAACGCTGAATGCAGGTCCGAGCAGATACGCGTCTGTCGAGCCTTCGACGGTGGCAAATCCCGTGCCCGCTTCGCTCTCGGCAAAGAATTGCCCGGAGCTCGTCGTTGTGCGCGCGCTTTGAAAATAAAAGCCTATGCCGAGTTGCGTAAAAAGCGAACTTGCGTATATATTTTCGTCGCCGAAATAGAGCACGAACGGCATGGGAATAAGCGAGATGGTGCGAACTTCGCTGTTTTCGAGCGAGGAGACGGCATTGTTTGACGTGGTGTAATGGTCGTATTCTCCACGGAAACTGCTGCCTATGCTTTCTGTCCAATCGTAGTATGCCGCGCCGAACACCATGCTGCCGTGACGGTGTGGTTCTGCGCCAAAATCGACGCGGAACGGGTATTTGTCATCGAGCAAATCGCGCACGAACGCAATGCCACGGAAGCGCGCTTTTTCCTCATCGGTGAATTCTACGCCGTCTTGCGTTTGTGACTCGCTCGCTTCTTCACAAAAGAGCGGAAATGCACGTAATACAAAGAGAAACGAAAAAAATCCGAGGACGCGTGAGAGCCGCATACAGACAGTATACTTCATCTTGAGCGATTTGTGAAATTATCGGTGTTATCTTGTGCTAATTTTCAAAAACTTTTTCAAAAATTATAGACCATATCGCGGAATTCCTTTATATTCGCTTTTACATCATTATTATCTTGCAAGGCACTTTGACTTGCGCGAATCACAGGTTTAGGTGGTATTTCATGTTCAATCGTGAGGACTACATTTCTGATTCTGAATGGAATCGATTTCTTGAGTTTTCAAAAGATTTGGAAACTCCAAACGTCGTGATTAATCTCAAGCAGATTAAGTACAATTTCATCAAACTGCGTGATTCGTTCCCGTATGCCCACATTTACTACGCCGTCAAGTCAAATCCGGGCGAGCCAGTTTTAAAGATGCTCGCTGAGCTTGGCTCAAATTTCGACATCGCTTCGCGCTACGAACTCGATAAAATCATGGCACTCGGTGTTTCGGGCGACCGCCTTTCATACGGCAACACCATCAAAAAAGCGCGTGACATCAAATATTTCTACGATAAAGGCGTGCGCATGTTCGCCACTGATTCCAAAGACGACCTCAAGGCAATCGCCGAGAACGCTCCCGGAAGCCGAATCTATGTGCGCATGTTAATGGAAAACACGCAGAGCGCGGACTGGCCACTTTCCCGAAAATTCGGCTGTCACCCTGATATGGCGTATGATTTGCTCGTCATGGCAAAAAATCTCGGGCTTACACCGTATGGCGTTTCATTCCATGTCGGAAGCCAGCAGCGCGATATTGGCGCATGGAACGACGCGATTGCAAAGGCTTCGTATTTGTTCTCATCGCTCGAAGAAGAAGAGGGCATCCGCCTTTCAATGATTAACATGGGCGGCGGTTTCCCTGCACATTACATTCAGCCTGCGAACGAGCTTGCAACCTACGCTTCTGAAATTACGCGCTATCTGCACGACGATTTTGGAGACGAAATCCCGATGATTATTTTTGAGCCTGGCCGTTCTTTGGTGGGTGACTGTGGAATCCTTACGAGCGAAGTCATTCTCGTGAGCCGAAAGAACAACACCGCCTTGCAGCGATGGGTCTATCAGGATTCGGGCAAATTCAACGGTCTCATTGAAACGCTCGACGAGGCGATGAAATATCCCGTCATTTCCTCAAAAGACAAGCCGGGCGAAAAAGAAGGCGAAGTCATTTTGGCAGGCCCGACTTGCGACAGTGCGGACATCATGTACGAGGATTTCAAATACAAGCTCCCGCTCTCGCTCAAAGCAGGCGACAAACTCTATTGGCTCACCACGGGTGCGTACACAAGCACGTACGCAAGCGTGGAGTTCAACGGCTTTCCGCCGATTAAGACGTATTACATGTAGGGAGCGCCCCCCGTTTGCGGGGGAAAAACTCACGAGGTGAGTTTTTAGCGAGTCTCGTTCGAAACTGTGCTTCGAGCGCGTAAAACGGGGCTGTCATTTTTTCGTTACTTTTGCAACCTTTTATGATATACTGAGTCTAACTAAATAGAACACACTGCCAGATACGGCATTTTCATGAGGATTTCATAACATGAATTTCTATGCAGACTATGTAGAAAACGGAACAGAGTTTACCAATTACGAAGACTTAAAAAACAATTTCAAAATCAAAGTTCCTGAAAATTTCAATTTTTCATACGACATTGTTGACCGCTACGAGGCTCTTGAGCCAAACAAACGCGCGCTCGTATGGTGCGATGACTCGGGCGAAGAGCGCGTCTTTACCTTTGCCGACATTGCGCGTGAGTCTCGTCGCACGGCGAATTATCTCGTCTCAAAGGGGATCAAAAAAGGCGATGCGGTCATGCTCATTTTGCGCCGCCGCTACGAATTCTGGTTTTTCATTACGGCATTGCATCGAATCGGCGCGATTGCCGTTCCTGCCACCAACCAGCTTTTGCAAAAAGATTTGGAATATCGCACGAATGCCGCCCAAATCAAAATGATTGTCTCTTATGACGACACCATTCAAAACGAAATCGAAAAAGCGCTTCCCGCGTCTCCGAGCGTAAAAACACTGGTCGCTGTTCAAAGCGACCGTGAAGGCTGGGTTTCATACGCAAAAGAAATCGGCTCGTTCACCACCGAATTTCCGCGTCCAACGGGAGATGCTGCCACGCACAACGAAGATGTCATGTTGCTCTATTTTACGTCGGGCACATCAGGCTATCCAAAAATGGTTCAGCACAATTTCGCCTATCCGCTCGGGCACATCGTTACGGCAAAATACTGGCAGAATGTCATCGATGACGGGCTTCATCTCACCGTGGCTGAGACGGGCTGGGCAAAATCAGTGTGGGGCAAGCTTTACGGGCAGTGGATTTGCGGCTCGGCAGTCTTTGCGTACGACATGGTTCAGTTTAAGCCGGGCGTGATGCTCAAAAAAATCGAGCAGTACAAGGTCACGACGTTCTGTGCGCCGCCTACGGTCTACAATTATCTCGTCCGTGCCGACATCAACAAATACGATTTATCGTCACTCAAATATCTCGTCACGGCGGGCGAGGCGTTGAATCCCGAGGTGTATAACAAGGTTTACGAAGCCACTGGTCTTAAAATGTTTGAGGCGTATGGTCAGACCGAAGCTACGGTTATGGTCGGAAACTTCCCCGGCATGGAGCCAAAGCCAGGCTCAATGGGAAAGCCAGCTCCTGGCTACGATGTTGCGGTCGTTCGCGCCGATGGCACAAAATGCGACCCTATGGAGCAAGGCTCAATCGTCGTTAACCTCGAAAACGGTCGCCCATTCGGTTTGTTCACGGGCTACTACCATGATGACGAAAAAACAAAATCGGTCTTTGAGGGAAACAAATATCTCACGGGCGACACCGCGTATTACGATGAAGACGGTTATATCTGGTTCATCGGTCGCAATGACGACGTAATCAAAAGTTCGGGCTATCGCGTCTCTCCGTTTGAGATTGAAAGCATCTTGCAGCAGCACCCCGCAGTTCTTGAGTGCGCCGTTACGGGCGTTCCTGACCCACGGCGCGGACAGGCAATCAAAGCGACGATTGTTCTCACGAAATTGTACGAAGCGAGCGAGCAACTCCGAATCTCAATTCTTGACTGGATGAAAGAAAAAACCGCGGCGTACAAGCACCCACGCATCATCGAATTTGTAAGCTCGTTGCCAAAAACAATCTCAGGCAAAATCCGCCGCGTAGAAATTAGAGAAAAAGACGCAAAAACTGAAAAATGAAAACGGAAAGTGGAAAACGACAAGAAAATGGTATTTTTTCAGTTTTCCATTTTCAATTTTCCCTTCGTTAAAAGTCAATTCCCTTCAAGAAGCGTTGCTGAAATTCGGGCACGGCGGCGAGGTTTACTTGCACGGCTTTTTGAGCCAAGTCTTTTGCTTTTGCGCGGAGCACATTCGAGAAGAGCAGTGCCGATGCTCCAGAAAGCGCGGCGTTTCCCAAATGAATCGTGCGTTTTTCGAGTTGTTCTGGCAGTAAGCCGATTTTGCACGCTTCGCTTAAATCGAGTTTTGAGCCGAATCCGCCCGCAATGCAGAAAACCGGAGTTTCGTGTGTGTGTTCAAGCAGATACTCCAAGCCTGTTCTGACCGCAGATTTTGCGAGTTGCAGATTTCGAATGTCCTGCTGAGAGATGTAGACGGCGGGCGTGAGTTCTATGCACGATGAGCCGTCGCCGAGTTTTGATTTATTTTTGATGAGGATGCCGTTTTTGTCGATGAATCGGTGGTCAAGCATGACGGCTACTGCGCTCACGAGCCCGGAGCCGCATAATCCGACCGGATTTTTATCGCCAATCGTGTGACAGGTTAATTTTTCGTCTTTGTAGATGAGTTTGTCGATTGCGCCCTCAATTGACGGCATGCCGCAGCTGATATTCGCACCCTCAAACGCAGGCCCTGATGCTGCCGATGTGCAGATAATCCGCCCTTTTTGCTCCTCGCTGTCGGGAACGTAGAGGCATAATTCGCTGTTTGTGCCGATGTCGGCAAGCAAGAGCGGAGCCGTGATTTTTGATTCCCACGGACGCAGTGTTGCGGGATTGTTTTTTGTGCCTGGAACAGGAAAGCCTGCCGCAATCATAGCGCACACCGCGTCTGCTCCGATGAACGTACCGATACATGGCGGAATGTAGACCGCTGTGTCAGGGGCGATGATGCTTGAATTAAACAGCTGAATGAGTTCTGGCGTGGGCTTGTCCATTTCGACACAGAAGTCGAACGGCGTGCCTGTTCTGATTTTTTGCCAGGTGGTTTCGACGTTGAAAAGCGTTGCTGGGGTGAACGGGGCTGCCGCCATTTTGTTCACCGACGTTGCGCAGAGAAATGAAAGCATCGTCGTATTGCCCGTGATGACGATTGAAGCGACTTTTGGTTGATAGCCGCGGGGAAGCCGAGCCGACGCGTCAAGAACGGCTTTCGTGAACATCTTTTCAAGCTGACTGACGACACAATAGTGAAGGGCAGAAGGACCTGTTTCAACGACTTGAGATGAGCCAGTGAGCGGCGGACGAACGGCAAAGGAAATGCGGCGGATAATATCGTATCCATAGCGGACTTGATTGTTTTTTTCGGCAACGGTGACGAGATGCTTGCGTTTTGAAAGTGCCCAAACGCTTACGGCGATAGTTGTCGTGCCGATGTCGACCGCAATTCCCAGTTCTGCGGGCGAAGCTGATGTGTCTGTCTGTTCTGGAATTTTGGGCATCTCGCCGTCTGTTACAATCTGCATACTAAAACCTTTCTGTATACCTGCTATTTTTAATCACTATAGGATATACCGAGATTGCGGAATTTTCAACAAAAATTGTTTATGTATGCTTTGTGAGTTTCAGTGAGACCGTAAGACTCGTGTCCCTGCTTCCTCCGCGCGGCATGCTTTTTATTCCCGCGCAGAGAACGGGGGCAAAGCCGTTCAGATGATATGAAAAATCGTATCCGAGCATACATTTGAAGCCGTTGCCCCACTTTGTGCTCGTAACTTCATCTTCATTTTCGTCTGAAATAAAGTCTGTTCGTCTGCCAAGTGCATAATCAACCGAGAGAAAAAGCCCTCCCAATCCCGGATAGGCGCGGACGCCCATAAGAAACGAATAGTCGACAAGATTGATATGATGCGAGCCCTTCCATCTGAAATCAAAGATTGCATCATTTCCGAATGAAAAAAGCACATTCTGTGTGAGCGGTACGAGAATAAGTGCGTCGGTTGTGAGAATAGATTGGTTTGAATCACCGAGTGCCTTGTTTCGGTCTTTTACCTCTTGTGAGCCATAAAACACATACCCCGAGCCAATGCCGAATTCAAATCCCGTCTTTGAGAACGCGGGGAGCGAAAAAGAGAGTAAAACTGCCGACAAAATCAGAAATTTCTTCATAGAGAGATTATCGGCATGAAGCGAGAGAAACTTTTCCGTTCGTTGCGTCGAAAATCTTTTTGCCGAATGGGTCAAAGTCAGTTTGCGCAATTTGCCCCTTGATTGTGATTGCTTCGCCAAAATCTTCCGCTACATCATAGAGCGTGAAATTCTCAAAAATCTTCTTCACGACCTGATATTGCTGATAATCGCAAACGAGGGAAAAATCGCTTTTTTCGACGAGTTCTTCAAATTCCGCCACCGCAAGCACATTTTTCACGCCGTTCCCATACGCATGAACCAAGCCGCCCGTGCCGAGGAGCGTTCCTCCGAACCAGCGCGTTATCGTAACGAGAAGATTCGTTGCCCCGCTTCCTTTCAAAACATCGAGCATAGGCCTGCCCGCAGTTCCGCCTGGCTCGCCGTCGTCGCTCATTCCCATGATTTCGGCGTTTTTTCCGCAGATGAACGCGTGGCAGACATGCGTTGCGTCGGGATATTTTTGCTTCTGTGCCTTGATTTTTTCGCGCACCTCCGCCTGAGAGGAAATCAAGAATAATTCCGCCAAAAATCGAGACCCTTTGATTGTTTCTTCGCACGACGCGTAGTGTTTCGGTATTTTCATTTTTTTAATTCCTCACAGAGCTTGGGAGTGCACAGAGAGATTTCTTTCAAGGTCTATTCTCTGTATTCTCCGTGTGCTCTGTGAGGGGTAAAATTGTTTTTGTTTGTTCTTCGTACAGCACGGGAACGGTCAGGTAGATTCGCACGAGCGCGGTGTAAAAATTGACGAAATAGGCGATGTCCAAGAGGAACACGAGCACTGAAAGCCCAGAGTGTTTTTCTTCGGGGAAAAAATTGACGATGAGCGCAAGGAAAAGGGCGATGGCAAGCTGCTTTCCGCCCGCACGGAGCGCGAAGGCAATCAAACGAAAGACATTTTTGTGCATCATTTTCGCACTCTTTTTGAAAAGCTCGCTGATTTTAAGGCTCGGATTGTCAAAATGAAGCTGGAAGACGAACACAAAGCGAATGAGCACGAAAAGCGAAAGCGCGAGGAGAAAGAGCAAAAACAGCGCGAGAAAAAGAAGCGTGTCCGTGGCGAGCGAAGAAAACTGCTCCGTGTTTTCGGCGACATTCTGTAACGAGTCAAGGCTTGGGGCTTCAAAAGAAAAATCGGGTTTGATTTTAAGAAAAACGAATTTCGCGGCGAATCGGGCAATCACGGCGAGCAGTGAAATGAGCGCGCCGAACGCGACGATGACCTTGCCCGCGTGATTGAAGCACTTGAAGCCGATGAAGATGTAGCCGAGATTCGTGTTTTTACGCCGCGTCATCTGCAAGAGCATGACCGCAAAGCCGAACTGAAAGGTGAGCCACGCACAAATCGCAACGAAGGCAAGAAAGAAAGTTGCCGCTTTTATGGTGAGCATATTCGCATCGTTTTGGACAAGACGCATAACAGGCGAAAGAATCACGAATGAAACGAGCGTGTCCAAAATTGACATGAAAAACAGCGCGTACATGATTTTGCCGATGTATTGAGAAGTAATCTGATTCAGTTTAACCATGAGCCGTTTGGTGTCCAGTGGCGAAATTTTCTTTTCTTCCATTCTTTAAAAATCCTCTGCGCTTGTTTGTTCTGCTTCAAAAGGAAGCTGCCTGATTCCCAGTTCTTTTGCATTCTTTGCCGAAATTGCCTTTCCACCGCGTTTTTCCAAAGATTTTCGGGCATCGCGAGCAACTTCCGCCCCCGAAACGGCAATTTGTGCGCTTTGGGCAAGATTCTCTGGATTCTCATTCTGTGAAAGTTCCGTTGCTGAGGCTTCGGCGAGCATGTTCAGAATCAGCTCGATGTTCGTCATGTTGTCGCGCAGATTTTCTTTTTTGAGACTTTTGAATTCCTTGTATTCTTTTGTGGACATGTCCGCCCAAGTTCGGTACATCAAATCCGTGAGAAGCGCGTATTCCTTGCCTTTTTTCACGCCAGATTTGTCCCATTCGTCGGTCAGAGCCTTGCGCACTTCGATAGATTTTACCCGCTGATTTATCCAGTTTTCGCTGTAGCCAAGATTTCGGTAATTCTGAATCGCGCGGTCAATCGAAAGTTCGGGGTCTACTGCTTCGTCAAGGATTTCGCTTCCCACCTTTGCAAGCCACATTTTGAACGGCTCGGCTTTTTTGCTCGGCACGGATTGAATAATTCTCAGCAAGGCTTCGACATGTGCCGCATCGGTCTCGCGCATTTTTCCGTCTGGAGCTTGCATTTTGAACTGTCGACAAATTGTCGACAGTTCAATTCCATCTTCTGAATGAACGCGCTTCTTCATTTTGAACCAGTAATCACGCGGATTCACGCTGTCCGTAAGCACGGCAATCACATCGACGACCGAAAAATACCACTTTTCTTCTTCGGAATTCCACACCGAGCGGATTTTGCTGTTGTCGAAAATCTGAAGTTTGTTTTGAATTTCTGTCGTATTGCCCATCTACAACCCCAGCTCCAATTGCGCTCCGTCCACTTGAATGCTCTCGACTTCATGCGCACTCAATCGCACGCCGAGCGTTTTCAAGCCTTTTTCCTCAAAATCTTGCGCCTTGAACTTTTCTTCGGTGATTTTTACTCTCGGCTTTTTGACATAATTCAGGGTGAAAGTGAATTTTTCCCGAGTGTCGATGTGCAGGACTTCCATTCCGTCCGGGGCGAGAAAGTAGTCGCGGTTCATAATCCAACTGGGGATTCGGCATCGCTTTATTGAGGCATAGCCAGTCTCCGGGTCTTTAAAAATCACGGTGAAAAGCACTTTTGGGAGTTTTTCCTTGTCGGCCAGAGCGCAAAACCACATTCCCTTGTCGATGAAGAGCTTGTCGGGAACATCGGTGATTGTGTACATGCCGTTTTTTCGCACATAAATGATTCGGTCGTAGGGCGAGACTTTCATCAGCTCCGAGCCGCCCGAAACGCTGATTCCGAGGTAGCCTTTTTCGTCGTAGCGGAGCGAAAGGTCTTGCCGTGCGACTTCTTTTACATCGGTCGCGCTGAATTTTGCGACGGTGGTGTTGCGTTTTAAAAGCTCAGGGGCGATTTTCTTGAATTTTTCGAGCATTCCGTCCAAATATTCAATCGCACATTCGGTCAGAGCCTTTAGTCGGCGGTTGATTTCTTTGAGGCGGTCTTTGATTGCCTTCACTTGGTCGCGGTTTTTCTGAATGTCAAAAAGCGAGATTCGTCTGATAGGAATCTGAAGCAAATGCTCCACATCATCATCGCTCACATCCCGGACAAGCTCAGCCTTAAACGGCTTGAATCCGTCTTTTACGGCTTTTGCGACGGTTTCGGCAGTGCGCTTGTTCTCGATTTCCTTGTAAATGCGCTCCTCAACGAAGATTCGCTCCAAAGTGCGCAAATGCAGTTCTTCGGTAAGCTTTCGTTTTTCAAATTCAAGCTCGTCCTTGATGATTGCGGTGAGTTTCTGAGCGTAGTATTTGATGATTTCAGTTGCCGTCATCGTAACGGGCATATTGTCCTTGATGACAAGCATTGAGCAGGCAATCGTTTTTTCGCAGTCCGTGTAGGCATAGAGCGCGTCAATCACATCTTTTGAATACACACCGCGCGGAAGTTTGATTTCGATGTTGCAGTGGTCGGTCGTAAAATTGTCAACGGAACTGATTTTGATTTTTCCGGCTTTGTACGCAGAATCGATTGATTCCAAAAGCCCCTTTGCGTTCGTGTCCAGCGGAAGCTCGGTGATGATGATTCTTTTTTCGTCCGAAGTGTCGAATTTCGCCCGCGTGATGATTTTTCCGTTTCCGTCATTGTAATTGGAGACATCAATCAGCCCGCCCGTCGAAACATCGGGAAGAATCTTGAATTTCTCGCCCTTCAAGCATTTTATCTCGGCTTCCAAGACTTCTTTTAAATTGTACGGCAGAATTTTCGTGCTCATGCCGACGGCGATACCCTCCGCCCCAATCAGAAGCGTGACTGGCAGTTTTGAGCGGTACACCTCCGGCTCCAAGTCGCGCCCGTCATAATTCGGAACATAGTGCGTGATTTCTTTGTTCGTGACCAAAAATTCCTTTGCGAGCGGATGCACGCGACACTCAATGTAACGCCCCGCAGAAGCACCGTCGCCCGTGTACTTGTTGCCGAAGTTTCCCTGCTTTTCGATGAAAATCTCTTTGTTCGCAAGGTTGACCAACGCCCCGTAAATTGAAGCGTCCCCGTGCGGGTGATATTTCATCGTTCGCCCGACGACAAACTGAACCTTTTGGAAAAGCCCGTCGTTCACCTCAAAAAGCGTGTGCATAATGCGCCGCTGAACAGGCTTAAGCCCGTCCTCCAAGTCCGGAATCGCCCTGTCACGGATAACATAAGAAGCGTATTCAATAAAGTTTTTGTCAAATAAGTTTTTTACAAATGCCATAATCCTATCCCTTTTATGCAGAAGGGGGAAGTCTCCCCCTCGCTACAACCGCCTACGGCGTTTTTCGCTACCCTCTCTGCGGGGAGTTCCCCGCAACGCCCCCGAAAAAGATTTATCCCTTAAAAACAGAAGTTCTGTGATATTCTAAGTATTCAATTCGTTTATCATCAATAGGAAGCATCTGATAGTATGAATTATTCACGACACCTAGTCTCTCATAGTTTTTATTTGAAATCCAATTTGATAGAATCATGTGTTTGTCATTTGTAAATGTGATAAAGCCTTTATCAAAGAGTTTATCATAGAGTGGAGATAACATAAATCCATTTTTTGGGTCAATTTTTTCTTTTTCATTTGAAACTGCCCATGGCTTTATGTGGCTTGCGATAAGCAATTTTTCTTCGGTACACATAGTAATTGGACAAAAAGGGCATTCTTCCAAAAGTTTATCCCGAAACTTTCCTTGACCTTGCCGAGCGTTATTCGATTCTTCCGAAAGTTTTTGATTTTTTCGTTCTTCGACAACCTCACCATTTTCGTCCAAAGTTTTCTTTCCATAGTTGAAAACAAGCGGTCCGTTTTTCTTTTCGGCTATTGCGTCAAAATCAACAAAAAGTTTCCAATAAAAAACAATCTCATTGTTTGGGCGAACTAGCATCATCGAAGAAATATAACTAATCAGTGGCAATGCTAAAGTGCGAATGATTTTATATCCGTCATCAGTCGAGTTTACATAACCACGTGGGCCTCTTATCTGAGTTTGGTCATTTGCTTCAAACCAAATAATATCATCGAGATTGTTTACAAGTACCACGCGTTCATTCCACAAATCCTTAAAAGTATTTTTTCCAACATAATTTTGAGATGGAGAGAAATACTCCGATTTGACCGCAGTTAAATAATCAAGCAAATCTTTCTTTAACATAAAACATTTTGCCGAGAAACCTTCACTTCCAAAGAAATTTCTCATCGCTTCTTTTGAGCCTATATACAGTTTTGCTTCGCCGTGACCTGTTCCTAGTTGATTTTTATTTACAACAAAACAATCAGGAACGGTTATAACAGAATCATAAATTTCTTTAACATCCCAATTTTCATCTAGAATTTTCATTTTAGTTTACCTCGTCAGATTTTAATGCAGGGTATGATTCAAAAATTTTATTCATAATATGAATCAGAACATCCACAACAATGGAATTCCCCGCCTGTTGATACGCAGAAGTGTCTGATACGGGAATAACAAAAGTATCGCTGAACCCCATAAGTCTAAAGCATTCGCGTGGGGTCAGTTTTCGCAATCTTCCGTCAGTTGTTACATAATTATCAACACCCGCACGGTGCATTTTATGCATTGTGGTAAGAAGGGGGCGGGCGACTTCCAAGTCTGTTTTCGGTTTTGAATAGAAATTTTTTGTGCCTGTTGCCAAAACATATTTTCTCACTTTTTCAGACAGAAAGTATTTTTTCAAATCGACTTTAATTTTTTGTTTTGCCTCTTCTTCGCTTTGGAATACAAAATCACCATGCCAATTGAACTGTTGATTTTTCTTTTGGCACAATTGAATTTCGCCGTCAATCTGAGTATAGCGTTTTGTAAGATTTTTTTCGTCCGTTACAAAATCAACACCTTTTTCGGGAAGAAAATAACCACCTGGAGCGTTATCAATTAAGAAATCCTGCATTTTCTTTTCAAGTTTTATAGGCTGTGGAAATTCAAATTCTTTTTCAAGTTTAAAATCGTTTCTGAATCCAACAACAAAAACTCGTTCACGATTTTGTGGAATTCCATAATCTTTTGCATTGAGAACCTTGTACTTCCAATTATAATTCAAATCAGTAAAAACTTTTGAGACTGTTTCCCAAGTTTTTCCGTTGTCGTTGCTCAAAAGTGCTTTTACATTTTCATAAATAAAAACTTTTGGGCGAATTTCCTTTACAAGACGAGCGTATTCATAAAAAAGAGTGCCACGCGTGTCTGCAAGCCCTCTCTGCTTGCCCACTAAACTGAATGACTGGCAAGGACTTCCGCCAACAAATAAATCAACCTCATCTTTATATTGGTTGCCGTCCAAAAATGAAACATTCCAATGGAAATTGCTTTCATCAAGTTTGTAGTTCGCCATATAGGTTTTCTTTACTTTATTGCTCTCGTTCTTGCCTTTGTAGAGCGAATCCACAAACTTTTTCTTTTCTTCATAAGAATCAATTTTTGAAAGTTCTTTTAAAATACGAAAAGAATTAATTTTTTCATGCAACATTCCCGTTCGCTGGCAAATATCTTTGATTTTTCGTTTTATTTTGTTTTCACTGGAATTTTCAAGATTCATGCCCTTATAGGTTACAAGCTCCTCATTTGTTTTTGCAAGAATCAATGTCAATTCATCTTTGTACAGTTTATCTTCTTCATCTTGAACTTCAATTTTTTCAATTTCTTTCGTCAATTCTGAGAGTTCTTTTTCAATCTCTGAAATATCTTCAGGAATTTTTTTTGAGAGAATATCGACATCACCATTGTCACAAGCAAAGACTATTTTGTGAGAAAGATTCATTCTGTCTAGTGCGTGTTCAATAGCACCAATGCCACTAAAAACGGTAGCAAGCTTTAATTCTTGTTTCATATAACAACTATACAATTTATAAGATAATTATACAAGGTGTTGTGTAATTATTTCTCCTTGTGAAGTCACAATTTGTGATTTCACCGTCTACGCATCTATTTCGCTGTTACTCAGCAGGTTGTTCTCAATGAACTTTCTTCGCTCTGGCGTGTTTTTGCCCATGTAGAATGACAGGAGCTGTGGAATGATTTTAAGCTGGCTGATTTCCACTGGGGTCAGGCGGATTGTGTCCGGAGCTATGAACTGCTTGAACTCGCTGGGGTTGATTTCACCCAATCCTTTGAAGCGGCTTGTCTCGCACGATTTGCCGAGTTTTGCCTGTGCCTTGTCTCGCTCGTCCTCGGAGTAGCAATAGATGTTTTCTTTTTTGTTTCGCACGCGGAACAGCGGGGTCTCAAGGATATAAATGCGCCCGCTCGTGACCAGTTCCTCAAAATAGCCCAAGAAGAAAGTGAGCACGAGGTTTCTGATGTGAAATCCGTCGTTATCGGCATCGGTTGCGATGACGATTTTTGAGTATTTTAAATCTTCGACCGAATTTTCGATTCCAAGTGCCATCATCAGCTGGTGAAGCTCGTCGTTTTTGTAGATGTCAGTCTGCCGTTTGCCGTACATATTTTCTGGTTTTCCGCGCAGGGAGAAAATCGCCTGATAATCTGCGTTGCGTGAGTGTGTCATAACGCCCGAAGCAGACTGTCCTTCCGTGATGAAAATCATGGAATTCTCGCCCTTTGAGCCGTCTTTTAAGTGGAAGCGGCAATCATCGAGCTTTGGAATTCGGATGCTCATCTTTTTGGCGGCTTCTTTCATCTGTTTTTTCACGCTTGAAAGCTCTGTGCGGAGTTTTTCGTTTGCTTCGATTTTTGCCTTGAGCCGTTCCGCTGCCTTTGGGTTCTTGTGAAGCCAGTTGTCCAAGCCAGATTGCACTTCCGCCACAATCCAAGGGCGGATGTCGGTGTTTCCCAGCTTGTTTTTGGTCTGGCTTTCAAAAATAGGATCTTTTACTTTGACCAGAACAGCCGCCGTGATTCCTTCCCTTACATCCTCAGATTTATAGCTTGACTGGAAAAAGTCATTCACGCCCTTGATAAAGCCTTCTTTAAAAGCCGTAAGATGTGTTCCTCCGTCAGAAGTGTACTGTCCGTTTACGAATGAAAAATAATTTTCGCCGTACGAGTTTGTGTGCGTGAACGCGAATTGCAGATGCTCGCCCGTGTAGCTTCCGATGGGGTAGATGGTTTCTGATTCAAGTTCTTTCGTGAGAAGGTCTAAAAGTCCGTTCTGACTTGCGAATTCCGTGCCGTTCAAGCGGAGCGTAAGACCTGAGTTCAAGTAGGCGTAGTTCCACATGCGTTTTTCGACGAATTCCATATTGAATGAATATTTTCCGAAAATCTTTTCGTCTGGGACGAATTCAAAGTAAGTGCCGTTCTTCGTGCCGGGCTTTACTGCACCCGATTTGTTCGTCTGGAGCTTTCCTTCGGCAAAGACCGCCTCCACGCATTTTCCGTCGCGGATGGAGATGACGCGGAAATATGAGGAAAGTGCGTTCACGGCTTTTGTGCCCACGCCGTTCATGCCGACCGAAAACTGGAACACATCGTCGTTGTATTTTCCGCCCGTGTTGATTTCGGACACGCATTCTACGACCTTTCCGAGCGGAATTCCTCGCCCGTAGTCGCGCACTTTCACGCGGTTTTCTTTGATTTCGACATCGATTCTCGTTCCGAAGCCCATGATGAATTCGTCGATTGAGTTGTCGATGATTTCTTTGAGAAGAATGTAAATGCCGTCGTTCTGATTCGAGCCGTCGCCGAGCCGCCCGATGTACATTCCGCTTCGTAAGCGGATATGCTCCAGCGCGTCCAAGTGGCGGATTTTGTCGTCGGAATAATCAGCGGCAGTGACTTCTTTTTTTGCCACGCCCGCGTTCGGGTCAGCCTTTTTTGCCGCCGCGAGTTTTTTTTCTGCCTCGGCAGTCGCCTTTTTGTCCGCCGCGCGCTCTTCCACGCTGCTTTGCGGGGCTGCGGCTTTTTTTGTTTTTGCAACCGTCTTTGCGTTATCCCACGCACGGAAAGTTCCGTTTTCATCGATTCCCGCAGTCGGTTTTGCTTTTTTGGTCGTGCTTTTTGTTTTTACAGACGATGATTTGGCAGCGGTCGTTTTTTTGACCGCTTGAGATTCTTCTTTTTTAATTCCACCCATAGTTGTCTAATATAAATGAAAAAAGCCGTTTTGTCACTCTTTTGAAAGGAGCGGGCTGTCATTGATTCGGGCGTTTTATTTTCATTATAATTTTCTGTATGAGTAAGGCGCTTTTGATTTCGTTTTTTGTTTCGATGATTCCGCTGATTGAGCTTCGCGGTGCGATTCCGATTGGCGTCGGGCTGTTTGCCTCGCAGGGAATCGAGCTTTCTCCCGCAATGCTTGTCGTGCTTTTCGTTGCGTGCATGGTCGGGAACATGATTCCCGTGCCGTTCATTTTCCTTTTCGCGCGGAAATTCTTGGAGTGGGGGCAGAATAAAAAACTGATTGGCGCGATTTGCCGATTCTGCCTTGAAAAGGGGCATCGTGGAGGCGAGGCTTTGCAGAAAAAAGCGGGCAGGGGCTTGTATTTTGCGCTCTTTTTGTTCGTGGGAATTCCGCTTCCTGGCACTGGCGCATGGACGGGCACGCTCGCGGCAAGTCTTTTGGACATGGACTGGAAAAAAACAACTGTCGCGGTCATGGCAGGCGTTCTCCTCGCGGGCGCAATAATGATGACGCTCAGTTTCGGCGTTGCAAGCGGCGTGACTGCGGTGGCGGGGGAATAGAGATGCCTAAATCTGCGAGCCTCGAACGATTTTACGCTCCGATTTTCTATTTTTCTGATAGCTGAAATTGCTATTTATGCCGATAATAAAGAGTGGCTATGTCTTTAGAATACGGGGATTTCGTTTTCCCGAGTAAAGAAAAATCTGATTCTCAGCGCAAATTAATTGATTCTCATGGCGTGTTTATAAAGGTCGCGACGGCAAAAAAAGAAGAGACGGTGCCTGTCGCTTCTCAAGATGTAGATGATTTTGTGCTTGAGATGCCCGACGACTTCATTCCAACGCGGGCGAGCGAAATTGCAGAATTCCTTGCAGAAGATAAAAAATCACTTCGAATCGAAAAAACGGCGATTAAACTGCGGCAGAATTATGAGCGGCGTGAAAAACGGAATGCGGAACGTGCGGATAAGATTCGTCGCCCGATTGGTATCAAGCTTGTTTTGATTATTTCCTTCCTCTTGGTGGTGGCGGTTGGAAGCGTCACATTTGCGGTCTCGTATTTCGTTACGCAGGATACGCGCTCGAACGCGGAGGAGAACAATCTTGCGATTAACTCACGTACGGCAAGCGACACGGAAAACCGAATCAACAGCGCGGTGTCATCGGTGACGATGTTCCTCGACTTGATTGCAAATGCGGGCGATTCTGAGGCGGAGCGTCGTTCTCTTGAAAATCTTTTCTTTGAGCGCAACAAAGAAATCATCGCGGTGTATTATTCGCGTACGGCTGAGGGTGTAGCGTCTGACGATGGCTCAGTGTCGGAATTATCGCTTCTGTTTGCGAGCGATTCTTTTTTGGCTTCGCGCGAAATTGAGCGGGACTCGGTGCTTGCCTATATGCAGCAGGAAACAGACGGCGCGGAGCTCGCCAAAAACGGTTCTTTTGAAATCTTGAATGCGACCCCGTTTTTCAATGTGCCGCTTATTTCGCTGTTTTGTCCGGTCGCAAGTTCTGAGGGTGACAGCTTTGTCAGTTTTTTGTACTCAACGTCTGAAATAGGCGAGAGTTTTGCGGCGGGTGCTATCAATCAGTCGTTTTTCGTCAATAATGACGGCATCGTCCTTGTGCACAGCGATTTGGAGTTGATGAACACGGGCGCGGACATGAGCGAGTCTGAAATCGTAAAAGCGATGCTCGCAAGTCCGGTCGGTAACGGTCAGATTCCGTATCATGATGCGGACGGAGAGGAATTTATCGGTGCGTTCCGCAAACTCGGCATCGGAAACGGCGGTGTCATCACTATTGTCAAGACATCGGTCGTTCTTGAGGGCGTAAAGCGCATTACGGTGCGCAATATCTACATTATGTTTGCGGTCATCGCGCTCGCAATTATGATTATCTACTTTTTTGCGAAGTCACTGAGCCGTCCGTTGAAATATCTGACGGCGATTGTCAACGAAATCAACCGAGGAAATTTCAATACGGAGTTGTTCGGAAATCTTAAGGAAAAACGAAGCGACGAAATCGGCGTCCTTGAGCGAAGTACGAAAAACGAGCGCGAAATCCTCAACATGGTCTCGCGCCTGACGAACAAGGGCGTTACGAAGGCGGTCATCACGAAGGAAATCGACTTCGAGCCTCATTTAAAAGACATCACGATTTTTTTCAGTGATATTCGTGGCTTTACGGCGATTTCTGACGGCTTTAAAAAACGCTTTGGTGAGCACAGCGCGGCGGAAATCATCAGCTTTTTGAACGACTACATGAGCCGTATGGTCACGTGTATCAACAACACGGGCGGCATCGTCGACAAATTTGAGGGAGACGCAATCATGGCTGCATGGGGCGTGCTCCGAAGCGACAGCCTCGATTGGGAAAATCTCGGTGAGACATCGGTGACGCGTGTACTTAAGGAAGAGGCGCACCGCGAATACGTAAAAAATGACGCATTGAGTGCGATTACCTCCTGCATTGCGATGCGCTATTCCCTCATGAAATACAACAAGGATGCAGAAGCGTTCACGAAGGCGCACAAGGACGACCCGATGGCAAAATACAAGCCGCATATTCAGATTGGCGCGGGCTTGAATTCGGGGCGCGCGACGGTCGGCTTTATGGGAAGTTTCGATAAAATGGAATTCACGTCGATTGGTGACGCAGTGAACTTCGCGAGCCGCGCGGAAGCGTCGAACAAGCCGTGTGGCACGGATATTTTGATTACTCAGGACACATACGACATCCTCAAAAACGATTTTATCCGCTGTCCTGACAATGATTTTGTGATTCGTCCGGCGAATATTCGCAATGAAATCGTCGTCGAGCAGATTCCTGTCGAATTCGACGTAAAAGGCAAGGGAAAGCAACATTTTTACGGCGTGGTGAACATGCCGAATTTTGATATTGAAGAATTCTTCAAGAAGGGTGATGAGAACTTTACGCTCGACACCGACTGTGAGCATGCGTGTGGACCGCGTGGACCAAAGACGCTCAAAGAGGTGAGGCTCTTGCTGGGAATTGCGGAGCCCGATTTTGGACAGGTGAATTTGGATGCAGAAGAGAATAAAATTCAAGTCGCTGCTCCTTGATACGTTCGTTTCGCTTCTCTGCCTTGCGATTGCGGCTTTTTTCGCCTATCTGTTTTGGCAGGATTTGAACGCATTCACGGTTCGCACCGACAAAACTGAAATCGGAGTCATCTCATTCAAGCACAACGTCGCGCAGCGCAAATTCGACGACCGTGTGGTGTGGGAACGCATCAGTAACGGCACAAAGCTCTATTATGGCGACACGATTCGCACCTCAGATCTGGCGCAGGCAAAAATCGAACTCAAAGACGGCACGATTCTTGATTTGTCCGAGAATACGATGATTCAGGTCGGTTTCAACGCGCAGGGAAAATTACAGATTTCGATTGACGGCGGCGGTATCCAGATTGATTCGAGCACGACGAGCGAGGCGGTCGAGGTTAAGCTTGATGACGGCTCGGTCGTCAACGTGGATGCTGGCAGTTCTCTCGCGGCAAAAACCGACTCAAAGACAGGCGTGCACAATGTCGAGGTCAAGAGCGGAAGCGCGCAGGTCACGACGGAATCAGGCGAGACGGCAAGCCTTGCATACGGCGAATCGGTCAACGTTGAAAAGGGCAAGGAGATTCAGAAAAATCCCGTTACGGTGATGTATCCGCCAAGCGACCTAAAGCTGCTCAATATTCGCGGTGGTGCGATGAGTGTCAAATTCGAGTGGCGCGCGGGCGAGGGCGAAGCGGTTACGATACAGACTTCATTCTCAAAAGAATTCAATTCATTCGAGTCAAATCAGACCTTCAAAAACGCTACCACGTCGGAAATCAAGGCAGAGAGCGGCGTTTTGTACTGGCGTGCGTTCACCGAGGAAACGCGCGACCGTGCGGTCACGGGAAAAATCAACATCGAGAAAATTACGGGCGTGCGGGGCGTTTCTCCGGCGACGGCGAGCGAATTCCGCTACCGAACGGCATTGCCACGCGTGGCGTTCCGTTGGACGGGCAACGAATACGCAGAGCGCTACCGGCTTTTGGTTTCGGCAACGCCGGATATGCGTTCGGTCGTGTCAGATGTCGAGGCGACAGGTACGTTCGTCAGCATTGACTCGCTTGAAGAGGGCAATTATTGGTGGCAAGTCACGCCGTATTACAGTTTGAACAGCATCGGATACGAGGGCGCGAGCGACGTGTATGCGTTCAAGGTCATCAGAAACGAGCAGATTCGTCGCCCAGAGCTTTCGGCTCCAGCCGAAAATGCGCAGATTGTCTACCGCGATACCGTTCCTGCGAATTTCATCTGGAAATCGGAGCTTAAAAACGCGACGTATGAACTGACTGTGGCGCGCGATTCTGATTTTACGACGGTCGTGTTCAACACGGAGACGAAAGAAACGCGCTTCTCAAAGGAATTCCTGCCGTCTGAATTGCGTGACGGCGTCTATTTCTGGAAAATTTTACGAAAATCTGATGATGCCGAAGACTTGCACCCCGAGTCCGAAATTCGCACATTCAAGGTCGTCCGCTATATTCCGCAGGACAACAAACTTGTCTATCCGCCGGATAATTTTACGGTTGAACTGTCAAAGCTGTCTCTTACCGCGTTTATGTGGAAACTTGCTGACGAATATGATTCCGATTCGTCGGTCTCGGTCGTGCAGATTTCGCAGAGCCCGTCATTCTCGCCGCTTCAAGTGGAGCGTGCGGTCACGGCAACGGTTTTAGACAATCTAAGCGTGCCGTCGGGCAACTACTGGTGGCGCGTGGGGGTGCGCGATGAGCGAGGTGCGACGGTCGCATTCACGCAGCCGCGCATGTTCACGGTTCTTTCGGAAATCTCGCCGCCTGAGATTACGTCTCCGCTCTCGAATCAAGAGCTTGTCGTGTATAATAATTCACCGGTCTCGATTTCATGGGGAGCGGTTTCGGGCGCAGATTACTATGCGGTCAAGATTTACACGCCGAATGGCGAACTTGTCGCCCAGCAGAATGAAGTGCGCGCGACTTCCACGCAATTTGTGCTCGCGGAAGGCTCGTACACCTGCCGCATTCAGTCTCTCGCGGAAAATGGTTCGCTTGCTCCGCAAGTGAGTGTCGCGAATGTGCGCTCTTTCTCAGTGCGTGCTCCATCAGCGATTTTGGCGCAGTTTCCGCTCGACAATACGCACATCGACGGACTCTCCGCTCTGCATTCGCCGATTATTTTCAACTGGATGAGCGGGCGCGATAAAGTGTCGAGTTACCGGCTCGTGCTCTCGAAGGTTCAGAATGACGGCACGCTCAAAGTCGTGGAGAACGTGACCACGGCAAAACCGACCGCTTCACTCTCGCGCTTAACCGAAGGCTCATATGTGTGGAAAGTCGCCGCAAGCACGGCTCAGGGAATTCCGCTCGATTCAGAAGAAATGCGCTTTGTCGTCGATGCCGTGCCACCGCTTGAAAAGGCGGTGCTCACATCTCCCGAGCAGAATTTGACGATGGATGCCGCCTATCTTCGTGAGCACCGGACGCTTGAGTTCATCTGGCAGGATGTGCCGGGCGCGACAGCATATACCTTTGCGCTTTACAAACGTGATGCTTCCGGGGCGCGAAAAATTGTCTACTCGGAGCGGAACGTCCGCGCGACGCTCGTTAGAATCAAAGATTTGTCAATTCTCGACGTGGGAACGTTTGAATGGAGCGTAACACCGTACTGTTATGCGAAAGACGGCTACCTTGAGCAGACGGGGGCTGTTTCGTCGCGTACATTCAGAATCTATTTTGCCTCTCCGACGCGTGTCGAGACTGTGCAACCGGGAAAACTCTATGGAAACTAACGAACACGTTCCCCGATTCCCGAAGATAGGTTTTCTCGTTTTTTGCCTGCTTGCGCTCTCCGTGTGCGTGCTCCCGCTTTTTGCCGAAGAGTTTTCGCAAAAAATCGAATGGAAATCGAACGCGAACGCACTTGAGTACAAAATTGAAATTCAGAATACGACGAGCGGTTCTTCATCATTCATCACGACTGACAAAACATCTGCCGAACTGAGCCTTGCGCCGGGGAGCTACCGATACCGGGTCACCGCCTACGATTTTTTGGGCAGGGAAGCGGGCGTGAGCGACTGGACGCGCTTTGAGGTTATCAAGGCGAGCACACCGAAAATCGGCACGGTCGCCGAGAACGTCAAAATCGACAAAAATACGAACAGTATAGATATTGCGGTCGACATCTCCGACGTGAATGCGAACAGTACGTTTGAGTTGGTGAACGATACCATGCAGGGAACGGTCGATGCAAAAGACCGCCCCCGTTTGAACGGCACTTCTGAAACGGGAAGCGTCTCGCACCTCTTATTCACCGACGTTCCACCGGGAAAATGGCGGCTTCGGGTCACGAATGCGAGCGGTCTTTCAACGCTTTCCGACGTGATTACGGTCGAAGGTGAAAAAATGTACACCGAAGAGGAACTTGCCGCTATCAAGGCTGAGGCAGAAGAAGCTGTCCGTAAAGACATGCAGGAAAATCTCGACAAATACATTGCCGAGTCGGAAGCCGCAAAAGCCGAAGCCGAAAAACGACATGCCGAAGAAGAAGCGCGTATGAAGGCAGAGCGCGAGGCAACGGAACGAATGCTTGCCGCCGAAAAATCGAAAAATGAACGGGAGCGTATTGAAGCCGAGCGTGCGGCAAAAGAAGAAGCCAAACGGATTGAACGGGAGCGAAAAGAAGCGAGAAAACAGGCGCAGGCGGCGCGAAAAGCGGCGAATCCGTACAAATGGAAAGATGTCATCTTTGAGGCGGGCGCGGGCTTTGCCTATAACCTGTATGACGGCACATTGAGCGACTATTACGATACAAAGTATGCGCTTGCGCTGAATGCACGGCTTGCCATCTTGCCGTTCAAAACTGCGCGCAATAAATTCGGTATTGAAGTTTCGGGAACGAGGCAGACGGTGAGTGTCGAAAAAGACTTGTTTTATACGGCAGAACTCGTCTCGACGCTCGTTGATGTTAAATTCCTCTGGCATCACAAACTGTCGGAGCGCACGTATCTCGCGTTTAAGGGCGGTGCGGGCGTTGACGCGTTCCAGACGGCGGTAACGTACAACAGTGCGGTGTATGAGTCGCGCAGTTCTGCGGACGGCCTCTTTTTGTATCCCGCGGTGACGGGTGGCGCATCGCTTTTCTTTACGCCGTGGAAATTCATCGTCTTTGAAGCGGGCGTTGACTTTACGCACGTGCTCGCGGACGGAATGAACACTGGCTATCTCACGCCATATGCGTGTCTCGGATTCAGGTTTTAGGGGGCGAGCATGAAGCGACGTTTTTTTGATGCAGTACGATGTCTCACTTGCGCAGCTTGTGCGTTGTTCCTCGTTCCTGTGCTCTTTTTGTCATGCGATGATGACATGAAATCCTCGCTTGAGCGCGATTTTATGTCGGAATATGTGTATTTTGCCGCTTCCCCTGAAGAGTCGCTTGGCTCTGAATCGGTGACGCTTTCCTATCCGATTGGCACGGAGCTTTCTCGAATTGATTTGCCCACGGTTGCTGATGCGCGATTTGCCGCTCTCAAGCCGGGCTACACGGTTGACGGCTGGCTGTATTATAAAAATCCGCTCACTGATTCCTACGATGTACCGAGCACCGTCACGCTTTCTGATGCGGACGGAACGATTTCCCGTATCATTGTCACGTCATATCCGGCATGGCTGTATGCGTCGGGATGGAGTGCCGTAAACTATACGCTCGTTCTCGACGCAAACGGCGGTTCTTATACGAACACTGACGGCATCACAAAAACACAGGTGACGCAATCGTTTGTGTATGATGAGTCGCAAACGCTCCCGAAAAACATTTTTTCTCGGAAGGGCTACACGTTCAACGGCTGGAACGTCGCCGCACATCGGAACAAAACGACGCCCGATTATTCAGATGGCGAAGAGGTCACAAATCTTGCCACGACAGAAGGCGCAACTGTTACGTTCTATGCGTGTTGGGTAAAAGACAGCATCACAATTTCTTTCGACGCGAACGGCGGCACGGGCTCTATGGAAAGCATTCAGGCGCAAATCGATGACACGCTTCCCGAAAATCAGTTTACGCGTACCGGCTGGAGCTTTGCCGGGTGGAGCACGAGCGCGGACGGAAGCGGCACGTATTTCGCCGATAAAGCAGTGCTCCTTGAAAGCAACTATCCAAACGAAAATTGCACGCTCTACGCGCAGTGGCAGCGGAACACTTATCTCGTGACGTACAATGCAAACAACGGACGAATAACGCCGTACACGGAGTCATACGAATATGGCTCGAGTGTCACCATCGCAGACGGAACGAGCATCAGCGAGTTTGAGACATTCGGCTATGACTTTGTGGATTGGAATACAGCTGCTGATGGAAGTGGCGCAACATTCAAGAGTGGCGATACTTTTGTCATCGATGAGAATGGGCTGACCCTCTACGCTCAATGGCGCGCACAGACCGTGACGATTACATTTGACGCGAACGGCGGCACAGGCGCGATGAGTGCACTCACGCTCAGCTATGATGAGCTTCCGGTCACGCTCCCGGAAAATGCATTTACACGGGTCGGCTATTCGTTTGCGAACTGGGACTCTTCTGTTGGAACGAGCTACGATGACCAAGCACGAATCTCAAAAGCAAATTGGGTGTCTGGCACGCTGACGCTCACGGCGCAGTGGTCGGCAAACCCGTTCACCGTCACCTATCTGTCAAATAATGGCACTTCTGTCCAAACGACGCAGACATTCTATTATGATGTCGCGCAGAATCTGTATGGAGAAGTGTTCTCGCGAACCGGATATGACTTTATCGGATGGAATACGAGCGCGGATGGAAGTGGCACGTCTTATGCGGCGAGCGAAACTATTGTCATTACCAAAGAAGACCTGACACTGTATGCACAGTGGAGCGTCCAGACCTTGACCATCGTGTTTGATGCGAACGGTGGCACGGGTACGATGGCGGCGCAAACCATGACGTATGAGGACTTGCCGGTCACGCTCAGCAAAAATGCGTTCTCGTATCCTGGATACTATTTTATAAATTGGGCACTCTCATCATCAGGCTCGGGCTCAAAATACGGCGACGGAACTGCAATCACCGCGACGAACTGGGTTACTGGCACGATGATGCTGTACGCCGTGTGGTCACGTCGTGCTTCTGTCGTCGGCACAATGAGCACGGGGCTTTCCGTTGTGTACGGTGAAGATGATTTTACCTTCTCTGTCTCGGACATGTATTCGTCGTACAAGTGGCTTGTCGATGGCGAAGAAGTTACAAACAACACGTCATATAGCATTACGCTCAATTATGATGATTACGATGAGGACGCAACTAAAACGCACAGCATCATTCTGATTGCATATGAATACGACGCCGACCTCTTGACAGACGTTCCCGTCGTATTCAATGCCTCATTCCGCGTACATGAAGAATAGTTTTTGTTTTCTCGTATGTCGATTTTGTGCTATACTTAGGGTATGGCACAAAATTTGATTCCTTCCCGCGATGAAGTCCCCGCGAACGATAAATGGGATTTATCTACCCTGTATGCATCTGACGAAGAATGGGAAACAGCCCTCTCTTCTATTTCAAAACTCACCGAAGCTGTCGTTGCTTTTAAAGGAAAGCTCGGCGAAAGCTCAGATTCCTTGCTTGGTTGTTTGAAGGCGAACGAAGCTCTTGAAAAGGTGATTGAAACGGTCTACAACTATGCAAGTCTCCAGCACACCGCCGACGAAAGCGATTCCGCCGCCCAAGACCGTGAAGGGCGTGCGATGATGGCGTATGCGGCAGCTGATAGCGCAACTTCGTTCTTCTCGCCGGAACTCATGGCGATTCCCGATGAAAAAATCAACGCGTGGATTGTACTTCCCGAATTTGCTGACTATAAAATCTTTTTGCAAAAGGAATTGCATCACAAGCCGTATATTTTGAGCGAAAAAGAAGAACGCATTCTTTCCTTGCAAACAGAAAGTTCCGAAACGGCACACAACGCGTTCTCGCTCCTCACGAATGTCGATTTGCAATTTGGAAGCGTGCATGTTGCTGGCGAAGAAAAGCCGCTCACGCAAAGCACGTTCACTACATTTTTGCATAATCCCGACCGAAAAATCCGCGAAGAAGCCTATAAAAATTTCTACGCGGGATTCGTTCAGCACGAAAACACAATCGCCGCACTCTATGCAGGAAGCGTGAATCAAGATGTCTTCGTTGCCCGCGCTCGTGGCTACAAATCGTCACTCGAAGCCGCACTCTACGGAAACAAAGTTCCAGAGAGCGTGTACCGCAACTTGATTGACACGGTTCACAAAAATCTTCCCACGCTTCACAAATACTATTCTCTGCGAAAAAAAAATTTGGGCGTTCCAGAACTCCGTCATTACGACGTCTATGTGCCGCTCGTAAAAAATGTGGAGACCAAAACGAGCTACGATGAGGCGGTTGAAATCTGCCGAAATGCACTTTCTCCGCTTGGAAAAGACTACACTGACATTCTCTGTGGCGGACTCAAAGGCGGCTGGGTTGACCGCTACGAAAACAAGGGAAAGCGAAGCGGTGCGTTCTCTTCGGGCGCGTACACAGGCTATCCGTACATCCTGCTTAATTACAAGGACGATGTGATTCGCGATGTGTTCACGATGGCGCACGAGGGCGGTCACTCAATGCATTCGTACTACTCAAAAACGAACAATCCCTTTATGTGCTACAACTACACGATTTTTGAGGCGGAAGTCGCTTCGACCTTCAACGAAGAGCTGGTCTTTGAGTATTTGTTGAAAACCGCAAAAACATCAGAGATGAAATCTTATCTTCTTTCAATGCGGGCGGATGATATTTTAGCCACGCTCCACCGCCAGACGATGTTCGCCGAATTCGAGTTGAAAACGCATGAACTGGTCGAAAATGGCACGCCGCTTTCAGCGCAGGTTCTCCGCAAAACATACCGCGAGCTTTTGGAGCAGTATTTTGGAAGCGAAATGCACTTTGAGAGCGAAAGCGACATGGAGGCTTTGAGAATTCCGCACTTCTACAACGCGTTCTATGTCTACAAATACGCAACGGGAATTTCAGCCGCGCTCGCTCTTGCAAAACGCGTCACCACGGGCGGCGAAAAGGAGCGAGAGGATTATTTCAAATTCTTAAAGAGCGGTGGCAGCCGTTACCCAATCGAAAGCCTCAAAGTGGCGGGCGTTGATATGAGTTCAGCCGAGCCGATTCAGAGCGCACTGGACACATTCGCAAATCTCGTTACTGCGCTAGAAAAAAATTGTTAAATTCCTCACAGAGAACACAGAGTTCACAGAGAAAATCTAGAAATAAAAAAAACTCTCTGTGGGCTCTTAAGCCTACGCAACATAGTTGCTTCGGAGAGTCGCTAAAAACTCACATGTGAGTTTTTTTAACGCTCCCTATCTGTGAGAAATTTAAACTTTTCCGTGAATTCTGCCGATAATTGCATTAGAATTGTACTCTAAGCAAGAAAAGAGGAAACGTATGAACAAATCAGAGTTTTACGCATTTTTCAAAAAAATTCCGAAGGCGGAGCTTCATATTCACATTGAGGCGGTCATGAGCAAAGACACTATCAAAGCGCTCTACCTCAAAAAGAACGGCGTTGTTTTCTCTGACGCGGAAATGGACAAGCTTTTTTCTTACTCTGATTTAAATGGCTTTATTGCGGCGTTCTTGCAGGTGCAGGATTTGTTCACGGAAGTCAGCGATTTTGACCTCGTTTTCGCTGACTTACAGAACTACCTCGTGCGAAACGGCATTGTGCACTGCGAAGCGTTCTTTGCGCCGTCTGCGTTTATCAAAAAAGGCTTTAACTATGCCGATATGGCGGCAAATTTTGAAAAGAATCTCAAAAAAATAAAAGACGAGACGGGCATCACGGTGTGGCTTTTGGGTGACGTGTCGCGCACATTTGGTCTTGAGAATGCCGAGAACAATTTCAAGATGTTTAAAGAGCATCCGTTTGAAGGCTTTATCGGTATCGGGCTCGGAGGAGCTGAGTCAAAAGGTCCAGCAAAAGAATTCGGCCCGGTTTTTGAAAAAGCACATGCTGGCAAATATCACGCGGTCGCTCATGCAGGTGAGGATGTCGGTCCCCAGTCAATTTGGGACGCGCTCACTATCTGCCATGCCGAGCGCATTGGTCACGGCATTACGTCGGTGCAGGACGCGGCGTTGGTCTCTCATCTTGCGGAACAGCATATTCCGGTTGAGGTTGCGCCAACGAGCAATGTGTTCACCAAAAAATACGTCAAAAAAATGAGCGAGCACCCCGTTCGCGAAATGTTCGACAAGGGCATCCCCGTTACGATTGCGACTGACGATCCGCTCTTCTTTGACGTTGAACTTTTGGACGAATACTGGAATCTTCACTCAAAACTGAAATTCTCAAAATCTGATTTGAAGCAGGTGGTGCTCAACAGTTTTGACGATTCATTTTTGCCAAATGAAGAAAAAGCGCATTTTAAGAATCTTGTCGAAGAAAATTGGGCGTAACCCATGGTTGCTATCTCTGATTTCGTAAAAATTCAAAAGAACGACTCGTGCAAGCATCTGGCGACAGGTATGCGTTATCCGAATTTTGTGCAATGGTCTGGCTTTGTCATTCCCGAATTTGCCAACATCGGCTTGCTTCATGCGGGCTGTGACGAGGATTTGGCTCTTCGCAGAGAACTCGGCAATTATGCTCGCGTGCGAATGGCTTCTTCATTCGATGTGCTCACCTTGTTCTGCGCGTCACTTTCCGAGAGCATCAGTGAAAACGTAAAAGAAGTCAACGGCACGATTGATGTTGATTTTCTTGCGCAGTGCAAAAACGCGACCGAATTCCTTGACATCGTAAAAATACTGACCGAAAAATACACCGATAAAATTACCTTTCACCCGTTTCTTGGCATTCATAGCGACAAAGAAAACAATCTGCCGCTCGCGACGATGCTTTTGGACAGCGGTTTGTTTGAGGGCATCGAGTTGTATGGAAGCACCTACGCGGAAAATCCCGAGAAATTCCTTGAGATTTTCAAAATGGCGCGCAATATGAACATGAAATCGCGCATCTGTTGTCTTGGTTTCCGTACTCTTCCTGACCGTGAGTCGATTTTTGAGATTATGTTGAATCTCAAGCCAACCCACTTGATGAATCCGAACATTGCGATTAACAACGATGGGCTTCGGATTTTTAAGAACGGAACGCTCTATCCCGAAGTCCGCGATTTTATCAAAGAGCATAACGTTCACATCGAATTCAGCCCCGCACCGATTCTCTCGGGCAAAAAGGGCGAGCAAAAAGCGCAGATTATCCGGGCTTTTGCCGAGAATGATATTTCATTTTCGCTCTGCACCGAAGACATGCTGTTTTTGAACAAATCCATCAGCGAATTTGCCACCGACCTGTGCAACACGGGCGTGTTTTCCGTCGAAGAAATGTCTCAACTTATTTCAGATACACCATCAGCAACATGATGTCGGAATTTCTGATTCCGCTGATTCGGCTTGCCTGCCCCAAAGTGAGCGGGCGGACTGCTTCGAGCTTTTGGCGGCTTTCTCCTGAGAGCGCGGGGATTTTTGAGTAGTCGAAATCCTGCGGAATGTGGAAATGCTCCATTTTGTGCATTTTTGCCACGCGTGCGTCCTGCTTTTCGATGTAGTATTTGTATTTTGCGTCTTCCTGCGCGATTTCCCATACGAGTGGCGGAAAGCCCGGATTTTCGGCAGAAGCGTCTTTGAGCAAAAGTTCGGTCGCTTCTTCAACTTGCTCGTATTTTAATTTTGTCGCGTTGAATTGCGATTCCGATTTTATTCCCACTTTAAAGGCTTTTTCTGCCAAGCGGCGGTCTGCGGTGTCGTGGCGCAACTTTAGGCGGTATTCTGCCCGCGCGGTAAACATGCGGTACGGCTCTTTTGTGCCGAGCGTGACTAAATCGTCAATCAAAACGCCGATGTAGGCTTCATCACGCCCCAAAATGAGCGGCTCGTATTCGGGAATTTTGTGGAAATTTCTATTTCCTTGAGAAATTTGGAAATTTTCAATCAGTGAATTGACTTCGTGCGTTTCTTTTTCGGAAATTTCGGCAAAATGCTTGATTTCTTCTGGTGTAAAGTGCGATTTGAACGCAAAGGCGTTCGGTTCTGCACTTGCGGGAACTTGCCCCATTCCAGATTTTGCCATGCACAATTCCCCGCAGAGATTTTTATGCTCTTTAGCGTATAATGCGGCATTGATTCCCGCGACCAAGCCTTGCCCTGCCGCCTCTTCGTAGCCCGAAGTGCCGTTAATCTGCCCTGCGTTGAAAAGACCTGCCACGCGCTTTGTTTCAAGAGAAGGATAAAGCTGGGTAGGCTCAACATAATCATATTCAACCGCATAGCCCGGTCTGGCGACATGGCAATGCTCAAAGCCGGGGAGCGTTCGCAAAAAGGCATCCTGCACTTCTTCGGGAAGGCTTGAAGAAAGCCCGTTCAAATAAATTTCGTCGGTGGCAAGGCTTTCTGGCTCAACGAAAAGCTGGTGGCGTTCCCGTTCGGCAAAGCGCATTACCTTGTCTTCGATGGAAGGGCAATAGCGCGGCCCAATTCCGTGAATTTTCCCCGAATACAAGGGCGAGCGACCGATATTCGCGCGGATAATCTCGTGCGTTTTTTCGTTTGTGTAGACCAAGTGGCAGGGAACTTGCGGACGGGTGACTTCTTCGTCCTCAAACGAGAACGGAACAATCGTGTCATCTCCCGCTTGAATTTCAAGATTCGTAAAATCAACCGTGTGCCGAAGAATTCTCGGCGGAGTGCCAGTCTTTAATCGCCCCGTGGTAAAGCCCAATCGGTTGAGCGACTGCGTTAAGCCAAAAGCCGCCTGTTCGCCGACCCTGCCGCACGGAGCGTCGTATTCGCCGATAAAAATGCGCCCGCCCAAAAAAGTTCCCGTAGTGAGCACGACCGAGCGAACTGGAATGAGCCGCCCGCGTTCCGTGACGACCGCCGTGATTTTCTGCCGTTTTCCTGATTTTGCGGCTTCGGTAAGGATTTTTGTTTCGGTGAATTCGCCCGGAATTTGCCCCGACTGCGAGCTTGAAGACGGGGGAAGCGGAGTGTCGCTTTCGGTGGTGAGCAAATCAACCACTGTGTCCATGAGCGTGTAAAGATTCGGTGTTGTTTCGACTGTGTGACGAGCCAACTGAGAATAGAGGATTTTATCTGCCTGAGAACGAGGCGCTTGCACCGCAGGTCCGCGGCTTTTATTCAGCATACGGAACTGAATCATCGAGCGGTCGATGAGCTTTCCCATTTCGCCGCCGAGCGCGTCAATCTCACGCACGATGTTGCCCTTCGCGATTCCGCCGATTGAAGGGTTGCAGCTCATTCGCGCGATAGAATCAACCGTCTGCGTGATGAGGACAGTTTTAAGCCCCATTCGTGCGCTCGCCAGCGCCGCTTCAATTCCCGCGTGACCGCCGCCAACCACGGCAACATCATAAAAATCATAAAATCCAGACATGGGGAAAATTATAGCGATTTTCTGTGCGCTGTGGTATACTCTTTTTCATGAAAACTTTTGCGAAATACGGGGTGCAGATTCCTGAAATCTTGCTGCCTAAAAACAGTGATTTGAAATCTTGGTCGGTGATTGCCTGCGACCAGTACACGCAGGACAAAGAATATTGGTCGAATGTGGCGAGTGCGGCGGGTGAAAAGCCTTCCACGCTCAATTTGATTTTCCCAGAAGTCTATTTGAATGACGGAGACGGCGAAGCGCGAATCAAAAAAATCCACGAAACGATGAAACGCTACCTTGACGCGGGGATTTTTGGTTCGGGTGAAGAATGTGTGTACATCGAGCGAAAAACCGAGTACGGGCGGACGAGAAAAGGCTTGGTTTTGGCGGTTGATTTGGAGAAGTACGAGTGGAAGCCTGGCACAAAGGCTCTGATTCGTGCGACCGAAGCCACTGTGCCTGAGCGAATTCCGCCGAGAATGAAAATCCGCACGGGGGCGAGCCTTGAACTTCCGCACATCATGCTGCTTGCGAACGACCCGAAAGACGAGCTTGTGGGCGGTGCGGGAAAACTTGCAAAATCTGAAAGCCCGATTTACGACGGCGACTTGATGCTGAATTCTGGTCACATTACGGGCTGGAAAGTCGCGGGCGAGGCTGCGGAAACGCTTTTGGAAAACGCTCTTTCTTCGCTTGCGAAAGCTGGCACGGACAAAGACGGAAACTGCTTCCTTTTTGCGGTGGGCGACGGAAATCACTCGCTCGCTACGGCAAAGGCGGTGTGGGACGAGCACAAAAAATCGCTTTCCGATGCCGAAAAAGAAACTTCGCCTGTGCGATATGCGCTCGTTGAGGTGGTGAACATTTACGATGAGGGCTTGACTTTCGAGCCGATTCACCGCGTGCTTTTCAATCAGGACGCAGGAAAGCTGATTCTCTTTATCGAAGAAAAACTCGGCGGCGAAGTGAAGGCGTTTGGTTCAGAAAAAGAACTGGAAGATTTCGTTGCCGACAAAAAAGCGAAAGGTGCGAGATACGGCTTTATCACGAGCGAGGGCGGAAAAGAAAAGCTCTGCGTGCTTGAAACAGAAATCACCGACTTGGCAATCGCCGCGCTCCAACCTGTTCTTGACGAGTATTTGGAAGCAAATTCAAAAGACAAAAAAAACGACATCGACTACATTCACGGAACGAGCGATGTCGTAAAACTTGGTCACAAAGAAAATGCGCTTTCGATTCTGCTCCCGCCGATTGCAAAAGACAGCTTCTTTGCCACAATCAACGGGCGCGGTCCGCTTCCACGAAAGTCGTTCAGTATGGGTGAAGCGAGCGAAAAACGCTTCTATGTTGAAGCGAGACGGTTGTTCAGTTAGAAGTTAGCAATTAGCAGTGAGAAATTAAAACTGCTCACTGCTAATTCAGCAGGACATTGTCATTGTTCACTTTAATCTTCTTGAACAGTTCGACGATTGAATCCATTGTGAGCTGTTTTTTTTCTTCGCCCTGAATATCGCTGATGATTTCGCCTTTATTCATCATCAGAAGGCGGTTTCCGAAGTCGAGGGCGTGCTGCATGTTGTGCGTGACCATCATCACGGTGAGCTTGTAGTCTTCGGCAAAGCGGCGCGTGAGGTTCATGACGATTTCGGCGTTCGTGGGGTCGAGGGCGGCGGTGTGCTCGTCGAGGAGCAAAAGGCTCGGCTTACTCATAACCGCCATTAAAAGCGTGAGTGCCTGTCGCTGACCGCCTGAAAACTGGTCAACATTGTCGCCGAGCCGGTTTTCCAAGCCCATGTTCAGCACGCGGAGCTGCTCGCGGAAGTAGTCGCGCATTTTGTTATTGAGCGAAATCTTCAAGCCCTTAAAGCCTTTTTTGTAGCAAATCATCATGTTGTCTTCAAGACTCATTTTGCCCGCCGTGCCCAAAAGCGGATTCTGGAAAATGCGCCCGATGTAGCGCGCGCGCTTGTATTCCGCATCGTTCGTGATGTTCTTTGGCTCGGCGTTTTCGTCCGCGGTCAAGAAAATCGAACCCGCGGTCGGCTTTAAAGTGCCGGCTATCACATTGTAGAGCGTGGATTTTCCCGCGCCGTTCGAGCCGATTACCGTGATGAAATCGCCCTTCTTGATATTGAGATTTATGTCGCGCAATGCCTTGTTTTCGTCCGGCGTATTCGCGTTGAAAGTGATTGAGATATGTTCAAGTGTAAGCATGTCAGTTTTCTCCTCTTGACTTTTCGACTTCTTGTGCTATAGTAACAGTGTCAGAGCAATCTGGCGAAACACCGCCGTTGTCTGGATATTGCGCAGGAATATGTTGCGTGAGAAATGCCAGTTTTTCGGCGGTTATTTTTTTGTCCGTGTAAAGCAAAGTTGCATTGTTATTGTTGTTCCGCGCGAATGCGGTTGTTATCGAATTGATGACCATGCCATTTTTCATTTGAACGACATCGACCCCTACCATAACATATTTCCCGTTCCACAGTGTATCAACAAACAATCGGTAATTGCCTTTGAACTCTGCGACTGCCAGCGGAGCGGTAATTTTCTCACAAATATCTTTCCAATTTTGTACAGTCAGTTTGTGGTCTTCGTTTTTATTGCGGTGGCGTGTGATAACGCCGTATTTTATGATAAAACTTTCGCCACGCAAGCCGAGTTCTTTCAGAAAATCAGGCGTGTCGGCAACTTTATAATAGTGCATGGCAAGCGCAGATTTTTCTTCTGGAGTACCATTTAGAATCGTATCAATATGGTCAATGAGAAGTTGAAAATCTTTTGGCTTTTTCTCGGGCACTTGCCTCATCACGAACTCCTGGTTTTAATCTGTGGTTACTTATTCTCCGGTCTCTTCAAATGCGCTTTGAACCACCCCACCACATCCTGCTTTGAGACGATGAGGCACACGATAATCATCAAGCCCGTAATCAGTTTGAGATCGTTTGCGTTCATGCCGATGTTGTAGCCGTATCGCCGCGCGATGAACATGAGCGCACGGTAGATGATTGAGCCTAAAATCACGCGGAAGGTCTGCCAGCCGATTTTGTTCGAGTGAATCACGAATTCGCCGAGCATGAGCGAGGCAAGCCCCGAGACCACCACGCCGCTTCCGCTTCCCACATCGGCAAAGCCCGAGTACATCGCAAAAAGCGCGCCGCTTAGAGCCGCCAATCCGTCACCGAAGCAGATTCCAACGCCGCGCACAATCCGAGGGTCGACGCCCTGAGAAATCACCATCTGCGGGTTACTTCCGAGCGCACCCATCGTCAGCCCAAAATCAGTAGAGAAAAAGAGATTCAAGACGATGAGCAAAATCCCGACGAAAATCACGAGGAAAAACACGATTCCCCAGTCGGGGGCGAGCGCGGGCAGATTCGCCTTCATGAATTCCTTGATGCCCGAAAAAATGGTCGGAATGCGCAAAAAAGACACATTCGCCTGATTCGACATGACACGCAAATTCACCGAGTAGAGCATGGTCATCATCAGAATACCCGCGAGCAAGTCGGGAATGCGAAGTTTCGTGTAAATCACCGTGGTACAAAGCCCCGCCAAAAGCCCCGCGCCGAACACAATCACGAGCGCACAGGCAGGCGAAATGCCGTGTGTAAGGCAAGCGGCAAGCACACACGCACCGAGCGGAAACGAGCCGTCCACCGTCATGTCGCAGAAATTGAGGACGCGGAACGTCATGAACACGCCCAACACCATTATGCCGAAAATCAATCCTTCGATTAAAATGCCCTGAATCATAGATGAAAATAATATCGTTTCTTGCTTACCGTTGACAATATGTTTCTATTTGTAGTAACATACTTCTGAAAACAATACTTTGAGGTATGACTATGAAAATCACAAAATCATTTGCCGTGCTTGCTTCGGCTCTTGCGCTGTTTGCATTCATCGGCTGTAACAAAAAATCCGCTTCGGGCGAAAAATCCTACAAAATCGGCATCGCAAAAATCGTTCAGCATGTTGCGCTTGACTCGGTGGAGCAGGGCATTATCGATGTCTTGAACGAAAATGGCGTAAAAGCGACCTACGACCTTCAGAACGCGAACGGCGACCCGAACACCGCCACACAGATTGCGCTCAAATACAAGGACGAGCGCGTTGATGTCGCAGTCGGTATCGCAACGCCTGTCGCACTCGCGCTTGCAAACACGATTGACGACATTCCGATTGTCTTTGGCACGGTCACGGATCCGCTCGGGGCTGGGCTTGTCACCACGCTTGAACACGGGGAAGGCAACGTAACGGGCATGAGTGACGCAATCCCGACTGAGCAGCATATCCTTCTCTTTAAGGAACTCACGGGAATCAAAACGCTCGGCTACATTTATACGAGCAACGAAGCAAATTCGGTTTCTTCTTTGGAATTGGTCAAAAACGGCTGTGAACTTGCGGGCTTGAACCTCGTCACGCAGGCAATCACGAATTCAAGCGAAGTCAAACAGGCGGCGGAAGCAATCATCTCTCGCGTTGACGGCTTGTATCTCACCACCGACAACACCGTGTTCAGCGCACTTTCAGCCGTCAAGCAAGTCTTCGGCGAGGCAAAAAAGCCGATTTTCTCGGGCGATGTCACGGGTGCGCAGGACGGCGGTTGTGTAATCGCGAGCGGCTTCAATTACTACAAGGCAGGCCGAGCCACGGGCGAAATGGTCTTAAAAATCTTGAACGGCGAAAAGCCCGAAAATATCCCCGTTCGCTTCATGACCGACCCGAGCGACAGCGATTTGCTCTTTGACCTTGACGCCGCCAAAAACTGCGGAATCACGATTCCTCAAGAATATCTTGAGAAAGCAAACCTCATTTTTGAAAACGGGATGCTTACAAAGAAATAAAAAACTAGCGGAAACGCATAAGTGGTTGTAAAATAAAATATGCGCATTACATGGGACGAAAATAAGAATGAAATCAACAAGGCAAAGCATGGTGTCAGTTTTGAAACGGCATCGCTTGTCTTTGTTGATGAATTCCGAATCGAACTGTATGACGCAGAACACAGCACTACAGAAGAAGACCGCTGGCAAATAATAGGAAATGCGGGTGGCGCGATTCTGTTTGTTGTTGAAACCGAATTAACCGATGATGTTATCAGAATTATTTCTGCCAGACCTGCGACAAGTGCAGAGAAGGAGGCGTATTATGGCAATTAAAATGTACACAACGGAAAATCTGCCAAAACCAGATGTTGCAGAAATTGAGCGCATAAAAAAAATCTCTGATAAGGAAATCAACACTTCGGAAATTCCAGAACTTTCTGCCAGTCAATTAAAAGAAGCCGCCGCCATTGCACGAAAAAAACGCCGTTTCTCTCACATGGAAAGAACGGCGGTCTCATTATGAATCCTGCATTATCAAATAATAAATCCGATTCAAATCGTCTTTCGTGAAGAACTGAATTTCCAAACTTCCGCGCTCCATCGTGCCTTTAATCTGCACTTTCGTACCGAGCTTTTCGATGAATTCTTGCTCAAGCGCGGTGATGTTCGGGTCTTTGTTTTCGTTCTTCGGTTCTTTCGGCTTTTTAACGCCGTTTCCCGCGCCCTCGTTGAGCGTTCGCGCCATTTCCTCGGCTTCGCGCACATTCATGCCGCTTCCGATGATTTTTGCGAACAGAATGCGCATGTCGGCATTTTCTTTTACCGAAAGCAATGCCCGTGCGTGACCGGGTGTGATATGCCCCTGAACGAGAGAGGTGCGCATGTCTTCGGGCAATTTTAAAAGGCGGATTGCATTTGCCACCGTTGAGCGGTTTTTACCCACGCGAGCCGCCACCTGCTCCTGACTTAATCCCGAAATCTCCATGAGCTGATAATACGCCTCGGCTTCTTCGATTGGATTTAAATCTTCGCGCTGAATGTTTTCAATCAACGCGATTTCAAGCTTTTTCTGGTCGGAGTATTTTCGGAGCTGCACGGGCACTTCTGAAAGTCCGGCAATTCTTGCGGCTCGTGTTCGGCGTTCACCGGCAATTATATAGAAAGAGCCGTCTCCTACGTCCTCAACAGTAATCGCCTGCAAAATGCCATGCTCACGGATTGAGTCGGCGAGTTCCTGCAAGGTGTCTTCGTCAAAGACCTTACGGGGCTGCTTCGGATTCGGCTTGAGCGCATCCACGCTGAGCCACAACTGACCGTTCTCGTCTACGTTTATTCCCTCGGGCAACGTTCGCTCGCCCGAAGCGACTTCGGCAGGAATATTTCCGGCTTCGATTGCTTTGCTCACTGCCTGCGCAGCTTCTGAATTTGCCTGTTCGCCCTGATGTTGCGCAGATTCGCCATCATGATGAGATGAAAAATCTTCCGCGCTTAAGCCAGCCTCGCCCATGAGGTCAGAGAGACCTGCTCCCAATCCGAATTTTTTAGCCACGGCTGATTACCTCTTCCGCAAGTTTTTTGTAACTCTTTGCGCCCACGCAAGATGGGTCGTAAAGCGAAATCGGCTGACCGTGAGACGGTGCTTCTGAAAGTCGAATGTTGCGGGGAATAATCGTATTGAACACGGCATCTTTAAAGTACGCCTGCACGTTTCGGACGACATCTTGCGCCAATCGCGTGCGGCTGTCATACATCGTAAAGAAAATGCCGCCGAGAATGAGGTTCGGGTTCTGTGATTTTTGGACGCGCTTAACCGTCTGCAAGAGGAGCGTGATTCCTTCCAATGCAAAATATTCGCACTGCATCGGAACGAGCACCGCGTCTGCTGCCACAAGACCGTTCAGCGTCAAGAGCCCGAGCGACGGCGGACAGTCAATCAAAATGTAATCGTATTTGTCGCGGAGCGGGTCGAGCGCTTCTTTGAGAATGAAATTGCGCTTTTCTTTGCTGACGATTTTTTCGTCTGCGAATTCAATTGCCGCGCCCGCAAGTGTTTCGTCCGCGCTGATTGCGTCGAGATTTGCAATCGCCGTGTGTTTGACTGCTTTTTCGGCGAGCGAATCGTCGTCCATGAATTCATAAATGGTCGGCTTTTCTTTTGAAACGCCCACGCCTGTCGTCATATTTCCCTGAGAGTCAAAATCCACGAGCAGCACTTTTTTGCCGAGCTCTGCCATGTACGCGCCAATATTGATAGCGGAAGTTGTTTTGCCAACGCCACCCTTCTGATTAACAAAAACAAAAATCTTTCCCATATATTTATCATATCGGATTTTTCGTTTAAAATATAGAGTGTTTGTGAAACAATTTTAATGTTTCACAGGGCGCATCGGCTTCGCCGTCGGGCTTTTCGGGGTTCCGCTATCGCTTCATTGCCTACGGCAACGCTTCGCGCCCCTACAATCCCTTGCGCTGAGAGCAAAGCGGGAAGAAAATAATCCACAGATTAACACAGATGTGCACAGATTAAAAATAAAAATCTGTGGTAATCTGTGCCTATCTGTGGATAATAAAAGGAAAACTATGATTTTATCTGTTACATTTTCAAAACCAATCAAAAATATCTCGGAAATCCTCGGCGCGGAATACACGCGCGTTAAAATCAAATTGCTCACAAGTTCGCTCGCTTCGGCAAAAAACGAAGACTACTTCGCCGAATTCTACACAAAAACACAAGTCTTCCATAAAAAAATGACTGAATCCGACTTAAACGACTTTATTTCCACGCACGCGGGCACGACTTTCAAAAACTGCGTTCAGCGCACTGAAAGCGAGGAAATCACAATTCTCGCGAACAAAAAAGGAAAAGTGAAACGAATTGAAAATGGAAAATTCAAAGACTGCTATTCCGAATTCAATTTCTCGTACCAAACGCTATCTTCTTCCCGAAGGCGCGCCTGTGCCGTTTTTGGTGCATTTGGGGATTATGACGGCGGAAGGGAAGGTAATTCGCGCGAAGTACGACAAATTCCGACAAATCAACCGCTTTCTTGAAATGCTCGATGATGTGCTGGGCGATGTGATTCGCTTGCGGGAAAGCGAGCGGAATCCTGTTTCTGCGGAAAATCCGCTCCGCATCGTGGACTTCGGCTCTGGAAAATCGTATCTCACCTTTGCCGTTCAGCACTATCTTTCTGCGGTCAAAAAAATCCCGTGTGAAATCTTCGGGCTTGACCTCAAAAAAGATGTGATTGCCTATTGCAACACGCTCGCGCAAAAACTCTCGCTCACAAATCTTAAGTTTGCCGCGGGCGACATCGCTTCGTTTGGCGAAGAAAAGCAGCCCGACATCATCATAACGCTCCATGCCTGCGACACCGCCACCGATTACGCGCTCGACTACGCGCTCCGCCGCAAAGCAAAAGCGATTCTTTCCGTTCCCTGCTGCCAGCATGAAGTTAATTCCCAACTTTCCGCAAAATCAGTTCCCGCCGATTCTCCGTTCGCGCCGCTCTTAAAATACGGTCTTATAAAGGAGCGCTTCGCCGCCCTCGCCACCGACGCGCTCCGCGCTGAGCTTTTGGAGAGCCACGGCTACCGCGTCCAAATCCTCGAATTTATTGAAGAAAGCGCAACGCCGAAAAATCTGCTGATTCGCGCAGTTCGCACGGGAAATGAAAAATCTGCACCAACGAATTCCCTGCTCGCCACGCTGCACGTAAATCAAACGCTTGCTACTTTGATTTGCTCAAACACTTTGCCCAGTGAATCATGAATCACGAGGTCTGCGCTTGCGTCGGCTTGCGTTTCGCTCTTGTTTATGAGCACGAGGTGCTTTCCCCTAAAGTAGCGGATTAAGCCTGCCGCCGGGTACACCACGAGCGACGTGCCACCGATGATGAGCATGTCCGCGTTCGCGATTGCGTCCACCGCGCCGTTAATCACTTTGTCGTCGAGCCCTTCTTCGTACAGAACGACATCGGGTTTTACTAAGCCGCCGCACTCACAGCGGGGCAATTTTTCTTCGGTGTTTTCGCTCGCGGCGATAAAGTCGATGTCGTAGCTTTTCCCGCACTTCATGCAGTAGTTTCGGAGCGTGCTTCCGTGAAGCTCATACACGACCTTGCTTCCTGCCATCTGGTGCAAGCCGTCGATGTTCTGCGTGACGATTGCGCTCAGTTTTCCTGCCTGCTCAAGTTCCGCAAGCTTTTTGTGTGTGATGTTCGGCTTTACGTCTTTGATAATCAGCTTTTTGCGGTAAAAACGGTAGAATTCTTTGGGATCGTGGTCAAAAAATGAGCGCGAAATGATGGTCTCAGGCGGATACTTCCATTCCTGATTGTACAGACCGTCCTGGCTTCTGAAGTCGGGAATGCCGCTTTCGGTTGAGACGCCCGCGCCGCCAAAAAAGACGATGTTGTGCGAGTCGTCAATCATCTTCTGGAGTTCTGCGATTAATTCTTCTGCTTGCTGTGTGTTTTCGTTGCTCATGTTCTACCTTCTTTTTCAAAGAGTTTTCTTATTCTATATAAATATACTATGACAATCCCGTATCTGAATTCAAGATATTAGAGATTTTAACCGAAACTGAAATGAAAAAGAGTAAATTCAAAATCTTTTTTTGTGATTAGATTTGATTTTATTTTTCACTTATTCTATAGTGATTCTGACTAATTATAAAAAAAGTAAGGATATATGTATGAAAAAAGGGCTTAAGAAGTTTCTTGGGGCTTCAATTTGTTTTATCTCTATGTTCACGTCTTTCGCACTTGGTAAAAAAGATGTCACGTATCGTGATGTCGAGAACATGGACAGCTGGCAAGAAACGTTCGATATTAACGAAAAGCCGGAGGGAAAGTACAACATCTACGTCGAGGCAAAAGACAAAGGTGGAAACACGGAAATCGCCGGTCCTTACAACCTTTTCATCGATCCTGATTCAGATTATGCGATTTCGGGCGTCACAAACCCAATCAATAACATGCGCGTTCCGGGCAACTTGAACATCGTCGGTACGTGTGTTGATGACGACGGCGTTGCTGAGGTGTGGCTTGTTCTTGACGGTGGCGAGCCTGTTAAGGCAGAAGGCAAGGAGTTCTGGTCTTATTATCTCGACACAAATGAACTTGAAGAAGGTCTTCACACCATTGAAGTATGGGGCGTTGATGTAAACGGTCTTTCTTCTCAAGAAAAGCCCAAAAAAAAGGCATTCGTTTCGTGGCACTTGGATCGCCGACAGCCAGTCACTCAGGTTACGAATCACGAGCTTGGTGAGCTTGTCTCAGGCAAAATCAGCATCAAAGGTACGGTCACTGACGGCAACGGCATAAAAAGCCTTTCGTACTCCCTCGACAACGGCGACACCTACGTTCAGACAAAAATTTCCGAAGATAAAAATACGGGCATCTGCACATTTGATTTGCCGATTGACACACGCCTTTCAAAAGACGGTCCTGCAATTCTCTGGTTCAAAGCAACCGACAAACAAGGTTCGGTCGGCACATACTCATATCTGTACTTTATCGATAATACAAAGCCAGACGTAAAAATCGTCTCTCCAAAAGACAATGAAGTCTGCAACGGAAGATTCACGGTCGCGGGCTATGCAAAAGACAAAATCGGTATCCAAAAATTGTCATGGTCATTCGACGGGCAGACGGGTGATTTTCCGCTTGTTCCTGGTAATCCCTATTGGTATCACGAAGTCGACACGCGCGAAGTCAAGGCAAAGTCTGTTGATTTCATCGTCACGGCGGTCGATACGGTCGGCAACGTCGTTACTATCAAAAAAACAATCCCGCTCAATCAAGAGGCTGACAAGCCGGTCGTCACGATTCAGAATCCAGAAACGGGCATCGTCTTTGAGAATGGCACAAAGTCCGTGTTTGTGCGCGGACTCGTAGCTGACGATGACGGCGTTGCCTCTGTCGAGTACAGCCTTGATGATGGCGAAGCCGTTGAGGTAAAGACCGACGGTGTGTTCAGCGAGGAGATTCAGAGCGAATTCGCTGGCGGTCAGCACAAAATCACGGTTGTTGCGACGGATATTCATGGTATAAAAGGCAATCCTGTCTCTACCACATTCACGGTCATGGGCGAGAAAATCAAATTCTCGAACGAAAAGGTCGGAACGGCATCAGTCGTCAATGGTCTGCTGGTGCATCCCGAGGCAAATCCTGTCTATGAGATTTCAGCTTCATCGTCATCAGGCATTGTCTCGTACGCGTACAAAATCGAGACAGGTATCGATGAAGTGTACACAACCGAAACGTTCACCACAAAAGCTCCCGAAAAAAGCGTCTCTATCAAAATCCCGCTCGCAACGGCTCCGTGGGGCTTGATACAGATTACGGTCAGCGCAACGGATATTTTTGAGCGCACGGTCGAGAAAAAATCGCTCATCGACGTAAAAGATTTGTCATATATCCACGAAGATTTGCTTGCCACCTCAATCCAAGACAAAATCATCGAAGGCACGGACAATGCCGGCATCACGGTCAACATCGTCAGCATCAACGGTGAGGAATACAAAGGCGGCATGAACGTCGTAATTCCGCATGGAGCAACACAGCCAGCAGTCGCGGTTTTCAATGTCGAGACTGCCGAAAAATCTCCGTCAGTTACGTACACCATCGATGGTGACAACGAGATTGGCGGCGACGTAAAGCAGACGGGCAAGGCTGAATTCGTCAACGGTCACTATGAAGTCAAACTGGCAAACCTTCCGTCGCGTGTCACCACGTTAACGCTCACCGCGACTGCGGGCAAAGCTGCTTCGGGCACGTGCCGTGTTACCTTCTGTGTCGTGCGCCCAGTACCCGAAAAGCGAAGCAGCTGGAAGGTCGGCGATATTTATTGGATTTCTGGCGAAAACGTCACCTATAACGAGCAGCTTAAGGGCTATGTGCTCTCACAGGGCGACGCACTTGAAGGATACGCGAATATTTCTCTGCCGATTTCTTTGACGGTCAACGACGGAATAAACGGTCTGTCGGCAAAGGCTGACGGAAAGGCGATTTCTTTAATCGGTATCAAAGACGGCATCTACCGCAATGTAACGCTCACCGCGCGTGACGGCGACGGCAAAACGCATACGACTCCGCCGGTCAATATCTTCGTTGACAGCGAGCCGCCTGCAATTGAGGTCGTTGCGCCGGAGAACCACCAGTGGCTTCAGACGCGCACCCAGATTACCGCAAATGTAACCGATGCGAACGGTATCGAAAAGGTGGAATATTCGCTTGACGGCGGTGAGTCATGGCGCGACATGACGGCGAACATCAACCAGTACACGGCGAACATCAATGTCACGGCGTTTAATGACGGGCTCATCGGGCTCGACATCCGCGCAACAGATAAAACCGGAAAATCAACAGTCAAATCACTCGCGCTCTTCAAAGACACGACCCCGCCAGAGGTTGAGGTCGTGCTTCCGGGTGGCGAGGACATCGTAAACGGCGAGAACTTGATTGCCTTCCTCGTCAAAGACAACGGACGGTTCGCAAAGGCGGAATACATCGGTCCTGCGCGTGGCGCTCAGCCGGTTGCGCTTGAGCTTGCTCCCATGATTACAACGCATGTTGGTACGGCAGAAAAGCCGATTGACGACCTCATGACATTCCGCTTCACCGATGCTATCGGAAATGCAACGGAAATCCGCCAGTGGGACTTCATCATCGACAACGCGAACGACTTGCCGATTTCAGAAATCCATGTTCCTGAAGAAAACGCGGTTCTTACCCGAGACTTTGCATTCTCTGGCGTTATCTACGATGATGATGGCGTAACAAAAGACGAGAACGGCGCGGTCATCGCAGGTCCGAAGATTTGGTACAAATTCGACAACGGTACGTTTGAGGAGCTTGACCAAATCGGCACGAGTTTTACGATTCCGAAGAAGCTCACGGACTTTACCGACAACGAGCACTCAATCACGATTTATGCAGTCGACATCAACGGCACGCAGGGGCCTGAATATACGCGTAACTTCCGCATTTCTCTCGAAGAGCCGAAGGGTGCTGTCATCACACCGCCAATCAGTGAGACGGTCAAAGACACGGTTAAGCTCACGGGTAACGCAACTGACAAAAACGGTATCAAAGCCGTGTACATCTCGGTCGATAACGGCAACTCGTTCGACGAGGCATTGGGCAACTACGGTCACGACATGACGCTCTGTAACTGGTCTTACGAATTCGATACGCGCGTCATTGAAGACGGCACGCACGTCGTATTCATGAAGGTCGTTGACTGGTACGGCATTGAGGGCTTGTACTCATCTTTGATTAATATCGATAACACGAATCCGTCAATCAGCCTTGCGCTCCCGCTCGACGACTCAAAGACGACGGGCATGGTGTTCTTCTCTGGTCAGACGACTGATAACATCGGTCTCACCAAACTGTACATCACGATTCGCTCGCTCGACGGAAAGACGGTTGTCTCAAGTCTCGCGCACACAGACTTGGTTCCTGACGAAATCATCACGCAGGCGCTCGATATTTCCGCGCTCTCTGACGGATTCTACAATGTTGAGCTGACGGGTGTTGACGCCGCAGAGAACATTACGCGCGTAAGCCGCAATATCCAGCTCGACAAAAAAATGCCGCGCGCAAAGGTCGATTTGCTCTATCCGCTCAATGGCGAATACGTGCAGGGCAAATTCAACATCTACGGTACGGCAACGAGCGAAGCTAACAATATCGAAGAACTGATGCTTATCATCGACGGAAAGACAATCGCCGAGACGGGCTTGAGCGAAAGCGGCTACTTTAAGTACACGCTCGACCAAACCATGATTGGCGAGGGACGCCATGACATCCGCGTTGAGGCACATCTTGCCGATGCAACAAAGATTGTCTCTAACACGCAGTACCTCAACTATCAGGCAGTCGGTCCGTGGGTTACGATTGACAGTTTCACGTACGGTGACTTTGCATTCGACCGACCGTACATCATCGGCAACGCGGGCTATTCTTACGATGAGGAAGAAGTCGTCCGGGCAAACGCAAAGGGCGCTTCTCAGGAACTCAAAGACGAGGTTGCGGCAAAGGTCGTCGAAAAGGTCGAGCTTTCTTTGGACAACGGAAAGACGTTCAAGAAGATTTCTGCGTCGGGCAAGTGGCGCTACCGCATTGAAAACGAGGACATCGCCGAGGGCTACCACTTCCTGCTCGTCCGCACCACAATGAAGAACGGCGAGATTGCCGTTACGCGTTGTATTGTACAGGTCGACAGCACCAAGCCGACAATCCGCCTCATCTCTCCGGGAGCGGGCGGTCACTACAATCAGGAGATGGTATTCTCTGGCTTGGCACAGGACGATGTTGCGCTCAAGAGTCTCACGCTTGCATTGCGAAAAGGCGACAAAGCGGCATATGAAGTTCCGGCATTCATTCAGGGATTGTACTTCGACTGGCAGTTCTGGGGCGCGACCTTGTTCAACGTCGGTGCGGGTCTCACGTTCTTTGACGATAACGTTAAGCTTCAGGTTCAGTGGGGGCAGTTCACTCAGGAGCAGCGAGAGCTCTTCTCAATGTCAGACATGCGCTACGGTGGCGACAACGTATTCGGCATGAAGCTGCTTGCGAACGTCTACTATCTGCCGTTCCGCTATTACTTCGGTCCTGACTGGGAATGGCTCAGCATGAACATTGCGGTCGGTGCGAACTTTACGCGATTCAACCAGTCTGGTTCGGGCAAAGCGCAGATTCTTTCCGCAGGCTTGTTGCAGATTGAGTTCCCGCGCGTCACCTTCGCAAAACAGAAGATGTTCCGAACGATTGCGTTCTACACGGAAGGTCAACTGTGGTTTATCCCGACGGACGTTTCTTCTGAGGAAGATATCAGAAGTATCGTTCCTCAGATTTCGGTCGGTCTGCGTGTAAACGTATTCTAATGTGTTGTCAGTACAGGATTTACTTTCGTGTAATTCCTGTATCGTGCGTTATAGTAAAACTTAAAAAAAAAGTCTGTCTCCATTGAAAAAGGGGGAAAACATGTGTGCTAAAAACAGTATGTCGTTGGTAAAAAAAGTAGTGAAGAGAAGTGTACTCACGGTGGCTTCTGCGGCGCTCTTGTCGCTCAGTTCCTGCGGTGACAATTCTGGTCTTGGTGCATCGGTCGATACCGAAGCCCCGACCATCACCATTTCATACCCGCCGTCATCAGCGGTCGCAAAGGGTGAATTCATTCTCGCCGGTTCATGTACCGACGATAAGGGAGTCACCTCGGTTACGGTTACGGTCACCAATCCCGACACAAAGGTAGACATCTACGAAACCACAGCCACCATCACGACAAAGAACTCGGTGCAGACGTGGCAGGTTACCCTCAACGACTACGACGATGCAAACGCCAGCTTCTACAACGGCTGGCAGTTCGCCGACGGCACATACGATTTTACCGTTGTCGCAAAAGACGGCGCGGGTCGTACCTCTGGCAAAAACACACGCACACTTACTATCGATAACAGCGCACCGGTTCTCGTCCTCACCAAGCCAACGAGCGTGGGAACGGGCACGGCAAAAACCTACGGACAGGCAGTGCAATTGCAAGGCTCTGTCTCAGAAATGTCAAACAACAACAAAATCAACCTCGTCGTCGATTTCTACGATGCGACGGGAGCACATCTCTTTAACAGCACGTTCTCTGACATCATCGATATGTCGAGCGCAAACCCGCTCACGATTGCACAGTATTACGCAGACGAGGCTGACCGCACCGAAAATGCCGAAAAATGGAACAACTACAAAAACTTGTATGGCGAGCAAGACATCGCTGCCTACGAAGAAAACGGCACGGCTGACAGCAAGGAATTTTATTTCACGGTTACGGTGTCGGACACCGCAAAGACCTATCTGGATGCAAGTGATGACGGCGTTTCTGGTGGAAACGCAACCACCACGTATTACCGCGGCACAACCGACATGCAGAAACTCATCAGCGGCAAGCTTGACGGCTTCACCGACTTCTCTGTCCTCACGCTTCGCAATTACCTCAACAAAACGGATACTACCTACACTGACAACGCCGAGCTTTCTTCAATTCTTGACGCGGCAGTCAGCTACAGCGTTGCTTCCGACAGTTCATCAGGCAGCGACCGCAGTGCGGCTGACGACACAAGCTCAGACAGCATTGCCGACAGCATTAAGAATAACGACACCGCTGCGGGCAAAGTCTACCTCAACTTCCAGATTAACCCGCTCAACAACCCGACCTTTGCGGTCTCTGGCTACGCAATCGACGAAAGCGCGGCTGACGGCGACACCTATTCTCAGTACAACTCTGCGACGGCAAATTCAACCGGGCAGGCGGCAGGATACCGACGATACTACACCGGCTCTGCGCTCAACATCTCATTCACGCCGGGTCTCGATGAAACAAACCTCGATACAAGCACGGTCTCGCTCTACGTTTCGGACGCGATGAGCAGTACAAGCGACAAAATCCTCGTATGGACATGGAATGAAGCGGTCGCCATTCAAAACGCGATGACGACTTACAATATGAGCGAGTCGGAGGCAACGGCTGCGATTCAAGGCTTGACCGCCGCTTCAGACAGCTACCGCTACACGCCCACAACCTCAAGCGAGAACACGGATAGTCTCACGATTGCCACGACGCTCTCTGATTTGGTGAGCGGAAGCACTTACAAATTCTCTGTCGTCGGTAAAGACATCGACGGTCAGGACATTGTACCGGCGTCACTCGATGGATACGGTATTTGGGCTTCTACCGTCGCAGAGCCGCCGGCTATTCAGATTGGCGAGCTTGAAGCGAACTCAAACACAAACCTCACCGATGATTCAATCATCAACAAGAGTAAGGCACTCGCCTCAATCACCTATACGGGTACGGTCACTACGGAAGTCGCGCTCTATGAGGCAGAGGCAACGACGCCGGGCATGTCATACGAACTCACGTTCACCGATTCTGCGAACACGTCAAACGCAGTCTCTATCGAGGGCATTCCTACATTCACGCTCCAGAACGGAACAGCGTACACGTACGACTGGAGTTTTGTCGTAAGCGAAGAGACCGTCAGTGATACCACATGGGCACGGCTCGTCAGCTTGCTCACAACCGAAGGACGATACAAACTCGCCGTTACGATTACCGCCCGCTCATCGGGGGGAACTGTCTCAGAAAAGCGTTCAATCATCGTTGATACCAAAGCGCCAACAGTCAAATCGCTTTCAATCACGAACGCGGTAAGCGGAAGCACCACCATCAACGGCACGTCATACAGCATCTACTATATCAATCCCGCGCTTGTGGCAGACGGCTCATACATCATCTCGGGCTCTTCAAACGACAACTACGAGCTTGAAAAGACGACCTACACGATTACGGGCGTTAACGCAAACGGCGCAACATCATTCTCTGATGAGCTCGACGACAGTGAGACATGGAATTTCACGGCTGTTTTAAAGGATTTTGTCGCGCAGACAGGCGCAGTTGACATCACGGTGAGCGTGAACGCAACCGACAAAGCGGGAAACACCACCGCCACGAGCACGAATCTTTACCTCATGATTGACGCGACCGCACCTGCGATTACAACGGACAAAATCGGAAACACCACGTATAGCGAAGACGCAACCGAAGTCTGGCTCAACAACACCACATTGGGCGTAAGCGGCACGATTGCAGAAAGTGGTTCCGGCGTAAAGGCAATCTACTATCAGGTTACGAATGACGCGGCGGGCACCATGACGACCGCCAACTACGCGAACGACGGCATTGCATCGGGCACGATTTACACCGTTGACGGCGGCTCAACCGAAGAATTCACGCAGACAATCAACGCATTCAAAAACGGCTCGAACGTGCTGAGCTATGTGATTGTCGACAACATTGGGAACGTCTCGCAGCTGTACACACGCACGGTCGACATCGATACGGCAGAGCCAACGGTCAAAGAACTTGCTTCAAGCGACAGTGCTTACACGGCGTTCAACAGCACCACATTCAAAAACACCACTGATGGCATCACATTCTCGTACCTCGTGTACGACGCAGACAGTGGCATCGATACAAGTAGCTCGACGGCAGTCTCCGTCACGATTGGCGATTATACCATCAGCAAAGCGGTAGAAACGTACGGTACGCTCTCCATCACCGATGTACCGCTCACGCTTACCACAAACGAAAGTGGCAAAATCACCGCGCTCTCAAAGGCTTCGGCTGCGAGCGACAGCACTGTAACGGGCTATCAGGTGACAGTCACGCTCAAGAGTTCATTGGGCGACAATATCCAGGAAAACAACCTCTACACGGTCACCTCGGCAATCGTCGATACGGCTGGCAACAATACGCAGACCAACGTCGGAATCCTGAGCATCGACAAAACCGCTCCTACCGTCACCGTCACAAAAGTGAGCGGTTCAGCAGCATACGTGAACGGTCTCAAAGAAATCAACGTCGTCATCAAAGAAGCGGGCGAACTTGCGTCAGCAAGCTACCAGATTTTCAAGGCGAGCGACACGGTTTTCGCCACTCCGCTTTCATTCTATGCAGTTGAGTCTGTCACGAATAACACGCCTGTATTGGCATCGGCACCAACTGATACCGCTACCCTCACTCCCGACACGAGCATTTCATTCTACGTTTACACAGCGGGCGATAATTCCGCTGTCTTTGGCGAGGACTCATTCGTAGTGCGCATCACGGCAACCGACACGGCAACGAACGCGGGTACGGGAGACTCAAGCACGTATATCATCGATACGACTGCGCCTGTCTTGAACACAGGTGATAAAATCGGTACAAAAACATATGTCGCGGGTGAAGTGAGCTGGCAAAATCAGAGCACGCTCGCTATCAGCGGAGATTGGACCGAAAGCGGTTCTGGCATTGCGGCAATGTACTATCAGTTGAATGGAACTGTTGCGCTCACAAAAGAAAACTACGCAAGCGCATACACGGGCATCACCTATCCGGTCGACAACGGAAACTCTGAGTCATATACGGCGAATATCTCTGGCTTTACGGGCGGTGCGAACAGCTTGTTCTTTGTTGCCGTTGATAACGTTGGAAACGTCTCGGAAGTTGCGAGCCGTACGGTCTACGTTGATACGACTGCACCAGAACTTACTGCACTCAACAACACCACAACGACAATCAGTACAAAGGTTGCCGATAAAGCAATCTCATTTACGCTCACCGATGCCGAAGCAGAGAGCGGAATCGATGAAAGCTCAATCTCCGTTGCAATCGGCAAGAATGTCATTACTGCCGCAAACTCAACGTACGGAACACTCGTCATAAGCGATAAAACGGAGACAACAAACGGCGGTATTAAGACGTGCAAAGTCACTGTCACGCCGTCTAATACAGCCTTGCTTGCCGAGTCAAATTCAAATGCGCTTGTCTCGGGCTCTTCTTACAACGTGAACGTCACCATAAAAGACGCGGCAAGCAACGAGACAACAGGAACAGTGCATACCTTTACGGTAGATACCACTGCGCCGACGGTAACAATTACCTCTGCAACTGGCTCAGACAGGTATGTTAAAGACAAACGAACTCTCTCTGTCTCTATAAACGACACGGGCACAGTAGCATCGGCAAAGTGGGCATTGTTCAAATATGATACAACTCTTACAACGTATGAGAATGAAACGGCTCTTCTTACAGGTGATTTCACGTTTACCGAAGACACAGCCCTTTCCCTCTCTAAAGAAATCGATATTTCAGGCATTTATAGCGACATAGGTGCAAGTGACAAATTAACAGATGCAGATACATTCGTCGTATGCGTAAAGGCAAGTGATAAAGCTGAAAATGAAAGCGAGTTCACAGGTACGGCGATTTCTTCTGTATATACAGTGGACACTTCAGCTCCCGTGATTGCAACTTCTCTCTTCAATAACAAAGAGTTTTCAAGCGGCTTCTACAATGACACGGCGCTCCTTGTAAGTGGCTCATGGACAGAAACGGGCAGTGGCATTTCGAAGATTTACTATCAGCTGATTCCGTCATCTAATCCTAACGATCTCACTGCTATGACGGCAAGCGATTATGAGAATAACGCGACGGGTGTCATTTACACCGATTCTTCTACTTCGACTTCATTCTCAACGACAGTACGCGATCTTGAAGTAAGCGATACCGCCAACACTCTTATTTACATTGCCGTCGACAACGTAGGCAATGTCTCTAATCCCTCAGCTACAACGTATTCACTCAAAGTTGATAACGTCGCTCCGAAAATTACCGCAAGCGCGGCTGACACGGTAACATTCAATGGAAAGAGCGCGCTTTCAGACATTGAATTTACTGTCGAAGATACGGCAAGCGGCATTGATACGAGTAAGATTGTATTCACTATCGGAAAGAACGAGATTACACCGAGTGTAGAAACGTATGGTAAAATCACCCCAACTAAGGTGAATGCGGATAACGACCTCAAATATACGGTCAAACTCTCAATTGCACAGGCTCAGGCGGCGGCTCTTGTCGCAGAGGACAACGGTAATGCTCTTTCTTCTGGAAGCACATACGCAATCAGCGCGACGCTTTACGACAAAGCGGGTAACTACGCAACGCAAACCACCCGCTCAATCGAAGTCGATACAAAAGCCCCAACCGTAAAAATTACTGCGCCGACAAACAAAGACAATTTTGTGAACTCAACACGGGACGTTACTGTGACAATCAACGATGTTGGCACGGTTAAGAGCGCAAAATACGCAATCTTCAAAGAGATTACGGATAATTCTAAATACGAAGATGCTACACCACTTGCAGAGGCGACCGCTCTTGACTTTACGGCAGACACTTCGGTAACTCCATCACTTACGATTAACATCACTTCCCTTTTGAACAGCACAGACGAAGACAAAAAACTTTCTAATGGCGATAAATTCGTTGTTTGTGTCAAGGCAACAGACAACGCAGAAAATGAAAGTTTGTATGACGACGGGGTTTCTTCTGTGTATACGGTGGATATAACGGCTCCGACATTCAATGAGAGCGCAGAAACAATTGGTGGAAAAGCGTATTCTTCTTCCGGCACATGGTTCAACAGCACAGGACTTTCAGTAACAGGCTCTGTTACCGATGGCGGCTCTGGTATTAAAGCAATTTACTATCAAGTAAGAAATCCGACTGTTTCGGGAGACACTGTTTCATACGCTAAAGACGCAATGGATACGAGCAATTATTCAAACAGTGGTGTCGCAGACGGTATTATCTACACGACCGCAGTTACAAGTTCAACCGATGGAACAGAAACATATGACACCACAATCAAGGGCTTTAAGGTTTCAAGTGGAGCGAACGAACTTATCTACGTAGTGGTCGATAATGTTGGGAATGCGGCTGCGGTCACTGCACGGCAAATCTTCGTTGATGACAAAGTTCCGAGCATTACCGCTCCAGATGACGTTACATTCGGTTCAACAATCACCGCGAACGGCAAACTCGCGCTTCCTTCTCTTACGTTCTATGCGTTGGACGATGACAGTGACATTTCTACAGGCTCGATTTCTGTCACGATTGGCGAGAACACGATTTCTATCGATAGCTCTGTTACGGATTATAACAAGTACGGCACACTCAGCGTTGGTTCAAAGACCAATGGCAAATATCTCGTCACGCTTGCAATCAGTGCAGCCCAGGCTGCGGAGCTTGTTGCTGAAAGCAACGCGAACCAACTCATTTCTGGCGGAACGTACTCTGTCGACGCAAAAGTATACGACAAGGCTGGAAACGTAAAGACAACGAGTATCCGCACGCTCAGTGTCGATACTACTGCTCCGACGGTAAAAATTGCCGCAGCGAGCGGAACTGATATATATGTCAAAGACAAGCGCACTGTTTCCATTACGATTAACGACACTGGTACGGTAACGAGCGCAACATGGGCAATCTTTGCGTATAACGTGGCGTATGATACGGCAACGCCGCTTGCCTCGGGAAGCAGCGTATCAACAGATACCAATTATGACTCGGATTTCGCATTTACCTCAAATACGGCCGTAACACTCACGAAAGAAATCGACATTTCAAGCATTTCTACTCTTAGTGACACGACTCAATTCGTCGTCCGTGTCAAGGCAACTGATGCGGCAGGAAATACAAGCACATACACGGCATGTGAATCTCCAACGACGTACATTGTCGATAAGAGTGTTCCGTCTATTACCGCTCACTCTGTTACAGGTGGTACAAGTAGCGATGAAAACTGGTTCAACGCAGAAACGCTCTCCGTTACGGGTACCGTTTCTGACGTGGGTAGTGGTGTCGCGAGCGTGTACTATCAGCTTGTCGCGGCGGGAAGCTCAACGGAAGCAATGACAGGCGGTGAGGGCGGTAATTATGCGTCAAAGGGAACGCAACTTGCTATCGGAAGCAACAACATATTCAAAGCTAACGTGAGCGGATTTGCTACAGGCGAGAACACGCTTTATTACGTCCTCGTTGATAATGTCGGTAACGTGTCTAGCCTGCAACAAAAGACGGTCAGTGTCGATGTCACAGCACCGACTGTTTCAGCTCTCGCCTCTGGCGCGACAAATTACACTGATTTCTCAGGCTCAACGCTCACGAACGGAAGTAAAGATTATACCTTTGGCTTCACGATTGCAGATGGAGCGAGTGGTCTCGATGCAACGACGCTTGCTGCGACAATCGGTGGCATTTCAATCACGAACACTGACTCAAACACTGCAAGCAACGGCTCTCTCTCTGTTTCTGCTGACGGAACAGTCGCGCTTACCGTGAAGGGAAGCGCAATCAAGAGTACACTTACCTCTGGGCAAAGCTATGCGGTCTCTGTCACCGTAAAAGACAAGGCTGGCAATCCTGTGACACAGACAATCCATACGTTCAACGTTGATACGATTGCCCCTGAAATCACATTCGGAACGGCTCGCTCTACGTACGTTATGAATTCGCTCTCATTATCTGCGACTATCATTGAGTCTGGTACGCTCGCTTCGGAGGGAACGTATTACATCTACAACTCAAGCACAATTGTCGATACTGCTGATTTGGACACCAACAAACTGGCATCTGGCTCATTAGACACTTCTTCATCAAGCATTACGCCGACAATCAAATTGAGCGATGACACCACGTTCTCCAACGGCAAAGAAATTAAGGTTGTCTTTGCGGTAAGCGACACTGCGGGCAATACCGGATATGCAACATCAAGCGCATTTACGATTGATAAACAAAAGCCTGTTATTGCAACCGACCTTATCAATGAAAAAGCGTATGATGCTTCAACGGATACGCAGAACTGGTATTCTTCTAAGTCATTGACTGTGAGCGGCACGTGGACGGAAGAGGGCTCTGGAATCGCGGCGATTTACTATCAGCTTATTGAAGCGGGCGACTCGGCTACGGCAATGACAGGTGGCTCAGACGGCAATTATCTTACTAAAAAAACAGGTGTCTTCTACACAACCGATGATGGAAACACTGAGTCATACAGCACGACAATCAAGAACTTCGCAGTCTCAAGCAGTGCAAACAAACTCTATTATGTCGCCGTTGATGCTGTGGGCAATGTGTCGGATGTGATAGAACATGACATCTACGTCGATAACGTTGACCCAAGCATTACCGCTCCAGATGGCGTTACGTTCGGTTCAACAATCACCGCGAACGGCAAACTCGAGCTTTCTTCTCTTACGTTCTATGCGTTGGACGATGACAGTGACATTTCTACAGGCACGATTTCAGTCACAATCGGCAATAACACGATTTCTACTGATAGCTCCGTAACGGGATACAATACGTACGGTACGCTCACGGTCGGTGATAAGACCAATGGCAAATATCTCGTCACGCTTGAAATCAGTGCAGACCAGGCTGCACTTCTCGTCGCTGAAACAAACACGAATGCGCTCGCTTCTGGCTCTTCTTATTCAGTGAACGCAACCGTGTATGACAACGCGGGCAACTCAAAGACAACGAGCATCCGCACGCTTAAGATTGATACCGAGGCACCAGAAGTCACGGTCACAAAGGTTGATTCTTCAAACGCTTACATTAAGAACACTAAGAGCATTACGGCATCTATCAGCGATACGGGAACGCTCTCAAGCGCAGAATGGGCGATTTATGAAAAAGATACGACGCCAACCGATGACACGGCATTGGCAAGCGCGAACGCACTTTTGACGGGCACGATTTCAATCGACGATACAACGGTTTCTGCTGTCACAAAGCCGTTCACGATTAATATTTCAAGTCTCAACGGTGAGTCAGGTTCGCTCAAGAACGGCACTGAATTCTACGTGTACGTGCGTGCGAAAGACGGCGCGGGCAACGTAAGCAATTGGCGTGCAACGAAAGACGGCACAACGTACGGTCAGTCAAGTTTGTACACAGTCGATACCGTTGCACCGACATTGAGCGGAGATAAAATCGGCGACACTACGTACGTTGCTGATTCTGACAACTGGTTCAATGCCGCAACACTCTCGGTTGAAGGCACTTGGACAGACGCGAGTGGCGCAAGTACGATGTACTATCAGGTCAACGGTACGACAGAGTTGACCGAGACTAACTACACTTCGGCTGTTGCAACGACAAATAGCGTAACTGCTGCTGACAGCGTAAAAACACTCGCTGTTGCAGACAATGCCTACAACACGAATATCTCGGGCTTTAAAACGGGCACAAACACATTGATTTACGTGGCTGTCGATGCCGCGGGCAATGTGTCAGCGCCTGTCACTCGTACTGTAAATGTTGACCGAACTGCACCAACAATCACGGCTGATTCAACAACTACGACAAACATGGGCACTTCCTCGGATATTACGCTCTCATTCACCGTGTCGGAATCGACAGAAGAATCGGGCGTAAATGTCAACACTGCTTCAACGGGCGCAATCTACTCTGCTGAAATTGCCGTCAGTTCATCTGAGACGATTACTATCACAAATCTTTCTCCCACGTATGGTTCGATTGCATTTGGTGCTGCGGACACAACGCCGACAAGCGGATACAAGGCATACCCAGTCACTTTGACGCTCAAGGCAAGTGCCCTTTCTGAAAAACTCACAAACAATACCTCATATCCAGTCAGTGTTACACTCAAGGACATTGCAGGAAACGAGCGCACAACGTCTGTCGGTTCTGTGAAAGCAGATAAAAACGGACCAAGCGTGACAATTTCCGCTCACTCTGGCTCTAATCTCTATGTAAAGGACTCAAAGCAAATAACGGTAAGCCTCGCCGATGCTGAGTCTTCAAAGATTGTAAGCTACACGTATGCGGTATTTAAGGTAGCCGAAGACGGTTCTTCTATGGGAGACATGATTGAAAATACCGAAAAAACTAAAACGCTTGATACGGACGAGCAAGCTACTTCTCTCGAAGTAACGCCAACTGTTGATATTTCAAGCATTAGATCTCTCACAAATGGAGACTCATTCATCATCGGCGTAAAGGCAACCGACTCGCTCGGTAACGAAAGCTCGTACTATGCCTCAAGCACGTACACGGTGGATACGGAAGGACCAAGCTTCGGTTCAAGCGTGAGTGGCGCACTGGCTAAACAGGTAGGCGTTACCTCAACTTCTCTTGCGGCATACAATGAGAACACGTATTTCAGTACCGACTCATCACTTGCGATTACGGGAAGTTGGATTGAGGAAGGCTCGGGAATCGCGGCTGTGTACTACGAGGTTGCGCAGTCACCAACTCTGACGCCATCTGATTACTCTACATTCAACTCATTCTCAACGACGAATGCAGAAACTTACGGGAACTTCGCTCAGACGCTCTCAGGATTCACAGAAGACGGCACATGGTACGTTAGGCTTGTTGCTGTTGACAACGTGGGCAATGTCTCTGCTAACGCAGAAACGTATACCATAAAGCGCGATAAGACAGCCCCGACGTTTACCGAAAGTTCAAGCGGTGATTTCGACACTTCTGTCTTGACGAATGGCGAAAGCGATTCTACTTCTGCCACTGTTTCATTTACTTTCTTGGCTGGTGAGACGGGCGCTACTGCTTCAGGTCTTTCTAAGGAAAACGGTTCTGTCACCGTGACAATGGGAACTCTCACTGCTCGAAGCATTAAGAACGGCTTATCTTCTGATTACGGTGAGGTCACTCTTAGTGAATCGCCGGATGCTAACGGAAATTACACAGTTACAGTTAGTTTGAACACGGCTAAACTACTTGCGGGTCAGTCAAGCTCAACGTACGCAATCAACGCGACAATCACCGATGCGGCGGGCAACACGGCAACACGCACCGTGCACTATCTTTCTGTGGACAAGACAGCCCCGACGCTCACCGTTACTTCACCGAGCGTAGATAGCACGGTCAACAAAACAATTACCGTGACAGGAAGCGCAACTGACGCAAACGACATTGCAAGCATCACGCTCACGGCTGTCTCTACAACGAATACGACGGGCATTTCTAAAGAATATGCGTATAACGGCGAGAGCAACACAATCAATCTTACAAGCGGCACATGGACGGCTACGCTCGACACGACAAGTTTGTACAACGGCACAGATACCGACACGCTCACACTCACTGTCGTTGCGACGGACAAGGCGGGCAACAGCACAAAGGTAACTCGAACTGCTACGATTGACCAAAAGAGCGACAGACCTGATATTACAATCAACGGACTTACCAAGATTAATGGCACATACGTCTTGCAGCTCGGAAAGAACGCAACAATCAGCGGTACTGTCACAGATGATGACTCAACCTCATCGGCAGTTGTAAAAACATTCATTGTCTCTGACACGGCAATCACGTCAAGTTCTGATACCGCAAGTGGTAAGACCGATTACACGAGTTCTAATGGAAAATGGTCATTCACCCCAAGCAATACGAGCGATGGTACAAAGACTGTTTACTTCTACATTGTTGATAACGGAGTTGACGCAAGCGGAGCAAGCACAGGAACATTCTACACGGGTGCAACAACAACGCTCGCGCTCCCAGTTCTCCTTGTAGGAACAGACTCTGTAAGCACAGAAACGGCATTCTCTTACAACTCAGACAGCGTTACCCCTGTCGTTGCACAGCCGAACTTGAATTATTCAACCGATGGAACGGATGCCGCAAACACAACTACAGTTGATACTGTAGAAACAGTAACACCTCTTGCTGTCAGTACAAGCGTATATGTTGGCGGTGCAAATCGTCCGTATGTGCAATTTATTGTGAGCGCGAGCGACGCAAACAAAATCGCAGGATTTACGCTTGACCTCGGAAACACATCTGCAAGTCTTACCACAAAACAGTACTCATATGGTAAAGCAACGCTTGCGTTGGTTTCTGACACAAGTTTTGATAGCTACACCGATATGGGCTCTGCAACGACGACTGACACAACAACGACATGGACAACTGAATTCATAGATTTGTCTGACTTCAAAGCTCACACTGGTGCTGTAAACCTTAATATCGTGGCATATGATAACTCTGGCATGAGCGGTGTCGGAAGCTACACATTCATGCTTGATAACACTGCGCCGAGCATTTCAATTTCAAGCCCGTCATCGACTACAGAGCAGAATGGAACGAATGTAACAATCTCAGGTACGCTCGCTGACACTGGTTTGGCAGGGGTAGCAAGTATTAAATACGGAATTCCTTTGGAGGGTGCTACTTCAATCGCTGATTCTGCTTGGCTTGGAACTGTCGAAACAACCGGAACTTGGAGCCTAACAATTTCTGATATTGTCAATTATTTGGTTCGCAAGGATTCTTCTAACAATCTTTCAGATTCCGAAACGCAAACACATGCAGTAACAAAACAGTCAGGTTCTGTCGTAAGCGGAACTGACATTTGGAAAATCCCTGTATACTTTGTCTCAACTGATAATAACGGCAATGTTTCTGAGCAAAAGACGGATTATTTCATCACATATAACCCGAACGCTGACTTGCCAATTACGGCAATTACATACCCGAACAGCGATAGCTATAAGTCTAGTACTGAGCAATACGCGCCGCTTGGTGGAAAGATTAACGCTCAGGGAACGGTTAGCTTTGCAGGTTCATATTCTGTAACTGACTCTGGTTCGGCAAAACTTAAGGCTGTTTATGTTCAGCTTGGTGTGATTAACTTTGATGACAATGGAAATATCCAAAGCGTCAACTGGGATTACTTAAACTCTGACTTTACCAGTGCTATTAATTTTGGAAAGGACGGACTTACAGTTCTCACTTCTTCACAGATTGCCGAAAACATTTTGGGAAGCGATAAGACTTGCTCAGACTTGACGTTTGCTGATTCGAGCGATAAATATTCTTATGGCGAAAGCTGGTGGGGAATTGCTGCAGAAAGCTCATCATTTGGCACAGAAACGCTCAGCGCAACATGGAAGCTCGTTCTTAACAACAAAGGCGGTTTGGACACGACTGCAAACGGTGGCATTAACCGTCTTGCAATCCGCGCGTGCGGTGTAAACAGTAACGGTAAAGTCGGCTCATGGGATGGACCATATTATATCTATGTTGATAACGGCTATCCGACACAGACTGTCAGCTTAAAGCAGTTTAAGGATTATCCATCAAGGAATTCTTCTGTAACGGGCGATACGCTTTTTGCTGCTACGGCTGATTCTGAGAAAGACTGGACATCTGATATGTATGTCCGCAATAAAAATGCTGACTGGTATCTCGTTGTCTATGCATACGACTCGCAGGGTATTAAAGACGCTTCTACGAGCGCAAGTGTTACTGTTTCTTCTGTGTCAACAGACCTTACAAGCAGTATCCGCAAACATGCGGTAACAACTGGCTCTGGCGATACTGCCATTACGAACTACTATTACTACATTCCTCTCAATGCGACTACAGGCTCTGGAACGTATTCTGTTTCGGTGACTGATGCCGACACAGAGAATGACCACACAACTCCGGCAAAATATGCAATCAATATCGACAATACCGCGCCTGAGATGACCTCTCTTACCGACACGTCATCAGAAGCAATTGCCTATAATAAACTCAAAAACAGCAACTACGGAGTGCAGTTCGGTGCAACGACGACGGACGACAGCTCTGGCGTAAGCAGAATTGCATACTACTTTAAGCGTTCTGTTACGGAAGACGACACAACAACTGAGACGATTGAGCTTCCGATTCCGAGCATTTCTTCTGGAACGGCGACACCAAGCTCTGTGGGCGATTTGTCAGTCACTTCGGATTCTGACTCAAGGCTCGTTATGACCGTTGCTTCTTCTAAGGTCGAAGGCTCTATTGGTGGATCGACTGTTTACACGAGTGGTGACAGCGATGACGAGTCAGGCTTGTACGGCGTATGGCTTTCAAATGCCACACGTGATTCAGACAACCTCACAACGTTCACGCAGGATTATGTCTCTGACTATGCAGAAAAAGGCTTGATTCGAGTTGGCGGAATTGCCTTGATTGGCGGTTCATATAGAAAGATTGAATCTGTTTCGGGCGACACGGTGACGTTCACCGAAGAGGTCGGCTCGGCTTACACGGACGCATTCTTTGCGATGGCGTTCATCGTTGACAATAGCGAAGGCTTCTCAAATGCAAGCGGCACGGAGACTATCACAAATGATGATGGCGACGGCGTTGCAGAGTCAATCAAAAAAGGCACGTACAAGTGGGAATGGCAGAGCAAGTTCTTCTCTGACGAGCTTGATGACGGTCCGATTTACATCAATTGTGCTTCGTTCGATAATGCTGAGAATGCAACTCCTTCAAGCACGTACGTGATGATTGCGAACAACACGCCTCGACTTACAAAAGTCTTCCTTGCGACGGACTTGAACGGAGACGGCGTATATGCTGATTCAGAATTCGTGCAGAGTTCGGTCTATATAAGCCGTTCAAGCACAGAAACCGTTGATTCTGCTTCTAAGTCTTACCTCAATGCCCTTACATCGGCAGAAGAAAGCGCAACCGCAATCGTAACCACAGGCAGCGCGGGCGACTGGAAGGACTCAGACGGAAACGCAACGCTTGATTCTAAACTCTTCCGAATGTCAGACGACACGGTTGTTACGTTCGAGTACGTGAGCAACTACGAGGGCTACGGCTCTGGTAACAACGGACTCGAAGCCTACATGACGGTCGGCTCTTCGGCTCTCTCTGCCCCAGAGTCAACAAGCACGCGCTCAATCGGCGATGTGAACACTATCGCGGACACCACAATCACTTGGAGCAGCGCAAGCAAGAACGGCATTGAGATTCCTTCGACCAAGTTCTATAACAATGGACAAATAGCAACGTTCGGAAGCTACACCGAGTCAACAAGCTCCGCTGACAATGTTGCGCAATATCTCTCGCTCACGCTGTGGGACAAAACCACGGGCACAAGCGTCGGAACTGCTGACAGCGGTATCGGAACAAACGCCGTTGTGTTCGGAAGTCAGTACACGGTCTTGAACATTCCTGTCTACTTCGACTTTGTGGACGACAAGCAGCCTACAGTCACGATTGACACCATCACGGCGGCAAGCGCGACAACTGGTCACGTTGAGCAGGGCTTGATGCCATACACGGCAAGCGGAGAAGTGGCAAGCAAGCTCCCGTCAGCGAACTTCACGACAAGCGGAAACGGTCAAGGAGTTGTGACCGACCAAGACCCGAAAGTCTCTGGAACGGTTGTGTTCACTGGTACAATCAGCGATGACAAGCGAATCAACGCAGTCACATTGCAGATGAACGGCGGTAAAGGCACGGGCGGAGAGACATACATTTTCCGTGCTCAGACAGCGCAGAACGTTGCAAGCTATGCAGATGGCTCTCTCGTAAGCAACACGTTCACCACGATAAACAACACGTATGGCTCTGACGCAATGTTCACGGGCAGTGGCTGGTACTTCAAGATTACTAGCCAGTCATTCTCGCAGGAGAGCGGTCACACTATCTCTTGGGAATTGAAGCTCGATTCTTCTTGGTGTGGCTCTTACAGCACGGCGTACGACATGCCGATTGCCGTTACCGCAAGCGACGGCACTACAACCGCGGTTACAAGAACGCAGTACGTGGACATCGTGCCGTATATCACGAGCGTTTCGCGCTCTTCAAGCGGAAGCGTTGCGGTTGGTCTCGCGGACTACGGCTATATCAACCGCTCTAAGCTCGGTCACTATCCTGTCTCACAGGGCGAGACGCTTACAATTAGCGGCTACAACTTGAAAAATTCGACAGTAACAGTCGGCTCTACAACCGTTACTGCTACAACGAGCGATGGCGCAACGTCATTCGTCGTTCCTGCCCGCTCTGGTGCGCTCAAAGTCACCGTCAACGGCATTGACTCGCTCAACAACCTCAACGGAAGCCCGACAATCAGCGGAAACGTTGCGACGGCGGGCGACTACGACAACAACCTTGAGAGCTACAAGGTGCGCGGTAACTCAACCACATACTACGCGAACGATGACCGCTACCTCGAAGTGTGGAACCTGGGCAACTACTTCAAGAACACGAGCGGCGGAACTGAGTTCCAGATGCCTGTCATGACGGCTGACTACACAGGAAACCTGTTCGCGTCATGGGGCGCGGCAAGTAATGGACAGATTATGTTCAGCTATGGCGTGTCTGGAGCCGCAACGCCAATCTTCAACTGCTACGACCAGCCCGCCCAGTACACCGCCGTCGCATACGACAAGAGCGATAAGAGCGGCAACAAGACAGGCGGTGCTTCCGTGCTGTACATGGGCGAGCAGCAGGGGCAGGGCGGTACGTACTCAGGCACGGGCTTGTCTTCAAGCATGATTATCGGCGGTGCGTTCGTCACGAACATTCCGAACTCGTATATCACTAACTCAACCACAAGCACATGGAAGACGGATGTCGTGACTAACAACCCATCGTTGAAAATGGATAACGACAATACGACAGGTTTCTTCAACCTCGCGAACTACGACATGACGCGCCGACTCGGCTCATACACCAACCCGAAGGCGGCTCGCTACGGCAACTACCTGCACAATATTTGGTATGACTCATACACTGAAAGCCTCAAGTACTCGGTGGTGAATCTTGGAGGAACGACTGTAAGCAATTGGAATAACAGAGGAGCGGCAATCGCTGGATGGGTTGTCCTCGACGGCGGCTACACTGGTCAAGACCGATTGCATGAATGGACAACCGCCACAACTAAGAATAATAATTCTCTCTCATCAGGTGCCGGTTATCACACGGTCAACTACAAGGCGGCTACCAACACTAATTATACTCCGAATCCGACATATTTTGCCAAAGATATTTTCTTGGGAGCTGCAGAGCCGAAAGTTGCGACACGCTCAAGTTACATTAGTGCTGTCACAACAACCTCTCTAACAATGACGGGTGTAACATATGCACAAGCTCCTGCCGCGGGTGACACAATCGCGCTCATGCGCAACGACTTGGGCTCTTACACAATCGAGCTTCGCAAGATTACCGGCTTCAGCGACAATACGATTACCTGGGCGGGTGCAATCGCTTCTGACACCGCGATTGACTCTGCAACAATCTATCAGGGCGACCTGAATGTTGTGGGTGGCTCTCTCGATAGCCTTGCGTCAAACGGCTCGAATGTAAAAGAGGGCTCTTCCGGCTCTTCTGCCGACATGGGGCTTGACCAGAACGGTTATCCTGTCGTCGCCTACTACGATGACAGCTCGGAGACCCTGCGAATCGCAAAGGCGACCGTCGCAGAGCCACGTCTTGCGAGCAATTGGGTGCGCACAACGACAAGCCTCAGCTGCGCAGGCTCAGTCTCAATCGCAGTCGATACGGCGAACAACATCCACGTCGTCTACAAGAATTCCGACAGCGAGATGTGCTACGTGTTCGGCGTGATTGGCACGGACAACAAGTACACGCTCTACGGACCTGAGGTCATCGACTCGACCACAAGCTCCGACTACGTGTCAATGTCCGTCATCGAGACGGCAAGCGGCAAGACTCCGTGCGTGTCATACCTCAACAGCGCGGGCACGGCGCAGAGCATGAAGTACGCATACCGCTCGTCAGCCCCGACCGCGACAAGCACGTTCAGCGATGACAACTGGGACTACATGATTATGCCGTCACTCGGCACAGGTCACTACGCGCTCTCAAGCAACCCAGTCAGCACCGAAGGACGCACGACAGGCTGGACAAGCGAGACGACAACCGTGCTGAGCAACGGCGGAAGCAACACCGCGACCCCGAAGACAGTTCAAGCCGCAGTCGCGTTCAAGAGCAAGAGCCAGTTCGAGACCGCGTATTTGCTCACCGAGCAGTAAGGCGCGAGGGGCAATGAGCGCACAGGAGCGCGCAACGCTCCTCGTGTGCGGCTCGCCCGCGCAAGGCGCTCGCCCGAAAAAACGAAAATCCCCCGATGCGGGAAATTTCCTGCACCGGGGGATTTTCGTTTTTCAGATTTCCGTTTTCAGTTTTCCATTTTCTAGTTCGTCTTTAAGCGCGAGCACTTCATCAAGGGGAAGCGAGCAACATTCAGCAATCATATTCGGTGAGAGATTTGATTTTTTGAGGAAGTTCTTCGCGTTCTCGCGGGCGTTTTGCTGTACGCCTTTCGCAACGCCCCGGCGTTCTGCGGCGAGCAGTCCGCTCGTATAGTCGCGCTTCTTGCCCTCTATCTGCCCCTGAATTATCCAGCGCCATTCGTCCATGTTTATTTTGGTCAATGTATTCTCAGCACTCATAATACCCTCCTCGCTCTTCGCCAGGCTTGCGATAAAATCCTGCTTTTCAAGATTGTCCGCTTCCTTTAGGAATTTACACCATTTTATCACGGATGGCAACGTTTTCACATCCTCAATTCCTTCTGTTTTGGGGATTTT
>JAFUTH010000019.1 GCA_017484285.1 Treponema sp. | reverse complement strand
GAAAGAACTAATAGAGTATCTTACTTGGTACAACGAAAAAAGAATTAAGGTTAAATTCAAAGGACTGACCCCTTTACAATTTAGGAATCAGTCCTTAAAATCAGCCTAGTTAAAGTGTCTAATTTCTTGGGTGCACTTCATGCTGAGTGGATTTCATCCTGCATTATGAATTGTGCATTGTCTTAGTACGCTTTATCGTGGACTCCAGCAATTGCTCTACCTGATGGCTCGTCCATGTTTTTCCATGCGGCATCCCATTCCAACGCTTTTGCGGTGGAGCATGCAACGCCCGCTTCGTGGGGAACGCATTTTGCCGCGCTGTCGCTGGGGAAGAGCCGTGAATAAATCTCGCGGTAGTAGTATTCTTCCTTTGTTTTGGGCGGGTTCACCGGGAAGCGGTTTTCTCGGCGGGCAAATTCGCTGTCGCTCACTTTCTCTTCGGTCATTTTTTTGAGCGTGTCAATCCAGTTGTAGCCTACGCCGTCAGAAAACTGCTCTTTCTGCCGCCACGCGATGTTTTCGGGGAGCAGGTCTTCAAACGCTTTTCGGAGAATCCATTTTTCGATGCGCTGTTTGCCGTCACCGAGGCGGATGCTCATCTTGTCGCTTGGGTTCAGGCTCATCGCGATGTCGATGAAATCTTTGTCGAGGAAGGGAACGCGCCCTTCAACGCCCCATGCCATAAGCGATTTGTTTGCGCGGAGACAATCGTAAAGGTGGAGCTTCGACATTTTGCGCACCAATTCTTCGTGGAATTCCTGAGCATTCGGGGCTTTGTGGAAGTAGAGGTAGCCTCCGAAAAGCTCGTCGCTTCCTTCGCCCGAAAGCACCATTTTGATTCCCATTGATTTTATGACTCGTGCAAGAAGGTACATCGGCGTACTCGCGCGGACGGTGGTGATGTCGTAGGTTTCGATGTGATAGATGACATCGGGGAGTGCGTCCAGTGCCTCTTGAATCGTAAAATGCACTTCATGGTGAACCGTGCCGATATAGTCGGCGGCTTTTTGCGCGGCGATGAGATCAGGGCTTCCTTCCAAGCCAATTGCGAATGAATGCAATTGTGGCCACCACGCGCTTTCCTTGCTGTCGGTCTCGACGCGCTTTTTAGAGAATTTCTGCGTGATTGCGGCGATAATCGAAGAATCCAAGCCACCCGAAAGCAACACGCCGTACGGAACATCGCTCATAAGCTGGGCTTTAACCGCCGTTTCCAAGCCGTTGCGCACTTTTTCGATTACGGCGGGATTGATGATTTCGCCCTTGTCGTCCGTAGCGCGAGGGTTGTTCTTTACCGCGTCGTAGTTTTCCCAATCGCGCTTGTACCATTTTGTCGGTTTTTCATCTTTCGAGTAAAAATAGCTTCCGTTTGGGAATTCTTCGATTGTCTGGCACTCGCCCTCTAAGGCTTTCAGCTCGCTTGCCACATAGTAGCGACCGGCTTTATCCCAGCCTTGATAGAGCGGAATGACGCCGATTTCGTCGCGACCGATGAGGTAGCAGTCGTTTTCTGAGTCGTAAAGGGCGAACGCGAAGATTCCCGAAAGCTGTTCTATCATTGTCGAAAAGTCGCCGTTTGCACGGAATTTTTTGTAGAGCGGGAGAATTACTTCGCAGTCGCTTCCTGTTTTAAAGGCATAGTCCGAAAACTGTGCGCGGAGGGCCTTGTGGTTGTAGATTTCGCCGTTCACTGCGAGGATGATTTTTCCGTCGTCGCTCACGAGGGGCTGCTTTCCCGAAAGCGGGTCAACGATGGAAAGGCGTTCATGGCTCAAAATTGCGTTTTCCCCCGTGTACACGCCGCTCCAGTCCGGCCCGCGGTGGCGGATTTTTTTGCTCATTTCAAGAATCTGTGCGCGAAGCTCGTCACGCAACCCGTCCGCAATCGGCTTTCCACCCGAAGCCAAATCAAAAGCACCTACAAAACCACACATAGCTAAAAATCTCCTATTCAGACAAAAAAAGAGGTCGTAGACAATGCCCCGAAAAGTGGGAAATTATCTACGACCTCTTTGTCGATGGAAATTTTATACCGCAAAGCAGATTGGTTTGTCAATGCGCACGACGGCGGAGTCTCAAAAATCTCGAGTCATGGACAAATCTTTTTGCAGTATGGTATTATCTTAAAAGTTTCTTACTTTTTGATGATGCAGGAGTCTAGCATGAAAAAATTGCTTGCTTTTATTCTCATTGCAGGGGCAACAACCGGCGCGTTTGCAAAAAAATGGCCGCAATGGACAAACAATGTCGGTGGCGGCATCACGGGCAATTATTCGCAAATCGGCGCGGACAATACGACTTCAAGCGATGTAATCGAACAGTTCGGCATTGGTCTTGAGGGCATCTACCTCGGCTACCATGAAAACGGCTTTACGGCAAAAGCGGATTATGCAATCGGAGCGACAGCTTCAAAAGATGTCACATTGCAGGACAAAGACACAAACATCGGATTTTTCACGAACATCGCGCTCGGGGCAGGCTACTCAGTTCCCGTCACAGAAAATCTGCTCTTTTCGTTCACGGGCATGGTCGGTGCCGATGTCTCACTGTTCGGCGACGAAAAAGAAGACATCTCGTATTACTACGAAAATAGTGATGGAACTTCCGACGAAGCCTATTCCGCAGATTACGCAGCGACAGTCGGCTTGATAACGCTCTCGATTGGTGGCGACATACTCGCAAAATACAGCGTGTCCGAGCACTTCGGTTTTTTTGCAAACATCAGCGCGCGGTGGGTCATCGGTGGCATTGAAACGCACGAGACAACGTACACATACCAAAAAGAGCGAAAACAGCGCGAACTCACCGCCCAGACGAGCAAAGACTACGATTTGCTCGGCAAATTTCGAGTAGAGCCGACCATCGGCGTGATATGGACATTCTAATCCAAAATCGGTAGTATAGTTTCCGAAATACGACAACGAAGCCGTAGATGTTACGCAGATTCTGTCTGCGCAAGGTCTACGGCTTTTATTTTTTGAGGAAAACTGCACTTATGAGAAAATTTATCTTTGTAACAGGCGGCGTTGTTTCTGGCTTGGGAAAGGGAATCACGGCGGCTTCTCTCGGGCGGTTGCTCAAATGCCGTGGATTAAAAGTCGCTTCGCAAAAACTCGACCCGTACATGAATGTTGACCCCGGCACGATGAGCCCCTTTCAGCACGGCGAAGTGTTTGTTACCGAAGACGGCGCGGAAACGGACTTGGATTTGGGGCATTACGAGCGGTTCATCGACGAAAATCTTACCAAATATTCAAACCTCACGAGCGGGCGCGTGTACTGGAATGTGCTCAACAAGGAGCGGAACGGCGACTATCTCGGCGAAACGGTTCAGATAATTCCGCATGTCACGAACGAAATCAAGGATTTTATCTTAAAGAACGCGGAAGTGAGCGGGGCGGATGTTTCTATCGTTGAAATCGGCGGAACAATCGGCGACATTGAGAGCCAGCCTTTTTTGGAAGCGATTCGCCAGCTTTCGTTTGAAGTGGGGCGGCGGAACTGCGTGTTTATTCATGTCTGCCTCGTGCCCTACATTTCGGGAAGCGACGAATTCAAATCGAAGCCAACCCAGCATTCGGTCAAAGAACTCATGGCGGTGGGAATTCACCCCGACATCATCGTTGCCCGCTGTGACAAGGAAATCCCCGACGACATTCGCAAAAAAATCGCGCTCTTCTGCAATGTCGCGCCCGACTGCGTAATCAACAACACGACCTGCAAAAGTTTGTACGAAGTGCCGCTCATGCTTCACGCGCAGAACATGGACGATGTGGTCTGCCGCGATTTGGGAATCGAAAAACCGACCGACTATGTGCCGCTTGCCGACTGGTCGCGCATGGTGGAGCGGATTCACGCACGCACGGGGGAAATCAAAATCGCGCTCGTGGGAAAATATGTCAAACTGCACGATTCGTACCTGAGCATCGTTGAGGCTCTGAACCACGCTTCGTTTGTGATTGGAAAATCGGTGAACATCGCGTGGGTTGATTCTGATTCCGTGACTGACGAAACGGCGGAAAGCGTGTTTGAAGGCTGCACGGGAATCATTCTCCCCGGCGGATTCGGTCAGCGTGGCATTGAAGGCATGATTTGCGCCTGCCGCTACGCGCGAACGCACAATATCCCGTATTTCGGAATCTGCCTCGGAATGCAAATCTGCGTGATTGAATTTGCTCGCGATGTTTTGAAATTGCCGAACGCGAACAGCCGCGAGTTTGACGAGCTGTGCGAAAATCCCGTGATTGATTTGATGAAAGACCAGCAGGGCGTTATAATGGGCGGAACAATGCGGCTCGGGAAATACCCCTGCAAAATCAAAGACGGCACGATTATGCACCGCGCGTATCAGTCAGACTTGATTGAAGAACGACACCGACACCGCTACGAGTTCAACAACGACTACCGCGAGCGCATGGAAAAGGCGGGCTTGGTCATCAGCGGAACAAGCCCCGACAATAAAATCGTTGAGACTGTTGAATTGGGCGAAAGCGAGCACCCATTCTTCGTGGGCGTTCAGTTCCACCCCGAATTCAAGAGCCGCCCGAACAACGCGGGGAAATTGTTCGTGGAATTCTTGGTTGCAAGCAACCTAAAAGCGAGCAATTCAAAATCTAACGATTCGGAATAAAACAAGAGAAAATGGAGAAGCAGATGTTATACACACAAGAAGAAGTTTTGGATTATGTAAAAGAGGAAGATGTCAAATTCGTGCGCCTTGCCTATTTTGACCTTTCGGGAAAGCAAAAAAATGCCACGATTATGGCAAGCGAGCTTCCCCGCGCGTTTGAGAACGGCGTTGCCTTCGATGCCTCCGCAATTCCCGATTTTGAAGAAGCGAACAAGGCTGATTTGTTCCTCTTCCCCGATGCTTCCACGCTCTCCGTTCTGCCGTGGCGACCAAGCAGCGGAAAAGTTATCCGCATGTTCTGCGACATTCGCCGCTCAGACGGCACGCCCTACGAAAAGGACTGCCGCCACTTGCTCAAAGAAGCCGCCAAAAAAATCAAAAGCGAGTGCGGCGTAGATCTTCAGATTGGCACGGAATTCGAATTCTATCTTTTCAAGCTTGACGAAAATGGCGAGCCGACCAAAATCCCGTTCGACAAAGCGGGCTACATGGACATCGCGCCCGAAGACAAGGGCGAGAACATCCGCCGAAACATCTGCTTTACGCTCGAGCAAATGGGAATCACACCCGAGTCAAGCCACCACGAGGAAGGTCCCGGTCAGAACGAGGTCGATTTCCGCTACTCCGACCCGCTCACTTCCGCCGACAACGCATCCACTTTCAAATGGATTGTGCGCACAAAGGCGGCGGAAAGCGGCTTGTACGCTGATTTTTCTCCTAAACCGCTCTTGGACAAGCCCGGAAGCGGAATGCACATCAACATTTCGTGCAGTGATTCAAGCAAAAACGAGCAGATTCTTGCGGGAATTCTCACTCACATTGAAGAAATCACTTATTTTCTCAATCCTACTGAGAATTCGTATAACCGACTCGGCGAACTCAAAGCACCGCGCTTCATCTGCTGGGGGAACGAAAACCGCTCGGCTCTTATCCGCGTGCCCGCGAGCAAAAACAAAACGCGCTTGGAATTGCGATCGCCCGACCCGAGTTGCAATCCCTACATCGCGTTCACTTTGCTCATTCACGCGGCAATCGACGGAATCAAAAACAACTTGAAGCCGCCCGCACCCGCCACTGAAAATCTCTTTGATTCAGCCGTGGCAAAAAAAGTGAACTACAAAACGATTCCCGACACGATTGAGGAATCAAAAACACTCGCCGAAAAAAGCGAGTTCATCAAAGGAATCTTGTCACCACGAGCCTAAAAAATGACATCTGACACACATTCTGTCCTTCTTGTGACAAAAGATACAAAGATTTCTTCTCTCGTAAGCGTGATGCTTATTCCGCCCCTGTTCGAGCTTGCCGTCTGCACCGACTTCAACGAGGCGCGTCGAAAATGCGATGAACGGAATTTCAACATCGTCATCGCCGACTTTGCCGACGGGGAAGGCACAGACTTTGCGATTGACATTTCCGACTCGCCCGCCACAATTCTGCTTCTCGCGCCCGCCGAGCATTTTGACCAAATCAGCTTCAAGGTGGAAGGCTACGGAATCCTCACGCTCACCAGCCCATTCGACCAGTTCTATTTTTACAACATGATTAAGGTGGCAATCGCCGTGCAGTACAAAGTGCAGGTTCTTTCGAGCAAGGCGACCCAACTCAAAGAAAAAATGGAAGAAATCCGCCTCGTAAACCGCGCAAAAATGCTCCTTATGCAGAGCAAAAACATGACCGAGCAGGAAGCCCACCGCTACATCGAAAAAGAAGCGATGGACACTGGCTCAAAGAAAACGGCAGTAGCGGAAATTATAATTAAAACGCTGAGCTAAAATCGTACGGCAACAGAAACGCCGTTCGCAAACAAAGTGACATTCACATCATCGTGCTTTGCGTTGAATGTGTGCACCCACGGAACTAAAAAGCCCACCGCGCTTCCGAGAGCCGCGCCCGTGAGCACATCGCTCATAAAATGATTCCCGCTTGAAAGGCGCAGGGCAGCAACGCCGCACGCCATCGCGTAGCTTCCCGCTACCACAGGAATGCGCAATTTTGAATCTGGAAAATACTTACAGAACGTGTAGCTTGTAAAAGTCGCGCCCGCAAACGCCATCGTTGAATGCCCCGACGGAAAGGAATTCGCCCAGTCTCCGTCATCAACATCGTCTTCGGGGAAGGTTTCGGCATCGTAATACATGTACGGTCGCGTTCGGTTTACAGCGAGTTTGGTGAGTTCCTTGATTCCGTTCGCAATCAAAAGCGTTTCCGCGTACATCACGCCACAGGTGAGCCATTCTTCTTTTTCGGTTGCGGCAAGCACGGCGGGAGTTGCCATCGTTGCCACGAGAAGAAAATCCGCCACCTTGTCACGGCTTTTTGAATATGAGTGCATGAATTTTCGGTCGAATGCATTCACATCATCTTTGCAATACACCGTGCCGTCGTATTTCTGGCGATTTACTTCAAGCACATTGTCCAAAAGCAAATCCCCGCCCGAAAGGACAATTCCCGTTCCGAGCAGAATTCCGTCCATCACGGGAGAAAGCGAAAATACATCATCGGAAGAATCGCCAGAAACATCTTCGGCAACGAGATGAAAAAACGACGCGCATAGAGCAAGTGCGCAGACAATCTTCTTGAAAGTGAACATAACAGTATTGTAACAGGCAAAAAAAAAGCTGGCAATTGCCAGCTTTATAGGTCGCTCGATTCACACGTTTTTGGTGAATAGCGCTCAATGAAAGTACTGCGTAATGTGCAGTTAGCAGAAATTCTCATCGTTTTACCTCGATAAGGCCTGCTCTTTTTGTCGGAAATTGCATAACGCCTCCATGTCGTGCGGCCGGTTAAGGAGCCTCCTGTATTTCCTTCCTGTCCACGTCTTTATAATACCACGGTTTTGTGATAAAGCAAGCAAAATTTGCAGAATTTTGCGATTTTTTTCTCTTTTTTCGTGTTGGTTGAATTATTCTTTCTTTGGATATAAAATAAAAACCTACCACTTTCGGCTAGATTGCCTCGCCTACGACGGTTACTGAGCCTGTCGAAGCGCGCAATGACGATGATTTATAAAGAGGATTTTCAATGGAAACAGCAAATACAGTATTCACGCCAGCTCTCCCGCCAATTCGTATCGGTATTGATGTCGGTTCAACCACGGTTAAGGTCGTGTGTCTCGACGAGAACGACAAAATGATTTATGGCGACTACCAGCGTCACCGTGCGGACATCCGCAACACGATTATCACGGTCGTCACGCAGGCGTTGGGCGAGGTCGAAAAGGTCGCGAAGCTCGGCGACAAGCATACTGTTTCCGTAAAAGTCACGGGGTCGGGCGGATTGTCTGTGTCTCAGTGGCTCAATATTCCTTTCATTCAGGAAGTCGTGGCGGCTACCACCGCGGTCAAAAAGCTCATTCCGCAGACTGATGTCGTGATTGAGCTTGGCGGTGAGGACGCAAAAATCACTTATTTTACGGGCGGCGTTGAGCAGCGCATGAACGGCACTTGTGCGGGCGGCACGGGCGCGTTCATTGACCAGATGGCGGCTCTGCTCGAAACTGACGCTCCCGGCTTGAACAAACTTGCGGCGGGCTGCAAGCAGATTTACCCGATTGCGGCTCGGTGCGGTGTTTTCGCAAAGACTGATGTTCAACCGCTCATCAACGAGGGCGCGCGCCGTGAGGACATCGCTGCTTCTATTTTTCAGGCGGTCGTGAACCAGACGATTTCGGGGCTTGCGTGCGGTAAGCCGATTAAGGGGCATGTTGCATTCTTGGGCGGTCCGCTCCACTTCCTTGACCAGCTCCGCGTTCGCTTCATTGAAACGCTCAAACTCAAAGATGATGAAATTATCGTGCCTGATGACAGCCAGCTTTTCGTGGCGGCAGGCTCGGCGTATTCTGCGGAGAAGGTGTGCAATCCGCTCTCTTCTTCCATGCCAAAAAAATTCCCCACGATTGCCGAATTCCGTGACTCGCTCAAAAATCTTGAGGGCGCGGAACTCAACGAAGTCCAGCGGCTCGACCCGCTTTTCGTTGACGAGGAAGATTTGGCAAAATTCCGCGCTCGTCACGGCGAGGACAAGGCAAAACGCGGCGATTTGAATGCCGAGCATGGTCCGCTTTTCTTAGGGCTTGACGCGGGTTCAACCACCACAAAAGCCGTTCTCGTGAACAAAAAAGGCGAAATCTTGTGGGATTTCTACGATGTGAATGCGGGAAATCCTGTCGATTTGGCGGTGCGCGTTCTCAAAGACTTGTACAAAATTCTTCCGAAAGACTGCTACATTGCCCGTGCGGTCTCAACGGGCTACGGCGAGGCTCTCTTCCAAGCGGCTTTGGGCGTAGACGCGGGTGAAGTTGAGACAATCACGCACTACCGCGCCGCTGAATTCTTTGTTCCGGGCGTTGAATTCTTGCTCGACATCGGCGGTCAGGACATGAAGTGCCTTCGCATGAAAGACGGGGCAATCACTTCGATTCAGCTCAACGAGGCTTGTTCTGCGGGTTGTGGCTCGTTCCTTGCGAATTTCGCGAATTCAATGAATCTCGACATCAAGGAATTCTCAAAACGCGCTTTGCTTGCCAAAAAGCCGGTCGATTTGGGTTCTCGCTGTACGGTCTTCATGAACTCTCGCGTAAAACAGGCGCAAAAAGAAGGCGCGACGATTGACGACATTTCGGCAGGTCTTTCGTACTCGGTCATCAAAAACGCGCTTTTCAAAGTAATCAAACTTCGCCGCGCGAGCGAAATCGGCACAAAAGTCGTGGTTCAGGGCGGCACTTTTTATAACGATGCGGTTCTCCGTGCATTCGAGAAAATTGCGGGCGTGAATGTGTTCCGTCCCGATGTCGCGGGTCTTATGGGCGCGTACGGCTCGGCTCTCATCGCCTACGACCAGTGGTGCGACCTCACTGCTCCAAAACCGGGGCAGGAAAAAGGCTGGGTTCCGCCGAAAATCGTCTCGAATATCGCAACGCTGGAGCAGCTTGAGCAGTTCAAAGTCGATTTGGAACTTACCCGATGCGGCGGCTGTCAGAACAACTGTCTTCTTACGATTAACACTTTCACGACGGGCGGGCAAAAACGCCAGTTCATCACAGGAAACCGCTGTGAAAAGGGCTTGGAGCGTCACCAGCTCAAAGACGAAAACGCCAAGACCGTTGACGGCTCAAACAAAAGCAATACCGGCGTTGAAGACACAGGCTACGAGCTTCCAAATCTCTTCGACTGGAAGTACAAGAGGCTCTTCAACCACTATGTGCCTCTCCGCCCGGAAGAGGCTCCAATGGGAAGCGTGGGAATCCCGCGAGTCCTCAATATGTACGAAAATTATCCGCTTTGGTTCACGGTCTTCACAAAGCTGGGCTTTCAGGTCAAAACTTCACCTCGTTCAAGCCGCATGATTTACGAGCGGGGCATTGATTCGATTCCGTCTGAGTCAGTCTGTTACCCGGCAAAAATCTCACACGGACACATGGAATCCTTGCTCAAAATGGGCTGCAAATTCATCTTCTATCCCTGTGTTCCTTACGAAAAACTTGAAGACAAGGGGGCAGGCAATCACTATAACTGTCCTGTTGTAACTTCATACCCGGAGGTTTTGAAGCACAATCTTGACTCTATCGAAGAAGCAAGCGATTTGCTCTTTATGAATCCATTCCTGCCGATTTACGATTTGCCACGACTTCGAGAGCGGCTTTACGAGGAACTTCACAAACACTTCCCAAGTCTCACCAAAGAGCAGGTTTTTGCTGCAGTCGATGAAGGCTGGAAGGAGCAGGAGCAGTTTAAGATTGACACCCAGCGGGCGGCGGAAGAGGCTTTGGAGCAGCTTGTCGTCACGGGCGGAAACGGCATTGTCTTGGCTGGCCGCCCCTACCATCTGGACCCGGAAATCAACCACGGTATCCCGGAAATGATTCACGGACTGGGGCTTGCGGTCTTCACAGAAGACTCTGTGGCTCATCTTGGCTCAATCGAGCGACCTTTGCGCATTATTGACCAGTGGACTTATCATAACCGACTCTACCGTGCGGCAAATTTCGTTTCGGGAATGCCGAATCTGGAGCTTGTTCAGCTCACTTCATTCGGATGCGGTCTTGATGCCGTTACAGCCGATCAGGTTGATGAAATCATGAAATCAAAGAGCCGCATGTACACTCTCATCAAGATTGACGAAGGAAGCAACCTGGGTGCGGTGCGAATCCGAATCCGCTCACTCATTGCGGCAGTCAAAGCCCGCCAGAGAAACCGAAAGAAGCTTACCACAAAGAGCGCGGCTTATCAGCGGGTAATTTTTACCGAAGAGATGAAGCACGAATACACGATTCTCTGTCCGCAGATGTCGCCGATTCACTTCCGCTTGCTGCAAAAGGCTTTCCAATATTCGGGCTTCAACTTTGTCGTTTTGGACTCGGTTGATCCAAAAGCCGTGGATGCGGGACTTAAATTCGTCAACAACGATGCCTGCTATCCTTCAATTTTGGTCACGGGTCAGCTCATCGAGGCTTTGGAAAGCGGAAAATACGACATCAACAAAACGGCGGTCATCATCTCTCAGACTGGCGGCGGCTGCCGTGCCACAAACTACATCGGCTTTATCCGCCGTGCCTTGAACGATGCTGGCTGGAGCCATGTTCCTGTCATCTCACTTAACGCCTTGGGCATGGAAAAGAACCCTGGCTTCACTTTCACGCCGGGCATGGTTCACAAGGCAATGATGGCGGCCTTCCTGGGCGATCTTCTCATGCGGGTGCTTTACCGTGTCAGACCTTACGAAGCAGAACCGGGCAGTGCAAACCGCCTCTACGAAAAATGGAACGCAAAAGCCGAAGAAATGCTCAAATCAAATTCGATTTTCAAATACAGAAGACTGATTCGGGGAATCGTCCGTGACTTCGACCGTCTGCCTATTCTTCCGATTAAAAAGCCGCGAGTCGGTGTTGTCGGAGAAATCTTGGTGAAATTCCACCCGACGGCGAATAACGACATGGTGAATGTCATCGAAAAAGAGGGCGCGGAGTGCGTCATGCCGGATTTGATGGACTTTCTCTTCTACACTTTCAGTGACGGCGTTTTCCGCACAAGAGAACTTGCCTTCCCGAAATCAGAAGAGCGAAACGCAAAGATTTTCGTCTGGGCTTTGGAACTTTACCGCAAATACATGAAAAAATGCTTGCGGAAGAGCCGAAGATTCGAGCCGCCAAGCTCAATCTGGGATATGATGAAGAGCGTTGAGGGAATCATTCAGACCGGAAACATCTCTGGCGAAGGCTGGTTCCTCACGGCGGAAATGGTCGAGCTGATTCACTCCGGCGCGCCGAGCGTTGCATGCGTTCAGCCTTTCGCATGTCTGCCAAACCACATCACAGGTAAGGGCATGATTAAGGAACTGCGCCGAAGATTCCCCGAATCCAACATCAGCGCAATCGACTACGACCCAGGAGCTTCCGAAGTGAACCAGCTGAACCGCTTGAAGCTGCTGTTGTCAAACGCCCCGATTGGCAAGAACCCCGACGAGCTTCCGAACGGCAAAATTTGGACGAAGAAGGGCGAGGTCGAGCCGATTATCCAATACGCGAGCGGCGGAGCACAGTTCGTTGACGACGACCCCGTTGACGCGAAGAATGTCGTGCCCGCGACCACGGCGGTGTAAAAAGGGAGAAGTGAGCAGTTAGGAGTGAGGAGTTGGCATGGGACATTGGTCGCGTTGCGACCTCGTCCCTATAATTTTATGAAAATCGCCCGATGATACGGAAATGTTCGTGTTGTCGGGCGATTTTTTATAGGAAAAAATTCTAACAATAGAAATCTATCTTATCCGTAGAAAATGCTTTCATCCATCGTTGGCAGATATAGAAAAACTGTGCCTGAATCGCTTCGAGCAAATCATTGAGTTTATTCTGTGGGATTTGGCTTTTGTTGTGAGCGACCACGCAACCGCCTTTTGAAGTCAGCCAGATTTTCGTTGCGTTTGGGGTCGGTTGACCTTCGCTGATATGAACATGAATCGGCTCGTTGTTTTCATTTGACCAAAAGTAAATTTGATAGCCTTTGATTGCAAAAAGATTAGGCACAAATGCCCCCTGTTTTTGCAAAGCGGAAAATCAAATGAGCGTTGTTTTTCAAAAATTCAAGGAATTCCGCAATTTCTTCGTCTGAGTAGCCCGTGCGCTCAATCCAATGATATGACGGCAATTCGCAACGGGCAGAATCAAAACCGTGCGGTGTGGGGCGTTCAAAATTCACTTCGACCGTAGGATTCGTGCCCTCATTCAAAATTTGAGTATGCACGACTTCCGTTCCGTCGGGAAAATTCATGTATTCGTAGACCATAGCAATCCTCAGAATTTATTGTACCACAAATCAGAAAATTTTCACATCATTTTTATCTGTCGAATCATTTTCTCAAAATTCCTTCCATGAGCCGAATGAATGTTGTTTGGTCGGCTTCGGAAAGTTTTGAAAAGAGACGGACGCTTTTTTGAATTTTGCTTTCATTTGAAGAATGATTTGCGTTTTCACCGAATACGAGTTTTTCTGTGGTAGTGTTTAATACCTGGGCGATTCTGCAAGCATAGTCTGCGGGGGGCATGGTTGCTCTAGAGTTAAGATAATTTTGTAAAGTTTGGTAAGGAATTTTTGTTTTTACTGAAAGTTCTTTAGCGGAAAGCCCATGAAATTCTAATTCTTCCCTCACATTTTCTCTAAATGAATTACCCATACAAAAATAATAATTCAAATAGATATACTAGATAATTTACAAAACTCAATTAGATATTTATAATAATTTAAGAAACTCAAATAGCATAATTTTTAACAATTTTTAACTCTTTTTCACGATGAGGGCTTTTCCAATGAAAAAACAACTTTCTTCTATAACTATGGGCATTTTCCTAGCCGCTTTGCTTGCTTCCTGTGCCAGCACTTCAGGTCTAGACTCCCCCGCATGGTTTCCAGACTACCGCACGGCTTTCCCCGATTCCGAATACATCGCACAGCGCGGGCGGGCGGATACGGAAGAGACCGCCAGAACCGAAGCCGTGGCGCAAATCGCGCGGTACTTCAAGACGAGCGTGAACGCGAACCTGAAGACAAGCATACAGAGCGTGACGAGCGGCGAGACCATGAGCGAGACAACGAGCGTGGTGAATGATGTCGATGTCATGAGCCAGGTCGAGCTTTTCGCCGTGGAATACACCGACCCGTACTATTTCAAGAAAGAGAAGAAATGGTACTGCGTGGCGTACATCGAGCGCGAGAAGGCGTGGCAGCAGTACAAGCCGACCGTTGAGAACGCGAAATCCGAGTTCTACGCGATGAGGCGGAACGCGGAGGGCGAAAGCGACCCGTTCTCAAAGGTTGTCGCGTACGGAAAAGCATGGCCGAGCGGGAAGAAATTCCTCGAAAAACTCGAATACGCGCGAATCTTGAACCCGCAGAAAGAAGGGGCTTATGCCGGCGACCGAAAAGCCGTGAGCGAGGTGCCGAGCCTGATTTCGGCGGAACAGGAGAGATGCACGGTCTACCTTGCGGTCAAGGGCGACTGGGGAAACATCATTTCTTCTTCTCTTTCACAGACGCTCTCGAAGAACGGCTTCAAGGTGGCGAAGAGCCAAAGCGAAGCGGCGTACACGGCGAGCGCGGTCATCGAGAACAATGCGGTGGGCGGCGATCCGATTTCAATCTACCCGAGCCTTGACCTCAAAATCACTGGCAAAGGCGGAAGGACGGTCTACTCACAGGAAGTGAAGATCGCGCAGAAGACAATCGCCTACTCGCTGGAGAACGCGCAGAAAAAAGCGTTCCCGATTTTAGCAGAAGAGGCGGACAAAGCAGTCTCAGCGGGGCTTTCAAAAAAATTCGGATATTGATGTCACCTCGACTGTAGCGAAGCGGAATGGAGAGGTCTGAAAATGATAGATTTCTCGACTCGCATTGCTCGCTCGAAATGACATGGTTTATATAATTTCATTTTACGGAGGAAAAACAAAATGAAAAAGATTTCGATTGTATGTGCGGCGGTTGCCGTGGTGACGGCTGGGGCTATGCTCGTTTCATGTGGCTCTACTCAGGTTGCGGACAAGCGAAGCATCGTTGAAGACAAACGCGAGAAAGTTCCCGAAGCAAAGACTGATGAAATCGACAAGGTTGTGGTGGTTGACTGGACAGACCGTGCTTTGGGCGAGGTCTCAGCCCCCACATGGCTCAAAAACATGCGGCGCGGTAACAGCGACACCTTCAAGGAAAGCTGGAAAGTTGAAGCAAATCGGGTTGTAAAAGTCAGTATGGCTACAGGAAAGACTGAGGCGACGGCACAGGCACTTTCCCGTGCGGGATTTGCCTACACCCAGGCGGCGGAGCTGAACCAGAAGGTCATCGGTCGCGTGGGACAGGGCTTGAACGATGTCGGCCAGCTTGAAGCGCTGTTCGTTGCGGCAAGCGAGACGAAGGCGGACATGACGGGGTTGCGCGAGGAAACGGGATTCTTCCAGAAAATCCGAACGACAAATGCGGAAACTGGGCAGAAAACAGAGCAGTTCGTTTACTACACCGTCTATTCGATGAGCAAAGAAACATGGGATGCCCTCTGCAAAAAATATCTCATGGACATTATGGGCGGTGCGGATTTGACAACCGAGACACAGAAGAAAATCGGCGCATTGTTCAGCGAGATGAAAGAGGACGCGGATAAAAAAGAGACGGCAAAACAGGCTGAGGAAGAAGCTCTCTATAAGGCTCAGATGGCGCGACTTGAAGCAGAGCGGGCAAAGGCGAACGCGGACGCGGCTAAATCCAACGCAGAGACGGCGAAAGCGGGCTTAAAAGCAAAAGAGATGGACGCACAGGAAGCGCAGACCAAGAAAGCCACAGAAGAGGCGGCGGTGTTGGCGAGCTATTTGATGTAAATCCTATGGGCTGATTGAGCGTGTCGAAATCAGCCCGAAATTCTTTTGGAGTACGAAAATGAAATATTTACGAATATTTTTTGCGTGCGTGCTGTTCGCCTTGCTTGCAACGGTGACATTCGCGCAGAACAAGACCGTGCAGGTCGTTATGCCAGAGGCGGTGAACCTGAGCGGAAGCGAGGCGGCATGGCTTCCCGGGCAGATTCAGGACAAACTGAAGTCGAATTTGCAGGAATACCTCGGCATGAAAACCGTAGTCGATTCAAAGTCCGAGGCGACCTTGAAGAAACTCCAGCGCGAGGCTGAGGACGGCGGAAGAGACGAGAACACGGCAATAGAGCTTGGAAAAATCAGCACGGCACAATTCGCTGTTCTCACGAAAATCCGAAAGACGGGCAAGGGCTACACCATCAGCGTTGACTACACCGATATGACGACAGGAGTTCAAAAAGCGACTGCGGCATCAAAGGAATACAAAGCTACGGATGAACTGTACGGAAACACGGGCGCAATCGACGAAATCACGCTCATTCTTGCGGAAAAACTGAACATCGCAATCAGCTCGGTGCAGAAGCAGTCGCTCCGAACGGGAACGGCTGACTTTACGATTGAAGACCAACTTGCGCTCGCAAAGCAGAATGAAGAGAACTACAAGAAGCTCATGCAGGGCTTCGACGAGCAGATAAAGGCACTCTCCGTGAGCAACGACCTGAATGCCGCCGAGAACACGAAGAAAATCGAGGCGGAGAAAGCTTTGCTCGCCGAGAAGCAGAAGAGCGAGCAGAAACGCCGTGCGGAGCTTGAGGCACAGAAAAAACAGGCGGACGCGGACACACAGCTTGAAGCCGAGCGAAGCGCGGAGCAGAGGAAGAAGCGAGACGAGCTTTCTAGCGAAGCCGCGAAGAAAGCCGCCGAAGTGCGAAAACTCAAAATGGAGAAGCAGGGCGTTTTCGGACAGATAAATGTGATTGAGAGCAAGAAAAAGGCACTGGTCGAAATCCGCGAGGGCGTGCAAAATCGAATAACAGAACTGTACGACCGATTGAAAAAAGAAAAGAAAGCCGAAGAGGACAGAATCAGAAACAAGTCTTGGTCTAGCGTTGAGCTGGAGAACGGGAAGCCCACGCAGGCGGCGCAAAGGCGGCGAGACAATCAGGTGAACGAGAGCAACGGAAAATTGACACTCAAATTCATCGCTGATGCCGAAGCCGTACAAAAAGCCGCGAGCAAGCAAGACTCTGATTTATTGGCAGAAATCCGAGCAGACCAGAAGGCTATTGGAAAGACCCGCACAGTCAGCAGCATGGGAAGCGAGCTTAAAGTAAGCTACGGCTCATACAGTGGCGAGAAGAAGGGCTGGAATGTCTACCTTTCGCTCTATCCCGACGGAATTGAGCTGACAAGCCTGAGCCTTCTTCTGACCTACAAGGCGGTCACTGGAAAGGATGCACCAAATATGGAGACATCCAGCAACGAGGCAGTGCAGGAATATTCGGATACCGTTGATATGTACAACTCGCTTTTGCTCCGAGGCGACCCGATTTTCTACTATGAAATTGACTATACTGTCTCCGCTCTGCCAGACGAGCAGCCGAGCGCGTACAGCTTCGTATTGAAGGAAGTGCGCACGGTAAGCACGCTCAAAAACAATGTCATTCAGAAGAATCCGATGACGAATACCATTGCGCGAACGATGACACCGCAGTGGAATATACACAAAGAGGACATCTTGGCTCTTTTTTTAGTAGATGAAGAAGTCCGGCTCGCGGAGTATGTTGCGCACCCCGAAAAAGATGTGCCTGTGGAATACTTTTCGAAACTCATAAAAAACTTATCTAAAGATGCAACTATAAAGTTGAAAGGTGATTTTTATATAAATTCTGATAATGGAGATATACTTCGCCAGTCAAAATACAAAATAAAGCTAGATTTATCAAAAACTTATATACTTTGGGCGACGGAGTATGCTTTTTCTAACTGTCAACAATTAGAGGAACTCACTATTCCAAATACATTGATACATATAGAAAAAGGAGTTTTTTTTAACTGTTCTTCTTTAAAGGTGGTTAACTATTGTGGCTCAAAAGAACAATGGGAAAAAATAGAAATTGATAAGGAAGACAATGAGTCATTGCTAAAGGCAAAAATAAATTACGATTACTCGGAAATGACAGAAGCGGGAACCACAGAGGGAAAAAAACAACTTGCAGGATATGTCGCACATCCAGAAAAGGGCGTGCTTTTTTCGCAAGTTCCTTATGTTATTCAGAATCTAAAAAACGATGCGAAAATCAAAGTGACGGGGGAAGTGCCAACAAGAAAAAAAAACGAGGATTCAAAATATTTTTATAATGATTTTTCGAGCATTGCGAACGCCCTTAAAGAATCAAAAGTTAATATCTATCTTGATTTAGCGTCGGTAACACTTCATGAATCTGATATTTATGGTTTCGAGAATTGTACGCGGTTAGTTGGCATAACCCTTCCAAAGGATGCGAAATGGATTCCTATCGATGCATTTGAGAGCTGTACACAATTGGCAAGTATAACAATCCCAGCTAGTGTGACAAGCATTTCGCTATATGCATTTGAAAACTGCACCTCTCTAAAAACCGTGAATTATTGTGGCTCAAAAAAGCAGTGGAAAGCAATCAAAATAGACAAAGATGGTAACAAGCCGCTGCTCAAAGCAAAAATCAATTACGATTACAAAGGCGAGTAACGCTTTTTGTGATAAATCACCTACACGCGCTATACGGCTCGTTGAGCCGTGGTGCGTGAGGTGGGAAATATTTTAGAAGGATAAAAAAATGTCTAAGAAGATTTATGCGTTAAAAGTGACTAAACACGAAGCAAACGGAACGGTCTTAAGGGATTTGTACAACATTCTGCTTAAAAGTTACAAAGTATTAGAAAGTTATCCTGGTACCTCAAGTCTGGGAAATGTGACAGCTATTCTTGAAATAAGAGAAGGACAAAATATTGGCATTGAAACGCAAGGTGGCAATCATTCCCGATTACCAGATAGTTTGAAAAACTTTGTGTCTAAAAATTGCGACACTATTTTTTGCTCTTGTCTTTCATCGGGAAAAACAGTAACCGAAATTGAAAAATTAAAACCAACTTATGAAGTCATTTTCTGTGAAAAGCAGACAGCTGATGCATTATGGAGAATGGCTAAAGAATAATTATCGGCTAGGGTATGGAGCACCGCCGTAGGCGTTCCGAAGCGAAGCGTAGGAATGGAGCGATAGCGGAAGTGCGGAACACCCGACTCGCTTTAGCGGGTAGCCGCCAAAAAAGTAAAAATATCCCTATCATTTTTTGAAATTTGTGCTATAGTGAAAAAGGTCGCAAACAACGACAGTCTGAAAAAAATGCTTGCGCAAGAGCCGACGGTTCGACTCGCCAAGCTTAATCTGGGACATGATGAAGAATGGGTCAGAGAGAAAACTCTGTGTGGTCGCTTTGCGACTAGCGTTTCCTCTCTGACCCGACAACTTTCAGGCTAAAGCCTTAAAAAGTTGCGAATTCTAAGGTTCGAGTTCGGAAAGTTGAAATTTCCGAACTCGTCCATTGTTGGGGAATCATTCAGACGGGAAACATCTCAGGCGAAGGGTGGTTCCTCACGGCGGTGTAAACAGGTAGTAGCTAGGAGTGAGGAAGTAAATGAATTCTTATACGGCGTATTTAAGTAGCAAGAATGAGTATACGACTTTCTCATTCAACGGCACGACGCTCACATTTTTGACATCAAAAAATCTTGAGCGGTACACAAAGGTCAAAATGTGGGATAATGGTTATGGCAAAAAACAAGTCAAAACCTGAGCATGAGGACTACATAGATTTGCAGCCGATTCTCGAAAGCTTGTACATGGATTCGGCTGCATTCTTGGGTGCGATAAAACGCGTGGAGATACGGTATGAGTGAAGTCCAGAAAAAAGGCACACTGAAAGACCATGAAATCACAAAAATCCAACGATTTATAAAAGAGCATTATTTGGAGATGTATCAGGCTTGGCGTGAAGACAGCGAGAACGGCTTTTATCAGGGGAAGTAAGTGTAAAACTTTACCATTTGGTACTGTCAAACGAGCTATATGACAGTACCAAACGACCAATATGACAGTATCAAATGCCCCCTTTGGTACTGTCATATTTCTGCATTCGCCTCACTTCCGCGCCACAATCACCATCGTTCTTGCGTTCTGATTGTACGGAGAAAAATCAAAGTCGCCGTAAATCTCCACGGACTTGAAGCCGATTCCAATCATGACACGCTTTAGCTCGATTGCGGAATACAATCGCTGGATAAATTCGTGCTCGATCCGCTCGCCGGTCTCGTTGTCGATTAAAATCCAGCGTGAGCGCAAGCCTTCCCACGCGCCCACCACGCTAAAATCGGTGAGGACGGTCTTTCCCGCGCGCTCGAACCACTCGCCTTCGGTAAAATCTTTGATTGCGATTTCGCGGCTGATGTTCTCCAGAATGAAAAATCCGCCTTCACGCACGGAATTGAAAATCGACTTTAGAATCTGCACATCTTCTTCAATCGTGTCGCAATAGCCGAACGAAGTGTAAAGGTTGATTGCGCAGTCAAACTGTTTTTCGCTCTTGAAAGTGCGCAAGTCCGCCTTGATAAGCTCCAAGTCAACGCTCTCCGCG
>JAFUTH010000018.1 GCA_017484285.1 Treponema sp. | reverse complement strand
GCCCGCGTCAAGGATTTTCGCGCCTTTCCCAAGCCCCGCGATTTTGCACACGCTTTCTGCCACGGTGGGGGCTTCTGCCCATCGCGCCGCGTCAAACATAATCGGCGCGTAGTTGTTCCAAAATTCTTCTTTTTCAAACCATTCGACGTTCTGAGTCTTTTTCTTTTTTGCCATTTCAATATCCTCTCTTTGATTTTATCACGGAAAAGGCATATTTCAATTGAAAATAACTCGAAATAGGCTTAAAATATGTGTTAGCTTTTCGCGCTTTTGCGACGCTTTAAAGGAGCAATCATGGAAGAAAAATTTGATTTTACTATTGAGCAACTTGGTGAATGCAAAGTTCCGTCACCAATCGAACTTTCAAAAGAACATGGGGAATTCAGAGCGAATTATGTTCGTGACACATCGTTTGTCCGCTACAAGGTAAATGTTTTTGATGCCAATTCTACCGAAAACGAAAGAACAAAAGACAACCTCATGCAAAAGGCGGGTCCGCGTGAGTACATTTATTTCAATCCGGCTCATGTCAACGCGGGCATTTGTACCTGCGGCGGTTTGTGCCCGGGCTTAAACGATGTTATCCGTGCGGTCGTTCGCTGCTTGTGGTTCCGCTACGGTGTCAAACGAATCCGCGGTTTCCGCTATGGCTTCAAGGGCTTTTTCCCCGATTCTGGCTACGACACGGTTGAGCTTACGCCAAAAGTAGTCGACGACATTCACAAAAACGGCGGTTCTTTCTTGGGAACGAGCCGCGGCGGTGGAAACCGTGTCTCAGACATTGTCGATGCGGTCGAGTCATTGAGCATCAACATGCTCTTCATCGTCGGTGGAGACGGCACGCAGCGCGGTGCGCTCGATATTGCGCGCGAGGTCGAAAAACGCGGGCTTAAAGTTGCGGTCGTCGGCATTCCAAAAACAGTCGACAACGACTTGCTCTTCATTGACCGCTCATTTGGTTTTGAGACAGCTGTCGAAAAGGCGCGCGAGGCAGTCGATGCTATCCACATGGAAGCTGAGTCTCAGGTCAACGGTATCGGCGTCGTTAAGCTCATGGGGCGCGAGTCAGGCTTTATCGCCACTTCAACAACGCTCTCAAGCCACGAAACAAACTTCTGTCTTATCCCGGAAGTTCCGTTCGACATGGACGGACCGAACGGATTCCTCTCACACCTCGAAAAACGGCTCGAAAAACGCGGTCATGCGGTCGTCATCGTTGCGGAAGGCGCGGGTCAGGAGCATATGCAGGCAACAAACGAAAAGGATGCTTCTGGCAACAAGCGTCTTTCTGACATCGGCGTGTTCCTCTGCAACCGAATCAACGAGTATTTCGCAAACAAGAACATCCATGTCAATCTCAAATACGTCGACCCGAGCTATCAGGTTCGTTCTGCGGTCACTACGGCAAACGACTCAATCTACTGCGAGCGATTGGGCAACAATGCGGTTCACGCGGCAATGGCGGGCAAAACAAAGTGCGTCGTCGGTCTCGTGCACGATAAATACGTCATCATTCCAACGGAAATGGTCACACGCAAGCGAAACACGGTCGATCCGGAAGGCGCGCTCTGGCGTGATGCGCTCGACGCAACTGGTCAGCCGATTCTCATGGTGAACAACATTCAGTCGGTCATCGACCACATGAAGAAAAAAGCCGAAGAAGAACGAAAGGCAAGTTCAGAATCGAAATAATGCGAAAGCCCCCGACGCTCACTGTCGGGGGCTTTTTTGTGCAGAAGATGTTGCTTTTGAATGCCGTGCAGGGCGGTTACAGCTTGTCTATAAGCATAGAGCACTTGCCCGACGGGATAGGCAGCGTCTTCTTTTTTTGGTCGAGAATGTTAATCGTGAAGTAGTAGAGCTTTTCGCTCTCCATTTGGATTTCCCAGCCGCGCGTGCTTTTGTGGCTCAGAATCGTGATGAGATTGCGCTTGAGCGAGAGCTTTTCGATGCCCATAATCTCGAGGTTCGGAATAATCCAATCGACCGTTTTGCGCGGGAGCGAGATTGAAAGCCCGATGACGTTCTCAATCATGAGCGCGATTGTTGAGAGCCCAATCGTAATCATGTAGTGCTTGCGGGAGATTTCATCGCTGCCGAAGAGTTTTGCGGGACCTTCTTTGCACGGAAGATACGACTCGTACAAATCACCCTTGCTGCCGTCGGCGGGCTGCAATCCCTCGAGGACAAAATAGAGGTGACGAATCGCACATTCGCGCGCTAGATCGTACCGCTGGTATTTTTCGAGCCCCTTGATAATCATGAAATTGAGTGTTGGATAGACAGCGCCACGGTAGCCCTCGCCGTTTTCGCTGAAGTCGGGGCTGTCTGCGCTGAGCGTTGGGAACGGGTGCTCCGTGCCGAATGTGGCGGGATTTGACAGATGGGCGATGAGCGCATCTGCTTTGTCGGCATTGGGAATCTCGGCGAGGAGCGGCCAAAAGCCCGCGATTGTTTTTTGCGGGAGTTTGCTTTCGTCTTTGTCGAGGTCGTGGTAGAAGCCTGTCTCGCTATTCCACATGTATGAGTTTATGCGTGTTTTAAGGCTGAAATACATGCGCTTGTATTGGAAGCTGAGCTCTTTGTCGTTGAGGATGTCGCCGAGTGAGCTCATGTTGAGCGCGTTGATGGCAATGCATGCGTTGAAGTCGACGGGGTAGTACGTGCCGCCACGAGGAGAATTCTCCATGCCGCACGCCTTTGCGGGGGCTGCATACAAGCCGTTTTCTTTTTTGAAAGTTGCGTCAATCCATGTCATGTACTTTTGAAGGACAGGCATGATTTCTTTGACGCGCCGTTTGTTTGCTGATTTGTGATAGAGATTGAATTCTGCCCATGCGAAAAGCGGAAGCCCGATGCCCTCTGGGTTTGCGCTGTCGACGATGGGGGCGTTTGTTGCGAGGTCGTATTGCCAGCGGATTGCGCCGTTCTCTTCTTGTTTGCCGTAAAGATAATCCAGGTTTTTTTCGGCGGTGTAATTCTTGTTTGAGTAGACCAAAAAGAACGTAGAGAAAATTGATTCTGCCTGATCTAACACAAGACGTTCGTTGTTAGGATATATGAAATATCCATCAGAAGAGATGTCTCCTGACTTTGAATCAACCCATGAACCTGCGAGCCAGTTCCATGTTTTGTCATAGATGTCAACAAAATCTTGGTCGTAAAAATGAATCTTAGGAAAATCTTTCTTGTTCACAAAAACTCCAGAAGCCCTCGTAAGAGCGCGCTTATTCTCATTATATCATACATTTTGCAAAATTGCGCAGAAAAAGAGAAAAATTTAAGAAATTTCTATTTTTTGTAGAAGAGGCGCACGACCTCGATTTCCGATTTGTGGCGTGACTTGAGGAGCAATGCTTTTTGCGCGTCGCGGTAGATAAATCCTGACGAATTGTATGCCTCAAAGCGCGGGTCGGAATGGAATGAAAGTCCGTAAATTTCGATTTCGCTGAACGCATCGATGCCGCTCACCATGATGTAGTGTGACTCACCGCGTGGGAATTTGGTGGTGATGGTGGCGGAATCGTTCTGTGCGCTATACGCGATGCTGTTTGCGCATGTCCATGCCCATATTGTCTTGGCTGCGGTCTTTTGGAGCAGGACGATGTGCGGATAGTATGAGTTGTTGACGAGAATCGGATAGGCGTCCGCGAGCGTGATGATGTCGAGCGTGCTTGCTGACAGCACTGAATTGACGAGCGCATATCCGGCGCGGTTGTATTCTTCGGTTGCGTTGAACGTTCCGAGCTGGATGAGCGCCTTTCCTGTCTGGAGTGCGAGCAGATGCGAGACGGGAACCTCATTTTCCATGAGCATGAGCGCGGAATCAGTGAGCACACAATGCGCTTCGATGATTTTGACGCATGGCTCTATGACGGAAACAAGCTGGTCTGCAAGATTTGAGTGAAGCTCCGAGAGACGGAGATAGGTCTGGAGAATGCCGGTTGCCTGTGACAGCTTGATGGGATTTTCCTGATTTGCAAGGTAGTGGGCGGGGAGCGCGAGCAGTTTTGTGATGTTCTGCTCCGACGTTGAGAGCGTAAGGAAGTCGGCAAAATCATCGACGGTAAAAATAGAGAGCGATGAGGAATCCGCCGCGTTTGAAATCATCTCCGCCATGTTCGCGCTGTGCATCTCAAGGCTCGGATACAGCGAACTCAGATTGTTGAAGAACGGCGCAGAAAGATAGGTGCGCTTGTTGCCTTTTTTGAATGAATCAGGAATTTCCGCGAGAGCTTCCGCGTAGTGGTTTTGGTCGGCACGCTCCGCAATGTAGGCGATGACGCTTTTTTCTGAGAGTGTTTGTGATGAGTGAATTGCCGCAGTGACTGCCGAAATAAGGTCGTCGCGAAAATTCTTGATATTTGCATCGTAGGTGGATTTTTGCGTGAACATGAGCGAAGTGTCGATGCTTGCGAACGTGAATGTGGCTTCTTCGCTGTACAACGCGTAAAATGCCGTGAGATTTGTGCGCGGGAAGAACACCTGCTGATCATCGATTTGCGGTGCGGAAAGCGCATACGCTTGATTTTTTGACGTGAGAATCAGCTTTCCTTTTGATTTTTCTGTAACGGAGAAGCCTGAGGCTGGTTTGTATTGTACAGAAAGCCCGTCTGCTTCTCCGGGAAGCATTGCATTGACCGATAAAGATGCGGTAGATTTAGTGTCGCTCACCGCGAACGTGAGAGATACGCCTTCGCTGAAATGGAATGTGTATGAGAGCGGCGTTTCTTGTGAATACGAGATGAGCGTGAGTTTTTTTTCGGAACGGGCGCCGCTCTCGTCTGTGACAATTAATTGTGCGGGCGTGACTTCATCGGCGATGAACGAAATGCCCTTGAAGTTGACTTGAAGCGAATTTTTAAGAGAGATATGGCCGTCTTCCTGCTGTGTCTGTGCGAGCGAAATGCTCAGTAAGCCGATATTTTGGGAAACGACAGATTCATTTCTAAATTGGAGCACAAAAATACCGATAATTAAAAGACAATAAAGAACGAAAAGCCCAAATGATTTTCTGAATGGATGTCTACGCATTTGAGTTCAGTTTATCAGACCGAACGGAAAGTTAAAAGAGGATATGAAAAAAAATGAAATTCACTAAAAAAATCGCAGTTTTCTGTGCGCTTGCATGCTTTTTGTGCGCCAGTGTGTCAGCCGCGTCAAATGCAGAGCGTACGTTTGCCGAAAATCTAGAAGCGGCGCTCTCGTCTGGCTCGCTCGAAAATGCGCTCGCGCTTTTTAATACGATGCCTGCCGAGATTGAGCATGACCTTGATTTGCTGACGCTCAAAGGCTCGCTCCTTCTCTCGGCGGGAAAAACGGCTGACGCCGAAAAACTTGCCGCCGATTTGCTTGCTAAAGAGCCGAAAAATGTCGACGTGCTCCTTCTGAACGCGATGGTCGCAAAGCAAAAGAAGAACGCGACGAAGAAAACGCAATACCTCAAGCAAATCCTCACGATTCAGCCGAATAATCCCGACGCGAACATAGAGCTTGGAAACGAGCAGGCGGTCAAGCGCAACTACCGGAACGCGCGCGACTATTACCTCAAGGCGCTCAAAGGCGACCCGAACAACATTGAGGCGCTCTTCGGGCACGGAAAAATGTCGTATTATCTCCAGCGAGATGATGACTCAAAGCGGAGCTTCAATAAAATTCTCTCGCTCGACCCGGACAATGCGCCGGCGCTCTCGTATCTTGCGAAATTTGAGGCGGAGGCACGCCATTTTAAGACGGCTATTGACTATCTCTCAAAGGCAATTGCGATTGAGCCCGATAACAGTGACTTCTACTTTGATTTGGGGAATTTCAATCGAGAGATGCGCCGCTACGATGAGGCAGAAAAGGCGTGGAAAAAGGCGACGGAACTCGACCCTGATTATTTTTTGGGCTATGCGTATCTTGCCGGTCTCTATGACGAGCAGGATAAAATTGATTTGGCGTACGAATACTACAAAAAGGTCGTCCAAAAGAATCCCAATTATTACTATGCGTACGAATCTTTGGGAATGCTTGCCTGGCGCAAAGAGCAGTACAGTGAGGCGGCGAAAGCGTTTGATTCGGCTCGGCAGGCGAATCCTCAAAACGCCTCGTATTGGCTCATGCTTGCGGCGTGTTTCTTAAAAGACAAAAAAACGCAGGATTGCAAGCGCGTGACCGAAGCGGCGATGAAGGGCATGGACAGGAATTCGCTCGAATATCTCGCCTTGCGACTCTTCCATGATATGGCGGGCGATTCCTCATTTACGCTCAAAGTGCAGAACGAGGCGAGCAAAAAGAAAAAGGGAAAATTCCTGTACTACCTTGCGCTCTATTGGGATATAAAAGGCAACATGAATCTTGCGCATAAATACTATGCCGAAGTCACGCAGATTCAGGGTGCGGACTTTTTTGAATATCGGCTTGCTGAGTGGGCTGAGAGTCCCAATTCATAGTGCGTCAATGCGCGACCTTGCGCGACTGACAGATGGAGAAAATTGTGTCACAAATAAATTTGAATCTGAATGGCAAAGAAATACTCTTGTTGGGAACGGCGCACGTCTCTCAGGCGAGCTGCGATGAGGTAAAGGCGGCGATTATCGAAAAAAAGCCCGACGTTGTTGCGATTGAGCTTGATGAGCAGCGATTTGCCTCGCTCAATGACAGCGAAAGCTGGAAAAACCTCGACATCATCAAAGTCCTCAAAGAAAAGAAAGGCTTTTTGCTCCTCGCGAACCTTGTGCTCGCAAGTTTCCAAAAGCGCATGGGCGCGACGGTGGGCGTAAAGCCGGGAGACGAAATGCGCGCGGGAATCGAGGTGGCGAAAGAATTGTCGATTCCGTGCGAGATGGTCGACCGCCCGATTCAGATGACGCTTCGCCGTGCCTGGGCAAAAAATTCTGGCTACGGAAAGATGAAGCTCTTGTCGGCTCTGCTTGCGAGCGCAATGGAAAAGGAAGAAGTTTCGGGCGAGGAAATCGAAAATCTCAAGAGCAAGAGCGAAATGGACGGCATGATGAACGAACTCGCCGAATTCATGCCTGAGGTAAAGACGGTTCTGATCGACGAGCGTGATTTTTACTTGGCGGCGCACATTTGGGAAGCCGTTCAGAGAGGCGAGCGAAAAAGCGTGATTGCCGTGCTGGGCGCGGGGCATTTGCCGGGCGTGCAGGCGCATCTTGAGAAAATCGCGCGAAATGAGGAAAACACCGACACCGAAGCAATCAGCTCGCTCCCGAAAAAAAAGGCGGGCGCGAAAATCATCGGCTGGCTGATTCCGATTTTTATCATCGCGCTCATTGCGGCGGGCTTTGTGTTTGGCGGCATGAAAAAGGGCGCGGATTTGCTTGGCAGCTGGGTGCTCTGGAACGCGGTTTTGGCTGGAATCGGTGCGCTTATTGCGGGCGGTCATCCGCTCACGGTCTTGATGGCGGCGGTGGGTGCTCCGTTTACGTCGCTCTGCCCGCTCGTGGGCGTGGGCATGTTCGCTGGTATCGTGCAGGCGTTTATCTGTAAGCCGAAAGTGCGTGACATGGAAAGCGTGATGGACGATGTTTCGAGCCTCAGGGGATTTTACAAAAACCGGCTCTTGCGCGTTCTGCTCGTGTTTTTCCTTTCGAGCATCGGAAGTTCCATCGGTACGTTCGTGGGCGGCTCTTCAATCGTCGTGAGCATCGTGTCGTTCTTCAAGGGACTCTTCGCAAAATAGCCTTCATCCTCGTCAGTTACTTTTCTCTAACCACTGTTACATTCTTTTACTTTGTGATACTCTATGGTTACGAGGAACATATGGCTTTACTTGAATTACGAGACATTTCAAAAATATATTCTGGCGGCACGGTCAAGGCGTTGCAGAACGTGAGTCTGACCGTCGAACAGGGCGAATGGGTCGCTATTATGGGTCCTTCTGGCTCTGGAAAAAGTACGATGATGAATATCATCGGGTGCATGGACAAGCCCTCAAGCGGGCAGGTCATTCTTGACGGAAAGGACATTGCGCATGAAAGCTCGCGCAGTCTCACGAATATCCGGCGCGATAAAATCGGTCTTATCTTCCAGCAGTTTCATTTGGTCAATTATCTTACGGCACTTGAAAATGTCATGGTCGCGCAGTATTACCATTCGCTTCCTGACGAAAAAGAGGCGCTGGAGGCATTGGAGCGCGTTGGTCTTGCCGCGCGTGCAAACCATCTGCCGAGTCAGCTTTCGGGCGGTGAGCAGCAGCGTGTGTGCATCGCGCGTGCGCTGATAAATCACCCGCAGCTCATCTTGGCAGACGAGCCGACTGGAAATCTCGACGAAGCGAACGAAAATCTTGTTATCGATATTTTTAAGCAGCTCCATGCTGAGGGGCGCACTATCATCGTCGTTACCCATGCGCCCGAGGTTGCTTCGTTTGCGCAGCGCACGGTTGTTTTGGAACACGGAAAATACGCACGGGAAATCAAAAACGGAGCATCGGCATAAATGACTTTTTCGTCTCTTCCGGTGCTTAATCTGCTTGGCAAAAAAGGGCGGAGCGCGGCGTTGTTCAGCTTTGCGCTCTTGCTTTCGTGTGCGATTTTTGGCGGTGCGCTCATTTTGACGAGTCTGCGCCGCGGATTGCACTCGCTTGAGCTTCGGCTTGGTGCGGACATCGTTGTCGTTCCGTATGAGGCTCGCACAAAGGTGAGCGCGGACACGATTCTCAATCAGGGAAACCGCACGTATTTTTACATGAGCAAGGCGAATATCGATAAAGTCGCGCATATTGAGGGCGTGGCGCAGGTGTCGCCGCAGATTTACATGTGCTCGATGAATGCGGGCTGCTGCTCGGTTTCGTTGCAACTTATCGGCTTTGACCCGGCAACGGATTTTACGATTCAGCCCTGGGTGCGCGAGACGTTCTCCGGCTCGCTCGGCGATGGTGACATCTTGATTGGAAGCAAGGTGTCGCTCACCGAAAGCCGGAAGTTCAAATTCTTCAATCAGGAGTGGAATATTGTGGCTCAGCTCGATGAAACGGGAACGGGCTTGGACAACGCGGTGTTTGCGAATCTCAGCACGATTGCGATGATGATGGGCGCTGCTGAAGAAATCGGCTGGGGCTTTACGAACGAAAAAAATGCGCCCGACAAAGTGGTTTCAACGATTATGGTCAAAGTTGCCGACGGCTACGACATCGACAACGTGGCGAGCCAGATTCAACGCAAAGTGCGCAAAACGCAGGCGGTAAAAACAAAAGCGATGACGAGCGGCATTGCCTCAAGCCTTGCGAGTTTTTCGAAAATCATCGGTGCGCTTACGGTCGTGGTGTGGGCGCTCTGCCTCGTGATTTTAGTCGTCGTCTCCACGCTGATTATTGGGGAGCGCAAAAAAGAATTTGCCGTGCTCCGTGTGATGGGCGCAAGTCAAAAAAAGCTTGCCCGCCTTGTGATGAGCGAATCAATCCTCGTGAATGCGGCGGGCGGTCTTTCGGGCATTGCGCTTGCGGCGTTGGTCATCATTCCGTTTCACGCGCTCATAAAAGCGGCAATCGGGCTTCCCTTTTTGCTTCCGGGGGCTGTGGTGATTGGCGCGCTTGTGCTTTTGACGCTCGTGCTCTCTGTCATCTGTGGATGCCTTACGTCGGCATATGCGGCGCACAGTATCGCGCGAATCGATACGGGCGTGATTTTGCGGGAAGGCTAAAATAATTCATGCTGCATGATTCAAAATGCATACGTAAAATGGGAAAACGGTCATGTTTATAACGGCTTCTGGAATTTCAAAAAAATATTATCGGCCAACGAAAAATGCGAGTCATTTTGAAGCGGTAAAGACGATGGATTTTGTGCTTGAGCCAGGAAAGCTCACTGAGATTACGGGGCGTTCTGGGAGCGGAAAATCGACGCTTTTGTACATGCTCGCGGGTTTGCTCAAGCCGACGACGGGCACGGTTTCATTCGACGGCACGGATGTGTATTCACTGAAAGATGATGAGCTTTCTCGCGTGCGGAATGCAGCTATCGGCGTGATTCCGCAGGGGCAGACGGGATTGTTCGCGCTCACGGTGCTGCAAAATGTGCTCGCGCCCGCTGCAATCTACGGTGACACGAGTGCGCTTGAAGCTCGCGCGAAGGAACTGCTTCGTCAGGTCGGCATCGCGGATTTGGCTGACGCAAAAATGAGCGAGCTCAGTGGCGGTGAAATGCGCAGAATGGCGATTGCCCGTGCGCTCATCATGAATCCTTCTGTGGTATTTGCTGACGAGCCGACCGATGATTTGGACGATGAGAATACGCGCGCGGTGCTTGAGCTGCTTGCGGCGACGGCAAAAACCGGAAAATCAGTGCTGTTGGTCACGCATGAGGCGACTGCCGCACAGTACGCAGATGTCGTCTACCGTATGGATGCGGGTGAGCTGAAATCATAAAAAAATTCTTGCGTGCACTGCGCGTTATTCTGTATATTTAACGCATGGCTAAATTTCTTCATATCCTTGCAATTACAGGTGGCGTTGTGGGCGGACTTATCGTCGCAACAGTGGTTTTTGCATTTGTCTTCTTAAAAGCGTGGAAGCCCTTTGGTGGCAAGGCGAGCCGGGCCGACAAACAGAATTACGCAGAGCGTGCCGCCAATTTTGACGGCAAACATTTTCACAATGAAAACGATTTCAGCGTCATGTCGATGGAAAAAAATCCCGCACCCGACCCGCTGACGTTCTCAAAAAAAGAGCCGCGTCCTGATTTTGAATTTCCGACGAAACAGCCTGATTTTATGGCGAATCCAGAAGAACGCACTCCTGTCGATGCGTTTTCATTCACTTGGTTCGGTCATTCCTCGCTTTTGTTGCAGATGCACGGCATGAACATTTTGATTGATCCCGTGTTTTCCGAAGTCATTTCGCCGGTGAGTTTTGTGGGAAGCAAGCGATTTTCTCATCCGCCGGTGACGGTTGACCAATTGCCCGAAATCGACCTGCTGATTCTTTCGCATGACCATTACGACCATCTTGATTACAACGTGATTTGTGACATCGACGCGAAGGTAAAGCACTATGTCGTTCCGCTCGGCGTTGAAAATCATCTCAAGCGGTGGAATGTTGCCGCTTCAAAAATCACAAATATGGCATGGTGGGAAGAGACGAACATCAACGGTCTCATGATTGCCTGTACGCCCGCGCAGCATTTTTCGGGGCGGCATTTAACCGATAATATGGCGACGCTCTGGTGCAGCTGGGTGTTTAAAGACGAGTATCATCAGATTTTTGAGAGCGGGGATTCCGGCTACAGCACGCACTGGCAGAATATTCACGACAAATACGGCGATTTTGATTTTGTGATGATGGAATGCGGCCAGTACGATGTTCAGTGGCCGAAAGTGCATTCATTCCCCGAGCAGTCGGTTGAAGCGGTCAAGATTTTAGGGGCAAAACGCGCGCTTCCGATTCATTGGGGCGCAATTATCCTGTCTCGGCACGGCTGGGATGATTCGGTTGAGCGGTTCTTGCTCGCAGCCGAAAAAGAAGGCATCACGGTTTTGACCCCGTATATTGGTGAGACGGCTCGCCTCGAAACGCCAACGCTCTTTATGGAGCGATGGTGGCGACGCGAGGCAGTGAGCCTGCTCCGATAACACCAAAACAGATTTATTGTTTGATATACGCGAGTGCGCTGTCTGCGGCGATTTTTCCGAAAATGCAGATGTCCGCGACTGCGTTTCCGCCTAAGCGTTCCGCGCCGTGCACGCCACCGGTGACTTCTCCTGCCGCAAAGAGCGCCGGAATTGACGCTCCCGACGTGTTTTGGACTTCAGCGCGTGTGTTGATTTTGAGACCGCCCATCGTGTGATGGACAGCGGGCTCAATCTCAATCGCGTAGAACGGCGCGGTGCTAAGCGCACGCTCCATGCTCGCCGGATTGCGGCTGAATTCAGCATCTTTTTTATTGTGCACGAATCCATTGTATTCAGCGATGGTTGCCTCGAGCGTATCCGCGGGCATTTGAAGTTTTGTTGCCAAGTCCCGGAGTGTTTCGCCTTCGGTGAGCAAGCCCTGTTTTGCGTATCCTTCGATTGCTTTGAGTGAGTCTCGCACGCTCTGGTCAAAAACAAGGTAGGCGATTTTTCCTGGTCCGCGGAGAATTGCCGCAGAAACGATGTCGCGCGTTTCCATCTCATTGATGAAGCGTTTTCCCGTTTTGTTGACCAAAATCGCGCCGTTACCGCGAACTGCCTCCGTAATCATGATGCCCGTGCCTTTTACGACGGTGGGATGAATTTGAATTTCGCCCATTTGAATGAGCGCGGCATTGAATTTTTCGACCATTTTAAAAGCGTCTCCGGTCGCGCCCTTGTGATTCGTCGTGCCGAATCCTTTGAGTGATGGCTGATACAGCTCGACCAATTCGGAATTCGCGCCGAAGCCTCCCGTGGTGATGATGACTGCTTTTGCTTTGACCGTGTATTCACCGCCATCGTATGCGACACGCACTCCTGCCGCTCTGCCGTTTTCTTCAAGAATATCGATGACCTTGTTTCGGATGCGAATGTCCGCACCCTGTGCGAGCGCCGCCTTGTGCAAATGGGGAACTAAATGTGCCCCGATTGCCGCGCCGCCCTGCGGACGATGGATGCGCTTGTTTGTCGCACCGCCGAACATGCCGACGTCGCTCAAATCCGCGCCGATGAGCGGAGATTGCAGCCATTCGACGATGCCTGCTGACTCATCGACGAGTGTGCGGACGAGCGCGGGATCATTCAGGTATTTTCCGCCGCGCATGGTATCTTCAAAGAACACCTCTTTTGAATCAGTGATGCCGAGCCGCTCTTGCTCTTTTGTGTACGCCGCATTGATGCCGCCCGTCGAGTAATTTGAATTCCCGCCGACAATGCCCATCTTTTCAAGGACGATAACACGCGCGCCGTGGTTTGCCGCTTCTGTTGCCGCCGTGAGGCCAGCACCGCCTGCACCGATGATAACGATGTCACATTCTGTGTCGCGATAGGTGATTGTTGTCTGTGCCTTGCCTTGCGCCGCTGCAAGTGCCGCATCGAGTGCATCGAGGAGACCGTTCGAGGTGATTGTCGCGCCCGAAACAACATCGATGTCGGACGTGTCGCCTGTCTCCAAGAATTGCGCGAGAATCTGCGATTTTGCCGGTTCTGCGATTTCTGGCGTTTCATTTTCTTTTATGATTTTTGCGTCGGTGACTTTGCCTTCGCTGACGGTGATTGAGACTTCAATCTGACCATTGCGCCCGTCGCCGATACCGGTGAATGTTCCGTCGTTCAGTTTTGCTTTGCTTGTGCAGGAAAGCATCGAAAGTAGGAAACAGCCGAATGCAAGCACGGCAATACGTCTGCCCGCTCGTTTTGAAATGTTCATAGCGAGAAAACCTCTCAAATATGTGTAGATGTTAGGCTATGATAACGATATTCCGCGTTCTTGTAAATAAATTGAATGATTCTTAAAGATTTTTGTTAGAACAGCGATTGCTCTTCGACGCTGATGACATCTTTGAGAATGTAGCTGAATTGCGGAGCTGATTGCAGTGCGTTCTCTTTGAATTCTTTTTTGAGGTCGTAGGTGTCGTCTTCGTCATAGGGATTGATTCCGATATAGTCGCCTTTGAACACGGAGACCGTTCCTTTTTTGAAGGCTTGGATTGTTTCTGCGACTTTTTCGGCAGTTCCCTCGGGCGTGATGATGGGATTGAGCTCAAGCATCTGTACCCAGCCCAAATCAAAGCCCGCGCCGATGTCGTTGCCGTGCTGATGCCCTTTGATGCTGTGCTCAATCTCTTTGTTTTCGAGGACGGCTTTTACCGCGCCGAGTATGTACGGACTCCAGTTGATGCGCGTGCTCGTGAGCGATGTCATCGGCGCGATGTTGACCATACTTTGATTATAGCCGATGTGAAACACATTTTTTGCGAACGCTTCTTCACACGCAATCGCCGGCCCCGTCGTGTCCGAGTGCTGCGAGATGATGACGCAGCCTTCGTCTATCAGTTGCTCCGCGCACAGTTTTTCCTGAGAGAAGCTGCCCCAGGTGTACGTGTAGATGACGTTCATGGTCGCCGTCGGAACGATTGAGCGCACGCCGAGGAAAAATGCCGTAAATCCTGAGATGACTTCGGGATACGGGTAGGCAGCGACATAGCCGACTTTTGCTTCTTTTTTGGTGATGACTTTTTTGTCAATCAAATCCTTGAGCTTCATGCCCGCGACGATGCCCGACACATACCGCCCTTGATAAATCTCGCCCATGAAGGTGTGGTAATTCTTGAGATAGGGCGCTTCGTTCGCGTTGTCACCAGTTGCCTGGCAGAACTGAATGTGCGGGTATTTTTCGGCATATTCTTTTGCGATGATGGTCTGCGAGTAGCTTGCCGTAAAGATAATCGCGCAATCGTCCTCGGCAAGGGCTTCAAGCGTGGCTTCCGTTTCGTCGCCGGTTACGTTGCTCCGTGTGATGATTTCCACTTTGTCGCCGAACTGCTCCCTGACTGCGTTTTCGGCGCGCATAAAATTGCTCGTGTAGGGAATGCTTTCGTCGCCGTCATACACAAACGCGATTTTGAGCGGACCGTCGTGGCGGGCTGAGGGCGTTACAAAAAAGCGGGTCACGAGAAAAATGAACAGAAAGAAAAAAGAAGTCAGTGCGGTGATGACGACGTGGCGTTTCATTGTGCATCTCCTGCCGAATTCGGCTGCTGTGGCTTAGGCTGCGCGCTCTGCTTTGATTTTGCGTACAGTGCCTCAACGTTGACTTTTCCGTCTTCGATGAGACCGAGCATGATGTCGGCGATTTTTGGGTCAAACTGCGTGCCGCGGCATCGTTTGATTTCAGAAAGCACGTAGTCAAAATCGAGTTGCTTTCGATAGACGCGGTTTGCGGTCATTGCGTCGAACGCGTCCGCCATGCCGATAATGCGCGCATAGAGCGGAATTTCCTCGCCTTTCAAGCCTTCCGCATAGCCTGTGCCGTCCCATCGCTCGTGGTGATAGCGCGCGCCCTCGCTCACGTGGTCAATCATCGTGAAGTCTTTGAGAATTTGCGCGCCGCGCGTAACGTGCGTCTTCATAATCGCGTATTCGTCATCATCGAGGCGGGCGGGCTTGTTCAAAATGCGGTCTGGAATGCCGATTTTTCCGATGTCGTGGAGCAGCGCCGCTTTGCGCAGATTTTCGCATTCATCGTTTGAGAAGCCGAGCTCCCGCGCAATCATGACCGAGTATTCTGAGACGCGCATTGAATGCTGGCTCGTGTTCTCGTCTTTTGCGTCGACCGTCTTTGCGATTGCAAGAATCGTCTCGTTGCCCATGCGCACTTGCTCGCGCGCAAAATCGAGTTCTTTCTTTTGAAGCTCGAGCCGTCGCTGCAATTGGTTTCGCACGAGGAACCAGGTGAACCAGGCAATCGCAAGCGCACTGACGAGCACCATGTAAACGCGGAAATAGTGCGTGTCGTAGATTTCTTTTTCTTTTATGAGCGTGTAGGTGCTCTTTTCGAGTACGTTCAAGTCTTGGTCGAGCACCGCGAGATGGAATTGGTACGTTCCCGATGGAAGATTTGTGTACGTGACGCTCGTCAGTTCGCTCTGCGGAATGACAATCTCAGATGCGTCAAATCCCTCGAGCCAGTAGCTGACGTAGGGGTCGAGGACGGTAAAATTAACGACTTCGGGAAAAATCTCGATTTTGACGGTGTTTCGGCTAATGGAAAGCGGCTCACTTCGCTCGATGGCGAACGGCACGGAGTCCAATTGCACCGATGACACCATCATGCGGTAAGAGCGCTTTCCGAACACGTAATTGTTCATGTCGACGACGAATACGCCCGTTCCGCACGAGAGATACAAATGCTCCGTTTCGTCACAGTAATTCCACGCGTTTGCCGTGAGCGCCGAATTAAGCCCGCTTTTTGAGTCGAGCAAATCGTACTGGAGAATGCCTTTGCCCGTCAAAAGCGATTCGCAGTTTACGACGTAAATGCCCGCGCTTCCGAGCACGAAAAGATTGCCGTTTTTGCTCGTCCAGATGTCGTAATTGTTGAAGTAGGGGAAATTTTTGAGCGGCTTGATTTTGAATTCGGGATTCATGTAGCACAGGCTGTTGCTCGTAACGATAAAAACGCCGTCTCCGTTTGGCTCAGGCACGGTGCGCAAGATAACGCCCGACGTAAGCCCGTCTTTTGTCGTGAGGATTCTGTCGACTGCGCCGTTTTTGATGACCGCAAGCCCGTCGCCGTCGCTTCCGGCGAGCACGGTGTGTTCGTCAAACTCCATGAGCGAGAGAATCATGGAGTTCGTAAGCCCGTCCGCGTAGTTGATAGTGTGCGTGACAGTGCCGTCTTTTATGAACGAAACGCCGAGATTTCCCGAGGCAACCATCGTGCCGTTTGAAAGCTCAATGCAGACGCGAATTCGGTTGCTGATGCCGAGCGCACTGTCGTACACGGTTGAGCGTCCGTTCGGGTTTAGGCAGACAAGCCCGTTCCCGTATGTACAGACCCAGAGATTGTTTTTTGAGTCTTTTGTGAGACAGCGGATGCGCGCCGCCTTGTCGCCCGAAAACTGGCGCGTGAACTGATTTTCGATTTTCTCGCTGTTTTTAATCGCGTCAAGCCCTTTGTCCGTGCCGACGTAGAGCACGCCGTTCCATTCTGCGACCGAGTTGACGACCTTCGGACTGATGCCGAATGCGCTGTACAGATTGACGAATGATGACGCGGAGAGACGAAGCAATCCCTGGCGAGAAGAAGTGAACCAGTAGTTCCCCTGATAGTCGACCGCCATGTTGTCGATGGAATTGTTGAAGTTGCCCGTGCTGATGGTATGAAAGCTTTTTTTTGCCTCAAAGTAGCCGATGCCGTTGTCCGCGCAGATGAACGTGCGCTCGCCGTCAAAAAAGATGCTGTTGATGTTTGTGAGTGAACCGCTCTCGCTCATGTCGAGCAGCGTCGCCTCGTCCTCGGTGATTTCGAATCGGCAGATGTGGTTTTTTGACGTGCCCATGTACAAAATGCCGTTGCGGTCGAATTCGCAGCTCGTGAAAATCTCTTTGTCAAACGTGAGCCGCTGTGAGTAACGGATTTCGCTCTCGTTGAGGATGAACAGCTCACCGCTTGAAGAGACTGCCGCAACGAAGCCCGTGTTGTCCGCGCTCAGGCTGACCGTGTAGCCCGCGTCTTTGATAAAATTGCAGATTCGTAAGCCGCTGTTCAGCTCGAGCACGAGAATGCCCGTCGTCGTGCCGACATAGTAGTAACCGTCCGCGCCCTTGACGATTGCCCGCACCGAATCCGACGTAAGCCCGTCACGCGAATCGAGCGTGTTTATGATTTTGTCGTTTATGCAGATGGAAAGCCCGTTGTCGTTCGTGCCGACCCACAATCTGCCCTCTTCGTCGACGTACAGGCAGTTGACGCTGCGCACTGACTCGTATTCGTTCATCCATTTGAACTCGCTGCCATTGTAGCGGTACAAGCCCGCGTACGTGCCAATCCAGAGAATGCCGTCCTGCGTCTGAACAATGTCATTCGCCTCGCCACAGGGAAGCCCCGAATCGCTCGAGTAAATCGTCTGGACGTATGAGTTGAAATCCTGGAGCTTTGCCTGCGCCTGTGTTTGGGGAGCGAGCGAGAAGAGCAGTGTGCCCGCGATAAAAGCGAAGAGCGTGCGTTTATGCTTGAGTCGTGCAAGAAGATGGAGCATCTTTTGGATGATGGACTGCCGTTTTCGCCACAGTTTGATGCTCATATACAAGATGACGAGCGTGATAACCTTGTCCAAAAAGTCGAGATAGAATTGCCCGATAACCGTGCAGATAATGAACGGCATGCCTTGCTCTTCAAGAAAGTTGATAACGCCATCGCCCCAGATGTTCCCCGTCATGCCGTCCGCAATGAGCCAGCTTATCACCACCGAGATGGCGACGGAAAGAATCGTGACAAAAAAACTCGCCGTCGTTGTGCCAAAGAGCGAGTTGAAGTATTTTTTTCGCGCGAGAATGCCGACCGTAACGGCGATGGCAATGCTTGTTAGCCCGTAGACATACGAGGTTGCTTTTATCGCGCTGTACAGGATATTCATGGTTACACCGACGATGGCTCCGCAGAGAGGACCGAGCACATATGCCGCAAAAACCGTTCCGACTGAGTCGAGCCATAGCGGGAACTGAAGCTCCACCGCGACTGTTTTGCCGAGCATATTGAGAAGAATGCAGGCAATTACAAATGAAACGATTTTAAAATCCTTTTTTGAAACCATACGTACTAGTATAACACGGATTTTTATTGAAGCTAGTTTAAAAGACAGGTTTTTCATGAATCTTTCGTTGCAGAAAAGTGCGCCGCCGATTTTTATAATTTGAGAATGATTCTTATATTGACAATTCAAAAACAATGCATATAATTTGAGAACAATTCTTAAATTATTAGGAAATCACGCACGAGGAAAACATGACTTACAACACGGAACAGCGCACGGCTTTGCTCTCTTTTTTGAACGAAAATCCCGACAAAACCTTCTCCGCAAAGGAAATCGCGGAGGCACTTTCGGGCAAAAATATCAGCAAAAGCTCCGTCTACCGAAACCTCGCCGAGCTTGAGTCCGAGCAAAAAATCAAGCGCGTCACCAAAGCGGGCAGCCACGAGTCGTTCTACCAGTTCTGCGACAATTCCTCGTGCAAAAACCACATTCACCTTTCGTGCACCAAATGCGGAAAAATCTTCCACATGGAACACGCGCAAACCGAACGCCTCGTGAGCGAACTCGAATCGAGCGACGGCTTTGAAGTGAGCGTCGGCGAAACCACGCTGTACGGAGTGTGCAAGGACTGTGGAAAAACTGAGAAGTGATTTTGCGTTAGCAAAATCCAATCCGTGTGACAATATTAGGAGACAAAAATGAAAAAAATATTCGGTATGTTATTGGCACTATGCTTGTTTTTCGGTTTCACATCATGCCGCGAAAAATCGGCTTCGGCGCAATCTCCAAAGTCGGGGAAAATCACCGTGCTTGCGAGCGTTTTTCCTGCGTACGACTGGGCAAAAAATCTTGCGGCGGGGAGCGAAAATGTCTCGGTGGAGCTTCTTTTAAAAGACGGCGTTGATTTGCATTCTTATCAGCCTTCCGCAAAAGACATCGTGAAAATTAGCACGGCGGACATTTTTATCTATGTTGGTGGCGAATCTGACGCCTGGGTTTCGGACGCGCTCAAAAACGCCACGAACGAAAAGCAAATCGCAATCAATCTCATGGAAGTGCTCAAAGGCTTCGTTAAACAAGAAGAAGTCGTGGAAGGAATGCAAAGCGAGCGCGAGAACGAGGCGCTCGAAGGCGAGCACGACAACGAAGTGCTCGAAGGCGAGCGCGAGGAAGAGTCTGATGAGGACGAAGACGAAATCGAATATGACGAGCATGTGTGGCTTTCGCTCAACAACGCGATTGCTTCCTCAAACGAAATCGCGCGCGCCTTTATGGAAAAAGACGAGTCGAACGCGCAAATCTACATGGCGAATCTCGTGAGCTATGTTCAGGCACTTTCCTCACTCAAAGACGCCTACGCGAATGACTTTGGCGGAAAAACAATCATCGTCTGCGACCGCTTCCCGTTCCGCTACCTCACCGATGAATTCGGGCTGAATTATTACGCCGCGTTCGTTGGCTGTTCCGCCGAAACCGAGGCGAGCTTTGAGACAATCGCCTTCCTCGCCAAAAAATGCGAAGAACTGAACGCAAATGCAGTCTTCGTTACCGAGAGCGCGGACAAAAAAATCGCTCGCACCGTCATTTCAAGCGCGAACCGGGGCGAAATCCCCATCATCACGCTCGATTCCATGCAGTCTGTCACGCAAAAACAAGCCAACAAAGGCGCGGATTACTTGGAAATCATGCGGAATAATCTTGAAGCGTTAAAATAAAGGAAAGAAAAGTGCCGCAACTGACTTGTGAAAATCTTACCCTCGGGTACGACTCAAAAATCATCATCAAAAATCTCTCGTTCAGCGTGAATGCGGGCGACTATTTGTGCATCTTGGGCGAAAACGGCTCGGGAAAAACCACGCTCATGAAGACGATTCTCCGCTTGATTAAGCCGATTGAAGGCAAAATCACCACGGGCGACGGTCTTTTGGCGGACGAAATCGGCTATCTTCCGCAGCAAACGATGATTCAAAAAGATTTCCCCGCGAGCGTGCGCGAAATCGTGCTTTCGGGCTGCCAATCCCGCTGCGGAAAGCGACCGTTCTACATCAAAAGCGAGCGGCTTTTAGCGGCGCAGGCAATGGCAAAAATGGGAATCACGCACCTCGCCAAAAAATGCTACCGCGAGCTTTCGGGCGGTCAGCAGCAGCGCGTTTTGCTTGCCCGAGCCTTGTGCGCCACGCAAAAAATGCTCTTTTTGGACGAACCTGTCTCCGCGCTCGACCCCGCCGCTCAGGAAGAAATGTACGCGCTCATCGAGTCGCTTCACAACGAGGGAATCACGATTATCATGATTAGCCACGATGTCGAAGCCGCGCTCCGCTACGCAACGCATGTCCTTCACATCGGCGAAAGCATTTTCTTCGGCACAAAAGCAGAATTCATCCACAAAAGCACCTGCCCCGACTGCAACGGACAAATAAAAAAGATTTTCGGAAAACAACTGCTGTAGGAGTTCCCCATGTTACAATCCATCATCACCACATTTCACCTCAATTTTCCGTTCGTGCAACGCGCGTTTATCGTCGGCATTTTGGTCGCGCTCTGTTCTTCTTTGCTCGGCGTTACGCTCGTTCTCAAACGCTTCAGCTTTATCGGTGACGGACTGAGCCATGTCGCGTTCGGGGCAATGGCAATCGCCGCCGTGGTCAATCTCTCGAACAACATGTACCTCGTGCTTCCCGTCACGGTGGTCGCCGCGATTCTCCTGCTCCGCACGGGTAAGAACACCAAAATTCAGGGAGATGCCGCCGTCGCCATGATTTCGGTCGCTTCCCTCGCGCTCGGCTACCTCATAATGAACATCTTCAAGCCGTCGAACAATCTTTCGGGCGATGTCTGCTCGACGCTCTTCGGCTCGTACTCGATTCTCACGCTCACCCCGGGCGAAGTCTGGCTTTGTGTTGCCCTTTCGCTCGCCGTCATTGCCGCGTTCATCGTCTTTTACAACAAAATTTTCGCCGTCACCTTTGATGAGGCATTCGCTCAGGCGGTCGGCACGCACGCAAGCGTCTACAATCTCGTGATTGCAATCATCATCGCCGTAATCATCGTGCTCGCAATGAACCTCGTCGGCTCGCTCCTCATCTCCGCGCTCGTGATTTTCCCCGCACTTTCGGCAATGCGCGTGTTCAAAAGCTTCAAATCCGTCACGATTTGTTCGGTCATTGTAAGCGTCACCTGCGCGCTTACCGGCTTGCTCATCTCCGTTCCGGCTGGCACCCCCGTCGGTTCAACGATTGTCGCCGCAGACCTGTTCGCCTTCATCGGATTTTACATCGCGGGAAAAGTTAAAAATTGAAAATGGAAATTTTGGAGGTCGTTATGAAGAAGATACTTTTAATCTGTGTAAATCTGTGTAATCTGTGGTTTCTTATTTCCTGCAAAGAAAAATCGCCTGTCGTGACGAGCTTTGCGATTCCCGAAAATGCGCTCACCATCGAAGAAGCTGCTATCGCCGCGAACAATGCTGCATCTGGCAAAAACTCGGCGGGCATCGACTACGACCTTTCTTCAATGAACGCAAACATGGTCTACGCGGAAGTCTTCAACATGATGGTCGAGCCTGAAATCTACGACGACAAAGTAATCAAAATGCGCGGCAATTTTGCCGTCTACGACAACGAACTCACGGGAAAAAAATCGTACGCCGTTATCATCAGTGACGCGCTTGCGTGCTGCCAGCAAGGAATCGAATTTCAGTACGACTTTGCCGAACATCTTCCCAAAGAGGGCGATGAAATCACGGTCACGGGCGTGTATGTCACCGCCATGCTCTCGGGCGACATCGCGTACAATTTCGTAAAAGCGGAAACCGTGGAGATGTAAAACGCTTTTGCCGATACTAAAGGCATGAAGAAATTCGCTCTTGTTATCGGCATATGCTCGTTTTTATCGGCTTTCGCTTTTTCTCAGACAAAAATCGCATATTCGGGCGACTCTGGCTACACGCTCGTCGAGCGCACGAATTTGCGCCGCTATGTAAACGGAAAATATTCCGGGCTGACGAGCCGTGAAGTGCGCTCTTTTATCAGCCGAAGCGACGCTCCCGCTGGCGTGCGTTCCTCAAAATTTGACCGCTGGTACGACGGCAATTTCTTCGTTATGGAAGAGACGTTGCGTGCTTCAAAAGCGACGATGGCGGGAATCCACGATGCGATTCCGAGCGTGTTTAAAATCGCGCCCGACGGCAAAATGACGATGATTGAAGACAACGGCTATCCGACATTCCGCAGTTTCCCCTCATACACGACCGAAAAATTGAGTGTCGGTGACTCGTGGAAAGGCGAGGGCGAGCGTGCGGTCGATCCGCTCAACAAAGGCATTTTTACGCGTATCCCGATTTTGGTGCTGTACACATTTGCGGGCGAAGAAGACTACAAGGGCGAGCGCGTGTACCGAATCAAGGCAATCTGGCAGACAAACTACGGATTTTCCAATTTTGACCGCGACGTAAAGGGCGACAGCACGCTCAAAATGGCGACGGGCGGTCATAAGGCAGACATCATTGTGCGGGCGGCGACGGGTGAGGCAATCCTTATTAACGATAGTGTTGATGAGACGTTTACGTACATCGACGGCACGCAGGTCAATTTAAAAGGCACTATCTCGATGTTCACCGAATATCCGCCGGCAATCGACCGTGGCAAGCTGATTTTTGCGCTCAATCGAATCGCAAAAGCGGACGACACTTCGACACCGCTCACTGACCGTGATTCACCGAAAGCGGGAACGGGCACACCGAGCGGAACTGGTGCGACAAGCGGCACAGCTGGCGCATCAGGCACAATCGGCGCAAGCTCAGCAAATCCAAGCGGCACAACTCCCGCAATCGCAAGCACGAAAAGCGGCGGGTCTGGAACGACTTCTCAAATCGCGAGCAACAAAGGCGTTGGCTCAAGCGGAAACACGGGCTTCTTAAACGGCACAAAACCGTCTGCAAATGGCAACGGGGGCGAGAAAAACAATATGGTCTTTGAAGAAACGCCCGCTGGAATCAGGCTTTCCGTGCGCGACATAAAATTCAAGGCTGACAGCGCTGACGTGCTTCCGACAGAAAAAGCGCGCTTGGACGAAATCGCCGAGGTTTTAAAACTTGCGCCAGGCTCGCAGTTCTTGATTGAAGGACACACCGCCGCCGTCGGAAAACCGCAGGGTGAGCAGACGCTTTCTGAGCAGCGAGCGAGACGAATCGCCACCGAACTCGCACAACGCGGAATCGCCGCAGACCGCTTTATCTGCAAAGGTCACGGCGGAAACAAACCGATTGCGAGCAACGCGACCGACGCAGGACGAGCGCAAAACCGCCGCGTCGAAATTACGATTTTGGAATAAGAAATGGTGGCCGCGGCGGGAGTTTACAGTTTTTTCTGGTAGCGGCTCACGACTTTGGGGTCGAGCTTGTCACTGAGGTTGAATTTTTGAATCGCCCAACTGATGACGTGGACGGAAATCGACATGGCTGCAATCAACCCGATTAACAGTACGAGCGGAAGAGCGATTTGGCTGAACATGCTTTCGGCGAGATTCGGGTGCTCGGCAAGAAAAAACATGAGTGCGAGCAGGACGACTGCCTCAACGAACAGACCGACAAAGATATTAAAAACGATTACACACAAATTAAAAACAAGCGTTCGCTCTTTGGTAGTCATTACTCGGCACCTTCCTTTGACTGAGCTTTTTTCATTGAGATGATGAAAGAGATTATCAAAAGGATGCCGCACACGACGACCGCAGAGTCAGCGACGTTGAACGTAGGCCAGCGCTCCCAGCGCAGGAATTTGAACGGGGAGGTTTCGATTCCGAACCATTTGACATCGATGAAGTCAACAACGCCCTCGCTTCGGAAAAAACGGTCGATGAGATTGCCGAGTCCGCCGCCGATGATGCCTGTGATGCTCCACCGCTGCAACTGAGAAAAATCATCGTTTCGCATGTAAACTCCGAGTACAATGAGAATGACGACGAGCGGAATCGCGCGGAACAAAATACTTCGGACGGCGATACTCCAGCCCTGCCCGATGCTGAACGCAATTCCCGGATTGTTCACGTGAATGATGCGCAAAAAATCGCCGAAATATGATGCGCCCAAACCGTAGAGATGAATGTTTGAGGTGATGATATATTTTGTGATTTGGTCGAGGATAATCACGACGAGCGCGAGGATGAGCGGAATCATCTTTTTTGCCGTGAAATATTTTGGTTTAAAAGCAACTTCGATTGTATTGTCTGACATTTTGGTATCCTAGTTTTTGTGAGTGCTATTATACTAAAGTCCTGTCGGTATGTCGATAAAGACCGTCTCAATGCCCTTGTCTTCCTCGAGCCGTTTTTGCACGAGCTGAACGCCGACCGTCTCCGTGTTGTAATGCCCGCCCGCAATCACGTTGATGCCCGATTCTTCAATTGCGTGGTATTCTTCATGTCCCACTTCGCCCGTAATGTAGGCGTCCGCGCCGATTTTTACGGCTTGGTCAAAGTCATCGCCCGCGCCACCCGAGATAATCGCCACTTTTTTAATCATTTTTTTGCCGAACGGAAGAATTACGCTCGGTTTTTCGCCATTCGGGAAGAGTTTTTTAGCAAGCTCGTCGATTGAGCACTCAGCGGGCAATTCGCCAACTGCGCCGAGCGTCATGCCGCGCCATTTTCCGAACGGGCGCACTTTTTCAAGCCCAAGCCGCGCGGCAAGCCCGAAATTGTTCCCCACGAATTCATTCGCATCGAGCGGAATGTGGTACGCGATTAACGCCACGTCGTTTTTGAGGAATGCCGCAATGCGCTTGTAGTGCGTGCCCGTAATCGTCTGGCAGTGCCCCCAAAAAAGCCCGTGATGCACAAAAAGCACTTGCGCGCCCGCTTCCGCCGCCTTCAAAGCCGTCGCCTCGCACGCATCCACTGCAAAAGCGACGCGCGTGATTTGCTTCTCGTCAGGCGCAGAATTCGCAATCTGAATCCCGTTCAGAGAAATGTCAGAATCGTAGTCTTCTTTGTGAAGAAATGAATTGAAATACCGGTTGAGTTCTGTGAGTGTCATACGTGCTCCTATTTTTGTTCTTCGATTGCTTTTATTGTTTTGTTTGCGACATAGCGCGGAATGAAAAATTTGTTCTCTCGTGCAATGCCTTTTTGATACGCCAAAAGCACATCGGTCTGCTCGATAAAGCCGTAGCCACTCGTCTCATATTCGGGAACGCGATTCATCGAGAAAAAGCCCTTCGCGTTTGCATACGGCTCGGTGTTGAATTCGTCGATGACCGCATAAATTGAGTCAAAATCAATGCCGTCGACGATGTAAAATGTTTTGACATCATCACCGAACAGCTCCAATGCGCATTTTGTGAGCGCGGAATATTTTTTTGTGGCATACGAACGTTCCTGCGCGAGCAGTTCTTCAAATTCAGCGGGTCTTAGTTTTTCAAACTGGATTGCCGCAAACCGACGGAGAAAGGGCGAGTCAAGAAAGGCTTTTGCGAGCGTGCTTTTAGCGTTTTGAGAGAGCAATTTTAAGTCATCTGTGTACAAATCCGCCGCCAGTACGGTGTATCCCTTTTGAGCCAAAAGCATCAGATACGACTCGTAATTCTGAACGGTCGCACGCACGCCCGTCGCAAAAATCAAAACGGGGTTGTCTTTATAAATCTCAGCGACAATTTCGTCATGAACGAGCGGCTCGTACACAAAAAGCGTGCCTGTCGCCCGCTCTCCGCTCAATGGCCCGCCATGCACGCGAAGATTTGTGCACGGTCCGGTGAGCGTGATTTGCCGTCGCGTGACGTTGAAATCTTTTTCGGTATAGCGCACTGGACGGAAAATGACGATGAGTGCGCCAAGCGCGATAGTCAGTATGAGGCTGATAACGGTTGAAATAATGAAGACGACGCTGTACGTATCGACGAACAAACGCGCTGACAGCCTGAGCACGGAGCGAAAATTCACGAAGAAAACAAAGAGCGCGAGTAAAAAGACCAAAAAACTGAGCGGTAAAAAATCAAAGCAGAAAAAAATGCAGATTGACACAAAGAGCGCGACTGGAGAAAATGCCGCAAAACAATCGACTCGGGCTTTCTTTAGAAAGAAGATTCGTGAGGAACAAACGGCAATCAGAATCAGTACAAGCATCTGAGCCAAAAAACAATCAAACATAGCTTATTTTGACCGAATGTTGTCTTTTACTCAACAAGTTTCGGTTTTCTAATTTCAGAAAATGGTGTAGAATATATGCCGTATGCAGCATGAGCAGAAACCACAGAAAGTTAGTTTAGACGTTTCAAAAATTAAAATGGCAATTCGCGCAGGGATTCCTCTGTCCATCACGACGTACACGCTACCCCGCGAAATGTCAGAATACATGGAAGAAGTTCTCACTGCATTTTTATCGGAGCTTGGGCAGGAGCATATGGGTACGTATCTCAAATACTGTCTCAACGAGCTGATTACAAATGCCAAAAAAGCCAACACCAAGCGTATTTACTTCCGCGAAAAAAATCTCGATTTGTTCAACAATGTCGACTACGAAGCGGGCATGAAAAACTTCAAAGAAGACACGCTCAACAATATCCGCTACTACCTCAACCTGCAAAAACAGGCAGGCTTGTATGTAAAACTCATTTTGCAAACGCGCAACAACCGCATCAAAATCGAAGTCCGCAACAATTCTGAGCTTACGTTCAGCGAATACAAGCGCATGCACGACAAACTGAGCCGTGCACAGCAATACACATCCGTCGACCAGGCGATGACTCAGATTATCGACCAATCAGAGGGCGCGGGCTTGGGCATCATCATCATGATTCTCATGCTCGAAAAAATCGGCTTAACCGAAGAAAATTTCCAAATCTTGAGCGAAAACGGCGAGACAATCACGCGCATCATTCTGCCGATTAACGAAAAAACGCAGCGAGAGCTCAACACGGCATCGCACGAATTCATCAAGATTATCGACGAGATTCCGCAGTTCCCCGAGAGCATCATGAAAATCAACCGTCTTATCAACGACTCAAATTCAAAGATGAGCGAAATTGCAAAGGCGATTTCAAGCGATGTCTCACTCACCACCGATTTGCTTCGTCTCGTCAACTCGGTCACGTTCGCGCTCGCCTCTCCCTGTCGAAGCATTGCCGATGCAGTCAAACTCGTGGGTACGCGGGGCATCAAAAACATGCTGCTTTCCGTCGGCTCGCTCAAAAATCTTGAGGGAATGGGAAGCGATTCTCGAAAGACGCTCTGGGTTCATGCATATCGGGTCGCGTTCTATTCGTATAATCTTGCGCGAAATCTCTGCCCATCCGAAAAAGACATTATCGACGACTCATATGTCTGTGGCTTGCTCCACGACATCGGAAAGCTCGTGTTTGCCACCGCGCATCCTGATTTTATCATTGGCGTAAAAGACATCTGCAAGCAGCGTAACATTTCCGCTGACATCTTCGAAAAATTGCTCGCGGGTGTAAACCACAGCGAGGTCGGTGCGCTTATCGCCGAAAAGTGGAATTTCCCTGACATCATCGTGTCGGTTATTCGCCATCATCACGAGCCGGACATGGCATCGCCGGCAACCAAAAAACTCACCTCTCTCATTTATCTCGCTGACATGATTTCTCACTACGAAACGCACGAGGTCGATTATTACCAGTTTGATTTGGACGTTCTCAGAACCTTCAATATCGGAAGCGAAACGCAGCTCCAAAAAATTTCTGAAAAACTCTCTGGAGCTTTCAAAGAAGACTAGACATCCAGGCTTGCATCAAAATCCCGTACGCAACGCCCACATTGAGCGAGGCTTTTAAGCCTTTCATCGGAATGCTCACGCGCCCATACGTTGCCGCGCCCAGTGCCTGCGGGCTTACGCCAAGCTCTTCCGAGCCAATAATGCAGATTCCTTTTTTAGGGAAATCAAATTCTTCCAGTGGTGTGCCGCCCGTCTCGAGCACGAAAATCGGCAGATCGTTTTGTGCGGCAAATTCTTTGAGTTCTTCAACGCTTTTTCGCTCGAATCCGAGCGTTTCAATGCAGCCCATGCCGCTTCGGAGAGCTTTCGGGTGGTTCGGGTCAATGCACATCGGCGAGATAAAGACTTTTTCGGCGCCCATTGCCTCAGCCGTGCGGAAAATCGAGCCGCAATTGAACGGCGAGCGAATGTCCTCGGCATACACATACACGCCCGAAAAAAAATCACGCGCTTTTACCACGCCGTTTTCGTCGAGCGGGGATGCGTGCGGGGCGATAATTAAATCCCACTCAGCGGGGAAAGTTCCGATAATGGCGAGCAGATTGTTTCGCGCGAGATTGCACGCGCGCTTTTCGTCAAAAGGTGCGGTATAAAGCACGTCCTCAAGTTGTTTTTTGCTTTCAGCGGGCAATTCTTCATCTTGAATGACGATTGCGAGCAGTTTTTTAATGTATTCATCGCGCGGAATTGACTTGAAATTGTATTCGTTGCCCTTTTCGGGGATTCCGTCAACATCGCGCTCAAGCGCACCGAACGTAAGCGCGAGTTTCCGTCGTTTTTGCCCCGGCTGGAGCTGATTCAGTTTATGAGGCTCAATCATGTTTTACTTTCAATTTTTCGTTTTCAATTTCCAATTTGCTAGAATGCCGTCTTAATCAGTCCGAACAAGTCGTCGCTGTTCATGCTTCTCGGAAGCGAGTTGACTACATCGAGCTGACCGGCATCTTCCGCGGCGAGCGCAAGCTGCTCGAGCGAGATAGACAAATCTTTGAGACGCGCAGGAAGATTTGCCTTTGCGATTCTCTGGCGGATATTTTCGGCGAATGCGTGTGCCGCGTCTTCGTTTGACTGGTCAGCCTGAGCGATTCCCATTTTTTTGGCGAGCGCGGCGATTCGGTCTGCCTTGAATTTTGCGCATTCTTCGACCATGTACGGAAATAAAATCGTCGTGACGAGCGAGCGCGAAATCTTGTAGCGGGCGTTGATGCACATTGAGAGCAGCGAGGCGATTCCGATTGAAGACGTTGCCGCCGCAAGAGACGCCATGCAGCCGCCCTGAGAGAGCAATTCTTCTTTTGGCGTGGTGATGGTAAGTGACTGAGTGCCGTCGAGCGCGCATGTCAAAAGCTCCACAGATTTTTCGGCAATCATGTTGCTGAAAAAATTCTCGCGCTGAGAGAGATAGCTTTCGGTTGCCAAGCAGAGCGTTTCGAGCGCCATCGAGTCCGTCTGGTTTTCGGTGAGCGTTGCCGTGAGCGTGGGGTCAAACAAAACGAGTTTTGAGATTCCCGGCTGTACTTTTAAAAGCTTGAGCGTAGAGCTTCGCGCGTCAACGAGCGGAATCGTATCGGTAAAGACAAACGCGTCACGGATTGTCGTCGGAATGCAGATGAAGGGAAGCGTCGCGCTTTTGGGAACGCTGCCGTCCAAAAAATCATACAAATCGTGCGTTTCGTTAAAAAGCGCGCATGTGGCTCGGGCAACGCTGATTGGCTTTCCGCCGCCCACGGCAATCACGCCGTGCACATGTGCCTCACGGGCAAGTTTGAGCGTCCGTTCGAGAATTTCCGAATCTCCGCCCGAGGAAAGTTCGTCAAAAAGAAAATACTCGATTTTTTTGTCATCGAGCGCTTTCGTGATTTTTTCGCATGTGCCGTTCTCGCGCAAAATCGGGTCGAGAATCAGCATGAATTTTGAGCCGAATGAAGCGACTGTCTGCCCGATTCGGCTCGCCGCGTATGAACCTAAAAGAATATTTGGTGAAACTTTAAAAGAAAAATCTGCCATTTTGTGTATTCCTATTTAAAAAAAAAGACGGAATAATTCCGTCTTTCTGTAAGCGACACCGTTGCCGTGTGATTAAAGCCCATAGCTTGCAAGAATTCTGTCGGCGGTTGATGCTACAACTGCCTGATTCAAGTAGTTTGGATCCTTAATCTTTTCTTTGATGGCGGCAACGAGATCCTGTCGGATATCCGGAGTTTCTGCCGCAACCTGATTGAGGTAGTATGCTTCTGCTGCTGCTTTTGCCTCATCAGAAACGCTTACCTGATCTGCTGTAGAGTATGTATTTTCCTTAGCCTGTGTGCGACGAGTATTCTGAACATTGTTAAGAGGATTTACATTGTCAATTCTTCCAATCATCATAGCTAACCTGCCTTTTACTCTTTAATTATCGGCATCTTCATCGAATTCTTTAGAATTTTTTGAAGATTTTGAGATAAATACTGCAAATTCACCTAAGATTTTGCTTCTTTCGGCGAAATTATCACGCATATCTGCGGCAGTCCCCTCTACTATCTCCTCGTGCAGTTTTGTCAATTCTCGACCAACAACTACACGCCGTTCACTATCAATATCGGCTATATCCGTCAAAAGTTTAACAATTCTGAACGGAGATTCGTACAAAACGATTGCCGCGTCCATTGCCATAAGTTCTTTGAGGCGGCTTCGCCTTCGACCCGGTTTTGGTGAAAGAAAGCCCTCAAAAACGAGCGTTTTACCGCCCGCGCCTGCCACGCTCACAAGGGAAGCAAACGCACTCGCTCCCGGAATCGGAACGACCGTGTGCCCTGCACGCCGCGCCAAGCCTGCTAAAATTGCGCCCGGGTCGGAAATGCCCGGAGTGCCCGCGTCACTTGCGTATGCCACCGTCTGACCTTCATCGAGCATTTTGATGATTTTTTCGCTCGCTTGCTCTTCGTTTTGAGAACGGCACGAAACAAGCGGCTTTTTAATCTCAAGATGATTCAAAAGCTGGAGCGTGTGCCGCGTATCTTCCGCCGCAACCACATCCACGGATTTGAAGGTCTCAACTGCCCGAAAAGTTATGTCGCCAAGATTTCCGATTGGCGTTCCAACGATGTACAAAGTAGACACAGTGTTATTCTATCCGAAACTCAGCAAAAAGTCACGAATTATTTGAGCATTGAGCAGAATGTGTTCACAAGCTCGTCCACTGCGCTGAAATCGGAATCGTTCTTGCTCTCGAACAACGATCCTTCGCCGCTTTCGGGGTTCGAGCGGATTTCGATTTTTTTTGCGACAATGTAGTCATCGAGGTTTGACATGGCGATTGACGTCATGATTTTTGAGAGCGTTTCGAGGTCATTTTCTTCCAAGTCGATGATTTTTCCCGCTTTTGCGAGGCTTCGGAGCGCGAGTTTTGTTTGCGTGACGAGTTTTTCTCGCGTTTCCTGAGCGATTTTTGCCGCCGCAGTCGAGATGTACTTTTCGCTCTCGATGAATGAGTAAATCTGGATGAGCGGTTCTTTTTCGTTCATCTTAAACCAGCGATTGATGATTGCCTTCATGACGTTTTCGGCAGGGTATCGCTGCGAGATTGAATCGATGTCCGTCGGAATGAAATACGTTTTGCGGTAATAATCGCCGCACCAGCGAATGCAGTCTTCGACCATTGCGTCACGGCTTTCGTAGTGATTGTAGAGCGATGCTTTTTTGATTCCGAGACGGTCAGCGACATCTGAGAGTGAAGTTCCGCCCGCGTTTTTCGCGAAGCACGAATCCAAGAATGCGAGAATAATCTTCTCGCGCGTAACTTTTTCTGTTTTAGCCATTTTCCCACCCATTTTATAATTGACTAACTATCATTAGTTTATTGGCAGACGCGCGCTTTGTCAACATTTTCTTTTTTAATAGATTTTTCCGCTGAATCGGTTTATAATGAAATCCTATTTTATGACTTGGAGTTTGTAATGGAAACGACACTTCCGCGCCTTTTTAGAAAGAGAGCTTCAGAATATCCCGAAATCGCCTACCAGATGAGCCGCTTTAAGGACGGGCATTTTGAGCCGACGACCTACAAAGAAGCCTATGAGATTGCCGTCGCATTTGCGGGCGGTCTTTTGGCACACGGTGTCGTGCGTGAGGAGCACATCGGTCTCATTTCTGACAATCGCAAGGAGTGGGAACAGGCTGACATGGGCTTGATGATGCTCGGCGCGATTGATGTTCCGCGTGGCTGTGACGCAACGATTGGCGACTTGGAGTACATTCTTTCATTTGCGGAGTGCAAGCGCGTCATCGTCGAAAACGCAAGTCAAATTGAGAAAATTCTTGGCATCAAAGAAAAGCTCCCGCTCGTAAACGAACTGATTGTCTTCGAAAAACCGACTGACAAAGACCTTGAAGCAACAAAAGCTGCGGGCGTCACGCTCTACTCGTTCGAGCAGATTGTCGAGGACGGCAAAAAATACAATTCAGAAAATCCCAATACAGTTACCGAAGAAATGGAAAAAGGCAAGTGGGACGACCTCGCCACGATTATCTTCACTTCGGGAACTACGGGTAAGCCAAAGGGCGTTATGCTCTCTCACGGCAACTTCATTACGCAGCTCGATGAAGTGTGCGAGCGAATTTACTTGCATCCCGGCGACCGCGGACTCATGGTGCTTCCCGTGTGGCACGCATTCCAGCGCGCGGTTGAATACGTCGTCTTAAATCAGGCGGCAACGATTTGCTACTCAAAGCCGGTCGGACCGGTGCTTCTCGCCGACCTCAAAACATTAAATCCGCAGGTGTTGCCCGCTGTTCCACGCGTGTTTGAGGCTGTCTACGACGGCATTTACCGAAATATGCGCAAAACGGGCGGCATTACGCTCAGAGTGTTCAATTTTTTCGTAACGGTCGCGCTCTTCCATTCAAAACTCGACCGCGTGCTTTTTGACCGCACTACGCGCTATGGCATGGACAAACGCTGGCTTCAGTGGCCTGCATTCGTGCTTCCGTGGCTCATCTTCTATCCGATTAAATTGCTTGGTGGCGCAATCGTGTTCCGCAAAATCCGCAAAATGCTCGGTACGAATTTCCGTGCGGGCGTTGCGGGTGGCGGTGCGCTTCCTCCGGCTGTCGACAAATTCTTCTGGGCGATTGGCGTAAAACTCGTGGAAGGCTACGGGCTTACCGAAACTGCGCCGATTATCTCCGTGCGCCCAATTGACCGCCCAGTGCTCGGCAATGTTGGCTCGGCAGTGCGTGGCATTTCTGCGCGCGTCGTTGACCCCATTACGCGAAAGCCCGTCAAGCGTGGCAAAAAGGGCGTGCTTGAAGTAAAAGGCGGCACGGTCATGAAAGGCTATTACAAGCAACCCGAGCTCACCGCAAAGGCTATCGATGATAACGGCTGGTTCGACACGGGCGACTTGGCTCGGCTCACCGCAAACAACGAGATTGTTCTTCGCGGGCGCACCAAAGACACCATCGTACAGACGGGTGGCGAAAACATTGAGCCGCTTCCAATCGAGATGAAAATGCAGGAGTCGCGCTTTATTCAGACGGCGGTGGTGCTCGGTCAAGACCAACGGTATTTGGCGGCTTTGGTCGTGCCAGAGCAAGCAGAAGTCGAGGCGTTCTGCAAAGAGTCAGATCTTCCGTACAAAAAATATTCCGACATGGTAAAGAGTGCCGAAGTCTTGCATTTAATCGAAACCGAAGTCGCAACGCGCGTCAATTCAAAGAATGGCTTTAAAATGTACGAGCGAATCAACAAAATCGCGCTGCTTGAAAAACCGTTTGAAGTTGGCGTAGAGCTTTCGGCAAAGCAAGAAATCATGCGCTTCCGTATCAACGAGATTTATTCAAGCGAGATTAAAAAGCTGTTCAAATAGAAGAACGAGTTTTAGATTCGCACTATGATTCCGCCGGACTTTTGGTCGATTTCGTCCAGATAGTCGGGGGTTTTTATTTGCAAAAGCTCGCCGTTTTTGGGCTGAATATGATGTTCGTCGATTGCAAGAAGAAGACCTAGCTCACTGCACGCGTAGTAGCCCGATTTGTGCAAGTCGGGCAGGCGGATAAAGTCCGAAGCGATACGAATGAACGTTTTTTCGGAAAGTGTTTCACGCTCGTCGTTCGGCTTTTTTGCGGTTTCGACAGGCTCAACCACCGATTTTTTTGAAATCACGAAACTGAGGCTTGCGCGTTCTTTTGGCAAGCCCGCTTTTTCTGAAAGTTTGAGCAAACGAGCGGGCGCACTTTCCGTGTCAAAGGCGAAATTGCACCATTTTGCGTTTTTGCCCTGCGCGTTCGTAGTTCTGCCGTTTGTGCGCCCTGCCATCGGACATTCGGCGGTGTGCGTGCAAGGCGCGACAGGCAAGAAATCGCGGCGGATAAGCGCGTCGCGCATAAGTGAGATAAACCGCGCTGAGTGCGGGTCGCCCGGCTCCACGAGAAGCACGGCTGATTCTTCGCTTTTGAGATAAGAAAGCAAGTCTCCCGTGTATTTTTTTGCGAGGAAGTCCGTGGGCTGTTCGTTCCGCTGTAAGATTTCGTTAAACACATTGGCGCACGCGATGAAGTCGGCTTTTTCTTTAATAGAAGTGCCAAGCGCACCTTTGACGCGGATAATGTTCCACGGCTCGGTGGCTGGGGGCGTTGCGGGGGATGCCCCCGCAGAAGGGGTAGCGGAAGACGGCGTGCCGGCTGGAGCGAGGGGAAGGCTTTCCCCCTTTATTGTTTTTGCGGCGATTGCGTAATACAAATCTTCACCGGCGGAAAGGGCGGTCTGGCTCAAATCAAGGCAGTACCAGCTGATTTTTTTGCTTCGGAGTTCGGGGCGGGCGAGCCACAGCGCGATGACAACGGTGAGCGTGCCGCTTCCCACATCGAGCGCGACGGGCTTTTCGGACTGTGCGAGCGATTCAAAGGCTGATTTGGGCAGATTTGCGAAAAGGCGCGTCATGCGGACAAGATTCCACCACATAAAATAGCTGATGTATGCGCTGATTGAGGCAGCTTCGTTCATGTATCCGAGGCGGCGACTGTTTCTGTCGTCGGTGAGCTGATGCGAGAGATTTTTGATTTTTCCGTAGAGCGCGACTTTTTGCTTTCCGCTCAAATTGCGAACACTCGCCACTATGTCGTCAAAATGCTCGATAATCTCGCGACTTTCGGCGGGAATCGCGCTTTCGGCAAACAATTCTCGGCGGAGCGAGGCGAATTTCTTGCGCTCGGCTGATTCGTGGCGGTGCGCGTGTGTGCGTTTTCGGTCGAGTTTCGGCTTTGGTGCGGAGAATTCTGTTCTTTCGGTACGCTCTGTTTTTTTTGCGCGGAATCGTTCGTAGTGTTCGCTCATTTTTTTCCCTTTTTGATTTGAAAATAAAGTTCCGTAAGTTCGGTGCGAAGTTCGCGGATTGCGTTCATGGCTTCGGCGTGCGTTTCATACGCCTGTGACTCGTGCAGAATTTCATTCCGTGCGCCCTCAATCGTGAATTTCCGCTCGTAAATCAAATGCTTTAAGCGGAGGACGATTTCAAAATCACGCTCGGTGTACACGCGCCGCCCGCCCAAATCTTTTCGGGGCGCGAACCCGGGAATCACCGTTTCCCAATACCTGAGAACATTCTGTCGAATACCACTCAGCTCTTCAACATCTCCAATACTGTAGGTCAATTGTTGTCTCCAAAAATCGAAATTGCAGGGGGCGTTACGGGGGATTTCCCCCGTAGAGAGGGTAGCGACCAACGAAGTGGGCGCGTAGGGGGAGACTTCCCCCTCCTAACTCCTAACTTCTAACTTCTCATTGCTCACTGTTCTCTCTTCCCACCGTTTTCGGCTTGGTTTTAGGTTCAGTTCCACGGGGATTTGGTCGAAGCCCAAGTCTTTGCGGATTGAGTTTTTGAGATAGGTGACATAACTTTCGGGCACATTGTCGGGGCTTGTGCAGAAAATGCGGAATGCGACGGGGTTTGTGCTCGTTTGCGTCATGTAGCGGATTTTGAAGTGAATCGCTTTGCTCGCTGGCGGCGGATAATGGAAAAGCCAGTCGGAAAGCGCCTTGTTGAGTGCGCTCGTTTCCACACGGCGGGTAAGCTGTTCGTACAATTCAATCGCTTTGTTGAGCAAATCTTTGATTCCCTCGCCGTGAAGCGCGGAAAGCGGCAGAATCGGCGCCCAGTTCATGTGACCGAACATCGTTTTGATGTAATCAACTGTGCTTCTGAGCGTTTTTTTGCTCTGTTCCTGCGTGTCCCACTTGTTCAGAACGAAGATGATTCCTCTCCCGCGCTCGTAGGCGAGCGAGCAGATTTTTTTGTCTTGGTCTGCCAAGCCCTCCTGTGCGTCAATCATAAGGAAAACGACATCGCACTTGTCGAGCGTTTTGATTGCGCGATTGACAGAGTAATATTCGACATTTTCGTGTACTTTCTTTTTGCGGCGGATTCCTGCCGTGTCCATGATTTCAAAATTGCGCCCTGCGTACGAAAATTTTCCCTCAACGACATCGCGCGTGGTTCCCGCGTAATCGGAGACGATTGATTTTTCGCTGTGCGTGAGGCGGTTTGAAAGCGTGGATTTTCCTGTGTTCGGCTTTCCCAAAATCGCGATTCTGATGGGGTCTTGCGGCTTTTCGCCTTCTTCGACTTTTGAAAAATCCAAGTCCGCTACGATTTTTGTTGCAAGGTCGGTGATGTGGTCTCCGTGGTCAGCGGAAATGAAAACGAGTTCTTTAAATCCGTACTGAAGATAATTCCACGAGACATCTTCGCCCTTTCCACCCTCGCATTTGTTCACCGCAACGATGAGACGGTTCCAGTACGGCCTCAAAAGCTGAATGAATTCTTCGTCTTCGCCCGTAATTACGCCCGATTCAAGCAAAAGCAAGATTTTGTCGGCGGTTTTGATGGTGGCGACGGTTTTTTGAACAACGAGTTCGTCCATTTCGGATTCGCGGGAAGTGGGGTCACGGTCGAGTTTGTAGCCGCCTGTGTCAACCAAATGCACGGGCTTTCCCATGATGAACGCCATTGCCTCAACAGGGTCGCGCGTAACGCCCGGAGTTGGGTCAACGATTGCAAGGCGGCGGTGCATAAATCGGTTAAAAAGCGTGGATTTTCCCACATTCGGGCGGCCTGCGATTACCACCGTGGGGAGATTTACATAGTATTTTGAAGTGTCATAGCCGGCTGCTTTGACTTCGGCTTTATAGGCAGAATCTTCGGGAGTTTCTTCGTTTGTGTCGTCTTCATTCCATTCGGGAGACTCTGCCACAGTATCGGCGTCTGCGGAAAGTTCACTCTGTTCCGTTACAGCTTCGCCATTCTGAATTTCAACAATAGAGTCAGCTTTTTTTAGCTTCGGTTTTGAGAAATCTGGTTTTTGCTTTTTCTTTGCCATGCAGTGATTATAAACTATTTAATCTTTTTGAGGAAATGGCTTTGAGCTCTTCTATGCTCATTTTTGACAAAAGTTCTTTGACGCTTGTGATGAGTTTTGGGCTCATACTCAACGTGCGCACGCCCATTCCTGCCAAGACCATTACGCTTTCGGCACGGCTCGCCATCTCACCACAGACAGAGACTGGAATTCCCGCCACGTCCGCCGCCTTTATTGTTTTGTGGAGCAAGCGCAGCACCGCCAAATGGAATTCATCGTAGAGCGAGGCAACGAGGGAATTTTCGCGGTCAACGCCAATCGTGTATTGCGTGAGGTCGTTCGTTCCGATTGAGAAAAAGTCGCTCACTTTTGCAAGGCAGTCCGAAATCATCGCCGCAGCAGCCGTTTCGACCATAATGCCGATGGGAACGTCTGCCTTGAACGGAATATTCTCGGATTTGAGCTCTTCGCGCACTTTTTCGGCAATCGCAAGCACTTCTTCGACTTGCTCAACGCTCGTGACAAGCGGAATCATGATTTTAAGATTGCCAAACACACTCGCACGGTAGAGCGCACGAAGCTGCGTGCGGAGAAGCGCGGGATTTGCGAGCGTGAGACGGATTGCGCGCAAGCCCATGAGCGGATTTTTTTCTTCGCTCGTGGAATGCTGAACATCAAGAGACGAAATGATTTTGTCGCCGCCTGCGTCGAGCGTTCGGATAGTGACGGGCTTTCCGCGCATTGTCTCGAGCACGCGCTTGTATGCGTTGAACTGATTTTCTTCGCTGAACGCCGCGATTTTTGAGTGAGCAGCCCCCACTGCGCTGTTCGCATTCGCCTCGCTCATAAACAAAAATTCTGTGCGGAACAAGCCGATTCCGTCCGCGCCTTCTTCCATAGCGACGCGTGCTTCATCAACCGTGCCGATGTTCGCCAAAAGCTGGAATGGCTCGCCGTCCGCGCTTTTGGCGGGCTTGTCGCGGAAAATCTTGAGTTTTTCGGCATGTTCTTTTGCTTTTTGGATTTTTGACTGATAGTCATCGAGTGTGGCATCATCTGGCTGAACGATAACCTCGCCCGCCGTGCCGTCAACAACGAGAAGCGCGCCATGTGTGATTTCTGCGAGAATATTTTCGATGTCGAAGACTGCCGGAATGCCGTAGTTTCGCGCGAGAATGCCGACATGAGAAGAAACGCCGCCGTCAGTGAGCGCAATGCCCGCAATCTGCCGCTTTGAGAGAATGACCGTGTCGCTCGGATTCATCGATTTTGCAACGATGACCGCACCGTCAGGCACGTTCTCGATGTCAAACGGATGAAAATCAAGCAAATCGTTTAAGACACGCCCGAAAATGTCGCAGATGTCCTCAGCGCGCTCGGCAAGATACGCGTTTCCGCTCGAACGGAGCTTGTTTGCATATTCTTCTGTTTTTTGATTTAAAACGTATTCGATTGAATATTCTGAAGCCTCGAACGTTTTTCGCACATCGCCCAAAAACTCGGGGTCGTTGAGCATGAGGAAGTACGTCTCAAAAATTTCTGACTGAACTTTGTCGCCCTTTACGGCATCGAGTTGGGAAGCAATCTGCCCCGTGACTTTGGCAAGCGAGCGGTCGAATCGCTCAAGCTGCTGGGGCTTGTCTTCCGCCTTGATTTTTTTTGAGGAAATAACGCGTTTTTCTGATTCTGGAACGACAAATGCAGTGCCGATTCCGATACCGTTTGAAGCCGAAAGCCCTAACAGAACATTCATAGACCGATTCTACGCCCATTTTATAAGATTGTCAAATGCCGACCAAATTTTGAACTATTCGGGAAAAAATATGTCCAAAATCTCTAATAAGCAGATACTTGAAAACAAAAACAGACAGGAGTAAACAGTATGGTTTATGGCTACATCAGAGTGTCGACTCTACATCAAAATCTTGAGAATCAACAGCTGGAGATTGAGAAATTCGCAAAACGAAACGGAATTACAATCGACAAATGGATTGAGGAAAAAATCAGCGGAACAAAAAAGCCTGAGTCACGAAAGCTGGGAAGAGTGCTCATGCAACATGCGAAAGAGGGCGACATCATTATCTGCACGGAAATTTCTCGGTTTGGACGCTCTCTCATTATGATTATGAATGTGTTGCAGTATTTTTTGGAGCGCGACATAAAAGTCTGGACGATAAAGGACAATTATCGGCTCGGTGATGATATTCAGTCGAAGGTGCTTGCGTTTGCGTTCGGGCTGTCCGCAGAAATTGAGCGACAGCTGATTTCTGAGCGAACGAAGCAGGGGCTTCATCGCGTCCGACTCGAAGGAAAGCATATCGGACGGAAGATGGGGCGAAAATCAGATTTCTACAAACTTTCTCCGCATGATGAATACATAAAACAGCAGATAAAAGCAGGAAAAGCGAAAAACGCCATTGCAAAAGAGTTAGGAGTCGCTTGGGCAACGCTTAATCGTCACCTCAAGCGAATCATAACGGAATAAAAACTTATGCCTGCAATGCCGTAACTGCTACGGTGTCGACGATTTCGTCAACATTGCAGCCTCGGCTCAAGTCGTTGAGCGGTTTTGCAAAGCCCTGGCAGACAGGACCGATTGCCTTCCAGCCACCCATGCGAGCCGCGATTTTGTAGCCGATGTTTCCCGCGTTGATGTTCGGGAAGATGAATGTGTTTGCGTGGCCAGCAACTGCGCTTCCCGGAGCTTTGAGCTCACCGACTTCTGGAGCGATTGCCGCGTCGAACTGGAATTCGCCGTCAAGAGCGAGTTCCGGAGCCTTTTCTTTTGCGAGTGCTGTTGCGCGAACTACTTTGCCAACCGTGTCGCCGTCTTTCGGGTCTGCGCCAGAGCCTTTTGTTGAGAATGAGAGCATTGCGACCTTTGGCTCGATGCCAGCGATTGCCTTTGCTGTTCCCGCAGAAGCGATTGCGATGTCAGCAAGCTGCTCTTCGGTGGGGTTGATGTTGATTGCGCAGTCGCCGAACACTGCGATTCCGTTCGGAAGATATTTGTTGCTTCCCTCTGGAGCGACCATGATGAAGCATGAAGAAACCGTGCTGCATCCCGGAGCTGTTTTGATGACCTGCAATCCAGGGCGGAGTGTGTTTGCCGTTGAGTGGCATGCACCAGAAACGAAACCGTCAGCATCGCCTGCTTTCAAGATGAGCGCGCCGTACATGGTGTAGTCTTTGAGCGCGGCAGCTTTTGCGGCAGCAACGTCAGCGTACTCAGGGAGACCTGTCTTTTTGTTGACTTTGCCTTCGCGTGCTTTGTACAAGATTTCCGCGTATTTGTCAGCGTTTGCGTCGGTTGTTGGGTCAACGATGTTTACGCCGCTCATATCGAAACCGAATTTTTCGATTTCAGCCTTGTTTCCGAGAAGGGTAATCTTTGCGATTCCCTCTTTTACGATGAGTGAAGCCGCTTCGACGACGCGTTTGTCTTCGCCTTCACAAAGAACGATTGTTTTGCCCGCAGCCTTAGCTTTGGCACGAAGTTCTTTTACAAAATCCATAATTTTGCCTCTAAAAAATATAAATTTTTCTGTCGGGAAAATCTCGGCAGGTTTGTACACATTAATAACCATCTGACATTGCGCGGTTCAGGTCGCGCTGGTACAACTCGGCATAGACGGGGCTTCGCATTTTGAGGTCGTCTTTCTTTGCCTGATTGAACGGCACGAAACGCCAGAATACCGCGCGGAGCTCTTTGTCCATGCGCTGAATACCGTCGAGTTCTTTTGTCATCCAGAGAACGTAGTCAGCGATGAAGTACGATTTGAGGTCGCCCTTGAGCTTTTGGCGTTCAATCCACTGATAATACTGACCCGTGAGACCTTCTTCCATCCAGTAGTAGCTTGCTTTTTCTTTGGCAACCTGCCAGCGCAAATCGGCAACCGCCATGAGAATGGCAATCTTTAAATCGCGCGGATACATGGGGATAACGATTCGTCCACGGCTCGTGACGCGATTGTAGCGGTCGAACGGCTCCCAGCAAAAACCGAAATCGCCATAGGTAGGCAAACAAAGCACATACGGAACGATGCGATTCTTCATGTTCTTGTGGATTCGGACGAAGCACTCGGGGTCATTATCCTCGACCCATTTGAGAATGTTCAGCACATTTTCGCGGAAGCCAGTGAGTCGCGGAACACAATGGTAGAATTCGCGTGTGAAAATCGGGAATTGATTTCCCTGGCGACCGCACGTCATCTTTGCCATTTGGCGCACCGTTTGGTATTCAATCATGATGTCACCCGAACTGACTTCCAGCGCCTCTGGCTGAGAGGTCATTTTGTCTTCGAGTGAAGTGCCGATAGCCTTTGCTTCTTCAAAATCTTTTATATAGCCCGCAAGCTCTTTGTCGAGTTTTTGCAAAGCACGGAGTTTTTCTTGGATTTCCGCGAAGAGATGTTTTTGACCTTCTGTGTAGGTTTGTTTGTGCGGCTCAAGACCAATCATCGGACTGTGCTCGCAGATTGAGTCGATTCGGTTCTTAAGCTCCGTCTCAAGCATCTGACGCTCCACTTCTTTTGAGTTGAGCAAACTTTCGGCATTCTGCAATTTACCGTCGTTTTTGTTTTTGAGCTGTTGGATGCGCTGTGCCTCAGCGCCCGGGTCATTTTTGCGCGGCGAACGAGCCTCATCGGTTGCAGAAAGACTCAAGCGACCCGAAGCGATTTCTTTGAACCATTCGTCCATGTAATAGACTGGCTCGCCCGTGTCGTTGTCGAGAATTACCGTAGAAAACAGCTGCTTTTGCTCAGGCGTAAAGAGGGAAGGGAGCACGACTCCGAATCGAAGCAACATGCGCTTTGGCTTTTCGAGATTGTAGTCAGCTGCTTTTGGGCACATGACGCGGATAAGCTCCCACCACGATGTGACGAGCTGCTGACGATAGACCGTGCGGTCTTTTGGGTCTTGGCACGTGAGGTATTTTGAGAGAATTTTGTGCACGCGCTGTGCCTGTTCGCCCTCTCCGCCGAGTGCCGTTTTGTAGTACGATGTGTCATCGAAGATGTGATTTGACTCGTCTTCATAGAATTTGGTGATTTCTTTGAAACTTGTCTGCGACAAATCGACCTTGTGTGCAGAATCGCTAGCGGAAGATTCTTGCTCCTTTCGATCAGAAATTTCTTTAAAAGATGGTAACGCACTCGGTCCCGAATCAGCTTCGGTTTCTGCCAAAAGCGCGGCAATTGTCGGGTCTAAATCCTGATCTGTCATCTATCATCATCCTTAACGTAATTGAAATTCACGCTCATTATACCACTATCGCGGATTTTTTTCATCATATTTTTTTTAGATTAGCGCGTGTTCAAGCGGAGAATTACACAAAATCGTAGCTGTGCAGGCTCACTTCCCCTGAACTCAGCTCCCGCGTTTCGCCCTGTTCCGTTTGGACGACAAGCTTAACCTCGGGTGAAATTTCCTTGACCGTCGCCGCGTAGCTTTCAAAAGTGCTTCCCGCCACGGGATTGACCGTCACCTTCTTTCCGATTAAGAGCGAAGACGCGCGGTATTCTGCAATCATCTCAGTTTTTGTGGCTTCATCGCCCGTTTCAAAGGCATCGTAGAACTGAATCAAGTTTTTTACGACTTCGGCAATCACGCGGTTCTTTTGGACGGGAACGAATTCCTCGTTTTTGGCGAGTTTCGCTTCTTCCACGCTGCCCGCGATTTTTGTAATCTCGCCCGAAAGATTTTTGTTCACGCGCAGGTTGATTCCGATTCCCACCACCGCCGCGTCGATGATTCCTGTCTCAAAATTGGTGATTCCCTCGACCAAAATGCCCGAAATCTTTTTTCCTTCAAGGAACACATCGTTCACCCACTTGATTTTGGGATTTTCGCCGAAAAGATGTTTGACCGCCCGCGAAACGCTCACCGCCGCTGCCGCCGTATACAATGCCGGATTTTTCACGCCACCGCGCGGAGCATACAAGAGCGAAAAATACACGCCCGTTTCCGCAGGTGACACAAACGTGCGCCCGAGCCGCCCCTTTCCGCCCGTCTGCGTTTCCGCCGCAAAAAGCGAAATGTGCGCGGATTTCCCCTTTTCGGTAAGATTTCCCTCGCCGTCACGGAACGCGCCCACTTCCACGGCACGCCGCTTCGCCTCAGAATTGGTGGAATCGATTGAATCAAAAGTGAACACATGCACGGGCGCGTGCGAAGCAGGCGAAATCAAGCGAGAAAGCTCTTCCGCGTTCAGTTTGTCGGGGCACGAAAGTAAGCGATAGCCTCGGTTTGTGACCGCCTCGATTTTGTAGCCCTCGTCTTCAAGCGAGCGAATCGCCTTCCAAATCGCCGTGCGCGACACCGAGCAAGAGTGCGCAAGTTCCTCACCCGAAACAAATTCGCCGTTTTTAAGAGAAAGCAATGTTTCCAAAACCTGATTCTTCGTAGACATAGGCATTACAAATTCCTCACAGATAGGGAGCGTTAAAAAATTGCGTTGCAATTTTAGCGACTCTCCCGAAGAGCTGTGCTCGTAGGGCTAAGAGACCACAGAGATATTTCAAAATCAAGAATATTTTTCCTATGCGTCATGCTCTCTGTGAACTCCAGAGCTCTGTGAGAAATTTATTATTTCTTCTTCCCCAAAAGCGTAAAATCGCTCACGGGGGAACTGAACGCGATGCCCATGCCTGGCTCTTTGAGGCATTTGAGCTCTTGAATCGAAGAAAGCACCGCCTCTTTTTTGCCGTGCTCCACCACGATGACGAGCATGTCTTTTTCGGGAACGATGTGCACGCCGAAGAATTTTTCGTCGTCCTCGCGGGCAGTTCCGCGCGCGTTAATCACCGTGCCGCCCGTTGCACCCGCTTTTCGAGCCGCAAACATCACATCGTCGGCAAAGCCTTTGTTCACGATGACCGTAATCATATCATTCATAGTTTTTTCTCCTTCAGACTGTGCCGCCGAGCCTGCAACACTTCCCGCTTTTAGAAGAGTATCAACATGTAAAGTAAATAATTCGCCGAAATTTGGCTTTTCATGCGAAGTTGATTCAGAAATTGCGCTCAAAATCGCCTGTTTTTTTGATTCTTCGACGACCATGTAAATCAAATCTTTCGTGGTTTCGCCCGTTCCGAGAATCGCGCCGAGATTCGACTTTGCAAGTGACCGCCCCATGAGAACCGAGCCGCCGCCACAGCCAGCAGAAACCGCCGCTTTGGTGAGTTTTTCGCCCTTGTCGTGGGGAACGATACTGATGATTAAAGAAAATGCACTCATTTTTGCCCCTCCGAAGCCCGTTTTGTTTTTATTTTGAAGATGATTCCAAGAATCTGAATCGCAATCAGCGGAGTCATGGCAACGAGCGCAATCACACCGAACGCATCCACCGCAGGATTTCCACCGCTTGAAGCGGAAGCACCGAGCGTGAACGAAAGAATGAATGTGCTCGTCATAGGACCGCTCGCAACACCGCCTGAGTCAAAGGCAATTCCCGTGAACAATTTGGGGCAGATAAACGAAAGAATCAGCGCAAGCGCATAGCCCGGAATCAGCACATACCAGAGCGAAAATCCGAAAAGCACGCGCAGCATGGAAATTCCGATTGAAATTGCGACGCCCGCACTCAGAGCCAGGAGCATGACCTTTCGCTTGATTGTGCCGCCCGAAATCGACTCAACTTGGTCAGTCAGAACCCACACGGCAGGCTCTGCGCTCACGATAATTGCCCCGAACACCACGCCCACAAGCACGAGCAAGGCTATCCACAGCGTACCCGTTTGGCTTGCTGCCCCGAGCACATTTCCGAGAGCCTCACCCGCCGGCATGAATCCGCCCTGCGCTCCCGTAAGGAACACGATAAGACCGAAGAAACTCAGCACGAATCCGCGCACCATTCGTACCACCTGCATGGGAGGCATTTTCAAAAGGAAAATCTGGAACACGACCGCCATGCCGATAAGGGGAGCAAACGCGCTCGCCACTTCCTTAAAAATAGAAGGGAGCAAATGCAAAAACACCCGCAAGCCCGAAAGAGCCGCGCTCGCCGCGTCAGAAGATTCCTCGACCGAAGAAGCAGAATCTTGATTGCTTAGGATAATGCCGTACACGATGACCGCAAGCACCGGCCCGATTGAGGCAATGCCCGTAAGACCGAAGCTGTCGTCGCTTGAAGACTTGATATTTCCGTTTTTGTCAGATTTTGCACGGACAGCCGCCACGCCAACGCCCAACGCCATAATAAACGGAACGGTCATTGGTCCTGTGGTCGCACCGCCCGAATCAAAGGCGACTCCCTGAAACGCAGGCGGCGTAAAGAACGCGAGCGCAAAAACCGCAATGTATGCGACCGTAAGCAGAATATTGAGCGGAATCGAAAGCACCGTGCGCAAAATGCCGAGCGCAACGAACAAGCCAACGCCCACCGCAATCATCAAGATTAAGCCCCACTTGCTCACATTCGGCGCAATGCCGCGCACTTGGTCGGCAAGCACCTGCACATCAGGCTCGGCGACCGTCACGATAAAGCCGATGAGAAACGCCGCGCCGAGCAAAAGCGGGAGATTTCGCTTTGCCGTGAGAGCCGCTCCACTCCGCTCGCCAATCGGGGAAATGCCGAGATCAACGCCCGCCAAGAAAAAAGTAAGCCCGCAGATGACCAAAAGCCCGCCGAACACAAAGCGGCTCATAACGCCGAAACTCAGCGGCGCAATCGTCAGCCCCAAGAGCAGAACCATGACCATAATCGGCAGGACAGAGGAAACCGTCTCTCTAAACTTCTGAAAAATGTTCATGCAAGTGAATCCGTAGAAAGAAGATAGCTGTAACTATAGTGAAATTCTGGGGGAAAGTGAATACAAGAGAAAAATTCCGCTGAAAAAATGCATTTTTTTACAAATATCGGTATACTGTCTGTCATGGAAAACGAAACTCTTTCTCAAGAACTTATTTTCACTCAGGAACGGAACATTTCTTCCGCATTCATCGACAGTTCGGTCAAAATGGGAATCGCGCAGTCAGTTCTCATGGTTCAAGACAATCTCACCGAATGTTTCGCAAAACTCGGCTGTGACGGCATCGTCTACCGCGAAAAATACAACGCGTTCTGGGTCTTCACAAAATCAAAATTGAGTTTCAAAAGAAGACCCGACTGGCGCGAAAAAATCGAAGCAAGCACCTTTCCGATTGACAATGCGGGCTTCAAGGCGCATATCAACACGATTCTGCGCGACAAAAACGGCGAAACGCTCATCACCGCAAATCAGGAAGCCTGCGTGCTCGACTTGGAAAAGCACCGCCCCGTAAAGCTCACGAACCTCAACTACCCCAAAGAGAATTTCCCCACGCCCGTTTTTGAAGAGCCGTTCGAGAAATTCGATTCGGATTTTTCGGAAGCAGATTTTAAATACGAGCAGATAATCCGCGCACAGCACATCGATATGTCGCACCACATGAACAACATCGAGTACATAAAACTCGCGCTCAATGTGTTCACCGACGACTTTTTGCTCGCCCATGAAGTAAAATCGCTTGAAGTGCATTACACGGGCGAAAGCAAGGAAGGTCAGACGCTCCGCATTTTCAGCAAAACGGAAGAAAACACCACGCTCGTCGTGATTAAAGAAAGCGAGCGCAGTGTGTTTGAAATGAAAATTGAGTTTTAGCAAGGAGGGGAAAGCCTTCCCCTACGGTCGCACTTCGTTGCGCCCTACCCCTTCGCCTAGGGCTTGCCGCCCTAAAACCCGCTCAACTCGCGCGCCTTTGCTTCAACGGCTTGGGCGAGTTTTGCCTTGTCGCCCTTGTTCTCGGTGATGAGCCGGACAAACACACTCCCCGCGACAATCGCTTCAACAGAGCTTGCAAGGGCTTTTGCTTGCTCGCCGTTCGAGATTCCGAATCCGCCGTAGATTTTAGAGCCGCCCTCGCTCACTTTTTTGAGGAATTCGAGCGTGCTTGACTCGATTTTTGTGTCCGTGCCCGTGATTCCCACGCGAAGAGCCGCGTAAATGTAGGGGAAGCCTGCGTGCGCCATTTTGTGCAATCGCTCCGCGCTCATTGAGGGAGCCGCCACGGGAATGTTTACCATGCCGTTTTCTTTGCAGGCGGCGGTGAGTCCTTCGTCAAAATCAAAGGGCAAATCAGGGATAATCATGCCTTTTACGCCCACGCTAGCTGCTTTTTTGCAGAATTCGGCGACACCCGGCGTATAAATCAGGCTTCCGTAGCTCATGATGTAAATCGGAATTTCGGGGAATTCTGAGTGAATCTGCTCGATAAAACGCAAGCCGTCTGCCGTGCGGTAATTTCGGCTCAGAACTTCGGTGCACGCCGTCTGAATTGCAGGACCGTCTGCGCTTGGGTCAGAAAATGGCAACTGGATTTCAAGAATATCCGCCCCGCCCCGAACGAGCGCACGAGCCGCCTCTAAAGAAAGTTCGTCAGTCGGGTAGCCCGCGACAAGATGACTCATCAATTTAATTTTGTTCATAGATTTACTCCTTATTTTTGCACGGCATACACGAGATTTCGCACCCACGCGCGTGGCAGAATCTTCGTGAGAAAAACGGCGGCACGGACAGAAACGCCTGGAATCGCGAGCACTTTTCCGCGCATGAGGCATTTATAGGCATAGCGAGCGACAAACGACTGCTCGGCAAAGAAAAAATGCGATGAAAGGCTCGATTCGCCCGCCTCGGCACGCTCCCAAAAAGCCGTTTTGACAGGACCGGGGCAGAGAGCCGTAACGGTGACGCCTGATTTCGTCTTTTTGAGCTCAACGGAAAGCGCTTCCGAGAACGAACGGACAAACGCTTTTGTGGCGTAGTAGACCGACATTTTTGCGCCCGGCATAAACGACGCGACCGAAGCCACATTCAAAATGCGCCCGTGCTTCCGTTCAATCATCTGTGGAAGAAAAAGGTGCGTGAGCGTGGTGAGAGAAGCCACATTGAGCTGAATCATTTCCTGCTGTTTTTGCACATTGCTCTCGGCAAAAAATCCCCAGTCGCCGAAGCCCGCGTTGTTCACGAGAATGTCGACCGAAAGCCCTTGTACGTGCGTAAAGTCGAAAAGTTCCTGTGGGGCGGAAGGGGCTGTTAAATCTTTTGAAAGCACGGTGACGCTGATTTTGTGCGCCGCTTCAAGTTCCGTTTTGAGTTCATTCAGTTTTTCTGCACGGCGGGCGACGAGAACGAGATTGTAGCCGTCTCGAGCAAAAAGGCGGGCAAGTTCCAGTCCGATTCCGCCAGACGCTCCCGTGATGAGCGCAGTTTGCGAGGAAGTAGTCATGCGTTATTTCCCCATCACTTTCGCTTCATGGATGTCTTTTCCGCCTTCAAGCCGTTCGATTTCCGCGTGAAGGAACTGAAGCCACTCTTCTGGGCGGAAGACGGGACTGGTGATGAACACATCTTTGTCGCCGCGCCCGCTCATGTTGATGATGATTGCCTGATCGCTTGGGATTTCTTTGGCGAGCTTGATTGCCGCCGCGCCCGCGTGTGCGCTTTCGAGTGCGAACATGATTCCCTCATTTTTGGCGAAGAAACTCACGGCTTCAAGCGCGTCTTTGTCTAAAACCGAAGTGAATTCAACGCGACCGCTCCGACCGAGCGCGGCAAGCTGAGGCCCGATTCCGCAATAGTCAAGACCCGCGGAAATGCTTCGCGTGGGAAGAGCCTGTCCGTCTTCGTTGAGCAAAAAGCGGCTCTTGTAGCCCTGCATGATTCCGTCGCGAGCGGCATTTCCTGTCATGCGGCTTGCGTTTTCGCCCACATTCGGGCCGATTCCGCCAGCTTCCGCTCCGATAAGGCGCGGTTCTTTTTCGTTAATAAACGGTTCGAAAAAGCCGATTGAGTTTGAGCCGCCGCCCACGCATGCGACCATTGCGCCGATTTTGATTCCACGCTCAGCCGCCTGTTTTTTGACTTCACGCCCGATAACGCTCTGGAATTCGCGAACGATGTCGGGGAAAGGAGCGGGACCGAGTGCGCTTCCCAAAACATAGTGCGTGGTGTCGGGATTTGCCGCCCAGTCGCGCATGGCTTCGTTTACCGCGTCTTTTAAGGTGCGGCTTCCGCTTGTGACAGGATGGACTTTTGCGCCGTAAAGTTCCATTGCGGCAACATTCGGCTGCTGACGGCGCACATCAACTTCGCCCATGTAGATTGTGCAGTCCAAGCCCAATTTTGCACATGCCGCCGCCGTAGCCAAGCCGTGCTGACCCGCGCCCGTTTCCGCGATGATTCGCTTTTTGCCCATGCGCTTTGCGAGCAAGCACTGACCGATTGCGTTGTTGATTTTGTGCGCGCCTGTGTTCGCCAAGCCTTCGAGTTTGATGTAAATCTGTGCACCGCCAAGCAATTTCGTTGCCGTGGGAGCAAAATAAAGCGGTGTTTCGCGACCAATGTAATCGCGGCGGATAATGTCGAGTTCGTCTAAAAATGCCTTGTCCACCATTGCTTCGTTAAAAGCGACTTCAAGCTCGTCGAGCGGGCGGCGAAGCACTTCCGCTACATATTTTCCGCCAAATGTGTCAAAAAATCCGTTGTCTGATTGTGTTGTCATGCTAGTTCCTTACTAATTGTCTGAATTTCCTTCAATTTTGCAAGAGCTTTCCCCGAGTCAATCGCATCAAGTGCGAGCGCGTAACCGTCTTTGAGCGTGCGCACCTTTCCGCAGAGGTAGAGCACTGCCGCCGCGTTCAAGCCGACTGCGTAGCGGATTGTTTTTCGACCGCTTCCGTTTAAGACTTCGAGCGCGAGTTTTGCATTGTCCGCGCCGTTTCCGCCGTAGAGTTCCGTTTCGTCAGCATCGGTGATTCCGAAATTCGCGGGGTCAATCGAATACTGATTTTCGTTGCCTTTTTCATCAATCTGATACACATTCGTGACCGCGCAGGGTGAAATCTCGTCGTAGCCGTCCTCGCTGTTCACGACCATAACGCGCTTTGCGCCGAGAGATTTTGCCGCGTGTGCGTAGTCTTTGAGAAGCGCCTTTGAGTACACGCCCAAAACTTCATATTCCGCGTTGGCAGGGTTCAAAAGAGGACCAAGCACATTGAAAATCGTTTTGATTCCGAGAGCCTTTCTGATTGGGGCTGCGAAACGCATTGCGCTGTGGTAAACGGGCGCCATCAAAAAGCCGAAGCCAGTTCGCTTGACAAGCTCCGCCGTTTTGTCGGGCGAAGCCATGATGTTCACGCCGAGAGCCTCAAAAAAGTCCGCCGCGCCAGATTTGGAAGAGACCGCGCGGTTTCCGTGCTTTGCCATCGCCTGCCCGCAGCTTGCCGCAACAAGTGCTGAAAGCGAAGAAATGTTGAAGCTCCCCTTTCCGTCGCCGCCAGTTCCCACGATTTCTGCCAATCCTAAGGAGCTTGCTCCGACATTTTCCAATGGGAACGGAGTTTTCTTTTTGAGCATAACGCCAGCCGCGCCCGCCATTTCGTCCGCAGTGGGAAGCCCCCGCGCCGACATCGCCGTAAGCACCGCCGATGCAACGCGCTCGTCCATCATTCCGTCGGTGAGTTCTCCGATGAATGCCGCCGCCTGTTCGCAGGAAAGCGGCTGTTTTTTGTCAATGAGCTGGTTCAAAATCAGAACATGGGAAATATTTTCGCGGCTGTAATTCAAAAATCCCTTGAAAAGCGCGTCGCCTTTTTCGCTCGCGATTGATTCCGGGTGGAACTGAACGCCCTCAATCACAAGCGTTTTGTGGCGGATTCCCATGATGTCGCCGTCTTTCGCCCGCGCCGTCACTTCAAAATCATCGGGAAGAGTGTTTTCGTCAATCACAAGCGAGTGGTAGCGCGTAAAATTGCACTTCAAGCCCACATTTCTAAAAATTCCGCGTCCGTCCGTCTTGATTTCTTCGACAATGCCGTGGCGGATGTACTTTGCACCCACGATTTTTGCCCCAAACGCCTCGCCAATCGCCTGATGCCCCAAGCAGATTCCCAAAATCGGAAGCTTCCCCGCAAAATAGCGGATTGCCTCGATGGAAATGCCCGCCTCGCTCGGTGTTCCCGGTCCCGGTCCTACGATGATGTGGCTTGGTTTTGCCGCCTCTATTTCCGCAACGCTTGCTTCTTCCGAGCGGAACACGCACACTTTATCGCCCGAAACGCGCTCCAAGCTCTGAACGATGTTGAATGTAAAACTGTCTTTGTTATCGATAAATGCAATCATGGTCTTCTCCTATTTCACTTGCTCAAACACGCTTCTGAGTGCGCCCAGCTTTTCGTTTGTTTCTTCCCATTCGCGGTCTGCGTTTGAGTCGTAGACGATGCCGCCGCCCGCCTGCAAGCTCCACACCTTGCCCTGCTTTAAGGCACAGCGGATTGCAATGCAGAAGTCCAAGTCGCCGTTTGACTGAATGTAGCCGACCGCGCCCGCGTAGAAGCGGCGCTTTGTTTTTTCCAATCGGCTCAAAATCTGAATCGCGCTGATTTTTGGCGCACCCGAAACCGTTCCCGCCGGGAATGCCGCTCGCAAAACTTGAATCGGCTTAAAGCCCTCGGCGACTTTTCCTTGTACATCGGAAACAATGTGCATGACATGGCTGAAAAGTTCCACATCCATAAATCGGTTTACTTCAACACTGCCGTTCGCGCACACGCGCCCCAAATCGTTGCGAGCCAAATCAACGAGCATCAAATGCTCAGCCCGCTCCTTCGGGTCGCTCAAAAGATTCTGCTTTAACGCTTCGTCCTCGGCACTGTTCTTTCCACGGCGGCGCGTTCCCGCAATCGGGCGGATTGAAGCCACACCCTCGCGCACGCGCACCAGGCTTTCTGGGCTAGAGCCAATCAACTGCCGCTCGCCAAAATCGATGTAGAAAAGATAGGGCGACGGGTTCACAGCGCGAAGTCTTCTATATATTTCAAGCGCGGTGTTGTCACATTCAAGCTGCAAGCGTCGGCTCGGAACTGCCTGCAACAAGTTTCCTGCGATGATTTCTTTTTTAATCGCCTCGACTTTTTCTTTATACTCGCGCTCGCTCTGCTCAAGGTTCGTAATCGTTCGCACGGGACAAGGCTCTTCGGGAGCGGAAAGATAGCTAAAATCCATGTCGTTCAGCCGTTTTTTAAGACTTGCGACCGCCGCATCCAAGTCAATCTGATGCTCGTTGTAGTTCAGCGCGAACACATGAAGTTTTTCGGTAAAGTGGTCGAAGACGACATACAAATGCCCCGCCACAAATTCGCTTTCGGGAATATGAAGCTCGTCGGTCTGGGGAGCGAGCGTAATCGTGTCGCACCGCGCAGAAAATTCGTAGCTCAAATAACCCAAGCCGCTTGAAGGCACGGGAATTGTGTTCGGGCTTTCGTTTCCGTCCTCATCGCGCACCACCGTCAAATCATTCTGCTCGGCAACATACAAAAGCGCGTCGAGAATGTCGGGCGTGTGCAAAACGCGGCTTCCCGGAGCAATCGTTTCGCCCGTGGTGTTCTTTCCCTTGTAGGGCAAGCGGCGACCGTCAATCAAAAACGCCACGCCCTCTTCGTCCTGCACGATGTGGAACGCCGGTTCAAGCAAAAGAATCGAATAGCGTTCCTTTCCGCGGGCAAAACTCGCGCTCTCCAAAATTGCCGCAGCCCCGATTTTCCGCGCCAAAGAAAACGGCGTGTATCGGTCGCAGGGAAGTGAAAAATATAGTGAATCTGTGCGTGTCATGTGTCGCTCCTGTGTTTCTTTGTGTAGAAACAGTGTATAGCGAGGTCGGTGTTACTGTCAATAGAAACATGGCGGAAAAATCACAGATTTTTCCGAGACTCGCTCAAAACCTGTCTTACAGGTTTTGCCCCCTTTGGGGTCGCTCCAGCCTTCGTGGCACAGCCACTCGGAGACTCGCTCAAAACCTGTCTCACAGGTTTTGCCCCCTTTGGGGTCGCTCCCTATGTCAATAGAAACATAGCGAAAAAATCACAGGAATTGAGATGTATTTTGTATTTCGGTATACTTTTGGCATGATAAAATCGCTTATTTGTCTGTGCCTTACTGGAAAAACATTAGATGAAGACCTTGAACTTATCGAACGCTACCGCCCGTACATTGACCTTGCGGAGCTTCGAGTGGATTTTCTTGAAGACGATGAACGCCTGAGTATCCGTGATTTTCCTTCGAGGGCGAATCTTCCGTGCATTTTGACAATTCGACGAACCGTTGACGGCGGGTTGTATGCGGAGGGCGAAGCATCTCGCTCAATGATTTTTGCACGCGCGCTCGCCTTTGCCGATGAAGATAAACGTAAGAATTTTGCGTATGTTGATTTTGAAGAGGACTTTCATGTTTCGAGTTTGCAAGATGCCGCATTGGCATACGGAACAAAAATCATCCGTTCGTTTCACGATATGAAAAATCCGGTCAAAAATATTGCCGAAAAACTCAAGTCTATGCGCGTCTCTCGTTTTGAAATTCCAAAAATCGCCTTTATGCCCCATTCATTGAGCGATGTCACACATCTTTTTAAAGAGATGCAGCAATTCGAGGGCTCAGATCAAATCGTTTGCGCTATGGGAACGCTCGGCTTGCCAACGCGCATTTTAGCTGAAAAATTTCATTCATACCTCAGCTACACATCTCCGTCGGAACTCTCGGAAAACCTCGCGGACTTAGGACACACTGACCCGCGCACTATTGAAGAAATGTATCACTTCCACGACATCAACGGCACGACAAAAGTATTCGGCATCACCGGCTATCCGCTCACATACACGTCGAGCCCAAAAATTCACAACGCTTCGTTCAAACGAGAGCGCATAAATGCAGTTTACATTCCGTTCAAAGCCGAAAAAGCGAGCGAGGCATTCGAATTCGCGAATGAGGTCGGCGTCAAAGGCTTTTCAGTCACGATTCCGCACAAAGAAGAGATTATCAAACATCTGTTCACCCTCGACAAAAAAGTGCAGGAAATCGGCGCATGCAACACGGTCATCAACGACGGTGGCATCTGGACAGGCTACAACACTGATTGCACGGGATTTTCACGGGCGCTGCTTGAATTTACCGGGCTCAAGAATCTCAAAAAAAAGAAAGTCGCAATCATCGGCGCGGGCGGAGCGGCAAAAGCAATCGCTTATGCTATCAAAGAATTGGGCGGAAAGGCATGTGTATTCAACCGAACGCTCACAAAGGCACGGACGCTTGCTGACAAATTCGGCTTTGCCTCTGCCTCGCTCGGCTACGAATCAATCGAGCTGCTAAAAAAATACTCCGACATCATCGTTCAGACTACCTCAAAAGGCATGGGAAGCACGGAAGAATCAAACGAGGCGAACGATCCGCTCTGGTTCTACGACTTTTCGGGCGAGGAAATGCTGTACGACATCGTATACGAGCCGGAAACAACTCCGATTATGGCACGCGCGGCAAAAGCTGGCTGCAAAACGCACAACGGCTACACCATGCTCAAATATCAGGGCGAAGAACAATTCGCATTATTCAAAACAGCAAAATAGAGGACACACATGGCACTTTCACAAAGCGAACAGAAAATTGTGGCGGCACGCACCGCGATTGACACGCTCATCGAGCAGAAAAAAATCTTCTCAGGAATGAAAATCGGCTTGGGAACGGGAAGCACGGCTCTTCCTGCGGTCAAACGGCTTTCAGAACGAATTGAAGACGGCACGTTGCGCGACATTAAAGCCGTTGTCACGAGCTTTCAGACCGAAAACTACTGCAAGGACTTGGGAATTCCCGTCTACACGTTGAATGACCGCGAAATCGATGCAGAACTTGACCTTGCGATTGACGGCGCGGACGAAATCGACCCGAACAATAATGTGATTAAAGGCGGCGGCGCGGCGCTCTTGCTTGAAAAAATTGTTGAATACAATGCGAAAGAATTGGTTATCGTGGCTGACGAATCAAAATCTGTCGCGCACATGGGAACAAAATTCCCGCTCCCCGTTGAAATCATCGGGGGCGCGCGCCGTTCCGTCGAAAAAGAACTGAACAAACTCGGCGCAAAATGCGTTTTGCGCGAGGGCGTGCGAAAGTGCGGGCCCGTCATCACTGACAACGGAAACCAAATCTTAGACTGCACGTGGGAAAGCCCCGTCAATCCCGCCGAAATGGAAGAAAAAATCGCAAAAATCGTCGGCGTGGTTGAAGTCGGCTTTTTCACAAAACTCCGCCCCACGGCGTTTATCGCACATGCGGACGGAAGTGTTGAAATACGATAGCTATTTGAGCAATTTGTTGAGCGTAACGTCTCGCTGGCGCCAGTTTTTATCGACTTTGACCTGCAAATCCAAGTCAATTTTGTAGTCAAAAATCTTTTTGAGCTGCTTGATGCTCTCAAGGCGGATGGTTTTAATCATCTGCGCGCCCTTTCCGATTACGATTCCCTTTTGGCTGTCCTTTTCGACGCAGATAAAGGCACGGCACCACATCTTCGTGGGCGAGCGCATTTCAAGGTCGGCAATCTGCACATAGACCGCATGAGGCACTTCCTCGTCAAGGCGGTTGATTGCCTGCTCGCGAATCACTTCGGCAATGCGGAAATCGACTTCCTGGTCGGTGTAGACTTCTTCCGTATACAAATGCGGCGCGACCTTCGCCATTTCGTAGAGTGCCTTTAAGACTTCGTTGATGCCCTCGTCATTTTTGGCAGACATCTCAAGGATTCGGTTTTCAGGAACGTTCGGAAGGTGCTTTTTGATGAAATTTCGCACATGCTCTGTAAGCGGTCGCGGTGCGTCGATTTTGTTGAGCGCAATCACGAGCTTGTCTTGATGACTTTCGAGCAAATCCGCAATCAGCCGCTCTTCTTCTGCGCAAGAACGCGTAGTATCAATGATGTAAAGCACGAGGTCGCTCGAATCAAGCTGCTCAGCGACGATATTTCTCATGCGCAAGTTCATTTTTTTCTCAGAATCGTGGTAGCCCGGCGTGTCAACAAAAACGAGCTGCCCGAACGACGTGTTCACGATTCCACGGATTGCGTTCCGCGTAGTCTGGGGCATTGCGCTCACAATCGAGACAGGCTCGCCCGCCGCCGTGTTCAAAAAGGTCGATTTTCCCGCAGACGGTCGCCCGATAATCGTAACGAGCGCCGTTTTATCGCCAATCGGCGGCTGCGCAGGGGCGGTAGTCTCCGCCACAGTTTCACTCAATTCAGTTGTTTCTTCCATACCGAAGATTTTACAGGAAAGCGGTGATTTATGAAAGCCGAGCGCATGTGAAAAAAAATCTGGTATTATAAAAATTTCTCACTTTTGGCTATTCATATATATTCACAAAATGTCTATACTCTCGGCATCACATAAAAATCGAGGTGTGTATGAAAAAAGTAGTACGTATTGCGACCGCTGCACTCGCTTTTGCATCGGTCATAGCATGTGCAGGATGCAGCAAATCCACCAATCAGACGCTTTTGGTCTATTCAATCATTCATGACGAAGAAACCGAAGCGCTCACCAAGCTCTTTACCGAAAAAACGGGCATTCCCGTCAGCTATCTCCGCGCCACCACGGGCGAACTGGTGAATCGCGTTATCACCGAAAAAAACGACCCGCAGGCAGACATTCTTCTCGGCGGAGCTTCGAGCTATCACATTCAGGCGGCAAAAGAAGGCGCACTTGAAGCCTATGCTTCCCCGCTCACAAAAAATCTTCCGTCGTACGCGGTAGCCTCTGACAACACGTGGACGGGCTTTTGCGTGCTCACGCTCGGAGTCGGCGTAAACGAAAAACGCTTTGCGCAGAAATTCCCCGGAACGCCGCTCCCCGCCACTTGGGAAGACTTGCTCAATCCCGCGTTCAAGGGCGAAATCGTCATGACAAATCCGGCGGCTTCAAGCACAGGCTATCTCTTCGTTCAGAATCAGCTTCAGCGGCTCGGAAGCGAAAAGGGCTGGGAATACCTCACGTCGCTCACCAAAAATGTCGGTCAGTTCCCCGATTCGGGAAGCGCGCCCGCAAAATTACTCGGCACGGGAGAATATGCGATTGGCATTTCGTATTTGCACGCAATCACCAAATACAACGCGCAGGGCTTCAATGTCAAAGCGATTTCTGTTCCCCAGTCGGTCGGCGATGTTGACTGCATTTCAATCTTAAAGAACGCGAAAAATCTTTCGGCGGCAAAAAAATTCGTCGATTTTATGCTTTCACCCGAAGCGCAGAGCCTCATGAGCTCGATTACCTTCACCACGCCCGTCAATCCCGAAGCACAAGGGCCAGAGGGCGGAATCGCGATTGCCGACATCGACCTGATTGACTACGATGTGCAGAAAGCCTCGTCAGAAAAGTCGGAAGTTCTCGACACATGGTCAAAGTCAGTAAAATAAAGTACCTCTACCTCGCCGTGATTTTATTGCTCACGGCGTGCGTTGTTTTTCCTCTTGCGTGCGTTTTGCTCACTCCGCGCTTAAAAGATTTCGACTCGGTGCTTTCGTCTTCGGTGTGGAGAGGGGCGATGCTCAACACGCTTTTGGAGTGCGTTTCTTCCACAACACTTTCCGTGCTCGTCGGCTACATTTTTGCCTACGCGGTCGTAAAGGCTGATATTCCGCTCAAAAAGCTCTTCGGCTTTATTCCGATTCTCCACTTGATGACACCGCCGTTCGTGGGCGGTCTTTCATTTATTCTGCTCTTCGGGCGGCAGGGATTTTTCACGCACACGCTTTTGGGGCTTGATGTGAGCCTCTACGGATTTTGGGGGCTTTTAATCGCGCAAGTGCTTTGCTTTTTCCCGATTTCGTATCTCATGTGCGCACAGGTTTTGCGCCGAATCAATCCGTCACTGGAACAGGCGGCGCGGGCGATGGGGGCTTCAAAGGCGCGGATTGCGCTCACCGTGACCGTTCCGCTCTGCGCAAACGGCATTCTTTCCGCCGCGCTTTTTATCGCCGTCTCGGTTCTGAGCGACTTCGGAAACCCGATGATTGTCGCGGGGCGATTCCGCGTGCTCGCCGTTGAAGTGTACACGCAGCTTACGGGCTGGGTGAGCGCGGGAACAAGTGCCGTGCTCGGAATCATTCTCGTCATTCCATCGGTCATTTTGTTCATTCTGCAAAACCGTCTCATGAAAAAACAGGAAGCCAAGCTCGCCACAATCGGCGGAAAAGGCTCTCCGCTCCCCGAAAAAAAATCCTCGCCGCTCACGCGCGTTCTGCTCACGGTGTTCTGTTCGTTCATTTCGCTCTTGATTTTGGCTCAGTTCGTCTCGATTTTGGCGGGCGCGTTCCAAAAACTCTGGGGAATCAACACCGCGTTCACGCTCGACCACATCAAAATGATGGGAAAATACGCCGCAGAACTCAAAAATTCGATTCTCTTTGCCTTCATCGCCGCGATTTTCAGCACGATTCTTGCAAGCCTCATCACCTTTTTCGTTTCGCGCACAAGCCTTCCGTGCAAAAAATACCTCGACATCGGCGTTCAGATTCCCGCCGCCGTTCCCGGCTCGCTTTTCGGTCTCGCGCTCTCACTCGCCTCAAACCGCCTGCACCTGCACTTTTCCGCGCTCTTGATTGTGATTGCAATGACGGTGGGCTTCATGCCATTTTCCTACCGAATCATCACGACCGTCTTTTCGCAAATCAAAACCACGCTCGACGACGGCGCGCGCTCACTCGGGGCAAACAAAATGCAAGTCCTCACGACGATTCTCGCTCCCCTAAGCACAGGCGGCATTTTTTCTTCATTCATTTACGATTTTGTGCGTGGCGTGGGCACAATCAGCGCGGTCATTTTCTTGGTCTCGTTCAACACTCCGCTCGCCTCAATCAGAATCTTAAACCTTGCCGAACAAGGCGAATGGGGAAAATCCGCCGCCCTCGCGCTCATTCTCACCGCCCTCACCTTCGGAATATTGCTCGTGGGAAAAATAGGATTAAAAATATTGAAAACAAAGAAATTGCGTAGCAATTTCCAATCCGTGTGACAACAAAAAAAGGCACTACTTATGACAAAACTTGAACTGAAAAACATATCTTTCTCATTCGGGAACACGCTCGCGGTGGACGGGGTTTCGCTCACGGTCGAAGAAGGCAGCTTCACCACGCTTTTAGGACCGAGCGGCTGCGGAAAAACCACGCTTCTTCGACTCATTTCGGGATTTTTAGAGCCGCAATCGGGGGAAATCTTGATTGACGGCGTAAATCAGGCGGGAATCGAAGTGAACGAGCGAAAAGTCGGCATGGTCTTTCAGGATTATGCGCTCTTTCCGCATCTTTCGGTTCAGCAAAATATCGCGTACGGCTTAAAAATTCTGGGAAGGTCTAAAAGACCTTCCCGACGACTAGCTAACGCTAGTCGCGACATCGGCGACAAAGTATTGGATATAGCACTTTCCCTCGGAATCGAAGACTTGCTCGCCCGCTACCCGAACGAGCTTTCAGGCGGTCAGCAGCAGCGCGTTGCCCTTGCCCGTGCGCTCGTTTTGGAGCCGAAAATCTTGCTTATGGACGAGCCGCTTTCCTCACTCGACACAAAATTGCGCACCAAAGTCCGCGAAGAACTCAAAGAAATCCAGCAGAAGCTCAAAATCACCACCGTCTATGTCACGCACGACCAAGAAGAAGCCCTTTCGCTCTCAACAAAAATCGCCGTTTTAAGCAAAGGAACGCTCCTGCAAGAAGGAAGCCCCAAAGAAATCTACTTCGAGCCGAAAAATGCCTTCGTCGCCGACTTCGTGGGAAAGGCAAATTTCATAAAAAAAGACGAAAAAACGCTCATGATTCGCCCCGAATGGCTTGAAATCGCTCCACAGCAAGTAAAATCTGACCAATCACTCGTTTTGGCTCGTAACATCTTGCTAAGCGGAACGATTTTGTCAGAAAATTTCTTGGGAAGCAAAAGCCGCTTCGTGATTCAGACCGACAACACGAGCGCAAAAGAGACAATCACCGCCGATTTCGACACGATTGCAAGCGAAAATCTGCGCGTTGGCGACCGTATTCTTGTGTCAGCGCGGAAAACTTGGGAATTCTAAAAATCACAAAATAACAAAAAATTATTCTCCTCCCGCTGTAAAAACCGTGAGCGTTTTTGGCAGCGGCGTCCCCCAGTCCTTTACTCGTCGAGTCAATTTTCTTGCTAGAGAAGTGTGCGTTCCTTACTGGAAACGAGTACGTTTCCTGTTAGAAATGAATGCATTCCCTGTCGGAAATAGCCACATTCCTTGCTAGGAACAAATACATTCCTAACTGGACTTTTCCCTGCACGGACGCAGGGTAATAAAAACACGTTGACCAAAATAAACATGGACGAGTGGCGCTGGATTATCCAGGGGCAGATTGAGGGCAAGAAGCGCGACTATACGAGCGGACTGCTTGCCACAGAGCGCCGGGGCGTCGCAAAAAACGCCCGTCCACAATGAAGTGAACGGGCGTTTTTTGTTATAGGTTAGGCTATGGTTAGTCTTGAACTTTTACATAATGCAAATAGTTTGTCGGATTCGGATAGGTGAATGTGAGCCATGCAATTACAGACCCTGTATAAGTATATGAATACTCATTGTTTTCTGTACCAACTGCAATTGTCACTGTATCAGAAAGTGTAGAATCTTCTGAGCTGGTCACTGTCACAGTGCCACCATTACCGTAAGCGCATCCAGCCATAGTTACAACAGAGCCAGGAATAACCTTTACAAGGAATGTGCTATCTTTCATAACAACGCCATGCTGAGTTCCGTTGAAAGAATTTGCATTGAGCGTGAAGAATCCATCTTCTGAGGTGACCTTGCTGTAATAGTCAGTGCCCAGAGATGCACTGATAACCTTGTCGTTATAGTAAGAAGCCATGCTATATGTACGTTCGCCACCTTTTTCGGGGGCAACTTCACCGCTGATGATAGTCGTACCGATTGTCGGTGCTTTTCCGCTTGCAATCGTGCCTTTACCCGTTGGGTTTCCAAGAGCTACGCGAACGGTTACTACAGAATTTGCGGCGATAGGAATATATACTGGTGTTTTAAGAGTTGTCTGACGTGTGGTCGGATAATCACTAGTAGCTCCAGCCGCATATGCAGCACCTTCATCAGAAGCAACAATCCAAGAATTTCCTGAATCAGATGAATAAGAGATTTTCTGTGTTGGATTTCCTGTTCCATGATTTCCGTATGCGATTTTTACTTCGGTGATTGCAACAGACTTTTCGCCTGCTGTTACAGGGAAATCAATGTAAACAACGTCATAGTTATTCTCAGGAATTGCGGCTGTTGTCGTAAATGTCAAACCACCGTTGCTATCCTTAAGCTTAGAAGAATTAAATCCCCATGAGCCATAGTCCGGGCTGTTTGAAGCAGCGAGTGCGCTTCCCGTAGCAAGGGCATTGTCACTTGTTGCAGCTCCTGTTGTGGTAGACGTTGCCTCGCTCTCAAGCCATGCGATTGAGAACTGGTCGAGCGGCGCGACGGTTACCGTAAGGTTGTACGTACCAGCCACTGCATTCGCGTCTTTAGAAGTACATGTTACTGTTACTGTGCTTTCTGTTGTTACATTTGCGGCTGTCAAAAGACCTGACTGGTCAATCGTTGCGACTGATTCGTCACTTACAGACCAGACGACATCATCATTCGTCGGTGCAGAAGGCGTAAGTGCTGCTGAGAGTTGCAATGTCTTTTTACCTACGACAGATGTTGCATTATCCGTTGCAGAAAGCGTGATAGCCGTTACTGGAGTGAACGTAAGCGAGCTATCGTATTCAACGGTAATCTTTGTAATATAGGTCGTTGCTGTTGCAGTAATAACGATGTTTCCTGCCCCCGTGTAGTTCACATATGCCTTTTCAAGCGTTGCATTCGTGCTTCCGTTATTAAATGCATACAAAGCATCGCCCTGTCCCTCGAAGCCAATGGTTCCATTTCCTTTATAGTAGCCGACAACGGTAACAAGGGCTTTTCCCGTGACAGGAATTGTGAGCGTGTTTCCGTTCTGACCAACCCAGTGATTTTTGCCATTTTCTTTTGCGAAACCGTCGGCAACCAATTCGCTATATTCGCTGATTTCCTTTGAAGTGTCATAGGTTACGACACTTGATTCTGTTTCATCAGCCAAAAGGTCTTTTGAAGTGTCATCGGCAACCGTCCAACTGCGAGAAGAAATCAAAGTATCCACATCCCAGTAAGAATCATAATCTTTCTTGTATTTTGCAGCGGTTGTATTGTACACGCGGTTCAAGACTGCACGGCGACCAGAGAATTCTTTTGTAACGTCTGCATCGCTCAAGATGTCTGCGTTGTCGCCAGTGAGCGTTGAGGTGTAATTGAAAGCGGTAGCACTTGCCTGGTCCATCTTCCATCCGATGATTGTGCGGGGAACGCCCGTCAACATGTACGGTGTTTTCTCCCACGGAGCAGTCAAGTTTGTCATGGTAGATGTACAGTTGATGAAAGCCGCCTGGTCAACATCCGTTCCAGAGGCAACGCTTCGTGCAAGATAGACAGCGGTCAATTTACCGTCTGAATCGCTTTCAAACGCTGTGTTCAAGAAGACTTCGCCTTTTCCTATATTTGCGGTTGTTCCAATTAATCGCGGAGCAGCAAATCGAGCCGAAGCATTTTCATCGCCAAGCGCGCGCAATGTACAATTTTCATACAGGGCAACTTTACCTTCTGCTGTATGTTCAATCCATGTAAAGTCAACGTCGCCTTCAACATAGCAGTTGTAGAACCACGCTTTTCCTTCGGTCTGAATGGTGTCCTGATGGCTCTTGAAAGAACAGTTGTATGCTGCTAAGTGTCCTGTTGAATAGAACAGGAGCGCTTCTGCCTGCGTATTACTTCCGTCGTTTTCAGAGCGGCTGTAGGTGTTTTGAATGGTCAAATTCTCGAGCACGACATTTGCACTGCCATCAAAACGAGCGACAGAACGCAAGTAACCGCCAGAAACGCCAAGCTCACTGCTCATCTTGTTGCTGTTTCCTGAGTTTGAGTAAGCGATTACGACATCTGTACCACGGTCGGCAGTTCCCTGACCGCTGATAATGACAGTTGCAGAACCTTTATAGTACACCAATTCATTATATGTACCAGGTTCAAGCGTAATTGTGTATGTTCCTGTTGCGGAAGATTCCATCAAGCTGTTCAAGGCTTCCTGAATCGTGTCGTAACTTGTCGAGGTCGAGCCAGATACGAGAGCGATTCCCGACGGTTCTTTTACCGTAAGCGTTATCGCGTTCTCGAGCGTTTTTCCGCCGAACGTAACAGTTACTGTATAAGTTCCAGAATCAGCTGAAACTGCTTCGCCTGCTTTGAATGTTACACTGTCAGCAGTGAATGTCGCTTTGCTTGTGACATCCTGGGCATCGCTGCCCGGCTGGCTGTATGTACCGACCGTCGCATTGTCGTAGTATGCGTATACAATCCCCGTTGTAGGGAATGTATCGCCTTTTGTAAGCGTTAAGCTTCCACCCGCGACAATCGCTTTGAGTGTCGGGGAGCTGTCACCGCTTCCTCCGTCGTCGCACGAAGCGAGGCTGAATGCCATGAAGAGAGATGCCAGTACGCCGAGTACTTTTGCACCTGCACCAAGATACTTTTTCATAAGTCCTCCTTGATTTTTGCAATATCTGAATCGTTAAGACGAGATATTTCTACATTGAAGAATAAACGTCCGTTTAAATGAAGTGTATGCAAATTCTCATAAAGTTTATAAAAGATATTTACAAAATTTCAGATTTTTTGTATTAAAGCGATATTTTGCGTCGAAATTTATAAAATAAAATCACAATTATTATAAAATATACG
>JAFUTH010000017.1 GCA_017484285.1 Treponema sp. | reverse complement strand
TCTCTTGATAATTGCCTTACAGGTATTTCTTCTTCAAGATGTTTTTTTATAACTGACATCTTAAAAGCTTCTGTGTATTTGGACATAAAAAATGCACCTCCAAAATTAAACTTTATGTCTAACTTTTGGGGTGCACTTCAGATTACGGTGGGCGATGTTTCGGGGAAGGGCGTTCCCGCCGCGCTTTTTATGGGAAAGAGCAAGGCACTTCTCGATTCTTATGCAATGATCGGGCTTTCTCCCGCTGAAATTTTCGAGAAAACGAACAATCAGCTCTGCAAGGGAAACGAGTCGGAGTTGTTCGTCACCTGCTGGCTCGGAATTCTCACTTTCAGTACGGGCGAGCTTCGCTTTGTGAGCGCGGGGCATCCGTATCCCGTGCTGTATCATGAGGGTGAATTCTCGTATCTTAGAGAAAAGCCGAATTTCGTTCTCGGCGGCATGGAAGATTTTCCGTATGTTGAGCATACAATCACGCTTTCAAAGGGCGACCGCATTTTCGTCTATTCCGACGGCGTGACCGAAGCAACGAATAGCGAGAAACAGCTTTTTGAGGAAGAGCGGCTTTTAGAGGCGATGAAAACGACCGAAAATCTTTCCGCTCCTGATGTGCTAAAAAAAGTCCGCGAGAAAATCGATGAATTCGTGGGCGACGCCGAGCAGTTTGACGACATCACCATGCTTCAATTCATTTGGAAATAATTTTCTTGTCGCTAGTTGCGCATAGATGATAAAATAGTATCATCATGCAAGAACTCAAATCGCTTCTCACCGAACAAATTTCAAATCAGAATGCCGTTTTTGTCTTTCCGACGGACATTGCCTGCCAAAAATGGGCAGACTGGGTGATTAAAAATACGCCCGTTAAAGCCGTGGCTATGGAGCGGTTCATGGCGTGGGATAAATTCAAGGGCGAGTGCATTCGTGCGAAGGCTGAGAATCTGCGCACCGTGCCGTCGCTCATGCGAAAAATCTTTTCGGACTGTCTCATTCAGAAAAACGCGGAAAGTCCGTTCTTTAAAAGCCTTATCGTTGAAGCCTACGCGAAGGAGTCGGGCGGATTTGCCTCGTGGATTGCTTCGATTCTGCCGTCCTTGCAGTTGTGGAAAAAATTGCGGGATACGCAGTTGGAAGCTCGCGGTTCTGAGGGTGTCGAACAGTCTTTTTCTGATTCTGAGGACGACGCGCATCTCAAAGCGTTTTACAATTCCTACAAAGCGGCGGGCTTTACCGACGACGAAGACCGTGATTTTCAGATTCTGTACGATGAATACAAGGCTTTTTTGCACGCGCATTCGCTTTTTGACCCCGCCTGGATTGAGCCTGACTTTTCGGGCGACGGGCGCGAGTATTTTCTGATTTATCCTGAGACGCTTGAAGACTGGGAGCAGTACCGCCACAAACTTTCGGGAATCGAAAAAATTCATTTTGTGGGCGTTCCCGAAGAAGAAGGCGCGTACGAGGCGTATTTTTTTGAGAATTCGGGCTTGGAGCTGAAAGATGTTGCGCTCTTTTTGCGTGAAATGCACGAGCAGAACGGGATTGAGTGGAGCGACATGGCGGTGAATGTGCCGAATCTTGACAACTTCGGCTCGTACCTTGATCGTGAATTCTCGCTTTACGAGATTCCGCATTCTGTCCGCTACAGCCGACCGCTTTCTTCGTACGGCGCGGGCGCGTTCTTTTCCCAGCTTCAGGAGTGCGTGGAGAATCAGTTTTCGTATGAGAGCCTGAAAAATCTTCTGCTAAACGAGGATATTCCCTGGGCGAACAAGGCGACGATTGAGAATCTGCTGCTTTTCGGGCGCATGAACAATTGTATCTGCACGGCGGGCGAGCTTCGCTTTGAGAAAAATCGGGCGGTCACGGTGTGGGACGAGTCGTTCGCTCACCCGAAGGACGACCGGGGAACGCTGCTCAATTCCGACGAGCTGATTAAAAATCTTTATAAGAATCTTGCCGAGCTGATTCCGCCGATGGTTCGCGCAAAAAAATTCTCCGAGATTCGTGAAGGCTACGAGCGGTTCAAGGAAAATTTCTTTGACATGGCGGCGTTCCAAGAAATGCCGTTGAGCAACAATGTGCTGAGCCGATGCATCACTTCGCTGAATGAAATCGTCGATTTGGAAGAAGAATTTCACGACTACGCGGTGGCTTCTCCGTTCTCGTTTTTTGTCTCGCATCTTTCCACGGTGCAGTACCTTTCGCAAGGGGAGAGTAGGGCGGTGCAGGTCTATCCGTACAAAAGTGCGCCCGCCGCTCCGTACAAAATCCATGTGGTGGTGGACTCAACGCAGGATTCGCTTTCGGTGGCGGATTCTTTCAAGCCGCTTGATTTTTTGAACGAGAACAAACGGCGGATTTTCATGAAGATGGGCGAAATCGACCAGTCGCTCGGATTTTCTGACTCCGACCCGACTTTTGACTTTGTGAAGCTCTACCAGCATTCCGCGCTCGAAAAAGCATATTTCACCGCGTCGCGCCATGCCTACAACGGCGAGTACGGCTTTTTCTACGGAAAACTGAGCGAAACGGAGGGAAAATCCTCAAAAAATCGCACGGATTCATTCTCCGAGGAGAAAAAATCGCTTCTTTCGGGAAATCCGTATTCGAATCTCAAAAAAGTGTACGCAAAACAGGCGGCAGGGCTTTCTTTATGGAAGAAATCGCACGCTTCTGAGAAAAAAGATTCGGGTCTTTTTGAAAAAAACGAGAAATTCACCGCGCTCATTCAGAACCGGCTTCATTTTTTAAAGGAAAATGCTTCTTCTTACCGCGCGAAAAATCCGCTTCTTCTTGAAAAAATCGAAGTCACGCCCACGACTTTAAAGCAATACTTCACTTGTCCGCGGAAATGGCTCTTTAAGAATGTGCTTCGCCTTGCCCCGCTCGACAACGAAGCCGAATTGATTGACGAATATATTCTCGGAACGGTGAACCACAAAATCTTCGAGCTGTTCTCAAAAAAACTCATGGAAGCAAAAAAGCCGCTCTGCACGGGCGAAACTGCCGACCATTTGGGAAGCGAGTACCGAAAGATTCTGATTGACTCGATAAACGAAGCGGTCTCACCCGAGCATAAAAATTCCGCGTTCAAAGAGATTTTTTCTGAATTGAGCGAGCGCACGCAGGCAAGCCAGACGACAATCAAAATCATCTCTTCGCAATACAAAATCGCCGACGAAGCGCGAGCCGAAGAAAACGCGAATTTCCGAATGCTCGAAAAAAGCCTTTTCCACTTGTGCGACATTTTCCGCGGATTTACGGTGTATGCCGTCGAAAAGGAAGTGTGCGCCCTTCCGCCCGAAAGTGAAAGCGGGGAGTGCGGCTATTATCTTGCGGGCAAAATCGACTGCATTCTCGCTTCTCCGAATGAAACGGAATTCGCCATCGTTGACTACAAAACTTCTTCCGTGCCGAAAAATCTGAAAGTCAAGGAGCAAGAGCCGAACAAAAAAGAAAAAATCATCGACTTCCAGCTTCCGCTCTATTTGTACTTGCTCGAAAACAATGTGAACGAATCCGAACGCCTCGCCGTCACAATCGCGCAATTCTATTCGATAAAAAACGTCGCCGAAACGCCCTTCTTGGGGCAGACCGAAAACGGAAAGGCGAACAAAATCACCGACGAAGAAGTGAATCTCGCAAAAGCCGAAATGCTTAAATACACCCGCCGATTCTACGAAGAAGTGACAAGCGAACAATTTGCCGTGACCGCGCTGAACCAAAGCCGCACCGTCTGCACTGCTAAAGGCGAATTTGACAACTGCATAGACTATCAGGCACTGTGCAGACGATATTTCACGGTAAGCGGGGAGTGAGGGGGGAAAATGATAGAAATTGGCAACACGCTCATTGACAATTCAGAAAGTCTGAAACTCGTGGATATTGTGAACAAAATTATAGCAGATGAGTCAATTACGCAGATTGATATTGCCACGGGCTATTGGGATATTCCAGGTCTTGCGCTTATTTTTGGCACATTGAAGGATTTTTTGCAGAGAGAAAAAGCGAAACTTCGTATTCTTATCGGAAAAGACCCGTATCTGTATGCGAAATACAACAAAAATCCGAAGTATGGAGACGCAAAGCAATTTCCTGAAGATTTTATAAAAACCGACATAAATGAAATTGAAGTAAAAGATGATTATGTAGAGGCTGTTGCATTTCTTCTCAAAAATCTTGGAAATACTGAAAAGTTTGAAGTGCATATTTTTAAAAAGAATGAGAACGATGAAGTTCAATTCTTGCATTCAAAGTGCTGGATTTTTAGAACCGAAAAAGATGTCGAAAATGAAAAAGCGTATGGAATTGTCGGAAGCAGTAATTTTACTAAAAACGGACTTTTTGAGAATGCAGAACTGAATTATCTTGAATCAAATTGGTTGCATGTTGTAGGCAGTGGAACGAAAAAACATAAAACCCATACTCAGTGGTTTGAAGAAAAATGGAAATTGTCGAATCCCTGGGAAGGAGTATTTCTTGAAGAAATTCTTCGTCCGTCAAAAATCGGGCGGGCAGCAGAAAAGGTTTGTTCACCTGAAAATCAGTTTGATTTCGCCCTCCTTTCTCCCAAAGACGCCTACCGCAAGTTGCTCATCACGCAGTTTGCTTCCTATCTTGATTCTGCGGGAAAAATTGCGCCGTCGGAGTATGTGCCACGCGACCCGAAATTCAAGTTGCTCTCGTATCAGCTTCAGGCGGTCAATCAGGCGTTCGGCATTCTGGAAAAGCACCACGGCATGATTCTTGCGGATGTGGTGGGTTTGGGAAAGACTTTTACCGCGCTGATGATTGTGAAACGCTCCCTTTTGGAAAGCGATTTTGCAAAGCCCGTTCTGATTATCACGCCGCCCGCCGTCAAAAAAAGCTGGCAGGATTCGATTGACTATTTTGACAAGGACGCAGAGAAGAAAATCGGCTCGTACATCACGCTCACGACAATCGGCTGTCTTGATTCCGAGGGCGGCACAGAAAACGGCGAAAACTTAGCCCAGACGGATGATTTTGATTCCGCATTCGTAAAAAAAGCGTACGGCATGGTCGTCGTGGACGAAAGCCACCGCTTCCGCAACAGCGGCACGATTATGTATCAGAAACTTGAAGATTTGCTTGCCGAAACAAAGCCTTTTGTCGTACTGCTTTCCGCGACCCCACAGAACAACCGCCCGTCCGACATCGCAAATCAGCTCTATCTTTTTGAGCATGACCGCCGCCATTCTACGCTCACGGCTCTTGGGCAGCATGAAAGCAATCTGGAGTCGTATTTTTCCGAAAAAGAAAAGGTATACGAGGCGTGTATCCGCGACTGGAGCGAAAAAGACGGCGAGGGGAACAAGATCCCTAAGACAAAGGCGCAGAAAAAACAGGACATGCTCACGCTGAAAGAACTTGCCGACCAGATACGAGACGATGTGCTGAACCAGCTCGTTATCCGCCGCACCCGCACTGATTTGCAGTCTGACTTGTACAAAGCGGACATGGAAAAGCAGGGCATCGTGTTCCCCAAGATTCAGCCGCCGGAGGGCTTGCCCTACGAGATGACAGGCTCGCTCGCACAGCTTTTTGTGCATACGCTTGATGTGATTGCGCCGAAAGTCTCCCGTGTTGATGTGGACGAAAACGGAATGCAGGAGCTTGACTTCCGCGAAGAAGGCGTGAACTGCTTGGGCTACTACCGCTACCGCGCGATTCAGTATTTGAAAGACGCGAAAAACCGCAGACGCTACGAATATGACTCAAAGCGGGGCAGGGAAGCGAGCGGCACGATTACCGCCGAGGGAATTTCCGAGCGACTTGCGGGCTTAATGGAGCTGCACCTTGTAAAACGCCTTGAAAGCAGCCGCGATGCCTTTGAAGAGTCGCTTAAAAATCTGTATGCAAACACGCAGAACATGCTCCGAATGTTTGAGAGCGACAGCGTGTTTGTCTGCCCGGACTTTGACATTCATAAGATTCTCAATGCGTATTCAGTAAGCGAGCGGGAAAAAGCCTTTGCGGAAATCAGGGCGAAAATCGCCACCTACAACAAAAAGCACCAGACTGACCGAAATGCGGAATACAGGGCGAAAGATTTTACCGATGAATATGTGCAGAATCTACAGAATGATCTTGCGCTCATCGGCTCGCTCGTGGACGAGTGGGCAAAGAACAAGCAGGACAAGAAGCGCGACACATTCGTGATGAACATCGAAAGCAAATTCTTGAACAAGAAGCGAAATCCCAGCCAAAAAATCGTGGTCTTTACCGAATGCATTGCCACGCAAAACATGCTCTACGAGTTTTTAAACGAGAACTACCCTGGGCAAGTGCTCAAAATCACGGCGAAGAATCGCACGGACATGCAGGAAGTCTTGGAAGCGAATTTCGATGCGAACTACAAGGGAACGCCGCAGGACACCTACAAAATCCTTGTGACCACCGATGTGCTTGCCGAGGGCGTGAACTTGCACTGCGCGAACACGCTGATTAACTACGATTCTCCGTGGAATTCTACGCGGCTCATGCAGCGGCTCGGGCGAATCAACCGCATTGGCTCTACATCAGAAAAAATCTACAGCTACAACTTTTATCCGTCCACGCTTGGCGACAATCAGATTAACCTGTACAAGCGGACGCTCATAAAATTGCAGGCGTTCCACAACATGTTCGGCGAGGACAGCCAGATTTACACGCAGGACGAGGAGCTTGTGGAAATCGAACGCCCCGACTTTGCGGAAGCCGAAAGTCTTGACCCCAAAATCGAATTCATTACGGAGCTTCGGGATTTTAAGGAAAAAGAACCGGCGAAATACGCTGACTTGCTCGCCATAAAAAAGCCCGTGGTGACGGCAGTTGCGCAGAACAACGGCGGGCAAAATCATTCCGGCATGTATTCTCTTGTGCAGAACGGATTTTTCTGTGTGGACGAAGCGCACACGACAGGCTTTTATGCGCCGAATCAGATTTCGTTTTGCCGTGCAATCCGCGAATTTGCGAAAAAGGAGATGCGGGAGCTTTCCGTTTCTGAATACAAGGACTGTCAGCAGAAGTGCCTTGTCGCGTTCCAGACTCAGCGGAGCAATGAGGGCTTGAGCGTAAAGTCAAAAACGCGCGTGAACGAAAAAGACCGCCTTTCTGCGATGAAAAAACTGGACGAGCTGAAAAAGCACTATCCGCTTTCCGCCGAGGTGCTTCCGCTTTTCAACGACATAAAAGCAAGCGTCCGTGGAAACAATGCGCCACTCATCAGAAAAATCCTTGACGCGGATTGCGACGGGCTTCTTGAAATCGATTCGCTGTTGCAGGACTGGCACGCCATGCTTACAAAGAAAGTGAACGGGGCGATGCCCGAGGTGCGTTTTATGCTGGTGGCGAAGAAAGATGGGGAATATATAAGCGATTCAGTTGTTGCAAATTTTGCAACAACTGCCGCTGATGGCAAGACCTATCAGGAAAAGCATTTTTTGGAGAGTATTGATAAACTGGAGAGCATAGGAGAGCAAAAATGAGCGAAGCAGTACAGAATCAGTTCAAGGCATTGTTTGAAGGCGACTATCCCGGAATCGAAACGCTCCGCGAACAGCTCATCGCGCCCTTGTGGGCTGGCATTGACCGTCCTTCCCTGCGCGTTCCCGTGGAAGAAAAGGACGCGGGCAAAATCAAAGCCATCACGATTTTTGCGAACCAGAGCTCCGACATAAACTTTGTGGATGTGGAACTCGCCGAGTCCGTGGTGCTCAAAAACAACCGCGTCACGATTAACCGCTACATCACAAAATCAATCGTCGATGCCTATCAAAGTGCGCTCATCTTTTTCCATTACACCGACCCGTCAAAAGAATGGCGCGTAAGCTATGTGTACAAGGGCGCGACGCTTTCCGAGACGACGAACCTCAAACGCTATACCTACCTCTGCGGAAACGGAATGCACTGCCGTACCGCCGCAGAACGATTCGCGGACTTGGCAAAAGCGGGCGGCTACCCCGACAACGACGCGATGACCGCCGCCTTCAGCGTGGAAAGTCTCACAAAAGAGTTCTTCGGCGAACTATTCAAGTGGTATGAAACAGCATGTAATCTTGCTGAATTTCCTAGCGCAAACTGTGTCGGGAAATATGCTGAACTTACAAAAGAAAACAACAACTTGCAGCTTATCCGCCTGATTACTCGTCTTATGTTCGTGTGGTTCATCAAGCACAAGGACTTAGTGCCTGCATGGATTTTTGACAAGAAGCAGCTGAATAGCATTCTTTCAAAACCTATGTTGAATTCTGAACAAGACGGAAACTATTACAATGCCGTCTTGCAGAATTTGTTTTTTGGCGCGTTGAACAAAAAGATTTCCGAGCGTGCCTTTGCGAACAATTCAGACCATGACGGCGCAGACAGTCATTATGGCATTAAGACTTATTATCGCGACAACAATAAAGATTCATTTTTCACTGTGTCACATGAAGAAATGGTGGAGAAGTTTAAGGCTGTTCCGTTCTTGAACGGCGGGTTGTTTGAATGCCTGGATTGGGACGAAATAAGCGAGAATGGAAAAACGCACACTGTTCATTACATTGACGGTTTTAGCAGAGAACCGCGCCGCCGCGCATTTGTGCCGAATTCACTTTTTTGGAGCGAAGATGAAAAGCAACAGGGACTTATCCCGCTTTTGAGCCGTTACAATTTTACGGTGGAAGAAAGCAGCCCGAACGATGTGCAAGTTGCGCTTGACCCTGAGTTGTTGGGAAAAGTCTTTGAAAATCTTTTGGGTACATATAACCCCGAAACACAGGAAACAGCTCGCAAAGATTCAGGCTCATTCTATACGCCCCGTGAGATTGTTTCATTTATGGTTGAGCAGTCGCTTTTGGACTATCTGCATAAAGAAGTGCTGAATATCAGCGAGACTGAATTGAAGAAGTTGTTTGACGAGAATGCGCTTCTTAATTTTGAGAATATTCATCTTTCTCCAGAGCAGATAAACGCAATGCGTGTAGCGTTGTTTGAGATAAAAATCATTGACCCTGCCTGCGGTTCAGGCGCCTTCCCGATGGGCATCTTAAATCAGCTTGTCGAACTGCATACCATTCTTGATAAAATTTCCGCACAGAAAGACGAGCAAAACACGCTTCCCATCAAAAAAGGGCAGTGCATCAATTATGCGCCGAGCGGCTCGGACTTGAATATAAAAGCCGAATACATTGGCGACCAGATGTTTACGCTTAAACTGAATGGAAAATTGCAGAAAACTTTGTACAATTCTCAGGATTTGGCATTGTATGTAAAAGAAGTGATAAACGAATACAATAAAAGCCAGAATAAAAAGACCATCGCAAACTTGTTTTCACAGGGGCGCATTGATGACGGGCTTTCTTTCAATTCAATAAAATCCAAGCAAGAAATCCGTCAGATTGTTGATGCCGACACGAAAGAAATTATCTGGCAGTATAAGACATACAATGTCGAAAACAAATTCCGTTCGTATCGAAATGTAGATGCCGATGCAGCTGTCTCAGAAACTGTGCTGAACAATGATTATGAGTACGCAAAATATCTGTACAGTCTGAAAAAGGAAATCATTCAGAATTCAATTTATGGCGTGGACATTCAGCCGATTGCTGTGCAGATTTGTAAACTCCGCTTTTTCATCAGCCTTATTTGCGAGCAGCCCAAGAATGACGATGAAGAAGACAACTACGGTTACAATCCGCTTCCGAATCTCGAAACGAAATTCGTTGCGGCAGACACGCTGACCGAAAAAAAGAAGAAATCAAAAGACGGCTATCTGTTTGCGAATCCACGGATTGAAGAAATTCAAAATGAGTTGAACTTAATCCGAAAGAAGCATTTTGCGGCAAAGGATGCCAACGAAAAAAAGACAATAAGAAATCAAGATGCAAAACTTCGTAAAGAATTGGCAGACTTACTCACTGAGGACAAAATCTATCCACCCGAAGATGCGATTCAACTTGCAGAATGGAATCCCTATGACCAGAATGCGACAAGCTCATTTTTTGACGCGGATTGGATGTACGGCGTAAAAGATAGATTCGACATCGTAATCGGAAATCCGCCGTATGTGCAGCTGCAAAAAGACGACGGCAGGTTGGCAAAACTGTATGACGGCAAGGGATATGAAACTTACACAAAAATGGGAGACATCTACTGCCTGTTTTATGAAAAAGGCTACAATCTTTTGAGCGAAAAAGGCAGACTGTGTTTTATCACTTCCAACAAATGGATGCGCGCGGGCTATGGCGAAAAACTGCGTGAGTTCTTTGCCAGCAAGGTGAACCCGAAACTGCTTGTTGATTTTGCAGGCGTAAAAGTGTTTGAAAGCGCAACGGTAGACACGAATATTCTGCTTTTTGAGAAAGGTAAAAACGCAGGGAAAACACAAAGTTGCATTGCCACGGCGCTTACAAAAGCTGGCTTAGCAAATTTGAGCGATTTTGTTCGGCAGGAAAGTTATCCGTGCGCATTTACAAGCAATGAAAGCTGGGTGATTCTCAGCCCGATTGAGCAGAGTATAAAGCGCAAGATTGAAGCCGTTGGCGTTCCGCTCAAAGACTGGGACATCAATATCTACCGTGGAGTGCTTACAGGATTTAACGATGCTTTCATTATTTCTGGTGATAAACGCCAAGAAATTTTAGACAATTGCAAAACAGAAGCCGAGCGCAAAAGAACGGACGGGTTAATACGACCGATTTTGCGCGGACGGGATATAAAGAGATATTCTTACAACTGGGCTGATTTATGGCTTATTTATATACCGTGGCACTTTCCTTTGCAGTTTGACCAGACAATTCAAGGTGCATCTGAAAAAGCTGAGATGGAATTTAAAAAGCAATACCCAGCTGTTTATGCTCATTTGTTGCAGTACAAGAAAGAATTATCTGCACGAAACAAAGCAGAAACAGGAATCCGTTATGAATGGTATGCGATGCAAAGATGGGGTGCAAATTATTCGGACGAATTTAATAAGCCAAAAATCGTATGGGCAAGATTGATGAGATTGTCGAAGTCAGACTTGAACGCTTTCCCTAGATTCTGTTTTGTACCAGAAGGTTTTTTCATCGTTGATAGCTTATGTTTTTTCTCTGGTTCTGACCTAGATATTCTTGTAAAAGAATTGAATTCAGAATTTGCGGCATATTATTTTTTCAATAGTGTTGCAACATTGGACAATGGTGGATTCCAAATGCGTCAACAATATGTAGAAGAAATACCTTTGCCAAGATTAAATAAAATTGAAAACTCTGTAAATGAAGAAATCTACAAAGCTTTCAATTTTACGGAAGAAGAAATTGATTTTATAAAAACTTCCATCTCCAACAAGAAGAAGGAGATAGAAAGTCTTATAAAATAAAGAATTATCTTTGCTCTATAAAATCGATTTCTTCTTGTGTTAGACCGTAAAGTTCATACACTTTGCGGTCTATTTCTTTATCCAAAACAACCGCCTGTTTTGTTTCCGACTTTGTTTTTATGCGTTCTTTAACAAGTTTTTCCAACTCCTGTTGAGTATTATGCGCCAACGGAAGTTTCTCAACAGTGAATTTCAGCCATCTATTTGTTCCAACACCAGAAGTTGTTCCCAAACAATTTTTAAAATAATGCAATATAAGTTTTGAATTAAGCATACCAAGAATATCAAACAACTTTTCACCGTTAAGGAAAAAGACCGTATTGAGTGCAATCATGTTTTCGCAGTATACAAATTTTGATTCATCGGTCAATTCAATCCATGCTATGAATGGCTTATTAAATTCGTCCGAAATTTTAATTCAATAATCCAATTTTATCTAACAGATTTTCAACTGTCGAACAGACTTTTTCAAATGTAATGTTTTCTGCATAAGGTTGTTTTTTGGCATATTTTTGCCACAGAGAATTCATAAATGTATCTACTTTTATTGTTTCAACTAAAACTTTTGTGTTTTTAAGATATTTCTCACTGCTTCGCCGCTTGGAAGTATTAAACAAGGCTTCTCGTAAAATTTCACTGTTACAATTATGAGTTAATGGCATTAAAGCAAGAATATCATAAAAATCACGTGGACGAGTATTCTCAATATTTCGCGAAAGTATTGTTTCCAGTTTTTCAGCAATAACTGTTTCAATCGGATAGCTATAAATTTCAATCACATCTTTATCAAAGATTCTCTTAAACGAATAATTGATTTCTTTCGGAGTAATTTTGTCTCCTGTCGTTATATCTATTGAAAATGGTGCATGGATTTTTTCATAATCGGCAAAAAGAAATGCCCTAAGTCCAGAATACTCGTCATCTTCCCTAATATCTTCAATTCTGTCAAAGATGAAGTTAAAATCATCATTGCACGAAATAGAACAAATCTGTTTCAGAATTTTGATTGTTTCCTCTTTTTCAAGTGTAAAGCCTGTTATCGTTGTGTCCATATCCATCGTAGATCGGTTTTGAATTCCTACGAGGGAAGCAATTAAAAGTCCGCCTTTTAGGATAAAATTGTTCTTGTATTCTGAAATAGAAATACGCTTTATGAAACATTCCATTATGTAATTTTGCAATACAAACTGAGGAGAAATATTCAATGATTTTGCTTTGTTGTTAATTTTTGATTTTAATTGCATGGCATTATCAGTTTTCAAAGTGATACCTCCATATAGGTACGAATCTTTTTTTCAACTCGTAACTTTTTTGCAAAATCTAAAAGTTTTATGTTGTCTCGCTCTTTTGACGAAATATATTTTTTAAATGCGGGTATAAAACGCTCTAAATCCAAATTGCTTGGCTTATGAAGCAAATCACACAAGGTGCGTTCAATGCAATAAACAGGAATTTTGTTTTTACATTCGGTTTCTACTTCAATTTTACCTTGCTCAATAAAATCAGTTTTTTGTTGAATGACAATATAATCTTTTAATGCAACCGAATGAAAACCGTTCGGCACAGTCACTGAATACTGAAATGGAACTTGGTCGCTATAACCTAAATAATAAAGAGCAGTTTCATGGGAAAAAACAAGGGAGGGAAAGCGCAAGTGAAGAATAAAAAGCTCATCTGGAATTGTCTGTGTCAGTGCATAAATGCCAGAAGCCATACGAGTCAGAAGATTATTTTTTGACATATTGAATACAACATTTTTGTGAATTCCCAATAATTCACAGTCCTGTATGGTTATATATCCATTAAGAGAAGATGCTTTTTTTATTATCAGTTCTTCTGTTTGATTCATTTGCTTTTATACACATTTTAGTACAAAAGTATGTATAAAAGCAACAGGATGATTCAATATTTTTCATTTATTTCTGCTCGATAAATTCAATCTCTTCGTTTGTCAGCTTATACAGTTCATACACTTTGCGGTCTATTTCTTTTTCATTCTGTAATTCTTTTCCTGTAAATTCTGAAAATAAATTTTCATCAATGTTTTTCGGAACGGGCAATTGCTCAATGAACATCGGTTTATATTCAAAATATCCGCCGTTTCTTGTAACGCCAAGATTGCGAATATAATAATCAGCCAGTTTTGAATTAAGAATGCACAAAAGGTTTTCGCTTGCAGGAACAATCATTGTTGCAGGAGCATTTATCATCATTCCCGCAGGGGCAAGCGTATATGTTGCAGAAAGATTTAAATTTCCCCATACGATTTTTGGCTTATTAAATTCGTCCCAATAACTTATGCTATCTTGCGTTTCAAACCATTTGTTATTGGTCTTTTTTCGAGCCGAGAAGCCTTTGTATTTCTTGCCCGTCTGTTCAAGCCGCTCCATTCCAAATGAAAGCAAATAATCTTTCACGGCGGGATAGTCATCAATGTCATAATGTTTAGATGGGAAGGTTGCGATTAAATATAAGTCTGCATATTCATAACTGTATCTCTTTATATCCCGTCCGCGCAAAATCGGTCGAATAAGTTCCGCACTGCGCTTGCGCTCATCGTCAGTTTTACAATTCGCAAGTATCTCATCGCGTTTTGCTCCGCTTACGATAAAAGCGTCATTGAAACCTGTTTTGATTCCATAGTTTATGCTAATGTCCCAGTCTTTGAGCGGAACGCCAACGGCTTCAATCTTGCGCTTTATACTCTGCTCAATCGGGCTGAGAATCACCCAGCTTTCATTGCTTGTAAATGCGCACGGATAACTTTCCTGCCTAACAAAATCGCTCATTTTTTATCACTCAGTTTTTTGTACTTGCTGATTGTTTTGCTTCCCTGCATAAATCGCGCGAGCGTGTTTCTGTCCACATGAAGGATTTTTGCAATTTTCCGTTGGGAGATTCCGAAAATGAGCAGTTCGCAAATGATTTCATCTTTCTGATACAACTTGTGCTTCGCAGGAGATGTTCTTCTTCCTTTCGGTCTGCCCAAAACAATGCCTTCATTTACTTTGCGAGCCAACGCCTCCTTTGTCCGCTGACTGATAAGATTCCGCTCAATCTCTGCGCTCAGCCCGAATGCAAACGCAAGCACTTTGCTCTGAATGTCATCGCCGAGCCGATAGTTGTCTTTTATCGTCCACACCTTGCATTCCTTGTTCATGCAGATGTGCAGGATTTCCATAATCATAAAAAGATTGCGCCCCAGCCTTGAAGGTTCCGCACAGATAATCAAATCATCTTTCTGCACCACATTCAGCAGTTCGCCGAGCTTGCGCTTGTCGTAATTTTTTGTTCCGCTGATGGTCTCTTCAATCCAACCGTCAATGCGAAGTCGTTCTTTCACGCAGAATTTGTTGATTTCAAATCTCTGGTTTTCCACCGTCTGCTTGTCGCTCGAAACGCGGATATAACCGTATGTCATTTTGTACCTCTGTAAATTTTGTGTTTTTAAAGGTATAATAGTGCGGAAAGGAAGATTGCAGAATGACAGAAACAAAACGAAAAGCAATGCAAATCCGTAATGGGCAACCTTATTCAACGAAAAGCCTTTTTAAACTTCTAACTTAATGATTTTTTTTGACACTAGGTTTAGAATTAAACTGGAGGTCAGTCAAAATGAATCATCTTATGGAAAAAGCAAACGACATTGAATATCTCATTGAAGGACTATCTGCGGGTTGTAATGATAAAAACATCATTGTTGAGAAAGCTAAAGAGCGATTCGGTGATGAATATTCAAAACTAATAGACTAGAAGATTTAAAGAATACTAATTCGGAGGTCTTATGAGCGGTGGAAGTTTAGATTATTTTTGTTATAAATTTGATGACCCCATTGCAACAATTTCAAGAGAAATAAAATGGGGAAAAAACAAATGGTCTCCAGAGACTCTTTTGGAATTTCAAAATGCGATTAAATATTTGAAAATCGCACAGACTTATTCACGAAGAGTTGAGTGGCTTTTGAGTGGTGATGACGGTGAGGATGATTTTGCTGAACGACTAAAAGAGGAGTTGGAAGCATTGGAGAAAAATCCAGAAATAATCGTGCCTCAACTAAAAAAATGTTCTCTCTGTAAAGAATTCACTGGCAAAGAGTGCAAGCATCGATGGCGGTTGGAACATATGTATCTTGACCATCCCGACTGGAAACAAATTGACAAAGAAAGTTATGAGAAACGATTAACCGATGCCTCAGATTGTTATGATTTTGAAGAAATAATTGACGATGAAGAGGAATAAAATATATCCTAATCCCAGTACAGGGGAAATTTTAGATGATAGAACACAAACGCGATTCTTTTGAGCTTGATAACGAGTCTCTGCGCCAGCTTTCGGCGAATCTGAATGACGAGCAGCTTTCTGCGGTCAAGGAGACGCGCAATGTCGTGGTCTCGGCGGGGGCGGGGAGCGGCAAGACTACCGTGCTGGCTTCGCGCTATGCGTATCTTGTCGAGGCGAAAAATGTTCCCTGTGAGAAGATTCTTACGCTCACTTTTACCAAAAAAGCCGCGAACGAAATGAAGGAACGAATCTTCAACGGCTTGCGCTCCCATCTCCACGGGAAGGATGTAAAAGGAAAGGCGGACTTGTCGGCGAATCTTCCGCACTTGGCAGAAATCAAGGCGCGGGCAAAAACGGCAATCGAGTCGTTCGACAAAACGCACATTCAGACTTTGGACAGCTATTTTTCTGAAATCGCGAAAAAGGGGGCGCGGTATTACGGAATCAACCCGAATTTTTCGCTTGATGACGAAAAAATCACGAACTTGGTGAACTACAAGGCGACGAAATATGTGCTTGAGCATCTTGAGAGCGCGGAAATCAAGGAAATCGCGCAGGTTTTTGAGATTCAGAATGTCGCTTCCGACTTGTTCGCTTCTTCGATTCTGAAATTCTCAACGATTCTCACGCCGATTGATTTTGCGGAGAGCCTTCAAAAACAGAAAAACGCGATTCTTTCCGAATATGAGAAAGTCACGGCGCAGATTGCGGACGAAATCGGCTCGTTTATTCTGCTTCCGCGAAATCCGAAGGCAAGTCCCACGCTTCTGAATCTTTACAATTATATCGAAGAAATCGGAAATCCTGATGCTCCACGCATGACGGCGGAAATTTTTGAAAATGGCGAGAATGCCGATTCTTTCCTCAAAAACAATTTTTCTTCGTATTGCAAGGATGTCTCGGGATATTGCGGCACGAATTTTTCACGGGTGGGGGATGCGAATTACAAGCAGACGAAAAAAAATCTGCTTCCGCTCCTCGAACGGCTCTATTTGCTCGCCAATTCAATCGCGGGCTTTGCGCTCATCAAAAAGATTTTCGCTCATCTCGCGCTTTTTCAGAACGAAGTGATTCGCACCAAGCGCAGTTCGGGCTTGCTTTCGTTCGGCGATGTGAGCGAACTTGCCTTTGCTTCGCTCCGCGAGCATGAGGAAATCCGCCACATTGAGCAGCAGAAATTCGACGCGATTATGATTGACGAATTTCAGGACGACAATCAGCTTCAGTGCGATGTGCTTTTGATTCTTTCTGACGCGCACGAAAAATATGACGAAAATGGAAACTACAGTATCCCAAAGCTTTCGGATTCTGACCTTTTGGAACGGCTCGACACGCATAAGTTGTTCTTCGTCGGTGATGACAAGCAGAGCATTTACCGATTCCGTGGGGCTGATGTCTCCGTGTTCCGAAATCTTTCTTCTTCGATTCAGAATGAAATTCAGCTCAAAACGAATTACCGCTCCGAGCCAGAGCTGATTCGCGGTTTCAATACGATTTTTGGCGGCTACGATTACCCGAACGGCGAAAAAGTGAACGACGCGCTCCCGGCACTTTTCATGACCAAAGAAAAATTCTCATCGCACACGGACGAAAGCGGTCTAACAGAAGCCGAGGGAATCCCCGATTTTGAAGCGGATTACAAGCGGGTCGAAGTGCCTGAGTTCAAATTAAAAGACTGCGACTTCTCCGAAAAGAAAATCACGCTCGCCCTCTATCCCAAAAAAGACGAAGAGGCTGAAAATCAGATTCCGCTTCCACGCGAAGAAAATGCCCGCGCCGAAAGCGAAAATCCTGAAGCTGACCGAAAAGTCTACGAGTGCGAGGCAAGTTTTGTCGCCAGTGAAATCAAAAAACTGCTCGAAGAAACGGACAAAGGCGGAAATCAAAAATACCACTACCGCGACATTGCGCTCCTCTTCCGCACGGCAACGCCCACCGCCGCCTACGAAAATGTGCTTCTTGGCGCGGGAATTCCCTATTCAACCGAAGTCTACAAGGGATTTTTCTCCGACGGACCGATTAACGACATCATCTCTCTCTTGAAACTCTGCGTGTACCCCGAGGACAAAAATGCCTACGCGAAAGTGCTCCGCTCTCCGTTCTGCTCGCTCACCTTTGCCGAGCTTGAAAAAATTCTCGTGAATACGGAAAGCCCGTACAAATCCCCTTTTGACGAAAAAATGCTCGCCGCGATTTCAGACGATTCCGACCTGACGGCGAAAATCATGAATCTCAAAGCAATCTACGACGACATCAATGTGCGGCTCAAAACCGAAAAACTCACAAAAACGATTTCTTACATTTGGTATGAGCTTGGCTACCGCTACGAGACACTGTGGAACAAGACGGTCTCGCTCTACGCTTCGTTCTACGACATTTTGTTTGAGATGGCGCGGCTTGCCGAGGACAAAACGCAGAGTCTTGCGAGTTTCATCGACATGGTGAAAAGCTATGAGGACGCTGACCAAAAACTCGACGGTCTCGATGTGATTATGGATGCCGAGGACGCGGTGCAGATTCTCACGGTGCACAAAAGCAAGGGCTTGGAATTCAAAGTCGTGTTCGTGTGCGCGGTTTCGGGAAAAAGTAATCCGCCGCCTGCAAAAATCGGATATGCAACTGAATTTGGATTTTTACTAAAAACTCCTGCTTGGCAAGATTATCAGAAAGCCGCTTTAAAGATTTCAAAAGCGGAATCAGAAAAATACGATAAAAATTATTTTTTTGCGCTAACACAGGAGCAAAACGAGCGGCAGGAAAGCGCGGAATTGCGCCGCCTTGCGTATGTTGCCTTTACGCGCGCCGAAGAAAAACTCTATATTATTGGAAGCGAAAACGGCGAGTTCAAAAAAGACGAGCTTGCTGAAACTGCCGCCCCCAAGAACATCTACCAACTTTTGCTCCCGATTCTGTTTGAAGGAGTCGCAGCAGATGAAAACGGCGGAACGACGGTAAAAAATCCCGCCTTCAATTTCGTGAACGACAAGGATTCCTTCAAGCCCGTCGCGAAAGAGGACGAAAAAACGCTCGAGAAATCCAGCTTCATCGCGCAGCTTTCCGATTCGGAGACGGTCGAAGTCGAGCGCGAAACGCTTTCGCCGAAGGTGTATGTTTCACCGAGTAAATTGAAAGTGGAAAATGGAAATAGGGAGCGACGGCTTGCCGGCAAAACCTGTGAGACAGGTTTTGAGCGAGTCTCCGAGCAGCTATGCTGCGAAGGGGAAAATGAAGAGGGGAAGTCGCCTGCTAATTTCGAGTATGAGCTGATTAACAAGATTGTCGCGAGCACTGTGCCGAGTGGGGAAGTGCTTGATTTGGAAGATGAGGGCGGGGAAAGTGATAATGAAATTGCTCCTCTGTTCAATTTCACGAATTTTGGAACGATTGCCCACGCGTACATGGAAGGGAAGGTGCTGGGCGCAGAGCCGAAAATCAGCGGGCGCGAGTGGATTGGCATGAACGAAAAATTCATTTCGGGCGTGGGAATGGAAAAATGGGCGGGCGAGACAAACCGCGAAAAGAAAATCGCCAAAATCCGCGAATTGTGTGCTGACATGGCACGCCGATTTGACGATTCTGCGCTTTACAAAGAAGCCTTCGCTTCTCCGTGGAAAAAGAGCGAATACTCGTTCCGAAGCGTGGTAGAAAAATCTTTCGTTGCGGCAGAAAGTGAAGAGATGAGCGAGACTTACGCCGACGAGCTGATTGTAAACGGTCAGATTGACTTGGTGTATCAGAATGCGGACGATTCAAAATACAAATTCACCATAGTCGATTACAAAACGAACCAAAAAATTGAGCCAGAAATTTATTATGCTCAACTCGCCTGTTACCGCAAAGCCGTGAGCCAAATGCTCGCCTGCGCCGAAAGCGAAATCCGCTGTGTGCTGTATTATCTGCGCTTTGCTGAGGAAGTGGACATTACGGAAGAGTTATAAACTCCGCGCGACATCAGGGCTTGCGTTTTGCCCTGATGTCGTACTGGCTTTAAACGATTACGCGTCAGCCTTCCACAGCCCGTGCTTGTTGCAATACTCGTACGCGGCGAGGAGTTTTTCGTCTGCGAGTGCGAAAACGGCTTTTGGCTCTTCGCCCGGGTTTAAGTATTTTCGCTGGATGCCTTTGTCGGTTTCGATTTCAATCCACTGAATGTAGTGATCGGCTTCCATCGGGTGAACGGCAGAGCCTACTTTGACGGTAACGGTGTTTCCGCTTGCTTCGATGACGGGAACATGTTTTTCACTCGCGCCGTCGGTGGTGTTTGCTTTGAGTTCGGTCATTTCATCGCCGCAGCAGACCACCACAGGGCAGCCTTTGTTGACGATTTCGATGATTTTTCCGCATTTTTTGCATTTGAAGAATTGTGCCATAGTGTACCTCTTAAAAAATTCTTGCCTTAATTATAAACGACAATCCTTAAGAACGCAAAAAGATTTTCTTGCAAAAACCGAAAGTCTTGGGTTACAATAAAAGCATGTCGAAGAAAACCGAGCAAATTTACAAAGCACTTTCCGCGCTTGAAGACTTGCAGAGTCAGATTTCAATCATCAATCAGCTTGCGAAAACAAAAAACAGCTCCGAAATTTCAGAATCCGAGTGGGCGGAAGAAAGCCGTCACTTGGAGACCATCGAATTTGAAATGGCGCAGAATCTGAAAAGCCTTCGTTTTTGGATTGGCTCTCTTTATTCTTATAACGGAAAGTCCACGAGCAATGCGAAAGCCCGGGCAAGCAAGGAGAACGGCAAGAAGGGCGGTCGCCCGCCAAAAGAAATCACCGATATGAAAAAGCGGCGCACGGAGCTAGAATCTTTGCTTGAAGAAGCCCGGCGCGAGAAAATCACAACGACTGATTTTGAAAAAGAAGAAAAATTGAACCGTGAAATCGCTGAATATGAAAAAGAGCGTTCCGAAATAGAAGAAAAATTAGAAAAATGGAATGAAGAGAAAAAATTGTTTTGAACAAAAAATGCGGCACGGGTATGGAGCAACGCCGAAGGCGGTCGAGAATCGACCGAGCGTGAGCGAGTTGCGGAACACCCGTAGACAGTGCAATTCGCCCCAAAAATAAAAAAACATCAGCACTCTATGCGGAATAGTAGACTCGAACTACTGACCCCCACGATGTCAACGTGATGCTCTAACCAACTGAGCTAACCCCGCAGACAGTGCTGATGTTGAATAAGACTATATCAGAGTTTGAGATTTGTGTCTAGACTGAAATGAAAGAATTTGAAAAAAAATCCCCGCCGAAGCGGGGAAAAATGCAATCTGAATGCATTACTTTCGTTTGAGATACTTCACGCTGTCGAGTGCGACCGCCGCGATGATAATCAAACCTTTGAAGACGAACTGCAAGTTGGTGTCGATTCCTAAGAAGGTGAGACAGTAGGTAAGACTCGTGAAGATGATGACACCGATGACCGCACCGCCGATTTTGCCGATACCGCCGTTGAATGAGATGCCACCGACGACACAGGCCGCGATTGCGTCAAGCTCGTAGCCCTGACCTGTTCCCGCGCTTGCGTTTGCCTTGAATGCTTCCAAGAATGCGCCACAGCCGTAGAACACGCCCGCCATGATGAACACGCCCATTGTTACCCAGAACACGCTGATTCCCGAAACGCTCGCAGCCTCGGCATTGCCACCGACCGCGTACATGTTCTTTCCGAAGGTGGTTTTGTTCCAGATGAACCATGCCGCCACGATTGCGATGACCGCAGGAATAATCAGTTTTGGGAAGGTAATGAGTTCACCGCCCAATGTGCCCAAAATCCAGCGACCGCCGAGCATGTCTTTGATTCCGCCGTCGATTGAGCCGACTGGTGTGCCGCTCGTTCCGAAGAAGAGCAAGCCGTAGATAATCAACTGGGTTGCAAGCGTTGAGATGAACGGGTGGATTTTAAGCTTTGCGCTGAACACGCCCGCGAATGCAGAGAAGACCACACAAAGAATAATTGAAAGCCCCAATGCCATGATAAGGCGAACGAATGTCGGAAGCGCGGTGAAATCCCACGGTCCCATGCCGAAGAATGTGACGATGTTCTGACCCGGGTGCAAAATAAGACCCGTGATGACAGCACCGAGCGCGACCATTCGACCGACGCTCAAATCCGTGCCCGCGAGCAAGATTAAGCCTGCAACGCCGAGCGCGTAGAACATACGCACTGATGATTGCTCCAAAATCGTGAAAATGTTCGGGAGCGTGAGCAAATTGCCGTTGCCAGAAATCGGCGCGAGAATGATACACACGATGAAGAAGACGATAATCGCAAGATACAAGCCGTTGTCGAGCAAGAATTTCGACATCTTGAACTTGTTGATGTAGTTCTGAACGGCAAGCGTGCAGTCTTCTTTGAAGTTCGTCTGACCATTGCGGAGCGCACGGTTTTTCTGAACGAAATCGACATAGGCTTGGTTTTTGACGGCTTTTGCCGCATCCACCGCAGAAGTGAATTTGTTTTTTGCGTCGAAGAGGGCAGATTTGTGCTCGTATTCGGCAACGCGCAAGTCTTCTTTGCAGTCTTCGTTGTCTTTTTGGCTCGTTTTGCCCGCATACGAAGCGACGATTTCCTTTTTGCGCGCGAGCGTGTTTTCTTCGATTTTTGCGATATTTGCCGCATATTCGGTTTTGAGGCGCGCGATGACTTCGTTTTGCTCGGTGTTCACGCGCTCAATTTCGGGCTTTGAAAGCTCGTTGTTGCGGCTCACCGCTTTTTTGACGAGTTCGGCGATTTCGGCCTTGTTCTGTGCGGCGACGCCTTTTGCCGTCTCGATTTTGGCGTTGTTCGCCGAAATGAGCTTTTCGCGCTCTTCAACGGAAAGAAGGCGGTTTCGCTTGGTGGCGGCATTTTCCTGTTTGAGCGCAGAAATCAGATTCACGCCGTCTTTGCGGAGTTCATTCAGTCGCTCAGAATATTCATTGAGTTCTTTGTCTTCCATAGGTTCTCCTTTTTACAGATACATAGCCGAGAGTTTCAGCAATGCTTCTTGGTCGGTTGTTTTGGTGTCTACGATTCCGGCAAGGCGGTGGTTCGACATGACGGCGATTCGATTCGTGATGCCCAGAATTTCAGGCATTTCGCTCGAAACGACGATGATTGTCTTTCCTTCTTTTGCCATGCGGATAATCAGCTGGTAGATTTCGTATTTTGCGCCGACATCGATACCGCGCGTTGGCTCGTCAAGCAAGAAAACTTCGGGACTTCGCTCCATCCATTTTCCGATGATGACTTTCTGCTGGTTTCCGCCCGAAAGGGAAGTGATAAGCTCTTCGGAAGAAACGCATTTTGTGTGCATCTGCTTGATTTCGCGGTCTGCTGCCTCCGCCATTTTTCGCTCGGAAAGAATTCCGCCCGTTTTGTAGCTTTCGAGGTTCGTGATGACCGTGTTGAATTTAATCGTGTCCTTGCCGAACATACCGTTGAGTTTTCGTTCCTCAGTGACGAGTGCGAAACCGTGCTCCATTGCGTCCTTGCTGTTCGCAAAGTGCAGTTTTTTGCCCGCGTAGGAAATCGTTCCCGTTGAGATGGTACGCACGCCGAAGAGAGACTCAAGCAATTCCGAGCGACCCGCGCCGACAAGCCCGTAGAGACCAAAAATCTCGCCTTTTTTGACCTTGAACGAAATGTTTTCAAGATGCGGCTCGTATTTTGTGGAAAGATTGTTGACTTCAAGGCAGAAATCGCCCGGCGTATTGTCAACATCGGGGAAGCGTTTGTCGAGCGAGCGACCGACCATAGCCGTGATAAGCTCGCCCATCTCCGTTTCCTTTGACGGCTTTTGCATAATCATTTTACCGTCGCGGAGAACGGCAACTTCGTCGCACACTTGGAAGATTTCGTCCATTTTGTGCGAGATATAGACAAATGAAACTCCCTTTTTCTTTAAATCATTGACGATAGAGAAGAGTTTCTGAACTTCATTTTCGGTGAGAGAAGAGGTCGGTTCGTCAAGAACGATGATTTTCGCGTCGTACGAGACAGCCTTCGCGATTTCAACCATCTGCCGTTGAGAAACCGACATGGTGCGCATGATTGTGCGCGGATTTACATTCATATTGAGGGAAGCAAACAAATTGATGCTGTCTTTGAGCATTTTTGCTTCGTCAATCACGCCGAATTTCTTCGGGTAGCGACCGAGAAAGAGATTGTCGCAAACGGAACGGTCAAGACACTGATTCAATTCTTGATGAACCATCGCAACGCCGCTTTCAAGCGCTTCTTTCGGATTCTTAAAATCAATGGGCTTTCCGCATAAAAGGAACTGCCCTTCGTCTTTGGCATAAATGCCGAACAGACATTTCATCATGGTGGACTTTCCCGCACCATTTTCACCCATCAGCCCCAAAACCGAGCCTTCGCCGACCGTCAGATTGATTCCGTCAAGAACCTTATTTTTGCCGAACGATTTTGACAGGTTTTTAATTTGTAGAACAAGTTCGCTCATAAACTTCCTTATAGAAAAAAGCCCCACAAGATTTGTGGGGCACTGGTTATTTTAGATTAATACTTGAGTTTATCCGTATAATCTCGTCCAGAATTTGTTTTTACCATGTTGATTGCGAACGCATCGTAGTTGCCGAGGTTCGTGAACTTGTCGAGACAGCTTGATTCATTCTGACCGTCACCCTGAACGACCGTGAGTTTGAGACCGAGGAGCGGAGCATAGTAGTTGAGAGCCGGCAAGTATGATGAAGAAAGGAAGTTGTCAGCTGAGTTGTAAATCGTGAGAAGAACCTTTTTTTCGGGAGCTGTTGACTGTTTAATGCCTTTGTCGCGTGTTCCCGCGGTGTAGAGCTGCCAGTTTGTGCTGTTTACGCCTGTGTTCTGAGCGAGGAGTGCTTTTGTTGACGGAACATAGTCGACTGCGGCAGAAATCTGGTTGCCGTACTGGTCGGGCATTGTGATTCCGCTTGTAACGACATCTTCGCCCGTGAGTCCGTCGAGAAGATTTCGGAGAACCTGCAAGGTCGCCGTTGCCTGAGCGTCAACGTTCTGTGAGACAGTTCCCGTGAGTTTGCCAGCTCCGATAGCTTCGATTGCGTCTGCGTTTGCGTCATAACCGAAGATGGGAACGCCAGCCGGATAGTTTGAAGCCTGCAAACAGCCCATTGCCATGCCGTCGTTGTTTGAGACGACCATATCAATCGCCGTGCCGAACTTTGTAGCCCAGCCGCCCATTGCTTCGGTTGCTGCGTTTGCGTTCCATGTTGAACCGTCAGTTCCTGTCATTGCTTTGCCTTCAAGCTCAACGACTTTGAATTCTTTGCCACCAACAGTGACTGTTCCTTCTGCAACCTTTCCTGGATCAGTTGAACCGTCCCATGTGCCGAGTGCCTTTCGGATTCCCTCAGTGCGGGCTTTTGAGTCGTTGTGTCCGACATCGCCGATACAGAGAACATAGCCGATAACACCGTCGCCGTTGCGGTCGATGACAGCTGGATCTGCACTTGCAAGGAAGTCAGTAATCAATTTGCCCTGAACTGCGCCGCCGCCCGCTGCGTCAAAGCCGACATAGTAGGTTTTGTCGTTCCAGTTCATTGAAGCCATGTCGATTTCGCCTGACTGTGGGTCTGAAGGCTGTCGGTTAAAAAACACTAATGGTTTGTCTTTGTTGAGTGTTTTTGTGCCTGACTTTTCGTTACAAGCCATAAATGTTCCGGCTACCACAGCAAGCGCAACCAGAGATGCGATAATTTTTTTCATAAATGAATACCTCCTTGATTTATGAAAAAGAGTTCCAAAGAACTAAATCATTTTCTTTTTAGTGTACGCCATTATTGCGAGAAGTCAAACTTTTTTTGAATTTCATTTCTTATTTCATTTCTTATTTTGAGAACCTGTGGTAGAATGTGTATACAGTAAGGGATTCACCGGGCAGATTATATGACTTTTTCCGAATCACGACGGCTTACGTTTCGTATCTCATTTGTAGCGTTTCTCATTCTTGTTGTCATCGTCTCGTTTTTTACGTTCGGGCGGGCAGTCAACGGAACGGTTTCCGAGAGTTCAACGAATTTCTTGAAAGAAACAGCTTTTTTGTATGCAGGAACGTTTCAGGTCAAATTGAATGACCAGCTGTTCATGCTTGAGTCGCAGGCACGTTATTTTGAGAATGTCGATATGGACGACTACAATGCCGTCAAGCGCACTATTATGGAAACAAAGGGCGTGGGTGAATTCAAACGGATTGCCGTTGCCAATGCGAGCGGCATGACGGTCAACTACGACGGGCAATCCTCCGGTAATATCCTCATGAAGGACTATTTTAAAAAGGCAATAAAAGGGCAGGCGCAAATCTCATCGACGATTTCCACTGATGAGGATGGCGAAAAAGTGCTCACGCTTGCCGTGCCTATCTTTCAAAACGAAAAGGTTGTCGGAGTCATTACGGGCACGTTCGCGTACTCAATCCTCGACAACATCTTTTCTGTTGATACGTTCGGCGGCAAGGGCTACTCGTTCATCATCGACAAAGAGGGAACTATCCTCATCGGGAGTAAAAGCCCGAACAGACTCTGCTTTGCAGAAAACTGGTTCACGTTCTTTGAGACGAACAAGGCTCTGTCGGTTTCGCAGTTGAGTGCCATCTATTCTGATTTGCAGTCGAACCGCACGGGAATCGCTGACTATTCAATCAACGGCGAGAACCGAATCGTCGTATATACGCCGGTCGGTCTCAATGACTGGTACGTGTTTTCTGTCGTCACGTCGGATTACATTCTCTCTCAGCAGCACAAAATCACGCGGATTACCATCATCCTCATCATCGTGATGATGCTCGTGTTTGCTGTCATCACCGTTTTTATTACGAGTCTGATTCTTCACAGCGCACGGGTCGAAAAAGACAATTCCCGTTACGCAATTAACAGCGAGAATAGTCAGACGCTCATCTTTGAGTACGATTTTGAGAAAGGCGTCATTGAGTTCACGGGCAATTCTGATTTTGTGTTCGGCGAGAACATCAAACAGGTGCCGCTTTCCGACTTCAAAAAAATCGACGAGCGAATCCACGCGGACGAAAAAGGGCTGCTTAAAAAGTTGCGTGACTTCATCAACACTGGTGAGACGAGCTATTCTTCGGAGCTTCGACTGCTTTCTCGAAACGGCGAATATGTATGGTACCGGCTTTCGGGCACGATTATTCTCGACAAAGAGAACAAGCCGATTAAATTCATCGGTAATGTGGTCAACGTGAACGCGCAGGTCGTGCACGAGCAAGAGTTAAAGACGATGGCGGAGACCGATTTGCTTTCCGGCTTGCTCAACAAAATCTCTATGGAAAAGAACGTTACTAAATTCATCACGGGCAATGCCGATACAACGTTCGGTGCGTTCTACATCATCGACTTGGATAATTTCAAACACGTTAACGACAAGCTGGGTCATTCGTTCGGCGATCAGGCAATCTGCGACACGGCGACAAAACTCTCGCTCGTTTTCTCAGAAAAAGATTTCATCGGTCGTATTGGTGGCGACGAGTTCTGTGTGTTCCTCTGCCTCAAAAACAGCGTTCCCCATGCGCTATCAATCGTTGAAGAAAAAGCGAACACGCTCAAAGACATCCTCGCTGAATACTACTCAAACGGCGAAGAGACTGTCCAAGTCACGCCGAGTATTGGCATTTCGCTCTTCCCGGAGCAGGCGGGCTCATACAGGGATTTGTTCAAGCGCGCCGACATTGCGCTCTATCATGTGAAAAACAATGGAAAAAATAATTTTGCAATCTACAATACAAGCATGAAAAATGCGGGAGAATCAGTCTATGAATAAGACAAAAGCAGCGCTGTGTGCGTTCTCATTGTTCGCTCTTCTTTTTGCGTCGTGCAATAAAAAGAATGTGATGCAAGACTCGGCAAAAAAGGTCGATGAGGAAGTCACCTCAAATGTGACGATTTCTTTGGGATTTTCGACAAACATGGAAGATCCGCGTGGTGTGGCGTCTGCTCTTTTCAAAGAAGAGGTCGAAAAGAATTCTAACGGACGAATCAAAATCGTCATCTATCCGAACGGTGAGCTTGGTGGCGACGGCGCATTGATTGAGGGTGTCATCAACGGGAAGGTTGATATGACCGTTTCAAGTGCGGGCAATTTCGCAATCTATGCGACAAAGCTCGGAATCTCTGCGATGCCGTTCCTGTTCTCAAATTTCGATGAAGCATGGCGTTTTATGGAAAGCGATATTGTTGCGGAAGTGAACAAAACGCTTGAGGAATTCGGTATTGTTGTTCTCTCGCACTATGACAACGGGTTCCGCTGTGTGACCACCACGAACAAAAGCGTAAAATCAGTTGAGGACATGAAAGGGCTCAATATTCGCACGCCACCGAATCAGATTGTCATGGAAACGATGTCCGCTTTGGGCGCGATTCCAAAGCCGTACTCGTTCACGGAGCTCAAACAGGCACTGCGCGACGGCTTGTTTGATTCTCAGGAAAACCCGATTCCGATTATTTACAACAACAAGCTGTATGAAGAGCAAAAATTCCTCGCGATTACAAACCACAGCTACGACGCGATGCCGCTCGTTATCCGCAAGGATTTGTGGGATGTGCTTTCTGCGAGCGACCAAAAAATCATTCTCGATGCTGCGCTACAGGCTCAGAATCTTGACCGTCAGCTCGTCAAGGAGCAGACAGACTCATACGTCACAAAACTCAAAGAAGCGGGCATGACAATCACCACGCCTGACCTAAAGGCGTTTCAGGCGGCAACGAGCGGTGTCATGGACGTATTCACGAATGTGTACGGAGAGGAATTGCTGCAAAAATTGCGTGCGTGGTCTGGTAACTAGTCCACGATTCCCAAAACGCGCTTGTAAATCGACTCATCTTTTTCGCTGAACACATTGAACACCACTTTGATGGTGCTCTTGTGCGCGCGTCTCCATTCCTTGACGGTGGCGACGGCGATTTCTGCCGCTCTGTCCGCGGGGAATCGGAACACGCCCGTTGAGATACAGCAGAATGCAACGCTCTCAACACCGTTTTCCGCTGCACGGTCGAGGCAGCTCTTGTAGCAGGAGCTGAGCAGATCGCAGTCAGATTGCGTGAGCGGGCCGCTGATAATCGGGCCGACTGTATGCAGAACATAGTCGCAGGGGAGATTGAACGCGGGCGTGATTTTTGCGTCTCCGGTTGGCTCTTCATGCCCCTGTTTTTGCATAATCTGTGCGCAGACGCTGCGAAGCTGGATTCCGGCGAATGTGTGGATGCAGTTGTCGATGCAGGCATGGCATGGTTGCCAGCAGCCCGTCATGCCGCTGTTCGCCGCGTTGACGATTGCCCCTACGCGGAGCGTCGTGATGTCTCCGCGCCACAGGTACAGGCCGTCGCCTATGCGAGGCAAGTCAGCAATGTCGGTGATGCCGTGGCTTTTGTTCACTTCGCGCAAATACTCGTCTTGAATGCGCAGGAATTCTTCGCTTGCAGGAAGCGGATTCCGTACGTTCATGAGCGAGCGAAGGAGCGTTCGTTGTTCATCTTCGCGCTCGGGAATGGGCGTGTCTTTCCATTCGGGGCGTTCTGCAAGCAAGTATGCAATCAAAAATCGTCTTCGGTCTGCCTGTGTCTGTGGTCTATTGCTCATGGTTCGTCCTCGTGCTGGTTTGATAAAAAGTTTTTTTTAGTATATCACGCTACTGCCGAAATCGCTGAGAAATATTGAAATATTTTCAGAATTGTTTTGCTTTTTTCACAGTGTATGTTTAAAATGAAAGTGCTGAGTGTGTGCAGCCATCATTTACTATGGAGGATGCTTTGCCGGAAAATAGCTTCAATTACTATGGATATGACAAAGAAACATACCTCGAGTGTTCTGAGCTGATTACCATGACGAATCGCAAGCACATCTTCATCATGATTTCATGGTTTTTGTTCGTCAATGTGCTTTACTTGATTTTCTCGACGCTCAATTTGTTTGGTCTCTCGCAGATGCGAATCCCGTTTTATGTTTCGTATGTCGCGATTGCATTTTTGCTCGACATGTTGCTCTTTCTGTTTCCTCAGTTCGCGAATCGAAACAGCACTGCGTTCGTTTATCTGACGATTATCATTCTTCTCTCATATGGAATCATTGCATCGGTGTTGCAGCCGTACATGCCCGCGACGATGTACCTCGTCCTGTTGATTCTGAGCGCGCTTTCGTTTATCGACATGATGTACCGCATCGTGGTGACGTTTCTGCTGTTCTTCGCGACGTTTCTTGCATCATCGTTCATCTACAAGACATTCTCGATTGCGTATCATGACATGTACAATGGCCTGATTGTCCTTACGCTCGCGCTCGGCTTGCACTATATGTACCAGCGCACCCGCGTGCAGCAGTTCGTTCTCTATCAGCGGGATTTGCATATCCAGCGGGAGCTTGAGATAAAATCGAGTTTTGACGCGCTCACGTCGTTGTTTAATCGCGGAAAATTCTTTGCGCTCGCCGAAGAAATCATTCGTCAGTCAAAAGAAGACTATCTTGCGGTCTGCCTGCTTGATTTGGACGGTTTCAAACAGGTAAACGACACGTACGGTCATCAGATGGGCGACAAGGTTATTCAAATTGCTGGTCGCACGCTCCTTGAGTCAATCGGCATTGCAAATTGTGACATTTGGGCGCTTTCCGAAAAAGTCCTCAAAGAAAAACTGAGTTTTGCAGGGCGGCTCGGTGGCGACGAATTCATTGTCTTTATTCAGGGCGCGTCGGGAAGGGCAGAGGTTCGGACGGCATTGGCGGCAATGCTCGCGTCGCTCAACGAGGCGGAGATTACTGGTCTCAACGGAATTCAGGCATCATTCGGCGCGACTGAGATTATTCCCAGCGATACCGATTTTGATGGCGCGTACCGACGTGCTGACGAAGCCTTGTATCGCTCAAAGCGTGCGGGAAAGAATCGGATCTTTTTTAGTGACGAAACAGAGGAATCGCAGGGGGGCGCGTAATGTATATCATCATCATGGAGAACTTGCTTGTCATTGGTTTTTTGCTGCATCTCGCGGTTATCGGCGCGTTTGTCTTTAAGGTGTTCATTCGGCAGAACGTGCTCATGCAGCCTACCGTCCCGCGCGTTTTTTCAGTGGTGCTTGTGCTTCTCTTTCTTGTCGTTGTGGGCGCGCTCTTTATTCTTTTGTATCAGAACGAAGACCTGTGTGCGATATACGGCATTCCGCTGCTTGTAATCGAGGCCTTCATCATCATCGGTTTCCTGTGGTTTTTTGCGTACCTTCATGGCATTGAGCGAACATCCATTGAATTGCTCAAAGCGATTGTCGGCGTGCTTGAGGCGGGCGACCCTAATCTTGACGGGCACTCGCTCCATGTGCAAAAGCTCACGATGCTCATGTACGCGCACCTTCCCCTGCATCAGCGGATTGCTATCAATCCGTACAATCTTGAATATGCGTCGCTGCTGCTTGATGTCGGAAAGCTCGGTGTGCCGCGAAGCATTATCCAAAAAGCAGGAAAACTCGAAAAAGACGAGTGGGAATTCATGCGCCGTCATCCGGGCATCGGCGTTAAGATTCTGCATCCGGTTGCCATGTCTTCGCCGATTCTCCGCTGGATAAAATACCATCACGAGCGCGTTGACGGAAGTGGCTACTATCATCTTGAGAAAGACGAAATCCCGCTTGCTTCTCGGATTATCGCGGTCGCCGACACGTATTCGGCGGTCACGATGGAGCGTTCTTATAAGGCATCGCTCACGTATGAAGAGGCGATTTCTGAGCTTAAGCTTGCAGCGGGCACGCAGCTTGACCCGGCTCTTGTCGACATCTTTTGCTCGATTCCGCTCCGAAAAATCGAAGCCTGCATGGCCGACGTGCACAAACAAATGCAGCGATACGATGAAGAGAATTTTCGCTAATCAGCGGCTAAACGAGAGGTGTCTATGAAAAAAACAACGCTCAAACTGATTGCGCTGAGTTTTCTCGTGCTCGCAACGCTGATTGGATTTATCGTCTTTTATTCCGTGCACGTTGTCACTGATATGCCCGTTGAGGGGCACTATCTGACGCTCGCGCTTCGTCAGGGTACGTATGCCGATGTCATAAAGCATTCAATCCCGCGTTTTCAGACGGACTTCGGCATCACCTGTGTCGTTGAGGAGTTTTCTGAGTCTGGTTTGCGTGAGGCGGTGCTTGCTGATGCAAAGCGTGATGTGGGCGTGTATGATTTTTGTATGGTCGATGGCTCATGGATGGCGGAGTACACCGCAGAGAACGTGCTTGCGAATCTGAGTGAGTTGGACTATGAGCTCGATGATGACATTATTCCCGCGACAAAAAGCATTTGCTATCAGAACGGTGCGCTCTATCTTGCGCCGTATTACGGAAATGTGACGGTTCTTCTCTATAACAAACAGCTCATCAAAGAAGCGGGCTATGCGCCGGAGTCAATGGAATCGCTCGATGATATTCTTCGGATTTGCCGTGTTACGAATAAGCGTCATAACCTCGGATTCATGTATCGCGGCGACACGCCAAACAATATCGTCGTTGATTTTCTGCCGATTTTGCTTTCATTCGGGGGATGGGTTGTTGACGCCGATTTCAATCCGACCGTGAACACGACGGAATTCCGTGAAGCGCTTTCATTCTATCTTAAACTGATAAAAACGGGGCGCGCTGCGCAAAAAGATGATTTGATTGCGGCGGTTGCGAATTGCTCTGCGGCGGTCGGAATCGGGTGGCCGGGCTGGTATACGCCGACGCGCAATTCATCGATGGATTATCTCGCGCTCACGGGAAGAGTGAACGGCACATCTCGTGCATACAATGCGAACATCTATGGCATTTGGACGGTCGGAATTCCGGAGAACAGCAGGCACAAAGAACAGGCGGCAATGCTGCTCCGCTACCTCATGGATGCCGACGTGCAAAAAGAGACGGTTGCCTATGGCGGTGTTCCGTGCCGCTATTCGAGTCTCAAAGATACGCACGTGCTTGAAAAATTCCCGCAGTACGAGGTCGTTTGCAAGGCGCTCGAAAATGGCGTGTACCGTCCAGTTATGGAAGACTGGAGCGAATTTTACACGATTCTTGGCGGCGAGATGAAGCGTATCATCTCTGGAGAAAAGTCATTGCTTACGGGATTGTCGTCCGCGCAGGTCAAATTACAGGAAATGCGGCAAAAAGAAAAATAAAACTGATGGGCACAAAAAAGGGCTGCCTGCAAACACGTGTGTAAACGCGCTTGTTTGAGGCAGCCCTTTTTCTGTTATGAAAAATTAGCTCATATACTTGTGCAATGTTGCTCTGACAGCTCCGACTCCTGCCAGCTCTTCCTTGAACATCACCTCAATCTTCTCGCCGATGCCGGCTTTGTAGAGGTCGCTTCCGAAGATGTTAGCGTTCGAGAGAATCGGCGTGAGCTTTCCGTCTGCGCTCTCAGGCTTACCGAGCGTAATGCCGGAAAGCTTTGCCGTAAGCTCGTCGAGCATCGGGTCGGGCGAAAGCTCGAATGCCTTTCCCTCGTCGTCGATGCCGAGCAGGTAGCGGAGCCAGCCTGCGATTGCAAGCGGAATCGCTGTGAGCTTCTTTGCGTCGCCGTCCTTCTCCACGTAGCTCTTTATCGTCTCGCCGAATCGGATGCCCACTTTCTGTGAGGTGTCGCAGGCGATGCGCTGCGGCGTGTCGGGCATGAAGGGGTTGGGGAGGCGCACGTTAATCACTTCGTCAACGAATGCTTTTGGCGAGAGGATTTTCGGGTCGGTGACGACTGGCATTCCCTCCACCGGACCCACTTTGTGCACCAATGCGGCAAGGTCTTTATCTTTCATCTCGTCGGCAATCAGATTGTAGCCTAAGAGGCAGCCGTAGACGGCAAGCGAGGTGTGGAGCGGGTTCAGGCAGGTGGTGACTTTCATGCGCTCGACGTTGTTCACGGTGTCGCGGTCGGTCAGGTATACGCCTGCTTTCTCAAGCGGCGGGCGACCGTTCGGGAAGCGGTCTTCAATCACGAGGTATTGCGGCCCCTCGGCGTTCACGAAAGGCGCGATGTAGGTCTTGTGCTTTGAGATGAAGGGCTTCATTTGTTCGATGCCTGCGTTCTCGAGCTTCTTTCCGATTTCCTCGCTCGGGCGCGGGGTGATTTTGTCAATCATCGACCACGGGAAGGAGACTTTGCTTTCGTCTGAGAGCCACGCGACAAATTCTGCGCTCACAAAGCCTTTTTTCTGCCATTCCTGTGCCATCGTGACGACGGACGCGCGGAGCTTCTCGCCGTTGTGCGAGCAGTTATCCATGCTCACGACGGCAACCGGTGTCGCGCCGTTTGCAAAGCGGTGCGCAAGCAGGGCGGCGACCTGTCCCATCGCGGTCTTGGGGGCGGCAGGTCCTGCCTCGATGTCGGCGGCAGCGGGCGCGAGGAGCGAGCCGTCGCTTCCGTAGAGCGCGTAGCCTTTTTCGGTAATCGTGAAGCTCACCATCTGCAAGCTCGGGGACGCGAAAATCTGCTTCATGCGCGCCCATTCAGCCGTGTCGCCCGGAATCGACTTGATGCCCTCGGCGAGCGAGCCGATGACGCGCTTGTCCACGTTGCCGTCCGGCTTCAAGGTGACGCCGAGCACGAGGTTGTCATGCGGCGCGTAGATTTCGTCGATGATGTCGTAGCCGAAGGTCTCCACGGCGATGATGCCCTTGTCGGCTAGCCCCTTGTTCAGGAGCGTGTCCTGCAAGCCGCCGATGAACATGCGGAAGATGTTTCCCGCGCCGAAATGAATCCACACGGGCGCACTGCGCGTCGCGCTCTGCACGGCGGCAACGTCATAGGTCGGAATTGAAACGCCCACCTTTTTCCATGCGTCTTTGTCTTTAAGTCCTTCAATCGTCAGTTTCATAGCAAAATCTCCTTATTTCCGCTTGCTGCTTTTCTCAACCGCTTCCCACAAGCCCTGAATGTAGCAGGCGCCGAGCGCGCGGTCGTAGAGGCCGTAGCCGGGCATGGCTTTTTCTCCCCAAATCATGCGTCCGTGGTCGGGGCGGATAGGGCCGGTGAAGCCGATGTCGTAGAGCGCCTTTACAATCTCGTACATGTCGAAGCTGCCGTCGCTCGAAAGGTGGCAGGCTTCCTCGAAGTCGGGCTTTCCCTGCTTGATTTTCTCGCCCGTCCATGAGGTGACGGCACTTCCGTCGGGTCGCTCGAACGCGTTGAAGCGCAGGTTCCGCACATGGGCGAAGTGGATGCGACCTTTGAGCGAGCGAATCATCTCGGGCAGATTGTTCTCGGGGTTGGTGCCGTAGCTTCCCGAGCAGAAGGTGACGCCGTTGTGCGGGTTATCGACCATCTGCATCATGCGGGTGATGTTCTTCTGGTTCGTGATGATGCGCGGAAGACCGAAGACGCTCCACGCCGGGTCGTCGGGGTGGATTGCCATGTTGATGTCGTACTGGTCGCAGACGGGCATGATGCGCTCGAGGAAGTATTTGAGGTTCTCAAAAAGCTTTTCCTCATCGATGTCCTTGTAGAGCGCGAAGAGCTCTTTGACTTTTGCCATGCGCTCAGGCTCCCAGCCCGGCATGACCGAGCCGTTCATGTCGCCAGAGATTGAAGAGAACATCTCCTCAGGTCTAATTGCGTCCACGGCGTCCTGCGTGTAGGCGAGCACCGTTGAGCCGTCCTCGCGCACGCGGGCAAGCTCGGTTCTCGTCCAGTCGAACACGGGCATGAAGTTGTAGCAGACGAGGTGAATGTCCTCCTCGCCGAGGTTTTTGAGCGTCTCGATATATGCGTCGATGTCCTTGTCGCGGTCGGCGCTTCCGGTCTTGATTGCGTCGCTGACGTTCACGCTCTCGATGCCCGCGATTGTAAGGCCAGCGGCGGCTACTTCGTCTTTGAGCGCGCGGATTCTCTCGCGGCTCCAGACTTCGCCGGGCTTTGTGTCGTAGAGCGTGGTGATGACGCCTTTTACGCCGGGAATCTGGCGGATCTGTTCAAGGGTGACGGTGTCGAATTTGGAGCCGTACCAACGCAATGTCATTTCCATAAGTGTTTCCTCCGACCGGCGCAGCATAGATTTGATTTCTCTGGAACCGGTTACAGTGTAATTCTATGTCACATATCGCAGACGGGAAAGCACAAAAACAGTTTTTTTTAGCACTTTTTTTGTATATAATGGACGCATGGTTTGTGAAAAAGAACTCGCACGCAGGCTTTTTGAGAGCCAGAATATTCACTCGTTTATCTTCGACTTAGCCGAGGGCGATATTTCTCTCTTTGACGGCGGATTGCGCAAGCAGTTCTTCCCGAGCGAGGGCTATGACCGTATCATCGCCTGGATTGCGACGCATTGCACTGTCGGGAACATCTACCTCATGGAAGATTTTTTTCGTCTCTCTGCCGTTGTCGTGCCGATTCCCCACGCCTGGACAAAAACGGGTGGCTCGCACTATTTTATCGCCGCGCCGTTTACGTTTGAGCGCGTGAGCCAAGACGATGTTGCCGCCATCATGCAGGAAATCGGGGCAGGGGAGGCGTGCGATGACAAGCAGGTGCTTTCGTTTTATGAGGGGCTGCCTGTCGTTTCTTCGCGCGATAAATTCCAGTCGTTCGTCAGTGCGTTCTTTCCCGCCCTGTTCGATGATGATATGGCATCTCGTTCGCAGTTCATCTATCACTATTTTGCGAAAAAAGCGAACTATCTCTTTGCAAACGAAGAAGCCGAGGAGATTGACAAGGCAAGCCTCGCCCTTACCCAAAAACGCTATGAGACAGAAAACGCCTTGCTCGAGTGCGTTCGTATCGGAGATGAGCAAAAAGCCATCGCGCTTCACAAAAAAATGGGGCAGCTCGGGCTTACGGCGCGTACGTCGAATGCTGTCCGAAATATCCAGAATTTTACGATAATACTGAACACCTTGCTCCGAAAGACCGTGGAGCAGTGTGGCGTGCATTCATTTTACATCGACGAAGTGTCGCGCGGGTTTGCCATCAGCATTGAGCAGTGCACGAGTCAGGTGCAGCTCTTTGATTTGTCGATTCAGATGATAAAATCCTATTGCGCGCAAGTGCGAGAGCATCACATTGGCGGTTACTCAGAGCCGATTCAGCGGTGCATCACCTATATCGATTTTCATTGCATGGAGCATTTTTCGCTGCAAGAGCTTGCCGATGAAGTCTTTTTGAACGCGTCGTATCTTTCCGCGCAGTTTGCGAAAGAGACGGGGCAGACGATTACCGCGTATATCAACAGAACGCGGGTGAATCACGCGCTTCCGATGCTCGGCGAGAGTACGCGCACAATCCGGGAAATCGCCAATTCGTGCGGGTTTGACGACATGAACTACTTTGCGCGTGTCTTTAAAAAAATAACCGGTGTCAGTCCGACGGAATATCGGAATGAGCACCGGAAATAAGTTTCTCGAAGTTGCTAGAGCTTGATGTCGATTCCGAACGGAATGCGCCAGCCAATGTCGCTTACGCCCGTGCTCGTGCCTTTGCCGCCGTTGGCAAGGTTGCCCTCAAGATTTAAGTGCGCGTCAACGTCGAGCGCGAACGCTGTTCCCCCTGCAATAAGCGCAGAAGCAGTCAGTACGTATCGTGCGATTTTTTTCATGATAGTCTCCTTTTATTTCTTGTACTCAAAGTCCGGGATTGCGTGCCAGCGCTCTTTGAAGTAGTGCGCCACCATCTTCGGCTTTCGGTCGCGGGTGAAGATGCCCTTTTTGTTGCCGTTCACGCGCATCATGCTCTGGCTCGTCGCGAAGTCAGCGAAGTTCCAGACTTGCTCGCCCACGACGAAACTGCACTCATCGAAGACCTTGTTGTTCACCTTGTAGAATTCCACCTGATATTCCTCGGTGTAGAGCTGGGGTACGGTGTCGTGGAAGCCCGCCACGGTGTCCGCGCCGTACTCGGTGAACATGACCGGCTTTCCGGTCGTCTTCCAGAAATCAAGCTCTTTTCTGAGCATTTCTTCGGCAATCTGCAAGTCCGGGCCGCCGAAATACCAGCCGTAGTAGCGGTTCAGGCAGATGACGTCGCTGAGTTTCAAGGAAACGTCGTCCTCGGGCTTTCCGCCGACGGCGACACTCGCAAGCGTGCACGGGCGTTTCTGCACGTCGAGGCTGCGGGCAAGCGCGTAGAGCGGCGCAAAGTATTCATAGGCGCCGGGCGCGTAGCTGTCAGGCTCGTTCGCGATGCTCCACATGACCACGCATGCGTAGTTTTTGTCGCGGGCTATCCAGTCGCGGATGACGTCGGCGTGGTGCTCCTGCGTCTGCAAGCCTTTCTCTTTGTCGTAGGTGTCAGCCGCCTTTACGCCGAATGCCGCGCCTCCGCCGAACGCGAAGTTCAGACCGACGGCGGGCGTCTCGTCAATCACGACGATGCCCTCGGCGTCGCACTGGCGCATCATCTCCTCGCTGTACGGGTAGTGGCTCGTGCGGAAGCTGTTCGCGCCCTGCCACTTCATGAGCGAGATGTCCTTCGTGTTCATCGGAATGTTGATGCCGCGCCCCGTCGGGAAGGTGTCCTCGTGCTTTCCGTAGCCCTTGAAGTAGAAGGGGCGGTTGTTGATGAGGAACTGAGTTCCGCACACTTCCACCGTGCGGATGCCGTAGGGGAGCGTGTAGACGTCCTCGCCGTAGGTGACGCACACCTCATAAAGGTAGGCGGCAAGCGGCTGCCAGAGGTGCACGCTGGAGACCGAAAGCTCGCCCTCGTCTCCCCGGCTTTCCGCCACGACCGCGCCGGTTGCGTCTTTTAAGCAGACGCTGCATTTTGCGTCGCTTGCTTCGCCTGCCGTCTCCACGCGGTAGCGCACGGTCGCGCCCTTCGCGCTTCCGTCGGCATTCCAGGCGACCTCGTTTGAAAGCACGATGTCCTTGATGTAGGCGCGCGGCGTGGTGTAGATGCGCACGGGGCGGTTGATGCCCGCATAGTTGAAAAAGTCGAAGTTCGGCTCGTTGTGTGTGCTCGGTTCTCCCCGCCCGCTGAACATGCCGCCCTCGCGCCCGACCGGGAGCGTCGTGTAGTCAATCTCGTTGTTCACGGCAATCGTAAGCAGGTTCTCGCCGTCGGTGAGCGCGTCGTTCAGCTCGACCTCGAACGGCAGAAAGCCGCCCTTGTGCTCGGTGACGAGCGCGCCGTTCACGAAGACTTTCGCATAGTGCGTCACCGCGTCGCACCGCAGCACCACGCGCTGTGTCTTCCGCACGAACGCGGGCACGGCAAAGGTGCGCTGATAGAAAACCCAGCCCCAGTGGTCGCGCACGTCCGCCTCGTCAATCAAATCGTTGAAAGAAGCGGGCACTGCCATCGTGCGGCTTCCTTCGAGCGGGCGGCGCGCCCAGTCCTCGGTAAAGCCCATGCCGTTTTTATCAAGCTTAAAGTTCCAGACGCCGCTCAAATCAGAGAGCAGGCGCGAAGATGTCAGAATCGGATACAACATAATTCACCTCTCGTTTTGTTACTCTGCGCCATGCAGTTTTGCGGTATTCTCAAGCACGCGCTTCTTTCCGAGCGGGTAGCAGAGTGCGAGCACCACGGCAAGCACGGCGAACGTGATTGCGGGCGACAGGCTTGCGACATTGTAGATGCCGTCGGTGACAGCTGGGTCAAACGCCGTTTCTTTTGTGTAGCCGACAAGGCTCAAGAGGAAGCCCGTGAGACCGGAAGAGACCGCCTGACCGAGCTTTCGGGCGAACGAATAGACCGCGTAAATCGAGCCGTCGTTGCGCACGCCGTTTTTGATTTCCGTGTCGTCAATCACGTCGGTAATCATCGCCCAGCAGAGCAGGTTGAAGCAGGCAAGACCGACATAGCCGATGCAGTAGAAGACGAGCCAGACAACGATGCTGTGCGTGTGGACAATATATGCCGCGAACATGGCGAGTGCACCGATAATAGCGCCGACAATAGACACTTCCTTTTTACCGATAGCGGCGGCGATTTTTCCGATGAACGTAGAGAGCAGCAAGAGCACGCCGCTTGAAAGGAACGACGCGAGCGAGAGCGCGGAGCGGCTTCCGAAGTAGTTCGGGAAGATGTAGTTGTTCATTCCCTGCAAGGTCATCTGCACCAGAATGAGCACGAGCGCCGAGACGATGATGCCGAGAAGCGAGCGGCTTGAAAGAATTGTCTTTGCGAAGCCCGCGAACGAGAATTTCGTGGTGACCTGCTGCATCTTCACGCGCTCGGTCGTGAGCGCATAGCAGAGGCTGTAGGCAATGAGCGCGAGAATCGAGCAGACGATTGCGACGAGGAACATGCGCTCGCCCGAGAATGCCATCTGTCCCGCCTCATTCTTATAGAAGACGACCATCGGTACGCCGACGCCCAAACTCATCGCGGCACAAGTCGCGCCGATTGAGCGGAAGGTCGAGAGAGAAGTGCGGTCTTTCGGGTTCGGGGAGATTGCTGACGCCATTGAGCCGTACGGAATATTGATGCCCGTGTAGCAGATTGAGCCGTAGAGCAGGTAGGTGAGGAACATCCAGAAGACCTTGAAGCCCATCGGCATGTTCTTGAACCACACCGCGTACATGAGCACGCTTGCGAGCACGACAGGCCCCATCACGCGGCGAATCCACGGAAGGAACTTGCCTTTCTTTGTGACCGGGCTGCGGTCGCAGATTTGCCCCATGAGCACGTCGGTCACCGCGTCCACGAATTTCGCAGCCATCATCATAAGACCGACGATTGCGGCGGACACGCCCATGACGTCCGTGTAGAATTTCATCAGGAACATCGCGCACAAGATGAACGTGAAGTCATTGCCACAGTCACCGAACATGTAGCCGATTTTGTCTTTTAAGCCGAAGGGTTTTACCTCAGCCGTCGTCGTTTCGTTTGCCATAAAAAGCCCCCTTTATCGCTCGTTGCATTTTCTGCAACTGCTTACAGTGTAAGTGTAGGGCGGGATTGTGTGCTTCGCATGGATTTTTTTTGTGATATTTAGCACGATTTTCGCTTGTTGCGTTTTTTTAAGAAAAAAAATAAGAGAATTATAGCTTTTTTATGACCTTCATGTATAATTACCCTAGAGTTTCTATCATCACAATGGAAAAGGTGTGCTTTATGAAAAACCGTATCTTCAGTCAACTCTTTTGTGTTTCTAAAACGTTTCTCTCTCTTTGTGCGCTTGCTGTGTTCGCATCGTGTGGCGATAACGCAGGCTTAGGCTCATCAGTTGATACAGAAGCTCCAAAACTTTCTATTGAGTATCCGTCTGCCGCGGCGACCATCAAGGGCGAATTCATTTTTTACGGGACATGCTCTGACGACAAGGCAGTCACCAAAGTCCAAGTAACGGTCGAAAATCTCGACACAAAAATGAAATACGGGCCGTTCTATGCCGACATCAAAGACTCGCTCACTTGGCAGGTCAAGTTGAACGCATACGATAGCACAAACGCCGCATACACGAACGGCTGGCAGTTACCCGACGGTAAATACCAGCTTTCTGTTATCGCGTATGACAACGCGGGGCATTCTTCGGGCGAAAACTCTCGCCAGTTTGACATCGACAATACTGCTCCGGTTTTTGTTATCACAAAGCCGGGCGTAATCCGCTCATCATACGGCTCAACGGGCTCGCTCTCAAAATACGGCTCGCTGTTCACCGTCGAGGGTACGATTGCCGATGACCACTCAATCGAAAAAATGGACATCTTGGTGTACGACGAAAACGGCGAGCTCTTGAACAACGAGCCATACACCGAAGAAGAAATTTCAACTACGGGCGGCACGAGCGTCACCATTGCGCGCTATATCAGCGAGGATGATGAGTCAACGGCAAACACGCGCTACAACGAGATTTACAATTACGGCACCGCCGACGCAACGGGCAACAAAGTCTATTCATGTACGATTACGATTGCCGACTCAGCGAAGACCTACCTTGTTCCGGGAGATGGCGGTGTTGCCGGCGGAAACGAAACATCGGTGGTCTATCTCTATGATGATATTTACGATGACTACATGAGCACCAAAAAGGGCGCGGGGCTTACGGCAAATGATTTCCGCGCTATTCTCAACGGAAGCGCCGCTGATTCTGACATCTCGGGCAAGGGCGTCACGTCTCCCACGGTTGAAGAAGTCCGCGTCGCGCTCAAAGAACTTGCACGCGACACGAGCAGCGCGTCAAATAATTCGCTTTCATTCTCCCTCAACCCGAACGCAGATCCCACATACAGCATCTCAAGCTTCCAGATTGCATACAACGACGATGGCACTGAAATTCTCGCCTCGGCAAACAAGGCGATGGGCGAGCAGCCGCTTACCGTCGTTGCGAGCGCGGGTCTCGACCAGGTAAACATCATTCCGTCTTCTATCAAAGTATGGATTAAAAAAATCGGCGGTTCTGATACCGAACTTCTCACAAAAGCGGGCCTTGCAACTGACATCGATGCGCTCGTTTCGGCGGTCAAGGCGCTTGAAGCAGAACAGGAAGAAAACGACTCGTTCGATACGAGCGCATTTGACGAAGTGCATGGCTGGACGCTCATCTGCAACAATGCCGACAACACCGACCCGAGCGCCACTACGGTCACCGTGAGCACACAGATTCCGGGCGAGAATTTCATCGAAGCGGATGCCTACTATTCAGTCATCGTCACGGGTAAAGACAAGGATGACGTCGTGTTCTCTCAGAGTACGCTCTACGGCTTTATCGGCTCAATCTCGGCAGTTCCGCCGTCAGTCACATTCACTTCTCCGGCGAGCCTCGCATACTTCGCAAATTCAAAGGCAGAAACGCTCGTCTTTGAGGGTACTGCTGTCGAAAACAATTCCGGCATGACACTCAAAGCACTCTCGGCAACGCTCACCGTCACCAACGAAAATACGGGCGACACGGTGGGCAGCCCGATTACGATCACCATTACGGGAAGCTCAAATCACAGCTGGACATCGGTCGACGGGCTTTCATGCACGTATGACGCCGACACCAAAACGAACAAATGGACATTCACGCCGGCTTCATGCGCGGGCTATGCGTCTGTCGCGGCGGAAGAGGCGGCTCTTGCGTACATGTACACGGTCGCTGTCGAAGCAAAGGGCAGCGCGGGATTGGCAACCACTGAGACCCGAAGCGTCCACATCGACACGACGGCACCAGAAGTTACGATTTCTTCAATTACACCGACAGTCTCCGGCTCGGACTACTTTGGAAATGAAGACACGCACACCTATATCAACGGCAGCGTGAGCATCAAGGGAAGCATCAACGAGCAGAACCTTGAGGAAGTCACCTATGATGTGTGGGCGAGCACCGACCTCGAAAAAGAGCTTACGAGTGACGATTCAATTCTCGCTGAATTGCAGGAATACCTAAAAGAAAACGAGACGACGATTGACCTCGACGGCTCATTGGGCAAGATTTACTCAATCAATAAAGAATTCCCGAGCAGCCTTGTCACCGCGTTCTTCCGTGACGTCAAAGAGGCGGGCGATGACGCGCGAATTCAGGCGGAAGTCATCGTTACGGCAGTCGACACGGTGGGCAACAAGGGCACGTACTCGTCAAAAGACAGCAATGATGGCAAGAATTTCATCATCTATCAGGAGACTGACCGCCCGAAAATCACGCTCGGAAACGCAGACGAAAGCGTCACGAGCGCGAGCGGCATAAACATCGAAACGAACCTCTTCGGCACGACGACGAACAACAAACTTTCTCTCTCATTCACTGATGATGACTCAATCGTAGAATACGAAATCTGCTTATATAAAGAAGACTCAACTCAAGAAAGCGGCTTTGCGTTGCTTGCTGACAGCGATGTAAACGAGGCGTATGGAGCGAATCCTTACAAGGTTTTGTCAGGAAAAACTTCTGCTTCAATCAATTACCTTCTCCCTGAGACCGAGGGCGTCTATTTCGTAAAAGTTCTAGCACGGGACTATGCCGTGACTGAATTGAGTGATGACAGCACAAATCCTTACGGAAACTGTGTGGTTGGCAATTTTGCAATCGCGGTGGATTCAGGCGCGCCTTCATTGAACATCACGACGGCAACGGGATACAAAAAGAACGGATTTGCTATCGAAGGCATCGTTTCACCGTCGAGCAAAGGCTTTGACAACGGCACAACGGTCTCTGCCGTGTTCATCGACGCAGACGGCAAAGTGCTTGAAACGCAGCCTGCAACCGTTACCTATGCAAACAGTGGCACGGCGTTCAACGCGACCATCACATTCGATTCTCCAGTGAGCGAAAGCTACACCATCTTGTTTACGCTTACTGACAAATACGAGCAGCAGAACGCAACAAAGTTTGCTTTCATGATGGACGGCAATGCACCGGTTATCAGCAATGCGACGGCAGACGCTTCTGTATTCCTTGATGAGTCAACATACTTCACGATTAATGCAGAAGTCACCGATGACTATAGTGGTGTCGCCACATTCGGCTACGTTGTCTCAACGAGCGGCACTGTTCCGACTGACTATGACGCAGTTACCTGGACTCAGATGAATCAGGGAGAGAAGAACTGGAACGCGACCGTCTCCATCAAAGAATTTGCCGAGACGAATAATTGTGCGGACGGTACGGTTCACATCTACTACGGTGCAAAAGACAACGCGGGAAACACTGCTATCTATTCCGAAAAAACAACGCTCACGCTCGATGCAACAAAGCCGGTTGTCACGATAAAAGCAGCAAAAGATGACAGCGTGGTTGCGGACAAGGCAACGCTCACCACAACCGATACGGCAACCACCGTGTACGTCGAAGTTGTCGATACGAACATCGACACGCTTGTTTCAAACAATCAGTATGTCGTTGTGGGTGAGGGCGAGACAGTCACTGATGAAAGCGGTGCCGAAACGGGCAAAAAGTATGCTGTCACTGTCAACTGGCAGCAAGAGACGGAGGCAGGGCTTGAAGAAGAGCAGACTGTTATATTCACCGCCACTGACAAAAATAACCGCAGCGCAGAGTCAACTGCCACTATTTCATGCGATACAATCACGCCCCGTGTTGCTATCAGCTCTGACGTAAGCGGTTATGTTTCAAGCGCATTCGTGCTCTCGGGTACTGTCACCGACGCAAACTTCGCGACCACAAATGAATATCTCAAGGTGTTCCTTATTCCTGAGACTGGCACTACAGTCAAAACGGGTGCGGTTATCATCACCGCGGGGAGCACTGCTGAGAGTGACGGTTTGTACACGTGGGATGCAAGTTTTACGGGTCTCGAAGAAGACAAATACAATATTGTCATTATTGCAAAAGACACCTTTGGAAACGGAATCGCATACTCAACGAACAGCACCGCTGTTCCAGAAACGGCTTCTTATACAGGCAACGATAAAAACGCGCCTTCTTCTTTGGGCACGATGCGCATCGTCGTTGATACCGCGGCCCCGACGCTCGACGAAACAAGCGTCAAAGTCGGCACGGCTGCGGCAAATGCACAGGCAATCGACTCAACTTACTACACAAACGGAAAAGCTGCGATTTATATTACGGCACATATCGAAGAAAAGGGCAGTGGTATCAACTCAGTCTACGTGCGCCCCTATGAAAAAGTCAGCTCAGATGCGCTCGCCACGGCTGAGACCATTGCTGACGCACACATTCAGACCATCACGCCTAGTGCGCTCACAGATAGTGAGGGCAATGAAACAGGCATATTCTCATTCGCTGTCTCAATTCCGGTTGACTTGGTTACAAAGACAGGCAACATCTATGCGCGCTTTGTTGACAAGGCGGGCAATATCACTGACGTATCGCTTGTTTCTATCACCTATGACCCAACCAATCCAGTTATCCAGAGCTATGTGCTCAGCGATTCATACAAAAAAACGACCGACAACACGACGGTCTATTACGTCAACAACAAAAAGCAAGTATTTACGCTCTCCGGCATTGCAACCGACAACCTCGGCATTGCAAGCGTGACGCTCAGTGTGACTGAAACGAGTGGCTCACATGTCATCTCTCGAACCGAAACCGAAAAAGTCTCTGAATGGGCTTTTGCATCACTCGACATGAAGGAGTGGTCGAGCGGGGCAACGGCAGTCCTCACCGTTACCGATAAGGCAGGCAATACAGCAGCGGCAAATATTTCACTTGTGTTTGATACGCAAGCTCCGAGAGGCATACATCTGTCTGACTCAAAGAACAAGGACATCTACTTTCGAGTCGGCACAAACGACAACGATGATATTGACTCTAATTCTACAAATCCTAAATGGGACAATGACCTCGACAAAAACGTCGGTGGAAAATACTCAGCAGGCACTTACGGAAACGCGAGCACCATTACTATTCGCGGAAACTTTGCTGATGACAGTGGCAGTGGCGTAAAGATGATTTACTACAAGGTCTATACAGAAGAACTTGCCACTGACAAAACGAGCGATGATATTATTACCGAAGTCATGTCGAGCCCGACCGGCTACTTTGCTCCATTGGCAACGGTTGAGAAAAAGCGTGTCTTCTATACCGATACCACAAATACAAACGGCACATTGGGCGGTTTTATTGCGCCAGATTCTCAAGATGTGATTAACGGCAAATATTACGTGACCGTTGAATCAACCTTTGACACCGTGCTTTCAGGCTTTACCGAAGGTAGTAATTATCTTGTGCTCGTCGCAGAAGATAATGTGGGAAATACCGCTCTCGATTCCGTCACTGTTGCGGAGACTGATGAGAATGGTTCTGAGACAGAGGTGCTTTATCGCTCGGCGTCTATTAATGTCGACACGCAAGTTCCAACTATTATCTCAAATGCAACCGCAATTCAATACACGAACGCAGAAAGCAATCGTTCATTCAGCGGTACGGCGACCGATGCTGACGCGGGTGTGCGAACGATTGTCGTTACAATAAATGACAAAAAAATTACGACGACCGAAAGTGCCTACGGGAAAATCACGATTACATCGGCGAACGATAGTTCTGACAAAAATAAAAAGAACTGGGAACTGACCATCAATAGCGCAGCCGTATTTGATGCAAGTGATACAACGGGCAACTTTACTGTCTATGCAGAAGTCACCGACAACGCAGGCTCGGGAAACAGCCAAATTGTCAGCATCGGAACACTCGCCCTCGACAAAATTTTGCCGACAGTCACACTCACTGCCCCCACCGATGCCGATTCGTCGGAGAAGGCGGCGGGCACACAGGTAAACGGTGTAATCTCACTGAGCGGTACGGTAAGCGACTCAAACGTGTTGCCAAATGATTCTGTCATTGGAATTGAGTACGCAACGCCAACGGAAAACAATACGGTAGACAATGACACGTGGACATCGATTCCAACTGACTCCACTACTTATGAGATTACAGGAAATTACAGTTTTACGGTCAAAGGATTCGACACGACCGCGCTCCCAGATGGCTCGTACTATCTTCGCGCCGTTGCAAAAGACATCGCGGGCAACAAAGGCTACTCTGAGCCGGTTTTAGTGATTGTCGCACAAGATTCAGACCGCCCTGTCGTACAGATTACGAATCTCGCAAATGTAGCGAAAGATAACGAATCTCCTTCTTACATTCTCAAATTCGGTACGAATGCGCAAATCAGCGGTACGATTAAAGACGATGACGCAACAGCAACGGCGGTCGTCGATACATTCATAGTCTCAGATAGCCCGTTTACTGTCGCTGACGATGGAACGGTTTCGGGTAAAACGGGAGACTTCACAGAGTATAAGCCAACGAGCGGTGAGTGGACTTTCGAGCCAGAGACTACAACTGATGGCTCACATAAAATCTACTTCTATGTCAAAGACAACACTGGCAAAGTCTTCTACACAGGAAATGCAACATACATAACCGAAAGCAGCACATCGACTGCTCTTGCGCGTCCGTACTTCCAGTTTAAGACCGACACCAAAACCGACAACGATGTCTGTGTTGTATACCGCTCAGATTCCGACTCACCGACAATCGTCTCTGTCAAAGCGAAAGTGTACAAAGACGCGAAGGGAACAGAGGAAGATACGCTCCATGATGCGGCAGGCGAAGAAATCTCTGATGGTGTGAATCTTTCATCAATTGTTTTCGGTGGCACAACTAGACGGTATGTGCGATTTATTCTCAAGGCATACGATGCAAACGGCATTGACAGAATGCAATTTGTTTTGACTGGCATTGACAGTACCGACAACACACTCGAGAAAAAAGTTACGCTTTCCACAGATGAAACAACAGATGAAGAGAGTTGGTCTTCAAAATACGGTATCCTCGGCACAACTGAGGCTTCGCCCGCACCATGGACAACAAATGTTGTTGATGTCTCCCAATTCGCGACAGGTTCTATTTCTTGTACTGCCTATGCATACGATACCTCGGACTTGATGGGTAACACGACACCTTCATTCTCTGTTGACCAGACTGGACCGACAATCACAATCTCAAATCCGAAGTCAACGGAAGAAGTCACGGGAACGATTACACTCAACGGAAGCGCAATTGACAATGGTGGCTCTTCGACAGCAAGCACGAAATGGCTCATTCCAAACGAAACTCAGCGAACTTCAGACGACATAACTTTGATAGAAAGTGCAACATGGCTTGATAAGGGCTTTGCCGATGATGCAAGTGCCTCTCAGTACAAGTTCTTGATTGCTGATGATGTAATTAAAGATTACGACAACAACACATATGCAACTGCTATTTCTGATGATGGAATTTACACATTGCCCGTGTATATTCTTTCTGTTGACGAACTTGGAAATGCTGCAATCGGAAAACATTCAATCCTGCATAACCCAGAGGGCGACCGACCGCGAACGACAATCTCTTATCCCGATTCAACAGGAACGGCGACAGGCGGCGTGATTTTGGGCGGCACTATCCGCGTAACGGGAAGTTCTGAAATTCCTATAGGCGAAGCAAGCGTTTCTGCCGTTTACTTGCAGATTGGCTCTGTCGCAGATGACGGAACGGTTGCATGGAATTCAAGCAAAGTTTCTTCTGCGGTAAGCAAAAATACAAGCGGTGTGAACGAAGGCGGTTACGGCTACGCCGTTTACGACAAAGATTCCGCACAGACTGATTTGGGATTTGATTCTGCGCTTACATTCACTTCTGACTCTGCGGCAAATGAATGGTGGGGCGTAAAGGCGAACAAAACGACGTCTTGGAATCTTTCAATCAACACTAGTGGCGAAATGGATCCTGCATCTGGTAGCGTAAACAAAATCGCAATCCGTGCGTGCGCAATCAACTCAAACGGAAAAGTGGGCGCATGGAGTCAGATTTACTACATCAATGTCGATGCAACTGCTCCGACGCAGAAAGCAACGCTCCGACAGTACAGCACAGAAATTTCTCCTTCAAATGATGCAGACAGCAGCACGGCAAGTTCTACCGCTTCTGCTCTCCGAGTGTATGAAGACGGCATGTATCTCAAAGGCGACTGGTATTTGACGGTTCAATTGTACGATGAATCTAAACTTGAAAGCTACACGGTTAAAAAAGGCTCTACTCAGCTGACAGCAGGAACAGATTATTTTGCTTCAACTATAACAACAGGCGATGACGGTAATTCAAAAACTCAGTATCTCTTTATTCCTGTTGATAAATCTAGCGACTCTGTTTCTTACACTGTCACAGTAACCGACACGACAGATAGTGGCGGACATACCGTAACGACAACGTATAATCTCAACATTGATAACGATGCTCCGACAATCAACAAAATCTACAACGGCTCTGATTCAGAAACAAGCGAGTCACTTTCTAACGATTTCAGCGTTGTGGATTCAAACTACAAATTCATTCTTGGCGGAAAAGTGAGCGAACCTGGCTCTGGATTTGAGCGAGCCGTGTTCTACTATGTTCGGGAAGGCAATTCTTACAAGCGGCAGGCTGTTCTTGACCCGCTCATCACGAGTGGAACTGAGGACTCTAAGGCGTATCTGTATGGTTCAAAAACGGAGAATGAAGTTAAAGTCGATGATACTTCACGTGCAATTCTCACAAAACGCCCATTCACGCAAGGTACAAACACTTACACATTGTGGGCTTTGGCTGTCACAGGAAAAATGGAGACGGACGGCTACACCTTTACGGCTGATTCTTCACTTTCTGATAACAAACATATTCGCAAAGGCGGCTTGATTGAAATCGGTGGCGTGTTGCGAAAGATTGATTCTATCGATGGTACGACAATCACATTCGACACGAGCACGGGCGTAACCGAGCAAACAGAGACAACCGCTTACTTCCCGTACGCACAGGTCGTTGACAACACAGGTTCTGAGAATTCTTCAAGTGACTCGGCAAATCCGTTCACTTTCACAAGCGGCGATGATGGCGACTTAATGCCTGAAAGCGTGAGCGGCTCAAAATCAACGGGCTTTACATGGGATGCGTCAATTCACTCAACGAATATGCCTGACGGACCTGCAAAACTCGTCGTGCTTGTGTTCGACAAAGCGGGCAATGTTTCGGGCACGGAATATTCGGTAAAAATTGAGAATAATGCTCCTCGTCTTGCAAAAGTTTGGCTCGGAACAGACTTGAACTCAAGCGACACATGGACGGAAAACGAATTCGTGGGCTATAACCTTTACGATGCTAATGATAAAGACATCAAAACGACAGAGGTCAAGGCTGCGCAAGAAATCGCAACCGCAAACTACGGCTCTTCATTCATCATAAAGAATAAACTCGCTGTCGTGGCAGAACTTGTCGGCGGAAACGGCGATATTATGATGGTCTACGGAAAAGATGCTTCGGGAACAACACCTATCACTTCTTCAAGCGGAACTGCGGGAACGGAAAACTCTAGCATTACAAGTCTTGTGGAAGATGGCAAACTTGGCAAAGTTACCTACAACAAGATAGATAACACAGCGACCGACCTTTACGGTTACACGCTCGCTAATACAGCACTCGTTGCAAGCGTTGCAGAAACAAATGACGGAGCAGGCAAAGGCGGTTCATTCACATTCTGGGATAGCACCGAAGAAACAACACAAGGCTCAACAAGCCAGAAGTGTGTTCTTTATGTAAACGACTTTACGATTGACCTTGTGGACTCAGTTCCGCCAAAAGTCGTCGTGAATCCGTTCTACTGGGCAAGCGCAGACGAAAACTCACTCTATGACAACAAGAGCGCAAACGGTCATATTGAGTTGGAAAAAGATTGGCAGAATGCGACAGGTTATAACTCTAGTGCAACAAGCGGCGAATATGACGGTGACCCGAAAGTCTCAGGAAAGATTACGTTCACTGGTACGGCGTATGATGATCATGCGTTAGAGAGCCTTGCGTTTACTCTTAATGCTAAAGATGGAGCTGCATTAACAGGCTTTGCCAATATAACAATGGCAACCTATAGTCCAGCATCAGGTTGGAACGCGACAAGCGGAAGCAGCTCAACGGGTTCTTATGAATGGACAATCAGCGAAGATGCCTCTGGCTCAGAAAAAACAATTGGTCATTACGACGATACGTATTATTTTGCCCAAAAAGGACACAAAGTGTATTGGACAGTCAGCATCGATACTGCTCAGATTCCGAATGTCGCTGAGACGGATATAAGTCTCGTCGTAACTGCATATGACGGAAACAAATATTCAACTGCCTCTACGGTAAGCGCACCTGACACAACAGGCGGCGCATATACAGTAACCGACGGGACTACGCACAGCCCGAGCTATCAGATGGACGTCGTGCCGTATATCACCGACATCTCTAGTGGTGACCTTGACTCGGGCACAAAGAAATATCTGAGACGTTCTGCAAGTGGTGCCTTTGTCGCAAGTATTGATGATACGACAAATGAAAAGATTACGGTAAAAGGCTTTAACCTTACAGGCGGTACTGTGTACTTAGGAACAACTTCTAAAACAACTGTTGCCGATGGAAGCAATCTGACAGTTCTTAAGAGTCTCCTTACAAAATCGGGAAGCATCAAGGTCGTTAACAACACCATTGAATCTTTAAATAACTCAAATAGTGATGAAGCCGATTACAATAAGGAATCTTCTACTTTCGCTCCGAACCATGTTGATAAACGTTACATTTACATGTGGGATACAACTACTACGAATTACAGTGGAAGCGAAGCCGTTATGAAACCTGTTCTTATATGGAAGCGGTAATAAGACTGGTGCTATGATGTGGATGTATGCGGATAATAATCAGTATTTACGAGCTAATGGAACACAGTTAACATATTCTTGGGCTGGTGCAATCTATGGCGGAGACTTTGCCTATAATGCGGCAGGTACTCCAACATGGGTTTTCCTTCATAATATGAACTGGGGAGGAGCCGCTTATACTGATTTTGGTTCTGTGCAATGGGGTAAGACATTCTCAACATTACCTGCTGCATATTATTGGAATAGACCATATAACGATCAAAAATCTGGAAGATTAGGACTCGGTAATTTATCTTTCAATGGCAATACAACGGGCTATTCTTATTCTGGTACAACAATGAAACGCTATGAGAATATTAAAATGCAAGTCTCTGGCAACGCAAGAGACACATTGAATATGGTGGCATATTTTGACAAAGCGGATGAATCTCGTTCTATTGTGTTTTGGCGATTCCATGAAGGAACGAGTATTTCGCAGAAAAAAGAGCAAACTGGTCAAACCGCTTATTCAGATCTGAGTCGAATAGTCGCTAATACATATCAATATAATTCAGTAACTCAAGAAACCGATGTTGGTCTTGACACCCCAGCTGGACGCGAAGAAATTACTTCTAGCAAAGCAGATTCTTCTTACTTCGACATGGCTTACGATTCAGTTTTGGATGTTGTATACATCGCCTACTATGATGAAGCTGCTGGCGGTCTCAAAATTACCTATCTTAACTCTCCTGCAAGTGGTTACTATGGCAATTGGACAAATTCTTGGCAAGACGCAGTAGAAGTAGACCCGGATGCTGCGGGGCAGTATGTTACGATGATTACAGACGCAAGCGGTCGTATTCATCTTGCGTACTACGACTCAACGGGTTCTTACTTAAAGTATGCGCTTCTTACCCCAACTAGAACAAGCGGTGCTGTATCAGGACTTACAGTTACAAAGAAAATCCTTGTAGATACTCTCTTTACAAACGGTATGTACAACAGCATAACGCTCAAGCAGTTTGGAACAAATGATGTGCGCCCTGTAATCTGTAGCTATTCGATTTCTTACGGTGGAACAAAGTATTCACTGCGAACGTCTTGGCCGCTTACAATTGTGGAAAACATTGAAGCCGGTGCAAATACCGATTCGGAATACACAGGAAAATGGGAGACGGTTGTAGTTTGCGCGGCAAATCCGCCGAGTCAAGATAATACTTTCATCGAAACTGCGGGCACAGGGTATACTGGCAATTTAACAGTTGGATACAATTCCACTCATTTGGAACAAAGCGTATTGCTTCCAGAGTAAAATAGTATCTACTGCTGCACTACAATAAGCAAACCCAAAGCACTTGATTTTTGCAATCAGGTGCTTTTTTTGTTTAAACAAGAATCTTTTCGGCGGGATTTTTCTTGACTTTAAGTCTGGTAAATAAAAAAAGACTCGTTTTTAATGCTCCGCAACTTCCCACTCGGCAATATTTTTCGTCTCGCTTGAAAAATTCACGCCAATTTTAAAGATTTTGCGGCTGTCTGCCTCGTAAGGTTTTGCATAAACTTGTGCTTCAATTTGCTCCAAAGTCTCTTTTGCTGAGCCGTCGCGCTTGAACTCAAAAATATACACATATTCAGGCGTTTCGATAATGCAATCCGTCCTGCCAAGCGACTGGTGAACTTCCGTGCGGACATATTTCCCTAAAACGAGGAGCGAGATGTAAATCACATTCTGGAAATTCTGCTCGATGACGGTTTCAGTTTCTTTTCCCGCAGTGTACGGTAAAATCGCAAAAAGCGCGGTGAACCATTTTCTGATTCCCTCACAGTCGCCTTCCTCCACGGCATCGTCAAGAAGGTCGATGTTGAACGGTGCGGGCTTGTCTTCGATATGCAGGTAACCTGGGGCTAATGCGTCCAAAAAGCCGTATTTCACTTCGTTGTTCGGGAACCCCAATTTGTAGGAAAGCTGCCTTAAATTCCAATCTTTTATGGTGAGATAGCCGCTCTGATACAAAAGCGGAATTGGGTCAGGATTTTCTGGTCGGTAATCGTTTATTTGGGATTCTGATATTTTAACGGTCTCAATGAAATTACGCGGGGAAAAATTGATTTCATTGAGTCTGTTGATTAAGAATGTAGGAGTCCCCGTTGAAAACCAGTAGGAGCCGAATTTATTTTCGTCAAATGCCCTGAGCAGGCTGAACGGATTGTAAATGTCGGGCGAATTCATACAGAAATGGTAGCCGTCGTACATTTTTTTGAGCTCGGAAAGACATTCCTCGCCAGTCATTCCGTTTTCTTCAGCCATTTTTTCGATTTCCGGCTTGAAATTTGACTCCAGTTCTTCCTGCGTTATCCCGCAGATTGCGTCAAAACTTTTGTTGAGGGTAACATCTTTTAGCTGGTTCAAATCAGAGAAAATCGAAACCTTGCTGAATTTGGTGACTCCAGTAAAAAAAACGAAGCGGAGATAAGCGTCCTGGTCTTTGAGAACTGCGAAAAACGCCTTGTAGAGCGTGCGGTTTGCTTCTGCCTGCTCTTCGTTTACGCCGAGGTTCTTTAAAAGCGGATTGTCGTACTCATCGACGAGGACGACGACCTTTTTGCCTGTCTTGTTTGTGGCTTCCATCAGGTTTTCTTTAAAACGCACTGGCAAATCCCAATCATCTTTTTGTTTCAACTCATATTTTTCTTCAAATTTCTTCAGACAATAAGAAAGAGCCTTTCTTAATCCGTCTGGTGTCGTAAATTCCCCCGCCGCAAGCGAAAATGTAAGCACAGGGTACACCTGCCACGGGTTTTCGGACTTTTCTTCCTCTTCATAAATCTTTAAGCCTTTAAAAAGCTCTTTTTTGCCTAGAAAATACGCTTCTAGCGTGGAAAGAAGGAGGCTCTTCCCAAAACGGCGCGGGCGAGAGAGAAAATAAGGCTTTCCTTCAGTGACGAGTTTGTACACGAAAGCAGTTTTGTCTACATAGAGATAGCCATTCTGTCTTAAATCTTCAAAATCCTGGATTCCGATTGGAAGTTTTCTTATTCCCATAAGGCGTATTTTATCACGGAATTTGATTTTCTAAAAGAGTTAAAAAATCTAAAAACAGTCTTTCAGCCTTACAAACATCTTGCTTCGGCACCAAAACATGCTTGCATACCGCAGCATGACACACGCCTACAGAATTGCGCTCCATCTAATAAGCAATTTCAGGTCAGTCGTCCGTGCGTTCCTTACTGGAAACGAGTACGTTTCCTGTTAGAAATGAGTGCATTCCCTGCTAGAAATGAATGCATTCCCTGCCGGAAATAGACACATTCCTTACTGGGAACACATACATTCCTAATTGGGCTTTTCCCTGCGCCCCATCCAAATTTGCACTATTCTTCAAATACTTGCCAAATCCTTAATCACTTCGCTTGCGATAATGAGTCCGGCGACTGAGGGCACGAACGCGCTGCTTCCCGGTGCTATTCCGTTGCCTTTGTGCTCGGCGGCGGCTTTTTCTTCATCGCTTAAGACGGGCGTGATTGTTTTTTCTTTTGAGTAGACGACTTTTACGTTTTTGATGCCGCGTTTTTTGCACTCTTGGCGCATGACGCGGGCGAGGGGACACACGCTTGTTTCTGAGATGTCGGCGACTTCAAACATCGTGGGATTGAGTTTGTTCCCTGCGCCCATGCTTGAGATAATCGGAGTGCCGGCTTCTTTTGCCTGAGAGATGAGCTGGATTTTCGCGGTTACGGTGTCAATCGCATCGACGACGTAGTCGTATTGGCTAAAATCAAATTGGTCTCGCGTTTCGGGAAGGTAAAAGCACGTGAATGTGTTGACGGTTGCGGCGGGGTTGATGTCCAAAATCCGCTCCTTCATTACATCGACCTTGTATTTTCCAATCGTTTTGTGCGTGGCGATAATCTGGCGGTTCAGATTGGTGAGGCTCACGGTGTCGTTGTCAATGATGTCGATGTGCTGGATGCCGCTTCTGACAAGGGCTTCAATTGCATATCCGCCGACTCCACCGACGCCGAAGACTGCAATATGTGCGTGCTGCAACGTCTTCATCGCGGTTTTGCCGAGCAGCAGTTCTGTGCGTGAAAATTGGTTCACCATGAGCGATATTCTACCTGCTTGCGACCTGAAAAGCAATCTGTCGCGCAAGCAGGATTTGTCGTGCAGCTTTACCTCAAAAAAGGCGTGTACAAAGTGAACCTCGAGCACACAAAGCCCGGCATTGTGGTGAAGAGCCTTTTGATTCGACGAGAAGAAGTGTCACCGATTCTTTCGGGAAAGTACGCGTAATTCGCGTGAATCGGTGCTATTTTTCAACGGTACATTCTTCGACATACGAGAACGTAACTCGCCTCTTGCCGATTCTCATGTCGGTAAATGTACCGTTTGAGTAGATGACAACATCACTTGCCGTGCTGAGCAGTGTGTCTAAAACCGTTCCTTTGAGGATATACGTGTTTTCGTTTGGGTCAAAGCTGTAGTCATAGTCAAGAAACCTATAATTGTAATCCTTACTTGGCGTAAAATAGTTCATGGTTTTAGAATCTTTCTCAGTGTCTATAGTGATGACGACCTTTTCGGTTTTGGTAACGGCGGTAAATGCGAATCTTTTAACCGATTCGGCGGAAATGAACACTGACGACAGTGTAAAAAAGATGACAATGGAAGCGAAGAATACTACATTTTTTTTCATAAGCACCTCCAAACTCATTGTAAGTCTGAAAAGTCAAAAAGTCCATCTATTTTGAAAAACAAAAAACACGAAACTTGCTATTTTTGACAAAAAATTGTTAGTTAGCCACCTCTTTTGCGCTATGTGTTCAACAATTTTGACCAGCCCGGCCGCTATATGTACATTCGCGACAACGCTGTTTCTATTGACCGAAACTTTAAATCGTCTTACAATCCTAGTTACTATGGATAGCAACGGCGCTTTGGAGAAATTGTTACATTCTTTTGAGGATTACTACACTGTTTTCACCGAGACGAGTGCAGTTCCCTTTGTTGCCGAAGCCGTTTTTAAATCCCACAGCGAGCAGTACATGCTCGTCAAAGCCGCAAAAATCGCGGACATTGATTCCAACGAGTTCGTCTTCTTCTATTCTGATTCTGCGGACGGCGACGCTCTCGCTCCGCAAAAAATCACCGAGCTTGCGAAAATCGCCTGGGGGCGGGGATTGGAGCGAATCACGCCGTACTACGGGCATCGCAATTCTGATGTCACGCTCATTCTCCTTTCCGAGCGATTTTCCGAAGAATCCTTCAAGCTCGTCAAAAAACTCAAATTCTACAAATCATATAAATTCGGTCTTTTTGGCTGGAGTGCGTTTCGGGCATTGGCTTACGAGACTTCAACGGGGCGGGCGGTCACAAATCGCCGCGGCTCAGACTTGAAGAAACTCGTCGGCTCGCTATAAAAAAGTTATTTCTCTTAAGGAGGAGAAAGCAAAATGACAGCATTACTTATCATTCTTGCTGCAATCGCTCTGCTTTTCATCGGCTATGTTTTCTATGGCTCATGGCTTGCAAAGCAGTGGGGAATCGACCCCGCAAAAAAGACGCCTGCACAGGAAAAGGCAGACGGCGTGGACTATGTTGCCGCAAAACCGGCAGTCTTGATGGGACATCACTTCTCATCAATCGCGGGTGCTGGTCCGATTAACGGCCCGATTCAGGCGGCTGTGTTCGGTTGGGTTCCGGTCTTCTTGTGGTGTGTTATCGGCGGTATTTTCTTCGGCGGCTTGCAGGACTTCGGTTCTTTGTTTGCTTCTGCTCGCCATGACGGAAAATCAGTCGGCGAAATCATCAAAGACTCAATGGGAAAAGCGTCAAAGAAATTGTTCATCATTTTCGCATTGCTCGTTTTGATTTTGGTTATCGCGTCATTTGTCAATGTCGTCGCGGGAACTTTTGCAACGGCGGCAAACGAAGCGGGAAAAGTCGCGTTCGGCATCGTCTCAAATCCGACTGGCCCGCAGACAACGGCAATGATTTCTCTCCTCTTCATCGTGCTTGCGGTCATCTACGGAATCCTTACAAACCGCTGTGGCATGAAAACGCTTCCTGCAACGATTATCGGCCTCGTGGGAATCGTGCTTTCAATCGTCATCGGCTTGAACTTCGGTTTCGCAATGAGCCGAAACGCTTGGATTGTCTTTATCGGCGCATATATCGCGGTCGCTTCTTTGATTCCGGTCTGGTGCTTGCTCCAGCCGCGCGATTATCTCTCATCATTCTTGCTCTACGGCATGATGGCACTCGCCCTCGTTGGTATCGTGGTTTCTGCAATCACGGGAAACGCTGAATTCGACCTTCCGGCGTTCACGGGCTGGTCAACAAAAATCGGTCCGATGTTCCCGGCTTTGTTCATCACGGTTGCCTGTGGTGCGGTTTCTGGATTCCACTCGCTCATCGCAACGGGAACGACTTCAAAACAGCTCGACAACGAAAAGAACGCAAAGGCTATCGGCTACGGCTCAATGCTCATTGAATCTGCATTGGCTGTCATCTCTTTGATTGCGGTCGGTATGGTCTCAAAGAACTTCATCGTTGACGGTGCGTTTAAAGGTGCGCCTCCGGTTGCATTCGCTTCTGGTATCGCAAAAATGTTCGGCTATATCGACAACAACAACGCAATCTACGCGCTCTTGACTTTGGCAGTTTCTGTCTTCGCGCTCACTTCTTTGGACTCAGCGACCCGATTGAGCCGCTTTATGTTCAGCGAATTGTTCTTGAAAGACGGCGAAGAGTCATACAAAGACGCCTCTGGCGCGCGAAAGTGCTTGGCTCATCCGCTCTTCGGTACGCTCTTGATGGTCGTAATCGGTTGTACGCTCGGCGGTCTCTCGCTCTCTCAGATTTGGGCTTTGTTCGGCTCAGCAAACCAGCTTTTGGCAGGTATCGCGCTCATGGCAGTTGCGGCGTGGCTCGGCGAAGTCGGAAAGAACAACAAAATGTTCTGCATTCCGACCGTGTTCATGCTCGCGGCAACGCTCACTCAGCTCGTCCGCACTGTTATCGCAAAATGCAGTGCAATGGCGGCAGGAGCAGAGAACGCATTCCACTGGGGCAACTGGTTCCAGCTCTTCTTTGCGGCGGCAATGGCAATTCTCGCTGTGATTTTGGTTGTTGAGGGAGTCAAAACATTCTCTCGACAGGCAAAAAAAGCGTAAAAAAACACAGATTGCACAGATTATTCTTTCTAAATCCGTGTAATCTGTAACATCTGTGCTTACATAAAAACGGGAACGAGCGTTTTGGCTCGTTCCCGTTTTTTTCTGCTGCCGAGATAAAAATCTACTCAAGGTTCTCGACGAGAATCGTATAGCACGGCACGGCATGTGAGTAGGCGAAACCGGTGATTTTGCCTGCCATCGTGCCAAGTGCGATTTTATGCACCGGAGAAGTATAGCCTGTCACCATCGTCGTGACAAATGTCGCGGCGGTTTCCGTGCTGACCGAGGCAAGGACGATTCCCATGACCATTGAGTTCAAGAAGAACTGCGGGCGGAATGTGCCAGTTAACGTGTAGGTTGCATTTCCGTCAGAATCGGTCGCCGCAGCTACACTAAAGGTACTGTAGGGATCGTATGCCGTAATTCCGAATCCATATTTCTGCAAGTAGGCGAGCGCTGCATTTGCCTCGGCTTCCGTGGCGAAAGTCTGGCTGAACGTGCCGCTTTCCGAAGCGTACAATTCCGCGCGGTCAGTGGCAACGCCGCTCAGGTAGCTTGTGTTCTGCGCACCCGCGGAGACATAGGTTGAGACGAGCGGGAGCTTGTTCTTCCACTGCGAGGTGTAGGTATCATAGATGCTTGCGCTTTTATCCGTGCCGTAGCGCACGAAGAGCCAGTCAGCCAACGGAAGTTCCGTCACGAGGTCGTCCGTGTTGATGATGTTGAAGATTGTCTTGTAGGCTGCCGCATTTGACGCCGTGGTCGTGCGCGGAGTGGCAAATCCGTATGAGAATGATGTCCAGTCCGAGTTGTCTTCGTAGACTTTTCCGAGAATATTCGCGATGGCAGCACCGCGTGAGTGCCCGGTGAGCAAAATGATTTTTTTCGCGCCGGACGCTGCGTGTTCTGCGACATACGCCGCGAATTTTGTATTGAGGCGGTATGCGGCAAGCGCAAAGCCTTTGTGCTCGGTGCTAAAGCCAGCTGCCAGGATTCCGTAGTTTGTAAGCGATTCTGCCTGAACGGCGGCGGTGTTTACACTGCTGTCCGCTGCGTAAGCTGCTGCAACCGAGTGAGTCGCTGAAAGCGTTGCGTAGGTGTGCGTCGTCGCTGCGTCAGAATAGTCGCCCACGTCGAAATTGCTGAACCACTGGTCTTTGCCAGACGAGCCTTGCACGGCAACCGTGAAAATCTGATAGGTCGTGTCGCCCGATGTTACTTCTTTATGCGCAAAAACGGCGTTCGTCAAATCCTGCGTGTCGGCGAGATAATCGTCTGCTGAAAGCTGCACGTATGTCGCGTCCTCAAAGCCGAAGTTTGTGTAGAGCGTCACGTTGTCATATGAGCTCGTCGGTTTTGCCGCGCCCGTCTTGAGCGTGACTTTTACCGTGTCGTAGACATCAAAGGCAAGCGCTGAGGCAAAGCGGGCGAGGGCAGGGGAATACTGCTTGTTGTCTGCGCCGATAAGCAGCGCGTCGCTGTAGGCAAACGAGGTGTCGTAGCTCAGGACATTTGAGCCGAGCGTAAAGTTAATGACCGCATTCTGTGCGTCATAGTTGTAATCATCGGTGTCATCAGTTGCGCACGAGATAAAGAAAGCAGCAGACGCAAGCGCGACAGATGCACATAATAATCGTGAAAGTTTCATAGTATGTTCTCCTTCGGTAAAAATTAGAGGTTGGGGAAGTGGTAGGTGAGGCCGATGCTCAAGTTCGTCACTTTCTTGCTCAAGGTCGTCTTGTTTCCGCTCAAGTAGTAGTCCGTGTCGAAGTAACGGGCGAAAAGACCTGAGAGCGTAACCGTCAGCTGCTCCACCGGATAGAACTCAACGCCCGTGCCCACGCAGAAACTGTCGAGAACCGGGTTGAAGGAGCTGTTTGAATCGTCCGTCGTGCCCTGCTTTCCGTACTGGAAGCCGAGGCTGTATGAGAGCCATTTGCAGATTTTCCAGTCAGCGCCGAGTGCGACTTCCCATGAGTTGTCATAGTCCGTCTCGCCGAGGATGGAGTTCTGGTCGGCGAAGGTATTGAAGTAGTAGTTGAAGCTCGCGCTTATGTACAACGGCTCAAACACCTGCCAGCCGGCGCCCAAGTTCAGCGCGGCAGGAAGGTCAGTGTGGAAGGTCTTCCCAGAGTAGATGTCGAAGTCACCGGCAAGCTCGCCGTGCACGTCCTTTACCTTGTACTTTACGGAAGATTTTGACTGGTACTGCACCGCAAGGTCGACGACTTCAATCGGGCGGTAGTGGATACCGAACACACCGCTCACCGTGTAGCCGTTTGCCTTATACGAAATCGTGTCGCTTCCGTTCCCGAGCAAAGTGAAATAGCCGGATTTGATTTTCATGTCCTGCGTGCCGTGCACGTAGCGCAAGCCCGCGGCGAACGAAAGGTTGTCCAAAAAGAGATACGCCACGCCGAGCTGACCGCCGTAGGTAATCGAAGTGACGCTGAGCGTGTGCCCGCCTTGCTGCGCGGTTTTCATAAGGTAGCTCGCCGCCGTGCTCGCAGTCTCAGCGGCAGCCTGATACTGGATTTTTGCCGTCTCTGTCGTTGCGCTCTGTGAGGCTTCATAGGCAGCCGCAGATTTCGTCATGTAGCCTGACGCCGCGTTTGCGAAGAGCAGCGACGTTGCGCTCGTTCCCTCAGAGAAGGTCAATGAGCCGCCGCCCGCATACACGCCGAAATTGCCGAAGACGGCAAAACTGTTGTGCTTGTACACAAAATCCGCATCGGGATAGAGCCAGACCGTCGTCTCGTCGTTTGAATAATAGTCAGAAAGTCCGTTCGCCGCAAATTTGTCGCCCGTGTTCAGTTCGTTTCCGTACTCTTTAAAGACAAACTGGTTTCCTGCCTCGACATACAAGCCGTTTTCCATGTACGCCGTTCCCGCGACATTGTAATATGACGCTTCCGGGCGTTTTGCCTCAGTGTTTCGGCTCGGGTTTCGTAAATAGCCCGTATTCATGTTTGTCTTATTCTCGACGCCACTTGCAAAAAGAGCGGCGACTGACATCAGTGCGATTGCAGACGATGCGACAATCTTTTTCATTCTTGTATTTCTCCTCGTTTTGAACTGACACTTTTTCAAAAAATGTCATGTTGACATAATAGAGATTTTTGTCACTCATGTCTAGGGTGACACATATGCGCAAATTGACAGCCGATTTCCCTTGTGATAAAGTAGGGAACGATTTCAGGTGCGCGTAGAGTCTCGTTTGAGGAATGCGCGCCCAACTGGGAATGGGGTGGGAATCCCCAGCAGTGCCGCTACTGTATGAAGGCAATTCGGATTCTTTCGAGCGTCTTCGAGTCAGACACCAGCCTGGAGTCAGGCACACATCTTCTTCGTGACCAAAGAAGCGCCGGCAGCTAGAGCATAGCTTTTTTCTTACGCTCCGAGCACTTTTTTTGCGTCAAAAATCACTCAGAATGACCTGTGCAAGGAGTTTTTCAATGAACAAACGTTCAAAATTGGTCGCACTCGCGCTTCTTGGCGCAAGCGCACTTTTCGCTTCGGTTTTCACGTCATGCCACAAAGCACCAAAAAATGACAAAGAAATCTTAGTCGTCAGTTTCGGAACGAGCTACAACAATTCCCGCGACCTCACGATTGGCGGAATCGAAAACGCAATCGCTGCCGCGTTCCCCGACTACACTGTCGCGCGCGCATTCACCGCAGACACCATCATCAACATTCTGAAAGAACGAGACAACCTCGCAATCGACAACGTTGACGAAGCGCTTACCCGTGCCGCAAACAACGGTATCAAGACACTCGTCGTTCAGCCGACTCACTTGATGAACGGATTTGAATACACCGACTTGCAAAAAACGCTCGCAAAATACGAAAGCAAGTTCTCAAAAGTCGCGCTCGCTCAGCCGCTTCTTATGAGCGATGATGATTTCTCTGCCGTTGCCGACGCAATCACCGCAAAAACAAAGGCATTCGATGACGGAAACACGGCAATCTGCTTTATGGGGCACGGAACAGAAGCCGAGTCTAACGGCGTGTATGCAAAAATGCAGGACGTGCTCACTTCAAAAGGATTCGCGAACTACTATGTCGGCACAGTCGAGGCAACGCCGAGTGTCGAAGATGTGCTCGCCGCGATTCAGGCAAACGGCTCGTACAAAAACGTCGTGCTCCACCCGCTCATGGTTGTCGCCGGCGACCACGCAAACAACGACATGGCAGGCGATGAGGACGACTCATGGAAGTCAATCTTTGAGAAAGCAGGATATTCTGTAAACTGCATTCTTGAGGGATTGGGACAGGACGCAACGATTCAGCAATTGTACGTCGCTCACACAAAAGCCGCGATTGATAAGTAATGCGAGCCAGTTCCCTCTTTGCAATCTGTTTTAATGTCACGCTTTTTGCGTTGCAGCCCTCACTGTTTGCGCAGTCGGTAGATTCGCTCGTCGCCTCTGAGAGCGAAATGCTCAAACCGCGCGCAGTCGGGACGGACGATATGTGCGCCGTGTATGCGACTGACATCGCTGACGGCTCATATGTCGTTGATTCTGAGTCAAGCTCGTCGATGTTCAGAATCACGAAGTCCGTTGTTACTGCGCATGACGGTGCATTGTCCGTGAGCATCACTTTGAGCGGAAAGTCGTATTCAAAATTATTTTTGGGTACGGCACGGGCGGCCGCAGAAGCGCAGGGAACGGGGGATATTGCGTATACCCTCGATGAAAACGGCGCGTTCGTTTTCTCATTCCCCATTCCAGCCCTCAATGAAGCGATTTCATGCGCCGCATTTAGCGCGAAAAAGGGCAAATGGTATGACCGTCTCATTCTTTTTGACGCCTCGACCATTCCGCTTGAGTCATTGTTCGTCTCTCCGCGTGCTCCACAAAAAATCTCGCTCAAAAACGGCACGTACCGTATACCGCTTTTGCTCTCAGGGGGGAGCGGAAAGGCACGGCTCACAAATCCTGCCTATGTCGTCGTAAAAGATGGATATGCGACCGCCGAAATCGAGTGGGGAAGTGCAAACTACGATTACATGACCGTGAATCACAAAAAATACCCCGTCGACATGAAAATCCTCGAAAAAGGCGGCACTTCGACGTTCATGATTCCTGTCTATGCATTCAACAAAAAAATGCCCGTGACGGCGGACACGCTCGCCATGAGCAAAAGCCACGAAATCCATTACTGGCTTGAGTTTGACCTGAACGCAGCGAAAAAATGCAAAAAGAAAAAGTAAGCGTGCATACGCTGATTCACCGGCTGCTTTTGCTCCTTGTGGCTCTCGCGCTTGTTTCATGCACAAAGCAGCGTGAGGACGAGCGGGGCGGCGTTATTCGCGAGATTGACGGGCTTTCGTTTGACCATACCATGCCGCTCTCGTATGCGACGGCATTCCGTGCTGATGTCTACACCGCGCAAGATGACGCATCTGACACACGTGAAGCGTTTACCCTGCTTACCGTTCGGGATACGGACGCGTATTTGCTCATTCCAGAACAGCACTCCGCGCCGCAGACACTTCCCCCTGATATAAAACCGATTCAGCTTCCGATTAAAAATGCCTACCTGTGCGCGTCGTCGAGTATGTCGCTCGTTGCCTCGTTGGGCGCACTTGATGCACTTCGTTTTTCCGCGATTCAAAAAAAGGACTGGTACATCGACGAGGCGGTTCGAGCAATGGACGCCGGTTCGCTCCTCTATGCGGGCAAATACAGCGCGCCCGACTTTGAACGCTTGCTTGACGGAAAATGTCCGATTGCCATCGAATCCATGATGATATATCACTCGCCACAGATTCGCGAAAAGCTCGAATCGCTCGGTATAACCGTATTCATCGATACAGCGAGCTATGAAGCTCATCCGCTCGGGCGCTTGGAATGGATAAAAGTCTATGGTCTTCTGTTTGGAAAGGAGCGTGAGGCTGAACGTTTTTTCGATGAGCAGACACAAAAACTCGCTGTGCTCAATCAGCTTGGCGCAAACGCTTCATCTGCAAAAAAGAAGGTCGCGTTCTTCTTTGTGAGTCCGCTTGGCATGGTCGTTATTCGGGGAAGTGATGATTACATTGTAAAGATGATAGAACTCGCGGGCGGCACGTATGCGTTCCCCGCCACCAAAAAAAGCACGAGTCCTTCGGTTCAGATTTCAATGGAGCAGTTTTATGCGCAGGCTGGTGATGCCGACATTTTGATTTACAATGCATCAATCGACAATTCAATTCGCTCGAAACAGGATTTGCTCGATAAAAACCCGCTCTTTGCCGAATTCAAAGCAGTCAAATCGGAAAACGTGTGGGCAACGGGAAAATACCTGTATCAGGCGACGGACAAAATCGGTGACATGATTCTTGACATCCATGCTATTCTGGACGGAAAATCAGACGAAACGAGATTTTTGGAACGGGTAGAGTGAAACATCGCACGGCAGCTATTTTTATCAGTTTGATTCTCGCGCTTGCATTTTTGGCAGTGATTTCCCTTTGCATTGGCAGTGTTTCTATCTCGTTTTCTCGGATTTTGGAGATTCTGTTCAGATTTGGCGCTTCTTCAATGCAGGAGCGCACCATCATCTTTCATATCAGGCTTCCGCGTGTGATTATGGCTGCTATTTTGGGCGGTTCGCTCTCACTCTCAGGTTTTCTGCTCCAGACTTACTTTCAGAATCCGATTGCAGGTCCGTTCGTGCTTGGTATTTCTTCCGGCGCAAAAATGACTGTCGCCATGACGATGATTTTTTTCTTGCAGCGGGGGATTTCACTCACTTCCCTCGCGTTGGTTGGAGCGAGTTTTGTGGGTGCGATTCTCTCCACGCTCTTTATTCTCATGGTCGCGCAAAAAATCCGACACATCGGCTCGCTCCTGGTCGCAGGAATTATGATTGGCTACATCACGTCGGCGATTACGGATTTTTTCGTCACCTTTGCGGACGATGCCGACATCGTGAATCTGCACAACTGGTCTAAGGGGAGTTTCGCGGGCTTTTCGCTCGGTGACTGCGCGGTGAGCGGCGCGATTATCTTTCTCACGGTGCTGTGTGTGTTTTTGCTTGCAAAACCAATCGGCGCGTACCAACTCGGCGAGACGTATGCCCGCACGATGGGCGTGAACACGCGGCTCTTCCGACCGATTCTCATCCTGCTGTCGAGCGTACTTTCTGCCTGTGTGACCGCGTTTGCCGGCCCTGTCTCATTTGTGGGGATTGCCGTACCTTTTTTAATAAAACAGCTCGTGCAGACTGCAAAGCCGCTCGTCGTTATTCCAGCGAGTTTTTTGGGCGGTGCGGTGTTCTGCCTCATCTCTGATTTAATTGCGCGAAGCGTGTTTGCTCCGATGGAGCTGAGTATCAGCACGGTGACATCGCTTTTCGGTGCGCCCGTCGTGATTTTCATGCTTGTGAGCAGACGGAGGGAAAAACAATGAGTCAAAATACCGTACTCGTCGCGCAGCAGATTTCCGTTGGCTATGGGCATCCCCTGCACGCGCCATTTTCGTTCTCAGTCAAAAAAGGAGAATTCCTCTCGCTCATTGGCGCAAACGGCTCGGGAAAATCAACAATACTCAAAACACTGATAAAGGAACTTGAACCACTCGGCGGTGTCGTATGCCTCGAAAAGACCGATATGCGTTCGTTGTCACACAAAGAAGTTTCCCGGGCGATGTCGGCGTTGCTCACCGTGAGCGTCAAAACCGAGCTGTTAACCTGCCGAGATGTCGTTGCGGCAGCTCGCTATCCGTACACGGGGCATTTCGGATTGCTTTCACAAGCAGATGAACGAGAGATAGACAAGTCAATCGCGCTCGTAAAAGCCGAGGACTTTGCCCAAAACGATTTTATGAAGGTCAGCGATGGGCAGCGCCAGCGTATTTTGTTTGCGCGTGCGCTTTGCCAAAACCCAAAGATTTTGGTTTTGGACGAACCGACTTCATACCTCGACATTCGCTGGCGGCGAGAAATGCTCTCTGTTCTCCGCGATTTGTGCAAAACGGGCGTAACGGTGATTGCCTCGCTTCATGAAGTCGATACCGCGCTCAAAGTGTCAGACCGGATTCTCTGCGTGGGTACGGACGAAGTTACACAGCTCTCGCAAGATGAGAGTAAATGCAAACAGCAGATTTGTGCATTGTACGAACTGAACGACGATTTTTTTGCAGAAGAAAGCGGATATGCGGAACTCGTACGCGCATTTTGCAAAAACGCTCCAGAGGAGCCCGCTCCGTCGCACCCCTCGCTTATGATTCAGGGAACGATGTCAAACGCGGGAAAGAGCTTTCTCGTGGCGGGCTTATGCCGCATCTTTAGGCAGGACGGATTTTCGGTTGCGCCGTTCAAATCACAGAACATGGCACTCAATTCGTTTGTAACGAGCGAAGGCTTGGAGATGGGACGGGCGCAAGTCATGCAGGCAGAAGCGGCGGGCATTGAGCCAAGCGTTTTGATGAATCCGATTTTGCTCAAACCGACGAGCGACACAGGAAGCCAGGTCATTGTGAACGGCGAAGTCGTAGGGAACATGAGCGCGCGCGATTATTTTGCGTATAAAAAGTCGCTCGTACCGCAGATTGCGCGTGCGTATGAGACGCTTGCTGCAAAACACGACATCATCGTGCTTGAAGGGGCGGGAAGTCCGGCGGAAATCAACCTCAAAGAAAACGACATCGTGAATATGGGGATGGCACAAATTGCGGACGCTCCCGTGTTGCTTGTCGCTGATATAGACCGAGGCGGCGTGTTCGCGCAACTTGTCGGAACAGTCGAATTGCTTACGCCCGCTGAACGGTCGCGCGTAAAAGGCTTTATCATCAACAAATTTCGTGGCGATGCGTCGATTTTGGAGAGCGGAATCAAGATGCTTGAGAAAAGAACCGGCATTCCCGTTGTGGGCACAGTACCGTACATGCATATTTCGCTCGATGACGAAGATTCTCTGTCTGAAAATCTGCACACCCTCACACGTTTTCGCGAGAAAAACGACGAGATTCAGCTGGCGGTTGTCCGTTTGCCGCACGTTTCTAACTTCACCGATTTCAATCCGCTCGCCCGATATGACTGCGTAAACCTTTATTATGCTTCATCGGCTGAGGAGTTGGGCGCTCCTGACGCGATTATCCTTCCCGGAACGAAGAACACGCTCGCTGATTTGGACTGGCTCAAAAAGACAGGAATTGTCGCGCTCATTCAAGACGAAGCAAAAAAAGGCACACCGGTTGTCGGCATCTGCGGAGGATTTCAGATGTTGGGGGAGAAAATCTATGGAACAGAAAACGGAAATTTAAAAACGGAAACTGAGGAGCAGTTTGCGAATGTACCGTGCGTTTCTGCGCTGGGGCTGCTTCCAATTGAAACCGAATTTTCTGAACAAAAGACGCGCACTCGTGTTTCGGGGAAAGTGAGAACAGGGAACGGAAATAGGGAGCGACGGCTTGCCGGCAAAACCTGTGAGACAGGTTTTGAGCGAGTCTCCGAGCAGCTGTGCTGCGAAGGGAAAACGGAAAATTGCGATTTTTCTGATGACGCGTCATTTTTCTCTTCTCTTGATTCCTTTCCTGTTTCGGGCTATGAAATCCACATGGGGCATACGCGATTCGTTGAGGGGGCGGAAGCGTCATTCTTTGCGCGGATTACGGACACTGTTTCGGGCGAAGAGAAAAATGACGGCGCGGTGAAGGGGAATGTGTTCGGCACTTACATTCACGGGCTGTTTGACGAGACGGAATTCTGCGAGAAGTTCATTGCGCTTCTTGCCATGCGCACAGGAAAGTCACAAATTCTCAACGCTCGCCGTGTTTCCGCAGAACCAGAAAAGAATCTGCGCGAATTCAAAGAGAGCCAGTACAATCTGCTCGCCGACACGCTCCGCATGCACCTCGACATGGAAAAAATCTATAAAATTATGGGTGTATCAAAGCGCTCATAAAAAAGGCGCACGCAGAATACAAGTGCATGCGCCCGGGATGGGAGGGGATAAATGACTATTTCCAGTTCGTGGAGCTTGTTGTGTATGCAAGCGTTCCGTTGACTGTTTCTGTAATTGTTACATCACTTCCATCAAAAAGCAACAGTACCGCCAGCCGCAATGCACTGTTCTTTTGCCTCGTCTGCGGTCAGTGCCTCCGTAATGGAGAGTTCGCTCATTGCGTAGTCGGGTGCATTATCAGAAATCCATGAGCCACTCGGATGAATAAAAACACCAGTGTGACTGAGATCGAATAGAATTCCACTGCATATTTGTGCAATTGACGAAACAGATACGTTGTCTGGCCACGTCGAGAATTCTTTGCCCGTGTCATCGTACGTCGCAACCTTTATTCCGTTTTTGTAGAACGTAATTCCAGTTTGGGCAATGGTGATTGTGACATAGCATGATGTATTCAAGAATGTTTCTGAACCATTAAAGATATTCGCCTTCCATTCCCAATCTTCACAGGAATGTACGCTTGTAAGACCGATATTTCCGCCCGCACATTGGAACAACATCGTCCAAATGCTTTTCACGTCATTGACGAAGAAACTCAAACTTACGCCGTTTGCCTGTGCGTCAGGAAGTACGATATGGGTGTCTTTCTTGATAGTTCCGGCGAGAGTGTATGGGAATTCTGAGGCAGTTGTCATGACCAACCACTCAGAAGCTGAATATTCCGCATACTCTGAATCTGAGGTAAGATATTTCGTTACGGTTTTGATGCTGAGGGTTGATGTGTCTTCATCATCTTTGTCAATGATTACCCAGTTTCCAATTGCAGGGGTCGGCAGTTTGATTGAAGTAATATTTCCCCAGCCAGTAAATACATTCGGATAAATTCTTGTAACGGTGCTTGGAATCTCAATGTCTCCAACAGCAAGGGAAGCGATTAATTCTGTCTCCGCCTTGTTTAAGATGAGATTGTCTTTCAATGAATAGCTTTCCGTTTTGAATTTTACTTCTGGTTGTGTGGCTCCAAACGTGAATGCGGCGTTGCTGATATACGTGACCGTTGAAGGAATATTGATTGATGCAAGCCGGGTATTTCCGCAGAACGCATAATACCAAATTTCTTCTAAGCCTTCGTTTAACGTAACTGATTCAAGATTATAAAGACACCAGAATGCCAATGCTTCAATGTGCTCAACACTCTTCGGAAGTACAATGCTTTTTAAAGCAAGTGTACCGCTTTTCCATGCATCACCATCAGCTTCGTCTTTATTGGTTGAGAAAGCTCTGGACGGAATGGCTTTTAATTCGGTGCTTTCTGACAAATCCAACTTAATGTAGAGAGAGGGGGTCGCGTCATCATTTGCGACTTGACCATATTCGGCAAGCGCGGCTGTCATCGTGGCAAAATTCTCTTCGGTTGCATCGGTGACGGTTGCTATTACGCTTGTTTTGCCTGCGCTTTTCGCTGTTGCAAGATATGTTGCAAGATTCGCGACTGTTGTTTCTGTATTAGTTGTATCTGCTGCCTCGTTTATACGTTCTTCAACCGCGGTGTCCGAGACCGTTTCGGTTTCGACTGTTGTAGGGAGAGAAACTTCCTCAGTAGCAGATTCTGCTACCTGTACTGTTACTGACGTTTCAGTGTCTGTTTCGCCAGTGCTTGTCGTAACTGTAACGGCTTCAACGGCAACAGATTCTGTTATCGTGACTGTCGCTGTTGTTTTTCCTGTATCTTCAACAACGGTGAGTGATTTCACTGTTCCACCGCCAATCATCACTTCTGTTACGGAATTTTCAACGGTTAAATTGGTGATGGTAGAGGTTTTATTTCCTTGAATGCGCACCCTATCCGCAGAGACAGTCAATGCCGTAACATTTGCCGTGTCCTCCAGTGCGATTCGGACGGCTTTTTTCTGGACGGCGACTTTTGCGACTTTTGTTCTTCCAGAAAGGTGGATACTGTTTGAACCACCGCCGAGGACTGTCAATGTCGTAATGTCGCTGTCTTTGATAATCAGCGAGCCGCTTTCAATGCCTGCCGCTGCCACGACGACGGCATCTGAGATATTGTTCAGCGTAACGCCTGTTACGTTTACGGTGATTGTTTTTCCGCTGAATTTTGCGTTGCTGACCGTGCATGCGCGGTTGATTATTACGTTTTCGCTTATGGTTGCATTCTTGAGGTCAACATCGCCGCTCGCACTGTTGATTTGCGTTGTGACTGATGTATCTGTGCTGCTCTGGGTGCTGTCATCGCTACAAGCCATGAACGAGCCGACAAGAGCAAGCGTACTCATCAAAAATAAGAACTTCTTTACGGTTTTTGTCATAAAATCCCCCTAAAAAGATGTTTAAATTAATTTTAAAGAGTAAATACGATAAAACTTGGATTTTTCTTATTTTCTTTTGCTCGATTCAGACCTTTTCGTCGTCTTTCACCTGAGAGAAAATCCGAGTTTTTATTCGTGCGCGGTGATTGAGGGGGATTGCGCGTGCTTTTCAGCACTCCGCCGATATGGTACGATACTCGCATGAACGAGCGTGTGGTGCATGTTGCGCCTGCCGACATCGAAAAAACAAGTTTCTCAATTATCGCTCAGGAATTGCGCGAAAAACACATCTCGCTTCCCGAAGAACTTGCGTCCGTTATCATGCGCGTGATTCACACAACGGCGGATTTTGATTTTGCCGAAACCATGCGCTTTTCTCCGCATGTGCTTGAAATTATAAAAAAAGCGATTCAGAGCGGGGCAGACATTATCACCGACACAAACATGGCACTTTCGGGAATCAACAAAAAAACGCTCGCTCGCTTTGGTGGAGAAGCACACTGTTTTATGGCGGATGAAACAGTCGCGCAGGAAGCAAAATCTCGGAATGTAACGAGGGCGGCGGTGAGCATGGAAAAGGCGAGCGAAATTCAAAAACCGCTCATTTTCGCAATCGGAAATGCCCCCACGGCACTCGTTGAGCTTTGCTCGCTCATGGAAAAGGGCTTCAAACCCGTGGCGGTAATCGGCGTTCCCGTGGGATTTGTGAATGTGGTCGCCGCAAAAGAAATGATTATGGAAAGTGGCGTGCCGTACATCGTGAACGAGGGCAGAAAAGGCGGAAGCACGGTGGCGGCGGCAATCTGCAACGCGATTTTATACGAGCTTTCTCGTGAGAGATAAACTGTCAAAATGGAAAAACGCGAAAACCCTACAAAGTCATTTTTTCTCCTCAAAGAAGCGGGCGAACCCGATTTCGGCTTTACGACGGGAACTTGTGCTCAGGCGGCGAGCGTTGCTTCTGCGCGGATGCTTTTGACAGGCGAAATCGTTCCCTATGTAATTTTGACCACGCCGAAGGGAATCAAAGTCTGCATTGAAATTGAGAATCAGCGGATTTCAGAAGATGAAGCCTCGTGTTCCGTGCAGAAATTCAGCGGCAGCGACAGTGATGTAACGAACGGAATCAAAATTTTTTCGACTGTGCGGAAAGTATCGAAAAAGATAGTCACAAATTCTCAACGGAATGAGGCAAGTGACGCGGGCGGAATTAAAATCATCGGTGGCGAGGGAGTGGGGCGGGTGACGCTTCCTGGTCTTGACCAAAAAACGGGCGAGGCGGCAATCAACCGCGTTCCACGAATAATGATTTGTGACGGCGTGCAGGCGGAGCTTGAAAAAATGCGCACGGCTTGTCATTCCGAGCTTGACTCGGAATCCCTTGAAGTTGAAATCAGCGTGCCGAATGGCGAGGAAATCGCGAAGCAGACTTTTAATCCCAAACTTGGAATCGTAGGCGGAATTTCGATTCTCGGTACAAGCGGAATCGTTGAGCCGATGAGCGAACAGGCGATTTTGGACACGATTCAAGTTGAAATGAATGTGCGGAAGGCGCAAGGATTTTCGGTCTTGCCCGTCGTTCCTGGAAATTACGGCGCGGATTTCCTTCAAAAAGAATTCGGATTTTCCCCCGAAACGGCGGTGCATTGCTCAAACTTCGTCTACGACACCGTTCTTATGGCGAAAAAAATGGGCTTTAAAAAAATGCTCTTCTGCGGTCACATCGGAAAGCTCGTAAAAGTGGCGGGCGGAATCCCAAACACGCACTCAAAATACGGCGACCACCGCATGGAAATTCTCGCCGAAATCACGCGGAATTTTGTCTCAGAAAGCGCATTTTCTTCTATTGGGAGCGAACTTTCTGCGTGCATTTCGACCGAGCAAGCGATTCATGTTTTGGATTCGATTGACGCAAACAATTCTTCTGATTCAAGCTCTTCTCACAAAACTCGTGACCGTATTATGCAAGAAATCGCACAGAGAATCCAAGCTCAGATGAACGAATGGGGGAGCGGTGAGATTCAAACGGAAGTTGTGATTTTTACGAACGAGCACGGTCTTTTAGCCGAAACGAGCGGCGCGCGAAAATATGTGGAAAAAATCAAAACCTGTGATACTATAGAATCATGAAGAAAAAAGATTTTGCGGCACTCACGCCGCCCATGGGCTGGAATAGCTACGATTATTACAACACGGGCGTAACCGAAGCGCAAATCCGCGAAAATGCCCGCTACATGGCAGACCATTTAAAACAATTCGGCTGGGAATACATCGTTGTTGACATTCAATGGTCAGACCCGAACGCGCTCGCACTCGTTCCCGAAGTACAATATGTTCCCTTTACGCACTTTTGCTTGGATGAATGGTCGCGCCAAGTCCCCGCGCCGAACCGATTTCCGTCAAGCGCAAACGGAGCGGGCTTCAAACCGCTTGCCGACTATGTTCATTCGCTCGGGCTTAAATTCGGTATTCACATTATGCGCGGAATTCCCCGTTTCTGCGCGCACAACCACACGCCAATTCTTGGCACAAACGGCATTACCGCAGACAAAATAGCAAATCCGTTCAGCGTGAGCAAATGGAACGGCGACATGTACGGCGTTGATTGCACAAAAGAAGGCGCACAAGCCTACTACGACAGCATTTTCGCGCTCTATGCGGAATGGGGCGTTGATTTTGTCAAAGTTGACGACATTTGCAACACGAACATGTACCCGCACAATCCGTATTCTGCCGAAAAAGAAATCGAAGCGATTGCTGCTGCCATCGAAAAATGCGGGCGAAGCATGGTATTGAGTCTGAGCCCGGGACCGGCTCTTATCGAAAAAGCGGCGCATTTACGCGCGTATGCGAACATGTGGCGCATCACTGATGATTTTTGGGACGAATGGCGGCTTTTAAAAGCGATGTTTGAGCGTTGCGAAGTGTGGCAACGGCAGGTGAGCGAAGGGTGCTGGCCTGACTGCGACATGCTTCCACTGGGAAAGCTCGGGAAGGGCTTTGCCGCAGAACGCGAAACGCGCTTTACACCCGAAGAGCAGCGCACAATGATGACATTGTGGTGCATATTCCGCAGCCCGCTCATGATTGGCGCGGATTTGCCCCAGCTCGACGAAGCGACAAAAGATTTGCTCACAAACAGCGAAGTGCTCGCGTTGCTCACAAAAAGCACGGGCGCAGAGCAAGTAAAACGAACCGAAGATGTGTGCGTGTGGAAAAGCAATGCTAAAGAAGGGCACAGCGTGTATGTCGCTTTGTTTAATCTTGGCGATGAAAAACGCACGGTGAGCGTAAGTGCCGAAGAATTGCAGCTTGTGGACGGCGCGGTGTATTCAGTGCGTGACTTGTGGGAACACGCCGACTGCAAAAAAATAAGCGCAAAACAGGGCGAAAAAGCCAGACTTTCGGCAGAGCTTTTCGCGCACGGTTCTGCGCTTTATCGTTTGGACTGCGAATAAAATCAATAATAGGCTCGGAGCACGATTCCTTGATCGTAGTTTCCGAAGCCACGCCCAAAAATGTTCATGCCGCCCATGTGCTCAGCGTTTTCTTTTACGCCCAAGCCCACGCGGATTGAGTGATGCTCCCCAAGATTCAAGTCGGCGAGCGTCACATCAGAGATTTTTTCGTCGTCAACAAACGAGCCCTCGTTGGTGACGGAAAAATGCTTTAAAAGACCGTACTGGCTGCCTTCGAGCTTCCACCATTCCGGCGTAAATTTGCCGCGCTTGTCGCCAAAATCGCCGGGGCAGGTCCAGGTGCCGATTTCTGTGCGGTTAATCCAAATGGTGATGTCGCTCGGCCAGTCTGGATTTGTGCCGGGCGTTTCAGAAGAAAGCTCTGCGCTCACCTCAAGTTTTGTGAGCTCTCGCTCATCGTACATAGTGTTGTTTGGGAATTTGTATTCAACCAAACCGTTATTGCACCAGAGCAAGCCTGCCTTCATTCTGTCCGGGCTCAAGAATGAGTTCGGGACATCGAGCTGACCGATGATTTTTTCGCTCGTGCACAATCCGCACGGCGCGGTAACGTGACAATCAGTAAAGATTCCAAGCGGCATTTCGATTTCGACAAAATTCTCCTCGGTCTTTTGTTCGTCGGGGAATTTGATAAGCAAGCCTTCCTGAAATGCCGGGAAGCAGACTTTCTGTGTACCTTTACGCGCCTTGATGCTTTTTGTCTCGATAAGACCGGCCTCCTCAAGAATGGAAATATGCGTTGCAACCGTTGATTGGGGAAAATCAAGTTTATCCGCAATCTCGTTGATATTCAGAGAATGGTTCTTAAGAAGCGCGAGAATTTCAAGTCGCGGCTTCGAGGCAAGAGCTTTTAGTTTTTCAATATCTTCCAACGGGTTGATAACAACGATTGAATCTACATTTTCCATGGGTATCTCGCTATTTTGCGTCAATTTCAAGAATCGTCAGAGAACACGGTTTTGCCGGGTAGGTGAAGTTTGAAGAAACGCCATCAAATGTTTCCTCGACCGGAACAACCTGTTTTGGCGTGCGGAAACTGTTTTCGTCGTCCGCGCCGCCAGAAATAACCGTGACCTTCGCGCTTGAAGCGAGCGACGGCGCACCGTTGAGGTTAATCTGAACGTTCTGAGTGTCGTTCGTTACGTTGACGATTTTGACGATGACCGTGCCGTTCTCGGTGCGACCAACATGTGCGTACAGCGGGTCAAAATTCTTGACATCGGTGAACGTGTGCATAAGCTGGCCGTCGAGGTAGCATTTGTACGTCTCGCCGGTGACTTCGATTTTGATTTTATACCATTTGCCGGTTGCGAGCGTCATCGGTTTTGAGTCGCCGATGATGCTTCGTCCACCGAGCGTACCTTTTTCGATACAACTCTGGGTATTGCCCCAACCGCCCATGTTCCACCAGTAGAGGTTTTCGCCTTTGACACCGAAACTGATGAGGAAGCCTTCTGCGCCAGCAGTTTTCTGCGCCTGAAGTTCAAGCGTATAGTTCTGCATGCCTTCGATGTCGGTCTCATTGTCGAGCGCCATGAATGCAGGCGTTGCCATTGATTTCTGCGTGAAGACGCCCTTAGCCGCTTCCCATTCACCGCGCTGAGTCGCAACGCTGAATGAGTTGGTGTCGTTCTCTCCCGCAGAAGAGTAGACGACCTTGCCCGTGTCCTTGTTCGTGACTTTGATGTCTTTAAAGTTCGCCGTGGTTGCCCATGAGCCGATACCGATTGTTCCCTCGATGCCGACCTTCTTTACGTTTTCCTGTGACGGCTGTGTGATGGTGGTTTTGACCGTGTAGTCGCTCTTGTGCTGCATGAACATGCCCTGAACGTAGTAGTTCGGCGTGCCGTAGACCTGGCTGTTGTCGAACCAGATTGCGTCTGGCTGCCACTGAACGAAGCCGTCTCGTGCAAAGAGCGGCGCGTAGCTTGCGATTTCAACAATGTCGCCGTTGCGCTCAATGCTCGTCATGTACGCAGCCTCGGTGATTGCCGCGTAGAGGCTGTTGCGTCGTCCGTCGACCCATGACGCATATTCACCGATGAAAACTTTTGGTTGCTCGTCGCCGCGCGGATAGAATTTTTGGTCATCATAGCGGGCTCCGTTTGTCAGGAACCATGTGTAGGGATTGTAGTAGTGCTCGTCAACCAGTGCGACCAAGTCTTTCGTCTTTTTGCCTTTTTCCCATGCTTTTACCTGATTCCACGTGTTGTTGAAGTTTACGTCGTTGTAGGTGAAGCCAGATGAGATAATCGGTTTGATGTTCGGATACTGCTTTTTGATTGCCGACGCGATGTACTTATATCGCTCGAAATAATCGCCACCGCAATCCTCGTTGCCGATGCCGATGTAGGTAAGCTTGAATGGCTCCGGATGCCCAGCCTCGGCTCGGATTTTGCCCCATTTGCTTGTGGCAGGACCTGTTGCCCATTCAATCAAGTCGAGCGCGTCCTGCGCATACCATTTATACTCGCTCACCGGAGACTTTTCGCCATCATGGCTCATGCCGACGCTCAAGACTGGAATCGGCTCTGCGCCCAAGTCTTCGCAAAGGCGGAAATATTCATAGAAACCAATGCCATATGACTGCTGGTAGGGAACGCCGCCGCCCCAGAAGTTCGGCGTCTCTTTGCGTTGCTCAACGGGACCGACCGTGTTCTTCCACTGATAGCGGTCTGCAAGCCAGTGACCATGAACAATACAACCGCCCGGGAAGCGGATGAACGCCGGATGCATTGCCTCGAGCATCTCAGCCAAATCCTTTCGGAGACCGTTCGGCTCGTTTTTGTAGATGTCAGCCATAAAGAGCGAGACGAAATCAACGTCGACCTTACCCGCTTGGTCAGCATAGAACGAGATGCGACCGTTGTAGGTGTTTGCGACCGCCGTGAGGCTGAATTCGTATTTCTTCCACTCGCTCGTGATTCCCGTGATTTTTGTTGTGGCGACTTTTGCGTCGGTGTCGTCAGCACCGATGGTGACCGTGAGACTTGAAATACTGCCGTCTGTACAGCGGAGATAGACTGAGCCGGGGTATGTTTTGCCCGCCTCAAAATACATGCCGCGATAGCCTTTGTTTGAGAAGCCGTCGCCCGCCGCTTTTGCGGTAAAGACAGCATAGGTTGGGTTGTTGGCGTTGAGACCGCCTTTTTTGTTTGCCTTGAGACGGCTTGAAGAGCGCTCGCCTGAGATGTTCAAGTGATCCTTCCAGCCCTCGGTTGAACTGTTGTTGCTTGCGCCGAATTCAAAAGAGCGGTTCTGTACCATTTCGCCGTACAAACCGCCATCAGCCGCATAGTTGATGTCTTCGTAGAAAATACCGAATAGATTCTTGCTTACCGGCGTCTGCGGAGCACCGAAGTCAGCTGTTATTGAAGCCCCGCTCTGACCGATTGCAGGGAGAGAAAGCCCCGCCGCCGCCAATAACGAAGCGACCACGCGTTTATTTTTTTTCATGTGCGTCTCCTTTTAATTCTATGATGGGGCATAAAATTCGAGATGTCAAGGAAAATATCAAAAAAAACTGATATATATCAAAAAAAATCACGATTTTAATTGACAGATAGAAAAACTGCGCCTACTATTTCTTTGTACTCAAAAAGTCGTTATAAAGCAAAAGGAGGCTTGTTTATGAAAAAAGTGACAAAGAGACTGGCACTGCTGGCATCTCTTGCTCTGCTCGGTATGTACGGGGGGGGGTATCTAACCTCGTGCTCTAGTGACGGAGGCGGTGGAGAAAACTCGCAGAAAGAAGAAAAGGAACCGGGCGAGGACGCAACGCTCGTCAGTATCGCTGTGGACACGGCGAATGCTATCACCACCTATACAAAAGGCGGCGTATGGAGCGAGGTAGGGCTTGTCGTAAAAGCTACCTACGATGACGGCGGCACGCTTGATGTCACGCAAGATGTGACATACGAATTCACTTATAAAAACGATGGTTCTCAAGTTTCGTTGGGGCAGGGAGGAATTCTTCCCAACGAAGCATGCACAATAGTTGTTACGGTTTCTTTCACGCAAAATCCTGACGAAGAAGATGAAACCAAAAAGATTACAGCAACCGCAGTCTATGAGATTCAAGTCCTTGACTACACAATTTCCATTGACAAGACGCTTTACGAACCGGGTACATCAATCACCGATGTTGCCGTAACGGTAACGGACGGAACAGGAGCCGAGGTTGCTGTTGCTTCAAAGGCATTCGTAAAACTCGATACGACCACATGGAACTGGCTCGATTACACGGGCGATACGCTTGAAGCCGGATATTACGCCGTCCGTGTGTTCATCACAATCGATGGAATCGAAAAAGAAATCGGCTTCATCAATTTCGATGCGCTTTCAGCCGAGCAGTTACCATACAACGTAAGTAACGGCGAAAACGGCGTTATTAACGAGGTCACGCAGACAAATCTCGTCGATGTCACAAGCTCAACAGGTGCGTCTATCAGCTTCTGGCTTGATCTTGCACGGACAGTGACTGACGATACTTACGAGTGGGAAAGCCCTGTTATTCTTTCTGATAGCTACAACACCGTCTACATTGATGTCGGTCCGCTGGGGGTATGGCTCTATGACGGCGGGGCAAACATTTTTGAGGGCGCTGCGGAACGTGGTAGCGATTTCACCGCCGAAAACTGGACTATCTTCTGTCAGGACGGCGAACCTCAGTATATGACCGCGAATTTTGACACAGACGGAAACATTACCTATTACAAGAACGGAAAGAAAGCGCTCACGTATGCGGCTGCGGTTTCAGTGGAAAACGGTCTTACCGTAGCGGATGGTTGCGCAAAGGCAATCGAACTGCTTGCTTCCCGTGGCTGTACACTCCATGCAACAAATCATGAAGGCAAGGAATATACCATGTATGACGTGGTAATCAACAAGGCACTGACCGCCGCAGAGGCACAGGCGCAATTCCTCGCATCATTCTCATCAATCACAATCAATACCGAATCAGCGACAAGCTCATTCAAACAAAATGCTGCCTTCTCTTCAAAAGGACTCGTTGTTACAGGTACTGACTCACAAGGCAACGAATTCGATCTCACGGACTATGCGACGGTTGACAGCTCAGCTGTTGACATGACAACACCGGGCGAATACAGCGTTACGGTAACATGTGGCACAGAAAGCACGCCGTATACTGTCACCGTAACCGATGTTTCGCTCACAAGCATTACGCTCACAAAAGAAAATGTGCAGACGACGTACTATACCAACGGCACGCACGTTCCTGTTTTGAATACCAACGGATTGGGCATCACGGCGAACTACTCGGACGGCACCGTTGAAGATGTCGCTCTGTCAGATGTCGAGATTTCAAAGCTCACCGCGGCAACCGGAACGCAATCCGTCACCATCACTTACGGAAGCGAATCAAACTCATACGATGTGACCGTCTCATACCTTGAGGAAGTCGAGGCTGGCTGGACGGGTAGTGTGACAGGCGGAGCTTGGTGGACAGTGTTTGCGGGCGCATCAAATAGTGACGGCGTAAAAGTCGAGGGTGGTCAGAAACTTACGACAACGATGACGATTACGAGTGTTGGCGCTTCGAACTGGGAGGTGGCTCCGGATGTGGTTTTGTACGCAGCCGATGCCTATTCAGAATACGTCGTTCTTCGCGCGGACAATTTCGGTTGGGGAAACAGCTATTCTTCCACAAATCTTGAAAATGACTGGGACTGGGATACCTTCTTGGACTATGTACGAGGCGCAACGCTTACAATCAGCGTGTTAAACTACGGCGATGGCAGTGCTGATGTCACATACAATTTCGTCAAAACGACAGACGGCACGACCGTGACACACTACCAGTATTACACAGATATTCCTGTGCTTACTGACAACCTGTATGCAAACCTCGTGTTTGAAAACTGCAACGTCACCTTTGGCAGCGCGGGCACACCAGTCTCTGTGACGGCAACAGCAACCGTACCGACAAGCGACATTTCGCTTGCAAAGGCAGACGGTTTTGTCTTTACCGTAAGCGGAACACCTGTCACTGCAAGCGGCGCGGTCATCGCATGGTTCGTTGACAATGCCCAACAGGACGGCGAAACGGAAACAACGTTCACGCTCAGCGGCAAAACCGCAGGGACATACTATCGTGTGCGCGTCGACGTAACGGTAAACGGCGTCACATATTCAAAATCTGAGACAGTACAGTATCAGTAACCCCCATACAGAAAAGGAAAAACGTACTTATGAAAAAACTAAACCTGATAAAAGCAGCGTGCGCATCCGTTGCGCTCGCGCTCGTCGTTCCCGGCTGTAGCGGCATCGGGGAATCTCCCGCACAAACGGAAGCGACCGTTGAGAACGGAAAAGTTGCGGTCTCCATTTCGGTTGACACCAGTTTCCGCACGATTATTTCTGACATCAGCAGTAAGTCATATACCTACGGCTTGACCGTCACGAATACCGCACTCGCGACCGACACAAAGAACGTCACGATTGCGGACATAACAACACCGACCGTCGTACGGTTGACCGACGGAGGCACCTACCGATTCGTGCTGACCGCATACGACGGCACATCACCCGCACTGAGCGGAAGCAAAGAGCAGGCAATCAGCGCAAGCAATGCAAACGTCAGCCTTTCGCTCTCGGCTGTCACAGGAGAGAGCGTCGATGTAACGCTCGCACTCACTGTTTCAGGCGCGGCAGGCTACGGCATGAGCGCAATCACCGCAACCGTTTACACGGACAGCACCCTTTCTACAAAATCGCCTTCCGAAGCGGATGATTTGTCCGTAGAAGTCGGTGAAAACGGCGCGTTCATTACAAACGACGATGGAAACTACATTCTCAGCGGCACGATTGGAAGCGGCGAGAGCAAGTGGCTCAAAATCGACGTAACGGATTCAGACGGAACAGTCATCGGAAGCACGACAGAATCAATCTACGCAATCAACAAGGCGGCACTCAAGGATACTGTCATCGTTCCCATCACCCAGTACAAGGCAACCGTCAGCGTAAAGACCGCAACAAAGCCAAGTGCTGTCACGCTCAAAAACACGAACGTCAGCACAGCCGAGGCTATCGCGCTCAGCACAACATCAGCGTCAAGCCCGTACACCTACACCGGCTACGTTCCCGCAGGAACATACAGCGTGTTGATCGATGGCACATCATATGCCTCGCTGAACAATGCAAATGTCGTCACCGTTGACCCGAGCCTCACGTTCACAGGCATCACCGCCAAATGGAGCGGCGACGCACAGCCAACGTTCTATGCCGATACCGTTACTGATGAGGCAATTATCGCGGCTCTCATCGTAACGGCGTCGTATGAAGATGGTGCGGGAAACGCAGCCCCATCGCAGACTGTCACTTCTGGCATAACGCTCACGTACGACAAGGAAAAAACGACAGAACAAGACTTGACCGTGACCTACAATGAAAAGACCGCTACCGTCAAACTGACGCTCGCCGGACTTTCAGGAATCAGCGTAGAGCCCGAAACGCTGGCCATCGCATTCGGAACAGAGGTCTCAACCGACAGCCTGACTGTAACAGCCGTGTATTCAGAGGGCGATGGGAAAGAGATTTCCGCAACCGCATACGATATTGCCTACTACTCAGACAAAGCGTGCGAAACCGAAGTTGACATCACCAAAGCAACACACGGCACGTACTACGCAAAAGTCTCTTACAAAGAAAAATCAGCCGTCATCACGCTGACCGTCACCACCGCGCCGAAGAGCCTTGAATTGAGCGCAAGCGCTGTTGTTGGCACAGCTTCACTGGTAAGCGTAACAGGAACGGTCTCATATACAGATGGCACAACAGCGTCCGTTGAAAACAGCGCGCTCTCTTTCAAAAACGGTGACACCGAAGTCACAAAAGACAGCACGCTCAGTGCGGGCTCATACACGCTCACGGTAACCTACACCGGAACTGCAAGCGCAGACGGCACCGTGATTGCAGGCGCGGTGACTGTGGACGTGCAGCTTGCGGTACAAACAAGCGTGCCGTATACGGCAAACGGTACAATCGAAAAAGACACAAACGTTCTTCCGTTAGCGGTAAACGGCGAAACCGGCGTTTCGGTGAGTTTCTGGTTGGGAAGCGATTTAACAAGCGACTGGCAGAATGTATTTAATTCTGAACAGGTCGTGCAGAATCTTTCTACATTGCAGTATTTCCCGAATGGCACATGGTTGGCTGATATTTACGAAGGTTCTGCAACAATAGGCACAGACTTCTCATCATACACCGCAGACGACGCATGGACAATCTTCCTCAATGAAGCTGCCTATGTTACGGTAAGCTACAATACCGATGGCACGGTTGTATTCTACAAGAACGGCAAAAAAGCCCTCACGTATGCGGCTACCACGGCAATCGGCACTGCAAAAGTTTCGGATTACTGCGCGGCGTTTATCTCAGATGTTGCAACCAAAGGACTTACGCTGAATGCAACTGATGATAATGGCAATGCGACGCTTACGAATGTCAGTATCTCATCTGCAAAAGATGATACAGCCGCGACCACCGCTTACAACACCGCCGTTGCGACTATCAATAGCATTGCACTTGATACAACAAACGTGAAATCCGAGTACATAAACGGAGAATCGCTCTCAGCGGACGGACTCGTAATCACCGCAACGGACACAAACGGCAACACGTTTGAAGTGCCTGTAAGCCTTGTCTCATACAGCGGTTATTCAATGACGACAGCGGGAGAACAGACCGTAACCGTCACTGTCAACGGAAAAACAGCGAGCTACAAAATCACCGTTTCTTCACCTGTTGAAAGCATTGTCGTCACAACCCAGCCGACGATTACATCATACACGCTCGTTAATGCAGCTGAAGCCGATTTTGATACGACCGGCCTTGTTGTAAAGGCGGACTCTTCAGAAGGCAGTGTTATCGACAATGATTTGCTCACGTTTAGCAAAATAACGGCAACGGGCGGCTCTTCACAAACGATTACGATTACCTATGCGGAAGACATTACGACAACGGTCACTGTGAACGTGAATGTGGTGGAGTATAATGCGACGATTGGAACAAACGAATCTGACTGGTGGACTGTATGGACGGATGCGGATTCTGAAACAGATGGAATTCAAAGTTGGGATTTACCTGCAAAGTCCTCTGCGGTCATTAGATTTGTTGTAACTGATACTCTTGCAGAAGAGAACTGGGATAACTGGGTTCTTGTGCTTACAAACAAAGTAACGATTGGAGCAGATGGATATGCAGAATACTCTGCTATGCGTTCGGATAACTATGGTTGGGGAACTGGCTATGTCGCAGGTTCAAATGATATGCAGGGTGACGATTGGGGAACGTGGCTCACAAATCAGAAAGGGGCAACCGTTACCATATCTATCGCAAATCATGGCGATGGCACAGTTGATGTCTTTGCGACAACCGTAACGGCGGACAAATCAAAAACGTATACCCAGACTTACAACGACCAAGCAGTAACAGCAGACGCCGTTGGTTTCTTCCTTGCGCTTGAAAACTGTACGCTTAAATTCGGCACCGGAGTCTCAGATGTCGGAGCGACAGTCACGGTAAGTCCCGACGTTCCCACCGCAGATATCACACTCGAAAGTGAGGGCAACGCCCTTACCGTAAGCGGCACGCCAGTCACAGCGACAGGCGCGGTCATCGCATGGCTCGTTGATGGGGCAGTGCAGAGCGGGGAGAGTAACAAAACATTTACGCTCACCGGAACAAAGGGCGTTACGTATGCCGTAACCGTCGAAGTCACGGTAGATGGAATTACCTATTCCAAGACGGAATCGGTACTGTATCAGTAATGAATGAGGACAATTAACATGAAGAAAGTTTCGATAACAAAGATTTTGTTCACTGCCGGCGCGCTTGCATTTGCGGCATTCGCGCTCCCATCGTGCAGTAACATCGGAGAAGACAACACTGCTCAGACGAGTGCCGTCACAAAAGAGGGAAAGGTCGGGGTATCGGTTTCACTCACAAATGCCGCCCGCACAATCATTTCGGACATCAGCGGCAAGACCTATACATACAAACTCACCGTCACGAACAGCGATGGTGATACGGAATATGACGACACAGTGGACACCACATCAAGCGCGCCCGCCGTATACCTCACCCCTGGCAATGAATACAAATTCATAGCAACGGCATATTCTGGTGAAGCTGCCGTTTTGTCAGGAGAAGAGACAAAAACAATCTCTGCCGATGATGCAGCGGTCGCAATTACGCTCAGAGCAGTCACCGGCGAAACCGTCGACGTGAACCTCGCTGTCAGCATTGACGGAGCGGCGACCTACGGCGTTTCATCGCTCGAGGTTGGCGTATACACCGACTCTGCATTGGGAAATACATCAACAGCGACTGGTGACGATTTGAGCGCAAGCGTTGATACAAACGGTAATTACATCATCTCGGGCACCATTACAAGCGGCGTGAGCAAATGGCTCAAAATCGACGTAAAAGATTCTGACGGCACAGTCATCGGAACGGGGCGGGAAACACTCTTCGCAATCAACAGCGCACCGCTCACGGGAACGGTCACGGCAGCGGTCACACAATACAAAGCAACCATCGAAGTGACTACAAGCGCAGCGAGTGCTCCGACGCTTACCCTCAAAAACACGACCGTTACAGACGCGGCCGACATCACGCTCTCAACGAAATCGACGGAAAGCCCGTACACGTATACGGGTTATGTAAACAAAGCAAGCTACAACGTGCTTGTAAGCGACACAAACTACGGAACAGTGAGCGGCGTTTCAACCGTTGAAATTGACACGAATTACGAGTTGGACAGCGTGAGCGCAATTCTGAGCGATACTGCGCCGACCTTCTATTCCGACACCATCACCGAAGACACAATCCGAAGCGCGCTTACCGTCAGCGCAACCTCAAAGAATACATCTGACGCATCAAAAACAAAGACCGATACGGTCACTGGCTACTCACTCGCGTACTATAGCAACGAAGCTTGCACCAATTCAGTTGACACACTCACAGATGCTACCGCGGGCACGTACTATCTAAAAGTCACCTACGGCGAAAAAACGTCAGAAGAAGCCGTTTCTCTTACGCTTGTCGGAATCTCAAAACTTACCGTTGCTCCCACTGCCGTTTCTATCCCATTCGGCACAGATGGTATTACGTTGACAAGCGTGACAAAAACATACACAGACGATACGACAGGAACGGTCGACGCGACAGCATACCAAGTCGCGTATTATAGCGACGCGGCTTGCACGGAATCAAACACCGTTACGAATATCGCATCAGCAACACACGGCACATACTACGCAAAAGTCTCATATAAGACAGCCTCTGCGCTTGTTACCGTCACCGTTACGACAGCTCCAAGCACTCTTACACTGAGCAAAACTACCGTTATTGGCGTATCTGCGCTGAGCGGTGTGACAGGAACGGTAACCTATACAGACAACACGACCGCCGACATTGCAAACAGTGCGCTTTCCTTTAGGAACACGAACAGTGGCGATACTATTACAAGTGAAAGCTCGCTGACAGCAGGCGTATACACGCTTACAGCAACGTACGAAGAAAGCGCAAGCGCAGACGGCACCGTGATTGCAGGCGCGGTGACTGTGAATGTGCAGCTTGCGGTACAGGAAGCACTTCCGTACGCGGCTGATGTTTCGGCTCATGCTTTGTATACGACAGCGGTTCCGCTCACTGTAAATGCTGAAAACGGCATCTCGTTCTCCTTCAAGGTTACAGGGCTTACCTCTGACTGGACTCATATTGTGCGCACTTTGAATACGGCATTGTGTCTGCCAAACATGGACTGGTGGAGCGGTGATGATGGCAAGACTCTTGTGACAAACTTCTGGCCTGATGTTGATAACGGCGCAACTTTTACTAATGACGGCGCATGGAACAGCTGGAGCGCACAGAGCGCAGTACAGTGCGCAGTTATCAGCATAGCTTCAGACGGTACAGTCACTCTCTATAAGAATGGTGAGTTAAAAATTACCTACGCACCGATGGCTGCGGCAAATGACAGCACATTGTCAGTGCTTATGCCTGCTTTCTTTACCGAGCTTGCGACAACTGGCGTATACTTTGAGCCGACAGATGGCGTAACGCTTACGGATATGGTAATCGATGTTGCAAAATCAGCTGATGAAGTTGCTGCTGCTTACACCGCAGAGGCCGCGACTCTTTCTATCAGCGGGCAGACTACGTCATATCAGCAGGGTGACACGTTCAGCTTTGACGGAACTGCCGTCGTGACCGACAGCTACGGGCGCACCTATACGGTCACAGGCGCAACCGCAACAGGTGGCGACACTTCAAGTACCGGAACAAAGACTGTGGAGGTTACATACACAGCTGACAATAGCGATGTGTTTACTGGAAGCGCAAGTGCTACATATGAGATTACGGTAACGAAGTCGATAAGCAGTATTGAGGAAACAACGGTGTCTGGTCTTTCGAGCGATACGATTTACTATAATTTCGGTGCCTTGAAAAATGCGCTCATCAATTCTCCGTTAGCAATTACTGCTACATATACTGATAATACAACCGAAGCCATTGATTTGACTACGGTAACATTTACCTATGCATCAAACAAAGTTACAGTAGTATATGCAGGTAAAAGTATTGAGCTTTCAGAAAGCTTAACCTGTGCTTCACATGAAGGCACATATTCGTCGGTATATGCAGGTGATGTCATTTCCCTACCGGATGGCTCTAAAATTGTTGCAAGATTTACCCTTGATACAAAAGGTAGTGCCAACTGGAATACATGCTATCCTGTTATCTCAAATGTGAATGTAGTGCCATCGGAGGGCACATCCGTAACAACTTTATACTGTCGTACAGACAATTGGGTAAATGACATTGGAAATGCCAATATTGACGGTGTTTATACGATTGCAAGCGATTGGAATTGGGATGAATATTCTACATTCTTGGTAGGAGCAACTGGTACTGTTGAGATTAGTTATTCAAGTGGAACTATTTCTGTGAACATGACTTTTGTGAACGGAGACACAAGTCATTATCAAAATTATACATTTGTGAATACAGGAACTGACACTCCAACCGTAGTTCTTTTTGCAGATGGATGCACTGCAACGTTTGAATAAAAGAAGCGGGCTTACTATTGGCGATACACAGGATTTCATTGTGTATCGCCTTTTTTTCAAAGAGTGATATTTTTGGCGCGAAGCACAATACTATTCGGCAGTGATTGACACAAAATGCGCGTATTCATATAATTAAAACATACTAACTCGCTAGGTAATTAGTAAATTAAAAAACAAGGAGTACACTATGAAAAAAATCCTTTCGTTCGTTGCGCTCGCGTTGGCTGCAACATCGGTTTTCGCGCAGAAATCACTCAAAGTGGGCGCGACTCCCGAGCCGCACGCAGAAATCCTCAATCTTATCAAAGAAGATTTGGCCGCAAAGGGAATCGACTTGCAGGTCGTTGAGTTCACCGACTATGTAACGCCGAATGATGCTGTTGAGGCGGGCGACATCGACGCGAACTACTTCCAGCACATTCCGTACCTTGAGTCGTTCAACAAAGAGAAGGGCTACCACCTCGTGAACGCGGCGGGAATCCACGTTGAGCCGTTCGCGCTCTACTCAAGCAAAGTCAAATCAGTCAAAGACTTCAAGAAAAAGGCGACGATTGCCATTCCGAACGATCCGACAAACGAAGGCCGCGCGCTTCTTCTTTTGCAGGAAGCAGGGCTCATCGAGCTTAAAAAAGACGCGGGCATTACGGCAACTCCGCTCGACATCGCAAAAAACCCGAAAAAACTCAAGTTCCGCGAAATCGAAGCGGCTTCTCTTCCTCGCACGCTCAAAGATGTTGACGGCGCGGTCATCAACGGAAACTACGCGATTCCGGCAGGCTTGAGCGCAAAGAAAGACGGCTTGTTCGTCGAAGGCTCTTCTTCTCCGTATGTGAATGTTATCGCCGTAAAAGCGGGCAACGAGAGCAAAGAAGAAATCCAGGCGTTAATCGAAGCTGTAAAGAGCGACAAAGTAAAAAATTACGTCTCTGAACGCTACCCGAACGGCGAAGTCGTGGTAGTATTCTAGGAGAACGAGAGCGTTTGCAGTCCGTTTACTGCTTTTTCGAGGCGTTCAAGCGCCTCGCGCAGGAGGGGGCGGGGAGTGGCGATATTGATGCGCTGGTACTGTTCCCCCTCTTGTCCAAACATCACACCGCGGTCGAGCCACAGTTTTGCCCTGTGTACAATGAAATTATCAAGCTCATCATCACTCAGACCGAGTTTTGAAAAATCAAGCCATACAAGATACGTACCTTCCGGTTCAACAAGCCGAACGTTCGGAAGCCGCTCTGTCAAAAATCTTCTCACATACGCCACATTTTCCGACAAATACTGCTTGAGTGCATCAAGCCAGGGCTTTCCGTATTCATACGCGGCTTTTGTGGCAATCAAGCCCATGAGTGACGGTTCGTCATAGCCAGTCTTATCCCGCTCATCATGGAATCGTTTTCTAAGCGCAGGGTTTTTAATAAAATTTATGGAGAATTGCAATCCCGCCAGATTGAATGTTTTGCTTGCCGAAGTCGAGACGATGCAAGAGTCCGCGACTTCTTCTGAAAGCGTCGCAAAAACGGTGTGCGTATGCGGCGGTATGATGAAATCGTTGTGAATTTCGTCCGAAAACACAATGACATGATGGCGCAGGCAGATGTCAGCCAGATGCTGCAACTCATCTTTTGTCCAGACACGCCCGACCGGATTATGCGGACTACAGAGGATACACAACTTCACATCATTATCGATAATCTTTTGCTCAAAATCCGAGAAGTCCATCTGCCATTTACCATCGCGCTCAAAGAGGGGAGAGGTGACGACTTTTCGATTGTTCGCCTCAATCATATTCTTAAACGGATAATACACCGGGGGCTGAATGATGACAGATTCCCCTTCAGCCGAAAACGCCTTTATCGCGCAGGAAAGCGCAAAGACAACGCCCGGCGTGGTGACAATGTGCCGACGCTCAATGTCAAAGGAGTGCTCTGTTTTTTGCCAGTGTTTGACTGCCTCGAAAAACGCACGGTCACAAGACGAATAGCCGAAGATGCCGTGATTCACTTTCTCATGCAAGGCATCCAAAATCTCCGGCGCGGTTGGAAAATCCATGTCGGCGACCCAAAGCGGGAGCGCGTCTTCTGGCTTTCCGAACAGGTGCGCCAAATCAATTTTGACAGCGTTTGTGTTGTGACGGTCGATAATCGTATCGAAGTCGTAGCCTGTGTCTGCCATTTTTGCCCCCCATGCAAGACCGTCCGTTAGTTTGAGACTGCGATGACTTCAATTTCTACGAGCGCGTTTTTGGGAAGCGCTGAAACCTCAACGCAGCTCCGAGCGGGTTTTCCGATGAAATACTTTTCGTAAATGGCATTAAATGCAGAAAAATCAGCGATATTCTTGAGGAAGCACGTTGTTTTGATGACTTTTGAGAAGTCTGAGCCTGCGGCTTTTAAAATCTCACCAATATTTGCGATTGCCTGCTCAGTTTGAGCCTCGATTTTCTCAGCTTCAATGACTCCCGTTTTTGGATTGATCGGAATCTGCCCCGATGTATAGACAAGCCCATTCACGACGATTGCCTGAGAATACGGACCGATTGCAGCAGGTGCATTTTGTGTTTCAATAGCGTTCATTCTGATACTCCTTTTATACGCTATTATTGCTTATAACGCACGTTCTGTCTACCAATATAGTATGAAAATAGGCTATCTTTATGTTTCACTGCTCTGTCACCAGCCGAGCGATGATGCAGATTGCCACTGCGAGAATTGTCGTGACGTACATGAGCACATTCGCATGCACAATGTCTTTCGCTTCAATTTCGCGCGTTTTTTCGCCGATGAATTCCTTTTCTTCTACCACGCCGCCGTAGACCGTGTTTCCCGCAAGCTGCACGCCCAACGCTCCCGCGCACACGCTTTCTGTTTGCGCCGAATTGGGGCTTGCGTGCTTGTACCTGTCTCGCACGAAGATTTTTGCGGCATTTTTCGCGCTGTAGCCTGGCAGAATGAGCGAAGAAAAAATCAGTAAAAGTGCGGAAAGCCGTGCGGGAATGAAGTTTGCAATGTCGTCGAGCCTTGCGGCACAAAACCCGAAATTGCGGAATCGTTCGGTTTTGTAGGCAATCATGGAATCAAGCGTGTTTATTGCCTTGTAGACGAGTGCGCCCGTCGCTCCGAATATCGCCATAAAAAACAAGGGGGCTACTACCCCGTCGCTCGTATTTTCGGCAACCGTCTCCACTGCGGCTTTGGCAACGCCCGTTTCGTCGAGAATGTCCGTGTCGCGCCCCACAATCATTGAGACGGCAGAACGCGCTCGCGGAAGGTCATGCGTTTTTAGCGCACGGTAGACTTTCATGCTTTCGTGGCACAAACTCCGCGCGGCAAGGCACTGATAGCACAGAACGCTTTCGATTGTAAGAAAAAGAACGGGGTGAATTCGCCTGCACGCAAAAAGAAGCGCAAATGGAACGGCAAAAGAAGCAAAAATCACGAGAAAAACGAGCAAAAATCCCTTGAATCGCTGTGTGTTCGCAGAATCGCTCGCCTTGTTGAGCCGTTTTTCAAGAAAAGAAATCAATTTCCCCATGAAGCGCACGGGATGAGGCAAAACATGCGGGTCGCCGAAAACGCAATCGAGAATAAAACTCGCGAAAATCGAAAATGCGACATGGTGAGAAAGAAAAAATGCAAGAAGTTCGGAAGTTGTCATTTTTCCACCCCCTCGCTCGGAATTTTCTCATAAAATAATCTGTCTGCAATCGTAATTTTATATCCCTCGCCGAAATCGGGTTGCCATTCGTACAAAGATTTTCGCTCATTTGGGAAAAAATGCGCCATAATCGCCGAAATCACGCCGCCGTGGGTAAAAATCGCGACAGAACGGTCGTTTTTTAGGATTTTTTCGAGCGAAACTAACACCCGTTCGTTCATTTTATCCCAGCTTTCACCGTTCGGACACGGATTTTCTTGTATACCCCCGTGAATTCTGTCTACCTCTTTGCTTACCCAGTCTGTATATGCGGAATTTTCTTTTAGTTCTTCATACGATTTCATTTCAAAGTCACCGAAATCGATTTCTTGGAAGGCTTTTTCCTCGGTAAACCTTTTGGCAAATTCTGGGTACAATAACCTAAGCGTTTGGGTTGTTCGCTTCATTCCGCTCGTGTAGATGGTACAGTGCGAAATGTCGGGATACGCGCCCCGCTCCTTTTTTTCAAAAAGCTCTTCTATACCCTGTTCGGAAAGCGGAAGGTCGGTTTTTCCGCAATAGCGTTTTTCTTCGTTTGCGAGCGTTTTTCCGTGTCGGAAAAGGAAAAGTTCTGTCATTACTGAATCCTCGTCGCTATTCCGCAGAACACGCGCCATACAGCGGCATTTTTCGCGATTTTTTGCAGGGCAAGCCCAGTTTCTTCTCGCCACTTCCGCTGGAACGCATCAATCGGCACGACCCCGCAGAAAATGTCATCACTTATGATGATTTTTGCGCCCTTCCCCTCGCCCGCTCTTTCGTTCGCGCAATCCGAAAAATCCGTTTTTGGCGCGAGATTGTGCTTGAGGCAATACGCGACATAGTTTTCGTAGTGAGAAATGCACCGTTTTGAAAAATCAGGAAGCGAATCCGAATCGCACACGCAGATGTCATCGTCCGAAAGCGAGAATTGTTCTTTTGCCCACGCCGTTTTCCCTTGATACGCACCACCGATGACAAGATGAAAATTCCTCGTTTTCAATTTTCCGTTTTCCATTTTCCGTTTACCACTCACCATTTCCACCACCTTGTCGCTCTTTTTCGCTATGAAATTTTCGGTTTCGGCTAAGATTTTTCTGTATAATTCCGTGCTTTCGTCGTAGATTTTGCCGTCGGAGAAGATGGCGTCGCTTACGAAGATGACGGATTCGGATTTTTCGGTTAACGCTGTGAGGTCTGCGCGGATTTTTTGCGTGGTGGCAGCAGACTTTTTGCAGAGATGATGAAACAGAGCGGTTGCGTCCAAAATGTCAGAATCGCTTTTTAAAACAGCACTTTCGTCGCTCCCTTCACCACCGAACAGTTCGTTTGCGACGAGCGCGGTGAGGCTATCAAAGAGAACTACCCTGCCCGATTCCATGCTTTCGATCGTTTCGGAAAGATTTTTACCGCACTCGATCGTTTCAAAGCCGAGATTCTTGCGGTCAGCGCGGTGCTTTTCGATTCGCTCTAGGTCTTCGCTGTCGTGAGGAATCATTGTGGCGAAGTAAATGGGGCGGGATTGCTTCGGTCTTTCAGACCTCGCAATGGCGGACATTTTTACCGCTAAATCTTGCGCAAGAGAGGATTTTCCGTTTTTACAGCCACCTGAGATAAGAATTGTCATCGAAGCCCTTTCAAATACCCGTCGTCAATCTTCGCCTGCTCGAAAGTCGCCATGTCGTTCATAATCACACACGCCGCGTCCATAATCTCGAATGCGAGCGGGCAGCCGCTTCCTTCGCCGAGCCGCATCCCAAGATTGAGGTATGGAACTAACGAAAGTTCGGTCATGGCGAGTTTGTAGCCCGCTTCTTCGGATAAATGCGAGGGGAAAAAGTGATTTTTCGCCAGAGGACAGAGCCGTGCCGCGCACAGAGCCGCCACGATTGAGATGTAGCCGTCAATAACGACCGGTAGTTTGCACTCGGCACAGCCCAAAAACACACCGCACATCGCCGCAAGGTCAAGCCCACCGACTTTGTGGAGAACATCGATTACATCGTCTTTGTTCGGCTTGTTGAGCGCGACTCCCTTTTCAATCACTTCTTTTTTGTGGGCGAGCATTTCGTCGGTGATACAGCCGCCACGCCCCGTGATTTGTGCGGGAGGAACGCCCGTGAGAAGTGAAAGCACCGCCGTGGAAGTGGTCGTGTTCCCGATTCCCATTTCGCCCACGCCGACCACCGAAATGCCCTCGGATTTTGCCGTGTGAGCAAGCTCGATTCCGACTTTGAGCGCGGAAAGTGCCTCTTCGCGTGTCATTGCCTCACCTCGAAGAAAGGAATTTGTGCCCCTTCGTATACTTTTGTCGACAACCTCAGGACATTTGTAGGCTGCATTTATCCCGACATCAACGACTTGCACTTCATTTTTAAAATGCTTGGCAAGTGCGCTCATTCCCGTGAGATTTTTCGTCATATTGATTGCCTGGGCGAGCGTGACCGATTGCGGAGCGGACGAAACACCCTCTTCCACCACGCCATTGTCCGCGCACAAAACGATAATCCGCTTTTTGGGAAGCGTGTTGTGCAGTTTGCCCGTAATCCCCGAAAGGCGCTGACCGATTTTGAGCAATTCGCCCATGCTTCCAGGCGGCATTGCGAGCGAATCTTGATACGCGGCAGCTTTTTTCATCGCGGATTCGTCAAGCGGAGAAATAGCGTTAATTGTACGGAGAATTACGGGGTCGGTCATTGAGTTCATAATCGTGGTTTTGAGTGTAGCATATAATTGGAAAAGAATATAGAAAAATTTCTCCCCTATCATGATTTGATAGACCTGCTCGTGTAAAATAGGAAAAGAAGAGATGGCTACAGGACTTCGGCATCAGAAAGAATCTTGGACGGCAGAATGGCGAGGGCTTCGGCGAGTTTTTCAAGCGTTTTGACCGTAGGACTTGCGAGATTGTTTTCGATTCGGTACATGAAATGGCGCGAAATCCCCGAGTCAAAAGCAAGTTGCTCCTGACTGAGATGCCTTTCCTTGCGAAGATTGATGATAGCCTGCCCGACATTCATAGATATATCAGTATATGATAGAGGGAAACATAATTACACGCTGTTTAGATACACGCACTTTAGTTTGATTTTAAACGGGTGTGGTGATAGAATATAAGAGACGGAAAATAATAGCCAAAAGGAGGAAAAATTTATGGCGATTAGTGACATTCAGGAAAAAGGAAGTTGGTATGCTATTTTCAATGAGGATGGCAAGAAAATAAAGGATTTTCCTGTAAGTAATGGAAAACTACTTGGTTTTAGCAACAGTTTTTTCCTATTGGAACGAGGAAGTTGGTATTCAACTTATGATGAGATGGGAAAAAAGATAAAAGATATTCCTGTAAGTCAAGGAGAATTACACAGTATAAGTGGCGATACATTTATATTACACCGCGGTTCATGGCTCTATATGTATACGCCAGACGGAAAACAAACTGGAAGTCCACGACCTGCAAGATAAACAGACACTGGCGGCATCTGCGCGATGCCGTCTTATTTCATTTTTAGGAGATTTTTATGAAAAACAAAAAAGGCATTGTTCTTATCATTATATTTGCCGTTGTGTTTCTGGTCACATCTGTTCTGTTCAAGGTGTTCGGAATAACTGATATTTGGTCACAACTCACGGGAACATTGCTCGGCACAATCATTACGGCTATCGTCACAGTCTTGTTGCTCAGCGTGCAGACTGACAAAGAAATCGGACATGACCGAGATGTCGGAATTTTTGAAAAAAAACAGGAAGTGTATTTTGACTTCATCGAGACACTGGAAAAAATAACGCAGGACGGGCGGATAAATGTTCCGGGCATTGAAGGCTATATTGAGCCAAAATCTGATGACGACATAAACGATGAGCTTCAACATTTGATTTATCAACTTGGAAAACTTCAGATGATTGCTACTGTCGATGCCGCTGAAAAAGTTACGAAACAAGTTGGACAGATTATTAGCATCATCAACAATAAAGCACCGCTAAGTATTGCGGACAAATATTCAAAATTTGCAGGCCAAATTTTTCAAGTCGTTTCCACTTTGCGAAATGATATGTATACCTATGAGGGGGCGAAAGACACAATTAAAGAACAAAATGTCTCTGTAAGAGCCGAAAGCATCGCTGAATCCTTGAAAACTGCGGGGCTTGATATTCAACAGATTGAATCAAATGAATCTGTTCTTGCGAATTATTGCGATTTGCTTGTTGCAGAATTCAAAAATAACTATCACACGACTGCAACGCATATCGAATTGAATGACAAAGAAGTTACAGCGTCCGAAGCGGCTAAAGGATTCTTGCCAGCTACGAAAGCCACATACATTCAAATCAAGACACCTTCATCTTCTGGAATGGCTCCGTTTGTATTCGAATTAGTAAATGATTCGAAATATCCAGCGGTGTTAAATCAAGTCGGATTAAAGAACAAGGATTGGCCAAGTTCTCATAATGTCAAACCTATCAATTTTGTCAAAAAAAATGCTGCATTTTATGAGTTCAGAGATGCAGATGAAAACGGAAGAAAGCAAATCGTCAAAGAAACCTTGCAGGCAATTGAAGGTCTTGAAGAATTGCTGAAAAAGTAAGTCACTCTCTTCCCTGCCCGCTTGATGAAAATATGTGTGCAGGGAAATCATCACTCATATTGCGAAAAAGAGTGATGATAAAATTACGGAAAGGATTTGAATCCGAGGAGAAAATAAAAAATGGCTGAAACTCTTTTAAAAACAATTGATGTCGAAAACTTCTTGAATGAATTTGCAAAACTAAAAGAAAGCAATGAACAGAAACGCTCATATAGCATGAACATAATTGACGAACTTCATGCGAACGAAAATGCGCACACGCGAATTCTTATAAAATTGCTGAGTTTCGTGGCAAATAATGGATTTCCGATTTTTGAGAAATTCCTATCACTATTGAACGAACAGTTAGATGAAAACTTTAAAATCAAAGCTTTCACTAAGCCGAAATTTGAAGGACAGTTTGGCTATATTGATGCATACATTTATAATGAAGAAAAAACGCAGGCAATTATCATCGAAAATAAGATTGATTGGGCTTCTGACCAAAATAAGCAAATTGAACGCTACGTTGAAGTCGCAAAGGCACATAAGATTCCAGAGGCAAACATCTATGTCGTTTATCTGACTGATGACGGCAGGAAAAAAGTTTCTGCACATAGCCTCACTCCGACTGCAAGAAAATGGCTTGGAATGGAAGAATCATCGAATGAAGCGGATGCAAGCAAAACGAATGGCAGATATATTGAAATGAATTATAAAGAACACATTCTGCCACTTTTAAAAGATGTTCTATCATATCTTGATTTCAGCAAGGAAATTTATCTAAAATCCGCAATTGTTCAATACATTGATTACTTGGACGGCAGATTCGGGCTTCGAGAGCGTGACAAGAACTATCTCAATTCAATGATTTCGGGCTTGCGTAAAATTTTAAAAATTGAAGATGAAAATATAAAGACAATCAGACAAAAAGAAGAAGTCTTTAACGAGATTAATGAATTTCGGGAGCGATTGCAAGATACAATTAAAAATAGGAATCAAACAGAAAGCGATTTGACACAGGACATCGATTCTTATTTCAACGCCCTGTGCAATCTGATTTACCCAGAGGAAATCCAGCCTAGAATTGTCGCAAGAAGCGTACTGTTTACTTTTGCGAACAGAGAAAAACAAATTATTTTTGACGGAACGCCTTTCACAAAAGCACAAATTTTCTGGCAAAATCATGCCCTACTGAATAGGGTTTTCTTTGACATTTATGAAATGCCGAGTACATTGACCATTCGTTTCACCCCTGAAAAAATCGAATTCCAAATCAATTACAAAAATGACATTTTGGTTCCGTTCTTCAAAAAATACGAGGCTATTGCATTTAAACAGTCCGAGCCAGTACAATCTGACTATAACCGACCGATTGTGTTTGAAATTTCATACGAAGAGCATTATTCAAAAATAATTGATGAACTAAAAACTTTCTTCATAGAAATGAATCGATTCCTTGCCGAGTCAGAAAAATAATCTCCTCTTCCCTGCCCGCTTGGTGAAAATATACGGGCGGGGAATCACCGCTCATACTGCACCACGCTTTCCCCAATGGGGAGCGTGGTCTTTTCTTTTCGTAACAGCGTATACTTCACTTGTCCGACAGTGTAGTCTTTATCAGTTTTAGGGAAAAACGAACGGTAGAAATAATTTTCCGCATTCTCTTTTTTGTCGAGAAAAACATACACATCATTGTTTTGAAAATCGGCAGATAAAAGGAATTCCGCAATTATCGTTGAAGTCGGATTGTTTTGCGGGCGATAACGGAATGTCAGATAATTGCTGTCGAGCAGTTCTTCAAGTGGTGAAAGTCGATTGCGCTAAAAGCGATTTTCAAATCGACCTGATTGTTCTTGTGTGCAATGAGAATGCGATACTCCGTGTCATTCAGCGATTCAAAAGTCTTTGCGCACGCAAGAAGTTTATCCATCATCTCTCCACAAAAAAACCCGTCGCTATGGACGGGCTTAAGATGGGCATTTTCTTTCGGCTCATCGCCTACTCCAGGTTGAGGTTATTGCACAACCCCTACTGAAAGCTCCGCACAGCAAGGCTTCCTGGTACGCTGCTATGCTTCATCGCTTGGACAGACACACTTGTTGCCTGCCACTAATTACACTATATGACAAGTTTTTCGTGAAGTCAATAGACATAGATACGCATAAAAAATTTCCAGCCCCCCCCAACTCTCTCTCACGAATTGATAGACCTTCCATGCTACACTCCTCTCACGAGGTAAAATCATGGATAAGACAATAAAAAAAGACATCATATATTTCTATATTATTGGTGCTGTAATTTGCTCTCTTTTACCACTTTTTGCAGATTCTAAACAGTATTCTCTTAGTCAAAGTATCGGATTCTATATCTTCATGCTTGGATTGCTAGTCACGAATTATTTGCTAATGGAAAAATGGTTCGTTGGTTATAATGCGGTTTTGCCTAGTAGAAATTTATGGGATAATTTTCTTCATGTATGGAACAAAATTGAAAAGAACTTTGATGAAGGCTTTTTTAATGAAGAAACAAAAAACTGCAAGGAACGCCTTAAAAAAGTTCTTGATTATATGTGCGAGTATGAAAAAATCAGTCATTTTCTTAAAGTGTTTGATTTTACCGCAATTTTTATGACGGGAAATAGACCGCATATAAAGTTGACTTTCGATAAGACAGCGCGCTTTAAACGCACAACAGATTGGGACGAAGAATGATTCAGCATACAATAGACGGTAATTTTTTTCTTCCAATATTTTGAAATGATAAAGTGAGATGATATAGTTAATATCACAAAGCGATTCGTGCCGCACGATGCATAACAATCTTGGGAGCATATATGAGTGAAATTACTTTAAAATCTGTAAAAGACTTGTTAGATAAAAAGTTCTTGATTCCTAGCTATCAGCGTGGATACAGATGGACGAAAGATGAAGTTGAAGCGTTGCTGAATGATTTGTATGAATACTCAGAAGGTATAAAGCTCGGTATAAACAGAAATAGCCAATTCTATTGCTTGCAGCCATTAGTGATAAAGAAAATTGATTCCGAATATGAAGTTATTGACGGACAACAACGGCTTACCACTATTTTTTTGATTTTAAAATTCCTAGAAACACATGCAAAAAATGCGCTTGGAATAATAAATTATCCTGTATTCTCTTTGAATTATTCAATTCGCACAAACTTTGTTTCGTTTTTTGAAAGCGAGGGGTATAAAAAGGAATCTGATGAAAACCTGGATTTCTTGCATATTTCAAATGCTTACAAAACTATAGAAAACTGGTTTGGAACAGATATTGATTCTGCGCGAAAAAGGACAGAATTTTGCAATCTTTTATATGCAGATAAGTTCACTGCAAAATTTATCTGGTATGAAATTCCTACATCTGAAAATGCTTATGAGGTTTTTAAACGGCTCAATTCAGGGAAGCTTTCCCTTACAAATTCAGAGTTGGTAAAGGCATTGATATTGAATGATGAAGATAAGGATTTAAGTTTTAATCAAGAAGATATTGCCCGCGAATGGGAATTTATAGAGAACCACATTGAAAACAATGAATTTTGGTATTTTATAAATGCAAATCCAGAAGATAAGGCTTATGAATCTACGCGAATGGATTTTATCCTTGAAGTTCTGCTTTTAAGCAAAAATATAAAAGTATTGGATAATTATTTTATATTTTCGGAGATGAACAGTCAGATAAAACAAAATGGTTGGAAATCAGTTTGGGAAGATATAAAGGCAACCTTTAGGACTTTGCAAAGTTGGTACGCTGACAGGAAACTATATCATTATATTGGTTTTTTAATGAATGCAAAAGTGTCTGCAAAAACTTCATTAGGAAGCCTTATAAATGATTATGTAAGTTTGGATAAAGATACTTTTTTTGCAAAAGTAAAAAGTTTGTGTAAACAAATAGTCATGGGCAATGGCGAAAAAATCTGTTTTTCAAAATTACGATATGGCTTGAACAATAATGAAATACATAATATTTTGCTTGCATTTAACCTTGCCACAACCCAAAACCAAATAAGCGAAACTTCCCGCTATCCATTTAAGAGGCATTTTGAAGCCTCAAAGAGTTTATGGTCGCTTGAACATATCCATGCACAAAAAGAGCGACAAAAGAACTGGAACGAAGAAGAATTAGAACAATTAAAGTCAGATATGAAATCAATCGCAGTTATCTCACAACAAAAAGCTGATATAGAGGATTTTGCAAATTACATTGACGCTGAAAAGTTAAAAGATGAAGAGGTTTACGGCACGATGATGGCAGTCTTCATGGGCGAGGAAATAAAATTAACGAAAAATGATGGGGGAAAAATAGAATTTGTTTCTTCCGATTTTGAGAAGGACGATTCGCTTATGAACCTTGCCCTTTTGCAAGCTGATAAAAACGCTGCTTTTAATAACAAGACATTCCTTGAAAAACGGAGAATTTTATCGAACTATGAAAATGCTGAACAAGAAACAGAATTTATCCCTATCTGTACAAGAAATGTATTCTTTAAGCATTATTCTCCAAATGCTACAAATCCATTGATTTGGGACAGAGAAGCAGGAAAAGACTATGTTCGCGCGATTATGAGTGTTGTAGGGAAGTTTGTGGGTGCAAAGTCCTTTGATAATTTTGACAAACAATCTTCCGAATTGGAATATGGGTTACAGTAAAGCTGAAAAAGGAGCAAGAAAATTATGAACACAAACGATGATATTTATTCTTTTTACAAATTGATTTCTGAATATAAAGTTGTAATACCTGTCATTCAACGCTCATATGCAGAAGGGCGTATGACAAAACAGGCCGAAGATGTCAGAAAGTCTATAATCTCTTCTATAATTTTAGCAACAGTTGAAAACAAACCGCTCTTCTTTGATTTTGTGTATGGCAATATTGTACCCTCCGAGAGCAAAAAGGAAACAAGTCAGTTTATACCGTTTGACGGGCAGCAACGGCTTACAACGCTATTCCTCTTTTATCGCTATATCTTTGAATGTGCCGATGAGCCGCTTGATATGCTTAAAAACTTTAGCTATGAAACACGAGCCTCTGCAAAGGAATTTATTGAGAAACTGTGCGATAACAAAATTGTTCCTAATGAAAAGACAGCCGTACTGTCCAAGCATCTCACAAATCAAAATTGGTTCTTTAACGACTGGAATAATGACCCCACAATAAGTTCAATGCTTACCGTACTTGATGAAATTCATTTGCAAATTAGCAGTTTAGAGAATGTGGATTTTAACCATATTTTGATATTGCTAAAAGATTCAGCGTCAATAACATTCCATTTTGTGAATATGCAAGAAAATAATCTTCCCAGTGCGACCTATGTAAAAATGAAGGCAAGAGGAAAAGGGTTGACCGCATTTGAAAATTTTAAGGCAAGCCTTGAAGAATATCTTGGCGAAAAAAATTCTGCGCTTTGTGAAGTCTTAAAAAACAACATTGACGGGAAATGGCTTGATTTGTTTTATAGACAATCAAAGCCAAATTTGCCCGATGCCTTGATTATGGCATTTTTTAATAGGCACCTTATCAATATTTGGACTCTGCAGAAAAAAGCAAAACCATTGCCTAACGAAGTTTACAATTACAGAAAAATTGAAAGTGATTTGATTTCTTTTCCCCAAATAGATACATTTATTTCTTGGGACATATATAAAAGTATTTTGGAAAACTGCCCGATAGAGAAAACAATTTTGCCGATTTTTAATTTCCTGAAAACGGTCTGCGAAGAACCTGTTATAGATAATATTAAGCCATACCGAACATGGAATGTGTTCAAGGGATATAACGATAGTTTTTATGAGTCATATCCATTTAGAGTTGCGTTTTTTGCCATGCTTTGCTATTTTAGGCAGACAGAATATGATGAAAAATCATTTTCGCATTGGATGCGTGTTGTATGGAACATAATCGAAAATTCAACTATTGATTCACCTGAATCATATCTGTATGCGCTCAGATTTTTTGAAGAACTTTCTGCTCATTCACATACAATTTATGAGTTTTTATCTGATTCAACAAATAAGATTTCTTCTGATTTTGCGAAAGAGCAATTAGAAGAAGAACATCTAAAAGCAAAGAAAATTCTCGAATCTCCGTCTTGGAAATCATCATCAGCAAATAAAACAGGAACAGAGTCAGATTCTTATTTTGCATTCAATGCCACAGATGATATGCTGAAGGATACAAAGTTATTTGCTGACAAATTGAGGGATTTGATATCAGAATCTAGAGAAGCACAATAGATGATTATCCGTACGAAAATTATTCTATTTCAAGTGCCATTACGCAGTTTTGTCAAAGTTAGAAATCTTGAAAGAAAATATTCATTTTATTCTCTTTCCTATCACACTTTGATAGACCTTCCATGTTACACTCCTCTCACGAGGTAAAATCATGGGAAATCAAAATAATATGAAAAATCTAATTTCCTTTTCCGAAAAAATTACAGCCATATTCTCCCAACTCGCAATCCCCGCGCGGCTATACACGCATTTACGGCTTGTTCACGATACCGCACACAAATTACTGGATGCGCTCGCGGTCGAATTTCCCGGTCTGCCCATTGAGCATGACCTTGTTCTGTTCGGAGCGGCTACGCATGACATCGGGAAGTGCGTTTGTACGGAAGAATTGTTCTCAGAAGGAAATAAACATGAAGCGGAAGGAAACAAAATTTTGCTCCGCTTGGGCGTAAACGAAGAAAAAGCACGATTTGCCCTGACACATTCCACTTGGAATGAGCAATCTACCATTGAGGAGCTACTTGTTTCGCTTTCGGATAAAATTTGGAAAGGTTGCAGAAATCAGGAGTTGGAAGATTTGATTGTTTCAAAAATCGCTTCCGAAACACAGGGTAAAGAATGGAAGGTTTTCGTTCAGTTGGACGACATAATCCAAACCATTGCAAAAAAGGGCGACGAGCGACTGAACTGGCAGAATCGCTTTGGAGTCGATGAACGCGATATTTTACTTTCGTGATATGAGGAGAATACAATATGATAAAACCTTTTGAATCATACAAAATCAAAGCGAAACTCGAAACACGGCAACATGAACTCAACAAAAATTTCGCATGAACCCCGGAAAAAGTCGAGAAAGTGCGGGATTTTAATGAAAAGATGTGGTTTCGCTACAAAGAGGCGTACGATGAAGTCTGCCGGCTCAAAAAGGAATTTGACGAGCGGTTCGCTGGCGGTGATAAAAATTACGAGAGCTACGAAATCGAAATTGAATTCTGGTACAACCATGGGGACTGCCCTTCTGAATCGGAAGAAGAGCTGTGGGAAAATCTGTGCGAAGAATCGGTTTTCTGGGGACCGCAATTCAGAACCCGCAATGAGCATACAATGGAATCTTTTGAAGAACTAATGCTTGAAGACGGGCATTCATGGAACGAATATCCATTCAACGCGCCTGAGCTTGACGGAATTTGCCTTCACTATTTCATGCATGACATTTTCAATCATAACGACACTTATTCGCTTGAAGATTTGATGCAGATGAAACCAGAGAACTTTTCGTGGCAAGTGAAAATCTGCCTTGAGCACTGGGGAAAATCCATGGAAAAATAATTTGCACTATAAACAAAAGGAGTAATATAATATGGGAATGAGTGAACTTAAGCTTAAAAGTGTGCATGACTTGCTTGGCAAAAAATTTTATATTCCCGATTATCAGCGTGGATACAGGTGGACAAAAACAGAGGTAAAAAATCTTCTTGGCGATATAAAAGTTTTTTTTGACAAAGACGGGCTTACGAAGACAAACTATTATTGTTTACAACCGCTCGTTGTGTGCAAATCGCAAAAAGAGAGCGATGCATGGGAAGTAATAGACGGACAGCAACGGCTTACTACAATCTGCATTATTCTGAATAATCTTAAAAACTATCTTGACGATGAATGCATGGAAAATCTTGTTCTCAATTATCAAACCCGCGATAAGAGTGAGGAATATCTGCAGAATATCGATGAGACGCGAAAAACAGAGAATATTGATTTTTATCATATCTTTGAGGCGGACAAGACAATCAAAGACTTCTTTTCTTCAGGAAATTCAAAAGGCGATATGTTCCGCTATCTGACAAATGCAACTGATGTCGGAAAAAATGTTCGCTTTATCTGGTATGATGTGACAGATGAAATCAGAACAGGCAAAGTAAAAGCCATCGATATTTTCACACGATTGAACATCGGAAAAATTCCTTTGACAAATGCGGAACTTTTAAAAGCATTGTTTTTAAGCAAAGAATATCTTTCAGAGAATAGTGAGGCTGCAAAAGAGATGCAAGTTCGGATTGCTCAGGATTGGGATAGAATTGAAAAGCAGCTGCAGAAAGATGACTTCTGGTATTTTCTATATGGCAACGGAACTCATAATTATTCCACGCGAATTGAATTCTTATTTGATTTGCAGAAAGGAAATCATCACAAAAAAGACGAAGAAGAGAGACATACCTTTAACGAATTCTACAGAGAATTCTCAAACAGCAAAAACAAACATTCACAAGCAGCGACCGTATGGAAGGAAATCAGCAATCTGTTCGGTATTTTTGAAAATTGGTATGAAGACAGAGTGTTATACCATCTCATCGGTTACAACACTGCAATCGGGAATACAATTGACACGCTTTTGGACAAATTGAAAATCTCTGACTCAAATACGGATTTCAAAAAGAAATTGCTGAAAAAGGCAAAGAGAGCAACTGACATCAAACAGCTTTCGTATAACGAAAACTATGCTGAAATACGCAAGACGCTTTTGCTTTTTAACATTCTTTCAATGCTAGGCAACAAGAAATCAGAGGACAGATTTCCATTCCATCATTTTCAGAACCAAGACTGGGATATTGAGCATGTCAGCCCGCAAACTGAGCAAGAAATATCTGGAAAAGACCGTAAAAGCTGGTTGATTACGAATATCTCATATTTTACAGGCGTGGAATTACCTTTAAAAACTTTAGATTTTAAAGAAGAGGAATTCATAAGGGCGGCAAAAACCGCGATTTCAAACGATGCCGAGTCAGAAGAAAAAGAGTTTGCAAAACGCCTCATTGACTTGTACGAAAGCGATGCGTTTGAACAGGAAAAAAACTCTGTCCTAATCACTTTACGGACTGATTTGGCACACTTCTTCAAAGAGGATGCGGCACTCGATAAAGACAACATTAGCAATCTGGTGCTTCTTGATGCGGGAACAAATCGGATGTATAAAAATGCGTTCTTCCCCGTAAAAAGGAAATGGATTATTGAGCGTGAAAGAAACGGTGTGTTTGTTCCGCTCTGTACTAAAAATGTGTTTATGAAAGCCTACAGCAGCAACTTTTCAAATCTTACGGCATGGACAGAACAGGATGCAGAGGCTTATGAGCAAGCGATTGAGCGTATATTTAAAACAGAGAGCATCGATTAAAAAGGAGAAGAATCATGGCAAATACAGAAAACACTTTGCTTTCCGAATCGCTTAGTTTTTATCAGCTAATAAGTGAAAAAGACTATCATATAGAAATTCCCAAACTGCAACGCGACTATGCGCAAGGTCGTGAAACCGAATCCGCAAAAGAAATTCGAGAGAATTTTCTGTTACAAATCAAGGAGTATTTGAACAAAGCCCCTTCACAATGCCGTAACACGCTTGATTTTGTGTATGGCGATGTTGATGAAAACAAAAAACTAATTCTGCTCGACGGGCAACAGCGGCTTACAACATTGTTTTTGCTTCATTGGTACACTGCATTGAAAGCGGGTGCATACGATGAATTCAAATCTGCCATGATGTTTGATAACGAAGGAAATCAAAAAAGCAAATTTACCTACAACACACGCGAATCTTCAAATGATTTTTGTAATGCCCTGCTTAAAAATGGTCAGGTTGTATTTGAAAGACTTTCAGATGACAAAAAAATATCCGCCGTTGTAAAAGACCAAACTTGGTTTTTGATAAACTGGAAAAATGACTTGACGATTCAGTCAATGCTCGTCATGCTTGATGCGATACAAAAAAAATTTTCTGACTCGAGCGATTACTACACAAAACTGGCTGACAAAGAAAATCCTTGCATCGTATTCAATTTCTTCCCAATGAAGTCGCAGGGCTTAACCGATGAATTGTACATCAAAATGAATTCCCGTGGTCGAGAATTGACACGCTTTGAAAACCTAAAAAGCAAAATCCTCGGCAAACTTGATGAATTGAATGCCGATGTTGCCCTTCGTGGTGATTTTTCCCATAAGATTGACACGGATTGGATTGATGTATTTTGGAATTTGCGAGTTGGAGACAAAGTAAATCATTTTGACACTTCCCTTCTCAATTTTTTTGAGGCGATGTTTGTAAACAAATGCGCCGCAGATGAGAGTGTGCCTGTTGAAAAAGTAAAATCCTATATTGACGCTTTTGGTGCAATCCCTTTCTACGAAATCCTTACCTATAGTGATTTTGTCTCATTCGTAACTGACTGCGATATATTCCTTAATGCCATAACTGAAGGCAAACAATTCAAGACATTCTTCAGTGAAAACTTTCGTTATAACGAGAAAAAAAGTTTTACAGATATAATCCATCATAATTTCAGCGATGCCGCATATCGGGAGCGAATTCTTTTCTTCGCCTATTCGTATTACATCACCAGCGGGCAGAATCTTTCTTATTTCGAACACTGGATGCGGGTTGTTGAAAATCTAATGCAAAGCGTATATTCGTTTGATAATCCTACGGAATTCTGCAATGCGATAAAGTCCGTAAAGAAAATGCTCGATTCTGCTCAAAAACAAGACATCTATGACTATCTTCCGAGTGTTAAAGATGATTTTACTGGTATTGATAAAGCCCAATTGAGTGAAGAAAAAATAAAAATTCTTCTGATTCGGAATAATGCAGATTGGGAAAATACGATACTCTCCGCAGAAGAACAGAAATATTTTAAAGGACAGCTGGCATTCGCCCTTTCTTATGCAGGGCTGAGCACTTTGTTTGAAAAATCATCAGACGAGCAAAAAATGCTGATAAGTTCTTCTAAAGCAAAATTTGACGAATGTATTGCAAAAGTGTTTCCGCTTTTTGGCAACAACGGACTTTCTGAGCCAGCAAGAAAAAATGCTCACTTACAACGCGCTTTGCTTTCTATAAGTGATGGCGAGTATATGATGAGCATCGGCAGCAACTGGAGTTTTTTGATTGATAATCACCGCGACATAAGTTGGAAAAACTATCTTAAAGGTGACAATCAACAAGAAAAAGACCGAAACATTCGTAAGTGGTTCTTTAAACTTATTGATGATGACTTATATAATCCAAACGATATGTCTTGCCTTGAAAAAATCGCTAAAAAGTATACCGGCAGGGCTTCGCCGTGGGTAAAATGCTTTGTCAATTATCCAGAGTTACTGTGCGGGGACAATCCTGAAAATCCTGTTAAAATCGGCGGTCAAAATCTGATTCGCTGGAACGCAGAAGATGACATATACATTCTTTCAGGCAAGCAAATGAACAGTTATCATTCTGAACTTTTCAGCATTGCAAAATTCTTGAACTATAAGAAGACAAAAACATTCGATACCCCTATTCCTTTTACAAGCTTAAGTTATTGGTGTGTAAGTAATTCTACTGAGAAGCCCTGTTTCTATTTTAATGAATGGAAATACAAGAAGGCTAATTTTGCTATGGATTGTTTTTATCAAGGCGAACAAACATATTGCTTGCGTTTTTTTGACAGAAACAACCGAGAACCAACTCATAAAAAAGTACTTCCCCAAGAAGTTGTTTCATTGTTGCACAATAACGGTTTCTCAGAAGTTGACACGGTATCGCATGAATATGAGTGTTCAGTAGGTGATTCAGAATTATTGCACAAGCTACAAGATGTATTGGAGCAAGCGAAAAAAATTCAGTAGTTTATTTGCTCTCTCACAACTTGATAGACCTCGCGTGCTATAGTATTTCATAACTACGACACGGGAGGCATTTTGGAACACACTGAAACAAGAGCCGCTATCGCATACATGAAAGAACTGCATCGGCAAAATGCTTTTTTTGACCAAATTCTTGAAACGCTCGTCTCTTTTTCTGAATCCGAGCGGAAAAAGCATCCCGAGTGGCGCAAAGGTCAGGCGCTTTCTGTTTGCACGGCGATTGCATTTCCTCACATTGAAGCCGAGCTTGCAAAAACAGACGCAGACTGCTTTTCTGACGATGAAAAAATTCCGCTCTATCTGGCAGAACTCAAAGATTGCCTTTTTTATGGTAAGAGCCGTGTCGGTATCTTTTGGTTTTACAAGGATTTACCGATATTCGTTCACGCTGTTCCCTTGGAGCAAGGCGAGCACTACGGAGAGGCAATTACCGGCACGAAAGACCATGCGGACTACTGGGAAGAACTTCGCTCGAAAATAGGTTGGCTTTCCATTTTGCCAAAACAGTTGCAAGAAGAATATTTTTCCATTCCACGCGGGCGAGTCGTGTATCACTGCGATTCGGAGCGATTTTTCGTGTATCACGGGAACAACATCGGCAAGCAAGATTTGCAAAAAGTCGCGGCTGTATTCTGCTTGCCGAAAGACCAGACCGTGTTTGAAGAGGATGTGCATTACTGCGATTTGAGTGATGAAGAGTGGAATAATATATGTGAAGCATTGTAAACTATGAACGGTATGAAAGATTTTCAATGATTGCATACAAATTAACCACAGGAGTCATCCCATGTCACTAGACTACATCGCCATTGATTTTGAGACCGCGAACATTTACAAAAACAGCGCGTGTTCGGTCGGACTGGTGCGCTTCATCGACGGAAAGGAAACGGACAGCCTGTATTCGCTCATCCATCCCGCGAAAATGTATTTTATTCCCGAATGGACTGAGGAAATTCACCACATCAGCTACAATGATGTCCGCGACAAGCCGTATTTTCCCGAAGTGTGGGATTCGCTCGTTGTGCCGTTTCTCAAAAAGACTCCCGACCTGCCCTTCATAGCGCACAACGCCGAATTCGATATGGGCGTTATCCGCGCCTGTTTCGGCTATTACGGCATGAGCCTTCCCGACATCCGCTACACCTGCACACTGAATCTCGCACGGAAAGTCTGGGGCGAATTTGATTGCCACCGTCTTACCTACCTTGCCGAGCAATTTGGAATCAACTACAACGCGCACGAAGCCCTTGACGATGCCCGTACCTGTGGAAAAATCTACGCGCTCGCCGCACAAAAACTGGGCGTCCATTCCACGGCGGAACTGAACGAAAAACTGGGTCTCTGCGAAAAAAATCTGAAAATCTAAAGAATTTTCATCTCTCTCTCACGAATTGATAGACCTCGCGTGCTAGCATAGTCACCATGAGGTATAAAACATGAACAAAATTATTTCTTGGGGCAAAGACTCTGCCCCGATATTCGGATTGATTGCGATGCTCGCATTGCTTTTCGTTCCCCTTCCCGCTTTCGGAATAGGCATTTTGCTGACTGTAGACATGAGCCTTGCAATTTTTGTTTTTGCAGTGATGTGCCTGTGTCAAAAAGAGCCGATTTTATTTTTTTATCGCATGATTCTTATCTTCTGTGCGATAACGCTGGCAACCGCGATTGCTACGACAAGAACTTTTCTCGTTACGGAAAATCTTAACGACCAGATTACTGTGATAAGAATTGTCGGGCAATGGACTTGCAGGGAAAACTTTGTCTGCGGATTTTTCACAACTTTACTGATGAGCATGCCCTTATTCCTTTCACAGATTGCTATTTCTCGAAGAGCGGAAATATTCGGAAGAGCGTGCATTGACAACATGAACCAGAAGTTTTGGCAAATCGACCAACAATTAAAAAGAAATGAAATCACGAATGATGAGGCACAAAAAAAGAAGCGTGCCATTCAGTATCAGATTGAATATCAAAGTCAAATTCAGAGCGCGGCAAAACTTCTTTTAGGAATGTTCAAGGCATTCATCGGAATTTTTTTAGTGGATATTGCAGGGGGAATGGCTCTCGGAATTCTGAAACTGAATTTGACTTGGCAAGAATCATTGGAACGATATATCATGCTTTCATGTGGCTATCTTTTTGTTTTCAATATTCCACAATTGCTTGTTTGTCTTGGAATACAAGGCAGTCTGAAAAAACAATGCTAGGAGGTTTCCATGAACAGCACGAAACGACACTGTGACAATCATCTTATGCTTGAACGGCTCACGAAAATCCATGCGAAAATCAAGTCGGGCTGTTTTCCGAACACGAAGCAGCTTGCTTTTGACCTGGAGATAAGCGTTCCCACGATTTCACGCGACATCGAGTTTTTGAAGAACCGATTCAACGCGCCGATTGAGTACGATGCGAAGGAACACGGCTATTTTTACAGCGAAGAATTCAACATGCCGCTCAGTATGATTTCATCTGCCGACATGCTCACGCTTTCTTCGGCGAAAATGCTTCTTTCGCATTATGAAGGCACGCCGATTTTTGAAGAAGCGGGAAAAATCATCGACTTTCTCACGGACACGCAGACGGGCGGGCGTTCTGACTTCCTGGCGAGGATTGCCGTTCCGCCCTCACCCAAGCCGATTCTGAACGAAAAGAACTGGCAGACTGTCGTTCAGGCGATGCAGGAGAATCGTATCATTGAATTTGACTACAACGGTCGCTGGAACACGAACACCACCCATCGCCGTGTGCATCCTTACCAGCTTTTGCTTGATGACGGCGTGTGCTTTGTGTTCGGATTTTCTGAAGAACGGAACGCGGTACGGCTTTTTTCGCTCAACCGAATCAAAAATCTTACTCTCACCAAAGATTCGTTCGCGCTTCCCTCTGATTTTGAATTCAAAGCGCACTGTGGCGGAGGAAAATTCGGCTCATTTTGTGCAGACGATGCCGATGAATTCGTGATTGAGTTCTACGATGATGCCCGCGCATTCGTGAAAGACTGCGTGTGGGCGGATGACCAGCGCATCACCGACTACGATGACGAGAACTTCACGGAAATCCGATTCACTTCCACGCAAGGGCTGAAAATCCGCGAATGGGTGCTTTCGCAAGGCTGGAATGCAAAGCCAATCGCGCCCCAATGGTTCGTGGACGACTGGAAAAAGGCGATTCGCCTCATGGCACAAAACGCTGATTTAACCATACAATAAACAAAAGGAAAGATTGTATGGCAGAAAAAGACTTGGTTTTATTTGAAAGCTCGGACAAATCGATAAGTCTCAAAGTTCCGTTTGAAAATGAAACGGTATGGCTGAATCAAAGCCAGATGACTCAATTATTTGCTGTTGACAGAACGGTTGTCACAAAGCATGTTAACAATGTTTTTAAGGAACAAGAAGTTGACGAAGAAAGCAATGTGCATTTTTTGCACATTGCAAATTCAGACAAGGCGGTTAAGTTCTATTCCCTTGATGTTATCATCTCCGTGGGCTACCGTGTCAAGTCAAAGCGCGGCGTTGAATTTCGCAAATGGGCAAATTCCATCCTCAAACAATACATTCTCAAAGGCTATGCGGCAAACGACCGTAGGCTTGAAGAGCTCAAACAAACGCTCCAAATTATCCGACGCACGGAAAAGCAGCTCGACACAAACCAAATTCTTTCTGTCATAGAACAATACACAGGCGCACTGGACTTGCTCGACGATTATGACCATTTGAATGTCAAAAAACCGAGTGGCACAGAAGCTGTGTATCGCCTCACCTACGAAGAATGCAAGGAAGTCATCGGCTCTATGAAATTCGGTGCGGAAAGCTCGCTCTTCGGAAACGAAAAAGACGGCTCGTTTGAGGGAAGCATCGGCGCAATCTATCAGACTTTCGGCGGGAAAGATGTCTATCCCACCGTGCAAGAAAAGGCGGCGAATCTGCTTTACTTCATCACAAAAAATCATTCGTTCAGCGACGGAAACAAGCGAATCGCGGCAACGCTCTTCCTTCATTTTCTCAACAAAAACGGCTGTCTCTTTAAAAACGGGCGCAAACAAATCGAAGACAACACGCTTGTCGCACTCACGATTATGATTGCCGAGTCAAAGTCCGAAGAAAAAGAACTCATAGTGAATCTCGTGATGCAATTTTTGACGAATCCGTGAAAATCTCAGTTATGAAACTTCTCTGAATCAGTCTGACTTGTCGCACATTTTGCGACAACTGCCCGTAAATTCTTCAGCAATCGCGCATTTTCTTCATGCGTACGAACTGCCGTTCGGTAGAATTTTTCTGACAAGCCTGTGAAATTTCCGCAATTTCGGAGAAAAATCTCTCGTTCCTGCAAAAAATTGCCCAATTTTTCAACTTCCGTGCTAAACAAAATAAAATTCGCCTCACTCGGAAAGACACGGAACCCTAAGGCTTTGAGTTCTTTTGAAAGATAGTCTCGCTCTTGTTTGATGAGCGTGCGCGTTTCTTCTATATAGCTCCGTTCGTCAAGAGCCGCTTCCCCTGCAATCTGCGCGAGGGTCGAAACATTCCATTCGGGGCGGAGAGCATTGATTTTGTGCAAAAGCGCGAGGTTTGAGGTCGCAAGGTAGCCGAGGCGGATTCCTGCCATCGCGTAGATTTTCGTGAATGCATTTAAGACGACAAGGTGCGGATTTTCTTCAACGAATCGGAACATGGTTTCGTTTGCGTGTTCGGTAAAATCAAGGAAGCACTCGTCCGCCACAAGAAAGATGCCAGATTCATCGCACTGTGCGGCAATTTGTTCGAGAAGCGGCTTTTCAATCAGCCCACCCGTCGGATTGTTCGGCGAGCAAAGAAAAATCATATCGGGCTTGTTTTTTTGAATCGAATCGAAAATCGTCTCATCGAGCGCAAAGCAAGCTTCTGCTTTCAAAAAGTGATACTGGACTTTCGTGCGGGCGGCTTTGAGGGCTTTTTCGTAGCCGGAAAATGTGGGCACAAGAAGAAGCGCGTTCTTCGGAGAAATCGCGTTCGTCACGAGCGAAATGAGTTCCGAAGCCCCGTTCCCGCAGATGATGTGTTCGAAAGGCACAGCCAGTCCGTGCCCTTTTCCTGTCATTCCGAACGAAATGCGTAATTTTTCTGCAAGTTTTTCTCTCAGTCGCGTGCAACTTTGGTCGGGATAGCGTTCCAAATCGGGAATCGCGTTTTGAATCGCAGATTTTACGCCTTCGGGAAGCCCCAGCGGATTTACATTCACGGAAAAGTCTGTCATTTTGGATTCGCTCGCTCTGGCAACTTGCTCGCCCCCGTGGTGATATTCCGCTATGTCGATTTCGTTTTTTGTCACGCGCAAGAGATTCATGATTCGCTCGTAGTTTTCGGGTTTGTGCGGGAAAGTGCAGTCAGTACAGCGTTTTATCTTCGTGCCGTCGTCTTTCGTGATAAAAGTCGGATTTCCTGAGCAGACTTCGCGCGGATAGAGGGGGCAATAGCAGAAAAGGCAGTTAAAATTTTCTGAATCTAGCCCTTTGTGGCAGGGAAAATATGAGCAAGCGGTATTTTTGAAAAAGCGCGATGAGTTTTCCATGAGAACGAGCAAATTCTACCCTTTTCAGCGAGCGAGGGCAAGCATTTTCTTCAAAAGGACAATCATCATCAATTGATTTTATACAATATATTTTCTACACTGTACTTGGAGGTCTTCACATGAACAAAGCAATTATGTCACTTTTGTGTGCTGGTGCGGTCTCGCTTGCAGGATGTGCTTCAACAAAATCAGCAACTAATTCTTCAGAAAAAGGAAATGCATCTTCTGCCCTCGCCGCACCCACCCTCTACTATCAAGGACACGCGAGCGTCAGAATCACCACGGCAGAAAACAAGGTCATCTATGTTGATCCGTTCGCAGGCGATGGCTACGATGTGAGCGCGGATTTGATTCTCGTCACACACGGGCACATGGATCACAACAAGGTCGAACTTGTTTTGAATCGGAACGAAGGATGCCAGATTATCACGCATGAGCAGGCTGTCGCCAACGGTGTTCATCAGACTTTTGATTTGGGATTCGTCAAAATTGAAGCGGTCGAAGCCTACAACAAAAATCACGACCGTTCAAAATGCGTGGGCTATATTCTCACTTTCTCAAACGGCGTGCAGCTCTACTTGAGCGGCGACACTTCCACCACCGAGCAAATGCCCTCGCTCAAATCACGCAAAATCGATTACGCCTTTTTCTGCTGTGACGGAACATACAACATGAACATCGAAGAAGCTGCAAAATGCGTAGAACTCGTAGGGGCAAAGCACAACACTCCCTACCACATGCCGCACGAGCACGAAAATCCGTTCAACCGTGCCTTTGCGGAAAGCTTCGCAGTGCAAGGACTATTAGTCGTAGCTCCTGGCGAAGAGATTCGACTGGACTAAGTGAGTTTTTTTTTAGAAAAGGATTTTTGTTATGGGCGCAAGGGGCATTTTTCGCTACTTGCGCTTGTATTCTAATTCTATAGGCTCAAAACTATTCGATACATACCAATAGATAATCAATTTTTTCTCTGTGAGCGTTCCATAAAATGGCACTTGCCCCTCTAGCCCTAGATATTCAAGCCGTTTTGACTCAAAGTCATACTGCTTTTTAGGAGAAAATTTTATATTCTTGGCAGCCTTACTGTCGTCTACAGTGTAAGCGCCCGTCTCAAAGAGCGTTCCAAAATAGATGCCTGGCATTTTATTTCCAAAATACATGCCCGCAATGTACCGCTCGTATGTGCCGTCTTCCTCGTATAACAAGTACCGCTCCACGCACGATTCGCCATCAGCATAACTGACTTCTTCATTCACATACTCTGTTGCGTCATCGTTATCAGTTAACTCGCACCCCGTAGACAGCAGAGGAAAGAGAAACGCCACCAGTAGAACGGTAAAACTAACGAAATATGTCTTTGTATGCATGAGGTTATTCTCCTAAAAAAAGTCTAGCACAAACAGAAGAGAGTTACTAGGACAAAATTCCGCACTTTACTTACCGCACGCGCCCACAAACCACCGCACAATCTCAGGGCAACTTCGGTAATACAAATGCGGAAATCCCGCGAGCATTTTTTCTGTGTGAATCATGCAATCCCACGAGCGGGAAGAAAGCGGCTTTTTCGCACTGAACGCGCTCCCGTTGTTCGTGCTGTCAAAATAGTGGAACTCATGCCCCCGCACAGAAAACTGCGTTTTAGATGTTTCACTTCGTTCAGCATGACACACGCCCTGCCCGCCCGCATTTTTCGCGTCTTTTGGCGTAAATTCCGCATAGCCGAATCTGACCAATTTTCCCGTATATCGGCACTCGCCTTCTATTGCGCCGCACATTTCGTACGCCTCGCCTGATTCCGTCACAAGTTTTTCTTGCAAGTACATGAACCCGCCGCACTCCGCCATAACCGCCACCCCGTTTTTGACCGCCGCCTTAATCGACTTCCGCATTGAATCATTCGCCTCAAGTTCCGCCGCATGAAGTTCGGGATAGCCCCCGCCGAGCAAAATCCCCCGCGCCTCAGACGGAACGCACGCATCATGCAAGGGCGAAAAAAACACAAGGTGCGCCCCCGCCTCTTCAAGCGCACGAAGATTCTCTTGATAATAGAAGCAAAACGCTTCGTCACGGGCAACAGCGATTGTTAGTGAGGAGTGAGAAGTTAGCAGTGAGAAGTTAGCAGTGTGCAGTGTGGAATTTGCATGGGGGAAAGCCTTCCCCTCGCTCCAACCGCCTGCGGCGTTTTTCGCTACCCCTTCTCCTAAGGGGCAAAGCCCCTTAAAATCCCCAACACGGAGCAGCTTAGGCATCATTATTTCTTCCAGTTCGGCAAAATCGAGCGTTTCGGTGAGGATTTTGGCGGTTTTTTTGATTTGTTTGTTTAGGTAGGCGATTTCTTGGGGCAAGAAAAGCCCTAAGTGGCGGCTCTTCCACACGGATTCGGAATCGTTCGGCAAAAAGCCAAGCACTTTCACGCGGGTTTCACCATTTTCGTCAGCTACGACACATTCTTCTTCAATCAGCGGCTTTAGAATCGAAAACTGAGCCTTCGAGCATTTATTAAGGAAAACTCCCTTGATAAGATTTTTTCCGTCGCACGAGTTTTTTTTGTCGTAATCCAAAAATCCCTGCACGAGCGGCACAATCGAACGGCTTGCCCCGCTTGCATCCACCACAAGCAGAATCGGCGTTCCCGTGATTCGGGCGATGTCATAGCTCGAAGCCTGAATCGACTTCCCCGCCAAGCCGTCAAACAGCCCCATCACCCCCTCAATGACAGCGCAATCGGCACGGGAACGCGCATAATTTTCAGCAAAAATCTTTCGCACTTCGTCGTCGCCCACAAAATAGCTGTCAAGATTCGTGCTCGGCACGCCCAAGACGCGCTCATGGAACATCGGGTCGATAAAATCAGGTCCGCACTTAAACGCGACTGGCGAGTTTCCACGATTTTTGAGCAAGGCAAGCAAAGCGCAAGTGAGCGTAGTCTTTCCGCTCGAACTCGAAGGCGCAGCAATCATAACGCGAGGAGCGTTGAGAATTTGTGACTGAGATTTTAAATCAGCGTTCATTTTTGCGCTCTGAATTTCGTTTCACCCCGCGACTTCCCAATCAATAATATTTCTCTCTTTGCTTGAGAAATTCACGCCGATTTTAAAGAGCTTGCGCGTGTCTGCTTCGTAGGGTTTGGCGTAGCCTTGCGCTTCGATTTGCGCTAGTGCCTCTTTTGTCGAGCCGTCGCGCTTGAATTCGAACACATACACGAATTCGGGGGTCTCGATAATGCAGTCAGCGCGACCTTTTGACGAATGCACTTCTGTGCGGACATATTTTCCCAAAACGAGGAGCGAAATGTAAATCACATTTTGGAAATTCTGCTCGGTAAGCGTTTCAATTTCAGAGCCAGCAGGATACGGAAGCAAGGCAAAGAGTGCGGTGAACCATTTTCGGATTCCGTCCGTGTCGCCCTCTTCCACCGCGTCATCGAGAAGGTCGATGTTGAACGGTGCGGGCTTGTCTTCAACATGAAGGTAGGTAGGCGCAAGCGCGTTCAGAAAGCCGTACTTGACTTCGGCATTCGGAAAACCGACCTTGTAGGAAAGCTGCCGCGCATTCCAGCTCTTGATAGTAAGATAGCCGCTCTGATAAAAAAGCGGAACGGGGTCGGGATTCTCGGGGCGGTAGTCCTTGATTTCGGACTCGGAAATTTTTACCGTCTCGATGAACGCGCTCGGGTCAAAATTAATGCTTGCAAGCTTTTTGATGAGGAAAGTCGGCGTTCCCGTGGCAAACCAGTACGCGCCGAACTTTTTTTCGCTGAACGCATTGAGCAGACTGAACGGATTGTAAATATCCTTTGAATTCATGCAGAAATGGTAGCCGTCGTACATGCGTTTTAGCTCCGCAAGGCACTCTTCGTGAGAAAAGCCCCATTCCTGTGCGAGCGCATTGATTTCGGGCACAAAATTCGATTCAAGTTCTTCCTGTGTGATGCCGCAAATCGCGTCGAAGTCTTTGTACAGTGTGATGTCGATAAGTTGGTTCAAATCAGAAAAAATGCTCACTTTGCTGAATTTCGTCACACCCGTGAACAGCACGAATCGCAAGTAAGCGTCACAGTCTTTGAGGACGGCGAAAAACCCTTTGTAGAGGTCGCGGTTTTCTTCGGCTTGCTCTGTGTTTCCACCGAGATTTTTGAGCAAGGGATTGTCGTATTCATCGACGAGAACGACCACCTTTTTTCCTGTTTTTTCGACGGCAGAAATCAAATCTTGTTTAAATCGGCTTGCAAGGGAATTTTCAGTCGGTTTCGCAAGTGCGTATGCTTTTTCAAAACTGCCAAGACTGAACACAAGGGCATCTTTCAGCCCGTCGGGTTTTGTGTATTCCCCCGCCGCGAGCGAAAATTTCAGCACGGGGTACGCTTGCCACGCTTCGGGGTTGCTTTTTTCAAGTTCGGAAATCGCAAGCCCCTCGAACAATTCCTTTTTGCCGAGAAAATACGCTTCAATCGTGGAAATGAGCAGGCTTTTTCCGAAACGGCGCGGACGAGAGAGAAAGCAAGGAACTTCGTTTTTTACAAGGTGATAGATGTACGCGGTTTTATCCACATACACAAAATTATTTTCGCGAAGTTTTTCAAAATCCTGAATGCCAATCGGCAGTTTGCGTGTCATTTCCATACCACCATTCTAGCACAGATTCGCCGTTTCGTCAGAGAAAAATCAGCCTTTTTCGCCATTCCCCGAAAAACTCACGACCCACACGGGATTCTGTGCCTTCATCAAGTGAAAATCGCCCGCTTTTTCCGCCCGCGTGACGGCAACCTGTCGGATTTCCACATCGGAGATTTTTGACGCATCGCAATCCGAGCCACCTGAACTTTCTTCTTCAAGCGATTTCAAGAGATTCTGCATTTCGCACAAGTTTTCAAGACTCACGAAATTCGCCACAATGCGCACGGCGGGATTTTTTTTGAGGGCAAACCGCACGATTTCAGCGAGATTTCCCTTGCTCCCGCCGATAAACACATGCGTGGGGGGCGGAAAATCCGCGTTTTCAAGACATGCGGGGGCAAATCCGCGCACGAACGAGACATTTTCAAGGCAGAATTTTTCGATATTTTCGTGCGTAAGCGAAAGCGCGTCCTCGTTGCATTCAATCGCGAAAACCTGCCCTTCCGTCGCAATCCGAGCCGCCTCCACCGTGACCGAACCGCTTCCCGAGCCAATGTCGTACACGACCGAGTATTTTGAAAGGCGGAGCGCACAAACGGAAAGCTCGCGGACTTCCTGTTTTGTCATCGGGATTTTTTCACGGCGGATAAAATCCTCGTCCTTCAAGAACGGCGTTTCGCTTGCAAATCGGGCATGTTCGTTCTCAACAAGCAAGACGAAAAGCGCGGGATGTTCCGATTCAGCGAAATTTTCCATTTCTTTTGGTGAAATTTGTCTGATTTTTTCGACATTATATGAAAGATTTGAACCGAGATAGCACTTTATTGAAGAAAGAACGCCGTTTTTAAGCGCGGTTTCAAGTTTTTTTCCGACCGTTCGTAAGTCTTCTGCGCCCGAAAGAATGAAAAAACACGCGGGATTTCTGCGAATCTGCTCGATTGTGTTGCAAGTCGCGCCGTGGAGCGAAAGCAATTTCCAGTTCTGCCACGATTTGCGCAATTTTGAGGCAAAATAAACCGCTGAGGAAATGCCGCTTTCAGCCCGAATTTCCCAGCCCTCAAAAAGATTTTCTCTATCAAAAAACTGCGCCGCCCCGCTGAAAAATCCTGTGTCACCCGAAAAAACGACGGCAACGCTCGCATACTGGGGATTTTCTTTGAGATACGAAGCGATTTCTTCCGCCTTATAGAGCGATTCAAAGCGAACGGTCGTTTGTTTTTCCCCGCGCGAGGCACTTTCTTCAAGCACTTTTTTCGCACTTTCAAGAATCCGCGCCGCCCCAAAGACGATTTCTGCCCCTTCAAGCGCATGTTTCGCCCGAGCGGTGAGCAAATCGCCGCTCCCCATGCCGAGTCCGATAAGAAAAAGCTGTTTTTCCGTGTTCATTGCTTCAAGTATAGCACAAAACGGCGGAAATGTTGCGGTTATTTCGTCTTTTCCAAAATCTTGTGCGCGAGTGCTTCCACTGAGGAAAATCGCACCTCGCTTTCCACATTTTTTGCCCGTTTCTCGGGATTTTGAATCACCGCAATCTTCATGCCGAGTTTTTCTGCCGCCGTGATTTTCTCGAAAAATCCGCCCGCCGTGCCGCTTTCTTTTGTGAGGAGAATGCTTGTCCCGCTTTCTTTAAATTGAATTTCGTTCGTGGTTTCGGAAAACGGGCCTTGCATGGCGATAATCTGCTTTTGCAAAATGCCGCACTCCGCGCACATCTGAATGCTTTCGACCGTGGGAAGCACGCGCACAAAAAGCCGCGCCTTGTCGGAAATCTGCGCCGTAAGCGAGGGAAGTTCCTTGCTCCCCGTGGTGACAAAGATTTTTCCGCCCTGCCCTTCAAGCCATGTGCCCGCCGAAACGATGTCCGAAAAAACAAAGATTTTCTGCCCTTGTGACACAGCCGTTTCCCGCGCGAGGCGGATGTAGCGGTTTTGTGTGCGATTACACGCTTTTTTTATTTCTTTTGAAACTTCCGTGGCGAAAGGGTGCGTGGCATCGATTACAAAATCGTAGTAATTCTGCGAAAATTTCTCTGCCATTTCCTCATGACTCAGCCGCCCGTGCAAAACCGTGATTCGTTCGGCTTTGGGAAGCAAACTCGCGCCGTATTCCGTGGCAACGCTCACCGTGCAGTGAACACCGTTCTTAGAGAGAAGCAACGCAAGCTCGCGCCCTTCCGTTGTGCCTGCGAAGATAAAGACCGTCATACAGCTATGATAGTGAAAAAAGACGGAAAATGCCAATGGAACGAGGAACTATCCGCGGTGTTATCACCTTCACACGCCTTACCTACTGTCTCAACAGTAAACCAAAGTCGACTTTACACTTTTTTTACAAATCGTAATAATAACGCACAACAAAGGCGTTCCTTTTCGTTTCTAGAGCGAAAGAGAACGCCTTTTTTATTTCATTAAAAACGAGGTATCGTATGAAAAAAATTGCAGCTTTGTGTATACTGTTGCTTATGTTTGGTTCTATGGCATTCACCGCCCCAAAGAAATCTTCTTCTTCAAATCCGCCCAAATCTGATGTCGCAATCTTGGTCATCGATATGCAGAATGATTTTGTTCTGCCAGGCGCAGTTCTCTGTGTTGCTGGTGCGCAACCCACAATTCCGACGATTCAGGATTTGATAAAATATGGTCGTTCTCAAAATTGGCCAATTATTTACATCATTCGTGAACATCGTCCGACAGGCGTTGATGTGGATGCACCACGAATTCCGCTCTTTACTGACGGAAAGCCAGGCTATTGTGTGCCAGGAACAAAGGGCTGTGAAATCGTAAAAGGTCTTGAACCAGAGGAAGGAGACATCATCGTAAGCAAACGCCGAAACAGCGGATTCTTTCAGACTGAACTTGATATGATTCTTCGCCGAATGGGAGTAAAAACCGTTATTCTTTCGGGAACTCAATACCCCAACTGCGTGCGCGGAACGGCGGCTGATGCCATGAGCTATGATTACAACACAGTCATTTGTACGGATGCGTGCTCTGCAAAAACAAAGGAAGTTGCAGATGCAAACATCTTTGACATGAAGAATATGGGGATTACCTGTATTCCGCTCGCAGAAGTCAAAAAGACGAAGTTCTAGAATTTTACATGCAAGAACTTAGAACTTTCGTTCAATAGACCAAATCCGCGTGATATGGCATTATTTTTACGAGCAAAGGCGTTTCATCAATTTCGGTGGAACGCCTTTTTTCGTTTTGACTTTTTATCGAGGTGCGTATGGAATCATCGGAATTCAGAAAACTTTGCGAACAAGCGTGCGGCAACACCGACTCGGTGAACGAATTGCTTGCGCGGTACGGCGTGAAATTCGGCATCTACAAAAACGGCACTTTCAAAGAACAGCTTTTCCCCTTCGACATGATTCCGCGCGTGATTGAAAAGGACGAATTCGCTTTTTTGGAGCGCGGGCTAAAACAGCGCGTTGTGGCGTTGAACTGCTTTATCAAGGACATCTACGCCGAAAAGAATATCGTAAAGGACGGCGTTGTTCCCGAAGAATTCATCTACGCGGGGAGCGGCTACCTTGCCCAGTGCGAGGGCGTGACACCGCCAAAAGGCATTTACGCGCACATCTCTGGAATCGACTTGGTGCAGGGAAAAGACGGCTCGTGGTTCATTCTTGAAGACAACTTGCGGATTCCGTCGGGAGCGAGCTATCCGATGATTGCCCGCGACTTGTGCCGAAAAAGCGCGCCGAGTCTCTTCGAGCAGATTCATATAGAAGACAACCGAAACTATGCGAGCCTCTTGCGGAAAACGATGGACACGGTGAACACGGGCGGGCATACGGTGATTCTCTCGCCCGGTCGCTACAATGCCGCGTACTTCGAGCATTCCTATCTCGCCGAGCAGACGGGGGCGCACCTTGCCACGGGGAGCGAACTGACCGTTGAAAACGATCGCCTCTATTTCATCGACTATTCGGGCAAAAAAGAGAAAGTCGGGGCGGTCTACCGCAGAATTTCGGACGACTTCCTTGACCCGATGAACTTCCGCGCAGACTCGGTAATCGGAATTCCGCACATCTACGACATCTACCGCAAAGGCAATGTTGCGCTCTTGAACGCGCCGGGAAACGGAGTCGCCGACGACAAGGGAATCTACTATTTCGTTCCGAAGATGGTCAAATACTACCTCGGCGAAGAGCCGATTCTCCAAAACGCGCCGACCTATCTTCCCTACTACGAAAACGATATGAAGTATGTGCTAGAAAAATTCGACACGCTCGTTCTAAAAGATGTCGCCGAGGCGGGCGGTTACGGCGTGGTGTTCGGAAGCAAAATGACAAAGGCAGAAAAAGCGGACTTCATCGCGCTCCTAAAAGCAAACCCGCGCCGATTCATCGCACAGGAAGTGATTGACTTCAAGGACATCGACATCTTTGAGGGCGGAGAGTGCGTGCCAAGAAAGGCGGACTTACGGGCATTCGTGCTCATGGCAGACGAACCGATGGTCTGGAAGAGCGGACTCACCCGTTTTTCGCGCAACCCCGACTCATTCATCGTGAACTCATCGCAAGGCGGCGGATTTAAGGACACTTGGGTGGTGGGAAACTGAAAACGGAAAATTGAAAGAGGAAAATTGGGCGCATCCGCCGCTACTTCGCTTCGCTCCGTAACGCGGCGGTCGGGCTTTTCGGGGTTACGCGCTAACCGCGCTCCATTGCTCCGCAACGCTTCGCGCCCCTACAATCCCTTGCGCTTGGCTGAAACTGCATTTTCGCAAAAATACACGCATTCTTCTCGCAGACTATAATTTTTCCTAAAAATCCGCTATAATCTTTCTATGACACAGACGGAACAGGCAAAGAACGCAAAAGAATTCGCAGAGTTTTGGAAAGACAAGGGCGACGAAAAACAGCACACGCAAAGTTTTTGGACTTCGCTCCTGCGCGAGGTTTACGGTGTGAGCGCGCCTGAAAAGATAATTGACTTTGAAAAGCGTGTCAAAATCGGCGGAACAAAGTTCATCGATGCATACCTTGCCGACACGCGCGTTGCAATCGAGCAGAAAGGCACAAAGATTGACCTCGACAAACCCGAAAAACAAAGCGATGGCACGGAATTGTCGCCGTTCGGTCAGGCAAAACGGTACAACGACAACCTGCCGTTTTCCGAAAAATGCCGTTGGATAGTCGTCTCTAACTTCACCGAGTTCCGCATTCACGATATGGAGAAAACCGAGCCTGAAAAAGATTTTGAGACCGTGCTTCTCAAAGATTTGGAAAAAGACTACTACCGCTTGCAATTTTTAGTTGACCAGAAGAACGAGAACATCCGCCGCGAGGAAGAAATCTCGATTCAGGCGGGGAAACTGGTCGGAAAACTCTACGATGCCATTTCGCCCGAATACAAAAATCCCGACGAAAAATCGCTCCGTTCGCTGAACATTCTTTGTGTCCGAATAGTTTTCTGTTTATACGCAGAGGATGCGGGGCAGTTTGAGACACGGACGAGTTTTGAGGATTACATAAAAAGCTTCAACCTGCCGAACTTGAGAACGGGAATCATCAATCTGTTCAAGGCGTTGGACACGAAAATCGAAGACCGTGACAAATATGATGAAACCCTAAAGCCTTTCCCCTATGTGAACGGTGGCTTGTTCAAGGACGAGCAGATTGAAATCCCGAACTTCACACAAGAAATCGTTGATGTCATTGTGAACCATTGCGCCCCGTTCAACTGGAGTGAAATCAGCCCCACGATTTTCGGCGCGGTCTTTGAAAGCACCTTGAACCCCGAAACGCGGCGCAAGGGCGGAATGCACTACACGAGCATCCAGAACATCCACAAAGTCATCGACCCGCTGTTTATGGACGACCTCAACGCCGAGTTTGAGGAGATTTGCGCAACAAAAGCCGCCAAGCAGAAAACCGAGAAACTCCACGCATTCCAGAAGAAGCTCGGCTCGCTCACTTTCCTCGACCACGCGTGCGGGAGCGGCAACTTTCTCACCGAGACCTATCTTTCGCTCCGCCGCCTTGAAAACAAGGTGATTTCCATTCTGAACAGGGGCGAGCGGGCGTTCGGCTTCGACGAGTTCATAAAAGTACACATCAACCAGTTCTACGGCATTGAAATCAACGACTTCGCCGTCACGGTCGCAAAGACCGCGCTGTGGATTGCCGAAAGCCAGATGGTCGCGGAAACCGAGGCGATTTTAAGCCAAAACATCGACTTCCTGCCGCTCACGACCAATGCGTTCATCGTTGAGGGGAACGCGTTAAGGCTTGACTGGAGCACGCTCCAGCCAAGCCTTAACAACGAGAATTTTGCTTCGCAAAATTCTCGCGCTGATGGTCAGCAATCACTTTTCGCCGGCTTTGCCGGTTTCACCACGCAGACCGACGGCACAGCGCACGAGTACAACTACATCATGGGAAACCCGCCGTTCGTGGGGGCGCGGATGATGGAGCAAGGCGGCGACCAGAAGAAGCAGATTCAGGATTTGTTCGGCGACATAAAGGATGTGCAGGATTTGGACTATGTTTGCGGCTGGTACAAGAAAGCCGCGGAACTGATTCAGGGAACAAAGACAGAAGTCGCGTTCGTTTCCACAAATTCAATTTGTCAGGGTTCTCAAGTTCCGATTCTGTGGAATGTGCTTCTGAATGACCTCAAAGTAAAAATCAACTTTGCATACCAGACTTTCAAATGGGATTCTGAAAGCACGGAAAAAGCCGCCGTTCACTGCGTGATTGTCGGGTTCGCCAGTTTCGAGAGAAAAGAAAAAGTCCTGTTTTTCTCTGACAGCGACAACAGAAAATCTGTCGCAAATATAAGCCCGTATCTGATTGAAGGCTCAGATACATTCGTCACGGCACAGAAAGAAACGCTCTGTGATGTCCCGAAGATGAACTTCGGAAACCAGCCGCGCGACGGCGGAAATTTTGTGCTTACTACAGAGGAAAAAGAGGAGCTTTTAAAGAAAGACCCTTCCGTCGAAAAGTTCATAAGACCGTACATCGGGGCTGAGGAATTCATAAACGGCAAGGAACGGTGGTGTCTGTGGCTCAAAAACGCAAGCCCCGCGGAGCTTAAAAAGAGCAAAGTTCTTTACGAGCGTGTGGAGGCGGTGCGGAATTTCCGCCTTGCCTCAAAAGCAAAGACCACGAACGGCTACGCGAAAGTTCCCAATCAGTTCGCGCAGATTACGCAGAGCGATGGCGTGGACTACCTGATTGTTCCCCGTGTTTCTTCAGAACGCAGACAATATGTTCCAATAGGTTTTGCGACAAGCGACACGATTTCAAGCGATGCCGTGCAGATTGTGCCGAATGCGACGCTCTACCATTTCGGCGTGCTCACAAGCTCCGTCCACATGGCGTGGATGCGTGCCGTGGCAGGACGACTTGAAATGCGTTATCGTTATTCAAAGGAAATCGTCTACAATACATTCCCGTTTGTGCTTCCGAAAGAAAAACAAACGGATTTGTTCGTGCCTAACGGCACTCACTCCGAAGAGCGAACATCGTTAGATGTGAGCAAATCCGTTTGTTCTTTAGTCTGCACTCAAGAGCAAGCCGCAAAAATCGAGCGGACGGCACAGGCGATTCTCGACGCCCGCGCAAAATACCCCGACTCCTCGCTCGCCGACCTCTACGACGAAACCCTTATGCCCGCAGACCTGCGCCGCGCCCACCGCGAGAACGACAAGGCGGTGATGCAAGCATACGGCTTCAAGCAAGGGATGGAAGAAAGTGAGATTGTGGCGGAGTTGTTCAAACTGTACGAAGCGTTGACAAAATAAAATTTTGATAAGGGGATAGCGAAGTTTTTATTCCTGTGAAAAAATATTTCATGCTCCCAATAGCGAAATTATTAAAAATATGAAATACTATTTTTAAAGGAGATTTTAATATGACTTTTATTTTTGACAATGCTCTTATTGTAGAGTCAAAATCTTGGACATTGGTACATACAGATTATGAAGACCGACCATTTGCACTATATGCAGATGGAATTGAAATTGCACATTTTGAAACTTCAAAGGTGTTTGATATTGTCAAAAAAGCTATACTTGCTAATGTTCATTGTATTGATTTATCAACTGAAGGGGTATCTTTCGCAGATTGCGAAAAGTTTATTAGAAATTAAAAAAAACAAAAGGGGAAATAGATATGCCTAAAAATGCAGAAAGAACTGAACAGACAACAAAACCATCAGCACCAATTCCACCTGCTCCACCGTCTCATCCATTGCCGACATCTCCAGTTACCGAATATGACGGAAATCCAGTTTATGGCACTTCATTCAAGAATAGGAAATAACAGAGATATGACTGACTCTGACAAAAATTTCGCCGTTTACTCATTCATAAAAGATTTGGCTCTTCAAAAACTTTCTGATGAACAAGAACGCGAGAGAAATATAACAGACCAGTCAAAGAATATCCAAGCAGTATTCTCAATTTTGTCTGTAGCTCTTTTTACATTATTACCAATATTATTGGAGTATGTAGCAGACAAGGGAAAAGACAAAATTCTTACTGTAGTTATAATCATTGTCTATGCCATAGTCTTTTCTCTCCTTGTAATCGCTTTCGTTTGTGGCTCATATATTCAGATACGAAAACCAAAAGCAGGTTTGCCAGATATTCCAACTATCAAAAATGCAATTCTAAAGGATTACAATGATTTTAGCGAGAAATCTTCGCAAATACATTCTTTTATCGATACTTTGATTCCACTACAAAAAAGTATTACCAAAATAAATGATGCAAATGCAAAATTAGTGAACATATCGATGAAGTTTATACTTGCCAGTGTTTATTTCATGGTTTTATTCACAGTTCTTATTTTTGAAATATGGGTTTTAAGATAGTTTTATGAAAACAGATTCTAACAAAAAGCAAAGCGTTAGGGTATGTAGCACCGCCGTAGGCGTTCCGAAGCGAACAAAGTGAGCGTAGGAATGAGCGTTAGCGAAGTGCGAAACACCCGACCCGCCACAGGCGGGGAACGCCCAAATGTGCAAAAAATTAGCACGCAAACTGTAAAAATATGCTATAATACACCTAACGGAGGAATGCGTGTACACAATCGAGGATTTTCGGAAAATCAACAAAAGCGAAAATATCGTCATTTCCTTGCACGGGCAATTGCGGTTGAACGAGCGGAATATTTCCGTCGATGATGTCATGAATGCCATCGACAACGGCGAAATCATCGAGCAATACCCGAAAGATTTTCCGTTTCCGAGTTGCCTTATATTGGGGCTTGCGGTTGCGAACACTTATATTCATGTCGTTGTCAGCATGAATGGGGGCAAAATTTATCTTATCACGGCTTACATTCCAAGTCTTGATAAATGGGAAGCGGATTTGAAAACGAGAAAGGAGCGTTCAAAATGAAGTGTATCAGATGCGGGAACGAGACTTACAAAAGCACAACGACAGAAGCGGTGGAACTTGACGGCGGTGTTTTGATCATTCGGAACATTCCCTGCTACAAATGCGAGACTTGCGACGAAATCCATTTTACGGGCGATGTCGTGAAGCAGCTCGAAAAAATTATCGCGCTTGCAAAACAGCACATTCAGGAACTTTCCGTTGTGAATTTTGCGACTGCGGCGTAGCCCCCCTACCACTTTCGTTCCATAGACAATTCTTGCGTTCTCTGTCACAATCTTTGCAAGCAAAGGCGTTTTACCGATTTTGGTGGAGCGCCTTTTTTCTGTTTTAAAAGTCAATCAAAAACTGAAGTTTTCTTCTTGACTTTTTATGGAGGCAACACATGAAAGTTCTTTCTTGGGAAAACAGCGACAGGCTTTTTTGGCTCGGACGGTATAGCGAGCGGGTGTATTCGACCATCAAGTTTTTCTCGAACAAATTCGACTCGATGATTGACTTGAAAAACTATGAGTACGCCGAATTCTGCAAAAATCAGGACATTCCGAACATCTACGCTTCAAAAGAGGACTTCACCGAGCGGTACTGCTTTTCGAGCGACGACCCGAATTCAATCTACTCAAACTTGATTCGCGCCTACGACAACGCAATCGTGCTTCGTGAGGAAATCGGAAGCGACACGCTCTGCTACATTCAGCTTGCCGTCTACGCGATGAACAAGGCGCGCACAAGTGACGCTCCCCTGCTCGCCCTGCAAAGCGTGACCGACAACATCGTGGCGTTCTGGGGCATGGTCGATGACAGCGTGGACGAATCGAATGTGCGGAGCATCGTCAAACTCGGAAAGCGCATTGAGCGAATCGACAACTACGCCCGCATGAAGATGAACGCCGAGGAAATCAAGCGGGAACTGAAACGGCTGAACATCAGAATCGCCCGCACGGGGCTGAACTACGACGCGCGGAAACTCATGCACTTGAACTGGCTTGCCGAAGTCGAGCCGCTTGACTACACGGGCATTATCGAAGAGATTGAATCGCTCGTGCTGAACGAAAAGCCGAATCTCGCGCTTGCGGCAGGGCTGTAATTGAGACGACTCCGATTTCGCTACAAAATGCAGATGACTTTTGAACGCTTTGTGACCGAGCATCACTTCACGCTGCGGTGTTTTCCGACCGACGACGCGCGGCAGAAAATCATCGAGGAGAAATCGGAGATTTTCCCGAATCAGTTTTTGAGCGAAGAGCGGGATTCGTTCGGAAACAAATGCGTGTACGGAAAAGCCGAAATCCCGCACAATTATTTTTCGGTCGAAGTGAACGGAATCGCCGAAGTAGGGGGCGAAAATCCGATTCAGTCAAGCGACGGAAAAGAATCGCTCTTCAAGTACGCGACAAAACTCACCGCCTGCGGAAGACGGCTTTCAGACTTTTACGATGCAATTACGAGGATAAACGACAAGGCGGCTGTGTCATTGTCTGGCGTGACACTTCGACACGGCTCAGTGACCGCCCGACGATCTTTTTTCGATTTTCCACATTTTGAGAAAGCGGAATTCTTTATGGATTCGATTTCACGCGTTTTTTGCTATGAAGCGGGCGTGACGGGCGTTTTTACCACTGCGGAAGAAGCATTCGCGCTCACAAAGGGCGTGTGCCAGGACTACGCGCACATTCTGCTCGCCCTGTGCCGAAAAGCGAAAATCCCCTGCCGCTATGTCGCGGGCATGATGATTGGCGAAGGCGCGAGCCACGCATGGGTCGAAGTTTTTGAAAACGGCGCGTGGCTTTCGCTCGACCCCACCCACAACCGCCGCACCGACGACACCTACATCGTCATTTCCCGCGGTCGCGACGCACAGGACTGCTCGATAAACCAGGGTGTGTTCCGCTGGTCAGAAAACGGGGGCGCACAGCGGCAGGAGGTTTTGGTGGAAGCGCGGGAGATGGGGTAAATTTTTTTTCAATCTGAGTGTTTTACCCGCTTCATATAAACACCGCCGTTTTCTTTGAGCCACTTGTCACATCGTTTGTAATCGGGAAAAACCTTGTCGATTTCCGCATAAAATTCTTTTGAATGGTTCATGTGTTTTCGGTGACAGAGTTCGTGAACTACAACGCTGTCAAGAATCTCGCTCGGCATCAAGACCAACAGGCAGTTGAAATTGATGTTTCCGTTCGCGGCGCAGCTTCCCCATCTTGAAGATTGTAGTCTGATTGAAATCCGCCCGTAAGTCACACCGATGCACTTCGCGTAGTACCCTACCCGCTCTGGGATTATCTTTTTCGCCTTCTTCTTGATTTCTTTTATCTCATCGGCGGAAAGAAATCCCATTTCGCTCGCCCTTTGAATCTGCGAGTTTTGCTTTTCTATCTGTTTCGTTATCCACGACTTTTTGCTGACAAGAAATTCCTGAATGCGTTGCTCTGTTGTCCCATAAGGGGCTTTCACAAGAACGCGATTGTCAGGCAAAACACTGACGGAAATTGATCTGAGGCGGGATTTTTGGATTATGTAGGTTATTTGCATAAGCGATTTCCAAAATTTAGTGCTCCAAAATCCATTTTATTCCGCGAGCCATGCGGATTTCGCTATCCACAAAATGATTTCCCTTGTTCAGCTCAAAGGTTGTCTGAATACCCGTTGTATTCCAGAATGCACAAATCCGTTCCGTATTTTCCTGAACCGAGCGTAAAACTTCATTTCGCGCCTTTGCCTCAGTGTCGCCCAGCGAGAGATGCGAGCCTTCGTTTTCCGAGCCGAAAATTGTGATTTTCTTTGATTCGATTTCAAGGGTATGCATATTACAAGATTTTAGCACACTGCAAAAACTTTTTCTGCTTCGATTCGTCATTCGGCTTATAAATTGTGCAACCGCCACAACTGGTGGGTCGCGAGCACTCCACAGATTTTCTTAAATTACGCACTATAATTCGGTAGAAAATTTGACAGCTACGATAAAATCGTATATCATAATCCAATGACACGAGAATTTGTGTACACGGCGATATTCAGAAAATGCTGGAATTCTATGGGCTTAAATGATGAAAGTCTCAGAGAACTCGAAAATCATTTGCTGAAAAATCCCTCGCCTGGCGCAGTGGTACAAGGCACGGGAGGAGCAAGGAAACTGAGATTCCAACTGGGAACTCATGGCAAAAGTGGCGGTGCACGAATCATTTATGTTGATATTTTTGAAAAAGAAAGATTGTACCTGCTTTTCGCCTATCCCAAAAATGTGCAGGACGATTTAACACCCGAACAGAAAAAGTCCATAAAGCAAATGATAGAATGTATCAAACAGGAGGCATAGCAATGGCGGAATTATATTTGAATAGCTCGCTTTCTCAAGAGCAGATTACTCAGAATTTCTCAAACACATCTTTCTTTGATAGCATTATGACAGGTCTCCAAGAAGCCCTTGATTACGCACAGAACAAGAATCCCAAAAGTGCCGTTGCACGCAAAAGAAGTTTGCCTGATATTGATGTCGCGACAGAAAGAGCCTCGCTGAATATGACGCAAAAAGCATTCGCGTCTGTTTTAGGGGTTTCCGTTCGTACCGTTGAAGCGTGGGAAGCTGGGAAATGTACGCCATCTCCCACGGCACGAAAACTCATGTACCTCATTAGCACAGACCACAGCATCATTTCGCGGCTTCAAAATTAATCTTCACCTTTCTCATACTTTCGTACCAAGCAAGAATCTTGCGATTTTGCTATAATCCACAGATTAACACAGATTTTCTCAGATTACGAAGTATAATCGGTGGAAATCTGTGCCTGTCTGTGGATAAAAATGATAAAACTGACCGAAAAAATCATCACCGTTGCGCAGGTCTCGCTGCCTGTGGACGAAAAACTCAAAATCCAGAAGCACCGAATCATGCCGGACGGGGCAAGCGAATCGGACGAACGCGAATATGAAAAAAGCGGAAAGCGGATTTCTGTCGTCACGGGGATTCACGGCGATGAACTTGAAGGACAGTTCGTGTGCTACGAGCTCTCCCGGAGAATCAGGGAAAATCCCGCCTGTCTGAATGGAATCGTTGACATCTACCCCGCGATGAACCCGTTCGGAATCGACAGTCTCACGCGCGGAATCCCCGCCTTCGACCTCGACATGAACCGCATTTTTCCCGGCAACGACTCAGGCGACATGAACGAATTCCTCGCCTCACGCATCATGCGCGACCTTGAAGGCTCTGCGCTCTGCCTCGACATCCACGCAAGCAACATCTTCCTCACCGAAGTCCTGCAAATCAGAATCAACACGCTCCACAAAGACACGCTCCTTCCCTACGCCCTCTGCTCGAATGTGGATTTCGTGTGGGTGCACGGCGCGAGCACGGTCTTGGAATCCACGCTCGCCTACTCGCTCAACTCCCGCTCGGTCAAAACGCTCGTTGTGGAAATGGGCGTGGGCATGAGAATCACGCGCGAATACGGAACGCAGCTCACGGATGGCATTTTCTCGCTCATGAAAAAACTCGGCATTTGGTCAGGCGAAGTCGCCCCCGTCAAAACGCCCGTTGTCTCAAACGATGAGAGCGGAAACGATGTCTGCTACCTGAACGCCCCCTGCTCCGGTGTCTTCATCAAAGAAAAAACGCACGGAAGTGCCGTCAAAAAAGGCGAAAAAATCGGCACAATCGTAAACCCGCTCACCGGCGAAACCCTGTCTGAAATCACCGCAGAAGAATCTGGCTGGCTTTTCACGATACGCGAGTATCCGATTGTAGACGAAGGCTCGCTCTTGGGGCGGGTGTGGAAAGGAAAAAGCGAGCTTACATAAAAATCTTCGCAATCAAGAGGACAACCCCAACCATAGCCGCGAGATAGATAAACAAATAACCAATCACATCCCACATGAGCTGGTGCAGTTTAAAGTTGCTGTCTCGCGTGATAACGGCTGTGGGCTTTAACCAAAACGCGAATTTATACCCGATGAAATACGCCGCAACATAGCCCAAAAAGTCGCAAGCGACAAATCCCATAAAAAGCAGGATTTTTCGTGAAAATCCAATTTCGGAGAACGCTTCTTTAAAGTAAGTTCCTGCCAATGCAAAGCCCCCGACCAGAATAGCCACAAAAACTATCCCGCCCCACACCAAAACCGATTTGTCTCGTTTTGTCATAATTTTCTCCTTTTGACATATTTTTGTTAAAATTGTATACTCCCGAACTGTCACAGAGCGCAGGTGTGAAAAAAATCAAGAAAAAAGCGAACCGCCTATTTCATCAGCAATGCAAACAAGCGGAATGTAAATCTCCCCCTTCCCCCTCAGAATCAGAATCGCGCTCACTGTCCGCCATACACTGCTCGTACAAACTCGTTTTTCGCGGAACGCAGATTTTCTGAATCAAATCGTAAGTGCGCAGGTCTGTGAGCGAACCGAGTTTTTGTCTGATAAAAAGCGGATTGTCGCCCGCCTGCACCGAAAGAATCCCTTCGCACCCGATTTCAAGCGCAATCCGACCAATCCGCCCGACACGCGCCCGATTGCTGAGATTTTCCAAAATCATGCGGACATCTCGGCTGTCAGTTCCTTCAAGAACCAACGATATTCCTTCATAGAAAATGCGACTTTCAATTTTGCTGAACACGCGATGCCCGCTTTCATCAAGCACACACTTTCTCTCACTCGAAATACATTCTTCAAGCGAAAGAATCCCCTCATAGCGAGCCGTTTCCGCACGGTCAAAAAAATATTTTGCCACCCGTGCCCAATGCTTCCGACCAAGAAAATCGCTCGGAACATGCAGAATCTTTGCAAAAATCGTCATACACCACCCCCGTTCTTATTCCCCAGATTTTTCTTCGTAATTCAGATTTTGAATCTGCCCGAATTGCGCTTCGGTCACAGCGTACAGTGTTTTCATAATCGCCCCCTTGCAAGGCATTCCGCCTCACTTGCATAGTATGATACCCGCTCAGACTTGCACAGAATGACAGTGTAAAAAGAAATTTCGATTTTTTTTATTTTTTTTTGCGCCACATGTACTGGCTACCGCCCTTCCGCAAAACATTTAGAATAAGCCCGCACGGATGCGGGTAAAAGCAATTACCACCCGCAAGAATTTCTGAAAAAAATTCTTGTCACGCCATGGATGTCGGAACATGGCTGGGCGGGAATTTGTTGTTCCTGAGAATTTTTTCACTGATGTGGGGGATATGTGCGGTAGCTCTTGAGAGGTAAAAAACTACTTTTCTTTTAAATAATTTGCTATATTATTTTTATGAATTTCGAACTGCTCATCTGACATATGAACTAGATTATGCTGTGCTCGTGTAAGCAATATTAAATTCCCAGGACGGCAATTGTAACCGTCATTAATAATATGGTGAACATCATATCCATCACCAGATTTTTTTCCAAGAAATCCCATAGCTATCAATTTATAAACTTCAATCTTATGATCTAGGTTGTAGTTTCCCTCTGGATCTAATCTTAGATAACCATCATTGTTTTTATCATCTTGAAATAAAATATGATATTTGCCAGCCGAAAAGAAGGCAACGCGACCGTTTGCACTGACAGCGTATTTCGTATAATAGGTGTTGCTCAAAAATCGCCATTCTTCACCATTAAGATTCTCTAATTCGTTTTTCGTATAAGATTCATCCAATTTTGTGGGATTATACCGTTTGTTAGATTCTTCTTTTTTGAAACAATCTTTTTCAAGTTTCAACGGACAGTTATTTTTTATTCGTTCTTCATATTCCCTTTGTTTTTCTCCTCTATGCCATGTTAGTTCTCTTAATTTATCACAGTTATTGATAAATTCTTTGTCATCTAATTTATTTTTTCCTATGAACTTCATCTTTCAATTCTCCATTTTCAATTTTCTTAATTTTACCACACTTTCGCAAATTTTCCATTTTTCAGCCGATTTCGGGCTAGGGCATGGAACACCGCACGAAGTGCGTTCCGAAGCGAAGGAATGAGCGTTAGCGAAGTGTGGAACGCCCGACCGTGCGCAAGCACGGTAGCCCCCTGCTAACTTATAAGTTCTAAGTGCTCACTGTTACTTTTCATTTTATCCACATTTTCCTTCCAGTCCGTCACCAAGCGTGCGGGTGCGAGCGGGGTTGCCCATTGTCCGTGGCTCAGCGTCCAGTTCAGCACGGGGTAGTATTGGTTGCTCGTGAAGGTCATTATCGTGCTTCCGTCGGGCTGCGGGGCGAATTTTTGGTCGTCTGCCCACTGGTATGTTTTTATGAAGTTCAGCGTGATGTCGCGCGTGATGCGGATTTTGAACTCGTAGGTTTTGTCATCGATGTAGCGGCGGAAATTGCCTTTGGCGCGTTTGTGGTATTCAAAATCGGGCGGAAGGTCAAAGGTCTCGGCTTTCACTTGGACATTGCTGATGAGCGGAAGGTTGAAGAATTTTGTTTTCTGCGCGTGCAGGTCTTTTCCGTAGAGCGACCACATTCCCTCTGAATAGATGAGCTGCCACGGTTCAAGCGAATAATTTTTTGTGTCGGGAGAGCCGTCATAAAAGCCGTAGTCAAAGGTGATGTAGCGGTTTTTCGCAAGCGCGTCTTCGAGAGCCGACCACACTTCGTCTGAAATCGGCACGGGATTCATGCCCAAAAAGACGATTCGGTTTGAAAGCCGTTTGCTCAAAGCCGTTCCCGCGTTGTCGTCAACATCGGTCGCGAGCGTGGCAAAGACTTCCACCGCCTGCTGATAGATGGGCGTTCCGCGCAGGGTTTCAAGCAGATTCGACATGAGCTGTGCGGCGACAATTTCTTTTTCGGTGGAAAGGTTCGCGGGAATTCTGAAAGACGGGCGCGTGTAAAAATAGCCTTTCCGCACGCGGTCGTATTCAATCGGCGCGTTAAAGTCGTTTCTGAGCCGTTCGATGTCGCGCAATATGGTCGCCTCGGAGACTTCAAATCGCTTCATCAGAAAAGGCACATTCGGGTACAAGCCTTTCGCAATCAGTCGGTCAATCTCAAATCCGCGCCACACCTGCGTCTGCGGCTCTCGCTTTTTCTTTTTGGTCTTTTCGTTCTTTTCACTCTTTTCGTCACGCTGTTTCATATTATTCCTCGCTTGTCTGTTTTTCGGTAGTAGTATAATACAGCAGACTTGCATGGAATGACAGTGTGAAGAGGAAAATTGCACAGAATTTTTTGTCAATAAGTTAGAAGTTTAAAACAAAAATCCCGAAACTGTGCTATAATATAGGCAGATTTTAAGACAGGGGGTGTGTTATGTTATCTGTAAAAGGCTATATTGACGGAAATACAGTCGTTGCGCTTGATGACGGACTGCGCAATTTCAATGGAAGCGAGATTTTAATCCGACTTGTAAAAAAGCCCGAAGCACAGTCCGCTGTGCAAAGAGCAATCCCCGCAAAAACTGAGCGGCGAAAAGCCCTGCAAGCGATTCAAGGCGTACTGAAAGGTTGCAAACCGATGACTATCGCCGAAATCCGTGAGGAACGGCTGGCGGAGCGGTACGGATTATGATTGTATTTATCGACACAAACATCGTCCTTGATGTCATGCTTGCGAATGCGGGGCTGTATGATGAATCAAACGCCGTGCTTTCGTATTGCGACAAAGGCTATGATTTTTACATTTCGGCGGCATCATGCACGGACATTTTCTATATCGTAAAGCGTACTCTTCGCGATGTGGACGCGGTAAAGCAGGTAATGAAGAATCTTCTGACCGCAGTTTCCGTTGCGGGCGTTGACGAATCATGTATTCGCCGTGCGTTGGATTCCGATTGGGCGGATTTTGAGGATTCCGTTCAGCATGAAGTGGCACAGCAAATCAAAGCGGATATTATCATTACCCGAAATCAATCTGATTACAAACATTCTGCAGTCCGCACTATGACACCCGCCGAATTTCTAACCTTTGCAAAATCATAATCCACAACCTTCCGCCCCCTCATACTTTCGTTCAATCGCCACGCGTTCCCGATTCTGCTACAATATCCCCGATGCAAGAATCCATCCTCTATGAAATAAATTCCCTCTACCGCGACAATTTCCGCGTGACAGGTTTTTCGTTCGGAGCGGGCGAAAAATCGGTGTGCGTGGTCGGGTCGATGCGCGGGAACGAATACCAGCAAATCTACGCGTGCTCACGGCTGATTGAAAAACTCAAATCGCTTGAAGAAAAAGGCAGAATTGCACGCGGAAAGCAGATTCTCGTGATTCCCTGCGCGAACCCCTACTCGGTGAATGTGAAAAAACGCTTTTGGACAATCGATAACACCGACATCAACCGCATGTTCCCCGGCTACAACTTGGGCGAGACCACCCAGCGAATCGCGGACGGCATTTTCTCAGTCATCAAGGATTTTTCGTACGGAATTCAGTTCGCCTCGTTCTACATGAGCGGCAATTTCGTCCCCCAGGTCAGAATGATGAAAACGGGTCACGAAAATGTGGAGCTTGCAAAGCAATTCGGGCTTCCCTATGTCGTCCTGCACAATCCGCGCCCCTTCGACACGACCACGCTCAACTACAACTGGCAGATTTGGGAAACCGACGCATTTTCGCTCTACACCACGAGTACGAGCGACATCGACAAAAAAAGCGCGGCGCAGGCGGTGGATTCGATTCTCAATTTCCTCTCAAAGCAGGGCATCATCGACTACAAAGGCTACGAGGGCTACATTTCGCGCGTGGTTGAAAGCAAGGATTTCGTGAACATCAGGAGTGAGTATGCGGGATTTTTCGAAAGTTTCGTCCATGCAGGCGAATCGGTGGAACGCGGGCAGCTCCTCGCAAAAATCACCGACCCCTACACCGCCGCGCTCAAACAGGAAATCCGGGCGACCGAAAACGGAATCATCGCCTTCGCCCACAACGAAATTCTGATGTACCAAAACACAGCCGCATTCAAACTGATTCGGGAAGAAGAATAAGGGGGAAGTCTCCCCCTCGCTCCAACCGCTTCGCGTTTTCCGCTACCCCTTCTCCTAAGGGGCAAGCCCCTTAAAATCCCCGATGGTGTACCCTGCCTCCTCCAGCGCGGAGAGTGCTGATTCAAACTGCTCCTTTTTCACCAAAATATAGTCCGTGTTGAAAGTAGAGACAGCGAAAATGCCGATTTTGTGCGCCGCAAGGATGGCAGAGATGCGCGAGAGAATGCCGATGAGAGAGAAGTCGAGCGTTCCGCAGATTCTGAACGCTTTCCAGCCATCATCGCGTGCGGTCGTGCGCTCTGGAACGGCAGAAGTCTCACAGACAAGGGAATATTCCTCATCTGTCTTTCCGCTGAAGTATATACGGCTGTCCGTCGCAAGATCTTTTTCTTCCGCCGCCTTGCAGACGGTCAAGTCATAGGGAAGTTTTTCTAATTTCAGCATTGGTAGACTCCTTTGAAGGTGATTATATATAGAAAGGATAATCAAAATTTCCGCTGACGACAAGAAAAACTGCCTTTCCGACTTGCACCGAACGGCGTTTTTCGCGGAATTCCGTTTGGGGAAGCAAAACGGCTCGCGTTTTCGTGGAAATTCTGTTTGGACGAGCAAAACGGCTGGCGTGGTTGCAGAAATTCCACTTGGACGGCAAAAACGCCGCGCGTTTTGGGGGAAATTCCATTTAGGCAGACAAAACGCCACGCGTTTTCACAAAAATTTCGCTTGGACGGGCAAAACGCCGTGCCGTGTTGTCTGCTTTCGCATTGGGGAGCAAAACCTACGCCCTGTTGAACTTGTCCTTCCCCTGCTTGCACCGCGGGCAATGCCAATCGTCGGGCAAGTCCTCAAAGCGCGTGCCTGCGGGAATGCCCTGCTTCTCGTCGCCCACGGCGGGGTCGTAGACATAGCCGCACACCGAGCAGACATATTTCCCGCTCGCCGTCTTGAACACCACTTCGCCTGCGGGAATCGTCTGGGGCGGGTTCGCCAAATCGATGACGCGCTTTCCCTCTAGGTTTTCGTAGCCCTGCGGCGTGTGCGTTCCGCAGTAGACGGTCGGGTTCTTGCTCACGAACTCGCGCACGCGGTCAAGCGTCTTTCGCGCCTCCGCCTTGTCGTCGAACACAATCGAAAGCTTGTTCTGGTACAACGCCTCGTCCACATAGGTGATGTCGCCGTGAATCATGTAGAAAAGTCCGTCGCTTTCCACCACCACGATGCTGTTCCCGTTTGTGTGTCCCTTCGCCTTGATGAAATAGATGCCGTCGCGGATTTTCTGACTTTCGGGAAAATTGTGGTACGCGCCGTCAGTGAACTTTACAGGAACAAGGTTCGGAAGACCCTTCAGCTCGTCCGCCCCGATTTCGTCCGCGTTCACATAAATCTTCGCGTTCGGGAACGACTTCAGCTCGCCCGAATGGTCGGAGTGCTTGTGCGTAAGAAGGATTTTCGTCACCTGCTCCGCCTTGTAGCCCAGCGCAGAAAGCGCATCCATGTATGAGCAAATGTCCGTGCCCGTAAAAAGGATGCTCGACTCATCGGGCGACTCCTCCGGCGTACCAGCGGGAAGCCCCGTGTCCACCAGAATCACCTCGCTTCCCGTGTCAATCAGATAGTTCTGCAAGCTGCCCCGGTAGCGCACACCCTTGTCGAACTTCTCCATCCCTTCCTCGCCGCCGAACACAAACGGCTGCGTATAAAACCCGTCCTTTCTGAATTTGACTGCCTTGATTTCCATCGTGTACCTCGTTTTTCTATTGTACACCGTGATTTCCGCGAGCGCAATTAACACTTTGGGGGAAATGTAAAGGAAAATGGGAATTTTTAGGGCGTTCCCCTACGCTTCGCTTCTGGTCGGGCTTTTCGGGGTTACGCGCTTTCGCGCTCCATTGCTCCACTTCGTTCCGCAACAAGCCTTGCGGCTTGCCCTACAATCCCTAACGCAAAAAAAAATCCTCCTGCAAAAAGGAGGACTTGAAGCATCAATCGCTTGGGAGTGACGCCCTTACATGACGCTTACCTAGACCACGGCACTAACCCCAAGACTTACTGTTGATAGTTGAAGTATATAGTTGTTTACGATTTCTGTCAAATTTTATTTCTTTTTCTTCCTGTTTCTTGGCGGAAACTCAAACACGGCTTTTAATATGTCTTTTTCTTTTAATTCCTTGAGCAAATCTGAATAAGCCCCAGTATTGATTTCTGAATAATACAGGTTTGCAAACACATCCGCGATTTGGATAAACGGATTATCAGCTGAGTCAAGATATTTTACAGACCCCTTTAAAAAGAAAAAGCCCCGCGCCATTCGCAGAGCCTTTCTCCGTTTTCGTTCGGCGTTCGCCTAGTTCAGATGAGGCCGTCAAGCGACTTTCTCGCCACAAACACAGCCCGCAGAGGAATCAGACACACCCCAGCAAGCCTACACGCCCCCTTGTAATAGCTACAAACATATAGTATATTAACCATGCACCCGTGGCATGGGCGGATTGCCCCCGAACTCGACCAGTCGCAAGACTGGATTACCGATTTTGGAGGCTCAGCTATGAGTTTGTACGAAAAGATTATGGTGGCGATTGCCATCATCACGCTTGTCTACGACATACTTAGCGACCTTCTCCGTAGACGGAAAAAGGAAGATGAGTAAAAAATAGCCCACCCTGTCGGATTGCAGTTCACAGAGTGGGCAACTGCCTAAGAAATTAGGCTACCAATTTTGTGGGGCAAGACGCTTGTCGCGGGTGCTCCTTTCCTTTAAATATACCCCACAATCCCCCTGCCGTCAAGCGACTTTCTCGCCGCAAACACAGCCCTCAGAGGAAGCTCCCCCGCGGGCTGTTCTGTCAGCTTGCCGAGCCGCACACGGGGCAAGGCAAGGCTTTGAGCGGTTCTGCATACCACGCAAAGCCTTGCGCATTTGCTCACGACCGCTTTGTATCTCGCCCCTCACCGAGCCAACATTACTGTCACTCAGCAGGAGTATGGATAATTACGCCTGTTGTCCGTTTCCTCTTATTGAGCTACATAGTACATACGAACAGTATTACTCTCAGAGCATATATCATAGATATCGGCCGTGTTCTCCGTGGCAGAAGCGTCGGTGCTGACTGCATAGTGGATATTATAGCCATTATTCTGCGACGACATGATGACATACACGGGTCTACCGTCGATGGCTGCCTGATAAGTGGCCAGGGCATAGGCCTGTGCGGCGGTAAGGGAAGAGTTATAGGTCTCGTAGCCACGGCCAAAACGTTTTAACTTATATGCTTGCTCCGTCCAAACGTCTTCGATTTGCGTCAGCTTGTCGTAATATTCAGGAGTGGTCACCGTCACACAGGATGCAGTTTTGCTGCTGTCCGCGTTGCTCGTCACCGTAACCGTGGCGCTTCCTGTCTCCATACCTTTCGCATAAACGGTCAGCGTGCTGGTCGCGTCTGTTGCGATTTCGCTAGTGCACTCCGAATCGGAATACAGCGTAATGCCTGTGCCGCTGACGCTCCACTTCACCGTCTTGTCGGTAGCGTTGCTGGGGGCGACGGTGGCGGAAAAGGAAACATTTTCGCCTACCGTGATTGTCTGTGTTGTGGTCTTGTCGAGGGTAACGCCTGTGACGGCGCCGGTGCTAACCACCGCATCGGGAATCGTGATGCTTGCGTTTGCCGTGGGCGTTCCCGAAACAGTGACGGTGGTGTCGTCTTCCGCGCATGTCGCAGTAATGCCGTTGCTGGTGATAGCGTCAAACTCGGCAAAGTGATAGCCGCTGTTTGCCGTGTAGGTCACGGTGGTCATTGTGCCCGAAAGTCCGCTTTGCGGGTGTCGCCACCGCTTGCAGTAGCATTCGCGCCGCCCGTGAGCATGACGGTGTAAGTAATCGCGCTTTCCGTCCACTTCGCTTTCAAGGTGATGTCCGCCGTTATGGGCGTGGCAAAGTCAAATTCGGTGTCGCCATTGTACCAGCCCGCAAAAGCGTAGCGTGTCGTGGTGGTTGCTTCTTTTGTCGGGTCGTTTTCGGGCTTGGTCGCGGTCGCTCCGTAGCGCACGGTCTGAGTCGTGACTGTGCTTCCATCGTCCGCATTAAAGGTGACGGTGTAGGTATTGCGGTCATATTTGATTTCTACCGTCGTGCCGCTCGCCGCGATTGTCGCCTGTGTGATGCTTTGCGCGGTGAAGCCCGTGACGGTCTTTGCTTCGGCTTGCGTCTCTGCGCCAATCGTGCCCGATTTTGTTTCGTCAGGGTAGCTTGCGTTCTGCTCGTAGCCGCTCGCATCGGTTTTCTGGAACAGGTGGCGAACGGTGTAGGTCGTTGTGTCGGGCGGCAGTGCGGTGAATGTCGCGGAAACACTTACATTTCCTGCGGGCATGGTAAAGGTGTTGTTTGTGACGGTGACATCAGCCGAGCCGCATACAGCAGCCCGGCAGGATGAAGTATTTTATTCCTTTGTATGGACTGCAAGCGTAAATCTATCGCCTGATGAAGTACCTGAACCGCCTGTAATATATACTCCATCAGTATTATCCTTTACGCTATAGCTCCAGTTTGGCCATGTTCCATTACTGCTACGCTTGAATTGATAGAACTTGCCATTGTATCCGTCTTTTGTAGCCTCAACAATCGTAATTACTCCGGCGGTAGTAGGGAAAGTGACATTAGTATTACCTGCGAAGTACACTGTACTACCCGTGTAGAATGTATCTCCAGTATGAAGAACATCTCCGGCTTTTAAGGATGTATAGGTTACTTTTCCCGTTATTGTACATGTTGCTGTCACATCATCAGATGTATCTTCTGTGCCATTAGTAGCTGTCGCTGTAATGGTAGCCGAGCCATAGCCCTTTGTTCCCATTATTGTATATTCTCCTGTTTCGGAATTGATACTTACATAGTCTGAATCACTGCTTGACCATACAATAGTCTTATCTGTTGCGTTATCGGGAGAAACTGTTGCCGTAAGCGTTCCCGTTGAATTGACAAAAAGAGCTTCGGAAGGAGCGTTGTTTATAATTACACTTGTTACAGCGACAGTTACCGTAAGAGTATAACTTGCAGTTTTTGTGGCGTATGTGTAGGAGGCGGAATCTGTTACGGTAGCGGTGATTGTCGCTGTACCTGCGCCAACAATGGTGACTTCACCTGTCGTGGCGTTTACCGTGGCTACGCTCTCATCGCTTGAAGAATATGTTTCTGTGCCGTTGCCTGTATTGGTAAGTGTGTTGGTGAAAGCCGTGCTATCGGTAGTCTTGCTTACTGAGGTGGTTGCATAGCTGATGCTTCCCGCCTGTATTACCGCTGTCTCCGTCCACTTCGCATACAGCGTGATGTCTTCCTTAATTGCCGTGTCAAAACTGAAAGAAGTCGTCAGGCCGCTGTCTG
>JAFUTH010000016.1 GCA_017484285.1 Treponema sp. | reverse complement strand
GAAAGAACTAATAGAGTATCTTACTTGGTACAACGAAAAAAGAATTAAGGTTAAATTCAAAGGACTGACCCCTTTACAATTTAGGAATCAGTCCTTAAAATCAGCCTAGTTAAAGTGTCTAATTTCTTGGGTGCACTTCAATCATCAGGTGGTCGTCGTCAAGCAGGAGATAGTCGTATAAATCGCCGCCGACTTCCTTTGCGGGCGACATCGTTGCGAAAAGGTCAAAATCCGTGCGCTCGGGGAACGCGGGATACTCTTTCGGGAGCATGTCGAGCTGGATTTTTGCCGCCACCGAAAGTTCCGTTGAAATCCGCTCTTTTTCAGCGGTAACGCGCGTGAGTTCACGAATATTTCGGCACACATCGTATTCCATTTGATGCACCGAATGTGCGAGCGTTCCGATTTCATCATGATTTTTTACCGAAAGCAAACGGTCGCTCGGCTCGCCGCCGTAAGAAGCAAAATGGTCGGTCTCGCGGGTGATGAGGGCAATCGGCTTTATGAATCGTTTGTTAAAATAGACGACGAAAAATCCGACGAACAGCACCGCGAAAATGATTTCCATCACAATGACAAAATTGACGAACGATGAACGCGCATCCACGAATTCCTGAATGTTTTTCTGAACGCCAAGCACGGCGATGATTTTTCCGCTGGAGTCCATGACGGGAATCTGCGCCGTGATATGAGAGCCGCTCCGTGTCTTCATCGTGTGGCGAACGATTGTCGCACCTTCCTCAAAAACTCGTTTGGTCGAAGCGTTGTAATTCGGCTCAATATAATCTTCTTCGTAGCCGAGCGGATATTCGCTGAATTTGCTGCCCTTTCTAACGGGATTATAGATGTAAGTAATATGCGTGTAATCAGGCGGAAGCACCGAAGAAACATACAGCAAGTTCAAATCAAACTTATCGACAAAATCTTGCAAAATGCGATGAACTCCCTCGTACGCCGCGTCTTTTTTGCGCGTGGCAAGATAGGAAGAAAACGCATCGGGATTCAAAGTCTCACGGCTGGCGGCGGCAATCGCGCGGATTGAAGCATCATACTGCGTGCGGAACTGCCTCGTGAATGCAAAATATCCCGTCGCAAACACGAGCGAGCAGAGCAAAAATCCCGAAACAATAACAAGAGAAAGAATCCTTTTTGTGATGACAGGAAGCCTTTTTCGTCTCATTTTGCCTTAAAACGACTTTTTTACGATGATTTCGACTTTCTTTCCCTCAACGCCGACAAGCACATCGTCCGCGATGTTCGCGATGATTGATTTTTCAAGCTCGTCCCATTTTTCGCCCTGCTCGTCCTTCGCTTTTGTGCGGTAATTTTCAAGCGACCAAGAGGAAATCGAGAAATAGGGATTCGCTCCCATTCCGTCGTGATAGAAATCAGTGGTGGCGGGCATTTCTGCCACATTTTTCTCATAGTCGATGAGCATAAAAGTAGCGGCAAGGCGGATTTTCGCCATGATTCCTGTTGCCGCGGCATTTTTCCCCGAAGAAGAGACTTTCAAAAGCTCGTCGCGCTTTTCGCTCGTAAGAGAATCGTTCGGCGTAAGCGTGGTGTGAAGCTCAAAATTCTTTCCGTTGCAGTCAATCCAGAATTCGCCCGCCGTAAACGCAAGGAGCGAAGGGAGCATTTCCACCAGTTCTTCAGCAAGCAAGCGAAGCCGACCGCTCTGCTTTTTGTCGAGAGCAGCATACACGGCAGTCTTTTCGGTTTCAGAAAACACTTTTTTAAGCGATTCTCTGTCGTTTGCAGAGAGCGCACAGATGTCAGATTTCATTTTGCTTCCCCTATTTGATGTTCAGAATGTCTTTAAAGCCCGTCACATCGAAGATGTCAAGCACGGTTTCGCTCACATTCGTAATCGTCATGCCGCCTTTTTTGGCGAATGCTTTGTGTGCCGAAAGCAAAACGCGCAATCCCGCAGATGAAATGTATTCGAGATTTGCAAAGTCGATTTCAAGGGAAGCTGCCTCTGAAAGCGACTGGATTTCCTTTTCCAAGTCGGGGGCTGTAATGGTGTCCAAGCGACCTTCCACAGAAAGCGTGACGCTCGTGCCATTCTGGTTCTTTGTAATAGTCATACGTTCCTCCAAAAAGTATTATAGCATATTTTTAGAATTTTTCACTAATTTTTTAGTTCTCTTTTTCCACGCCTTCGCCGTAAATCGTTTTCCAGTCGTCTTTCATGGAGATGGGAATCCAGCCGTTAGCGGCGCAGTCGGCTCTCATTTTGTCGGCTTTTTTAAGGTTGCCGTACTCACGGTCAAGGTCGTCACAGCAGAGCATAAAGCCGAGCGACTTGTATTCGTTGTCGTACATCGCGTAGTTCACCATGCTCGCGTCGGTCAGGCTGTTTCCGAATGCCAAAACGGGCTGATAGCCGATTTCCTTTACGATTGTGGAAACCTTGTTCATCTGCAAGTTCTTGATGATGTTCACACCACCGAGCAAAACCTTGTCGCCCTTGCTGAATGTATATTCCAAGCCGTCCTTTCCGTTCTGATTTGTTGAGAGGAGCACATTGTCAGAGCCGATTACCTGTTTGGGCGGGAGACCAAGCGCATCGCAGACCAACGCACGCAAGATGAGGCGGTTCGTGCCGCTTGAAACATACACGCTGAACCCGTTCTGAACGAGATAGTTCACCACTTCGACCATCGGCTTGTAGAAAGCATCCGCCCGCTTTAAGTTTTTATAGCCGGGCTGAGCAGTCTGCATGAATTCTTTTACATAAGAATCATACTCTTTGAGCGTAAAGCCCGCATAGGCACTCGCAAGCATTTTCTCGTATTCTGCGCCCAACGGAGGTACATTTCCCGTCGCGCGGAAGTCGTTTGCCAAAGCCTTTTGCTCTTCAGTCGGCGTATAACTTGGGTCGTCAAGGACGCGGTGAATGAAAAGCTGGAAGTCAAAATAAGTGGGGTTCGTCTCGCAGAAAAGCGTGCCGTCAAGGTCGAAAGTGGCGATTCGTCGCTCCACAGGAATGAAGTCAGCAGAATTCTTGTTTGTGACCGATTCCACATACTCCACGAGTGCCTTTTTTGCAGGCGCGTCGTCGTTCCAGAGCGAAAGCATTTCTTTTGAAGAAGGTGCCCTCGTACAAGAGGCAAGGAAGATTGCCGCAAAGGAAGCGAGCAAGACTAGTTTTGCAAGACTGCGTTTTGTTGTTTTCATAAAAACTCCTATTCGTTTTTGCAGATTCCCGCATTATGTGCGGGAATGACAATTGTTATTTCTATCTCACAGGATAGTCAAAATAAGTCTCTGAATACGGCTCGTCTTTGAGCGTGAAATGCCACCATTCTTCTTCGAGCGGCTTGAATCCGTGGCGGAGCATTGCCTCTCGCAAAATCATGCGGTTTGCAAACTGCTCTTCGGTGATTTGCCTGTAATCGGGGTGCGATTCCTCGCCGAACCAGTCGAATGTGCCGCCCATGTCAAGTTCTTTTTCGCTTGCCATATCAAAAAGTGTGAGGTCAACCGTGCTTCCCCTGCTATGTCCTGATTTTTCCGCGATGTAGCCCTGCGCGAACAGAACTGACTTATCAAGGTTCGGATAAAAATACTGCTTCATCCGAGTGTCGGAAGTGTCTTTTGCCCAATTCATAAAATGCGTTACGGCTCTCTGCGGGCGGTATGCGTCGTAAATTTTAAGACGGTAGCCCTGTGCTTTCACATCGTCGCTCACGGCTTTTAAGGCTTCTGCAGCTTCTTCAGTGAGGAGCGCGACAGGCTTTTCGTAGCCGTCAATGCGGTCACCAACAAAGTTGTAGGTTGAATAATAACGGATTTCAAGAATTGCGTCTGGAACTACCTCTGCAAGATAGGCAAAGCCCTTTGGTGCGCTGTCTTTTTGCCCGTCAACATACTCTTCAAGCACAAGCCCCGAGTCCGTGATTTTCTGCGCAAGTTCCGCGCTTCCCACATAGCGAATGTGCCACGGTTCGTATGAATAGCCCGTGATTTCCTCTTTGCCTGGAAGAAGCCGCAGGATAAAGCCGTGTTTTGGAAGCTCCTTGTGAATAAGAGCGAAAAGCTCTGGCAACTTCATCATGTCCTCGTTTTCCCACTTCCACTCGCCGTCCACTTTGGGAACGATGTCAATTGCAAGGCCTGTGTGATGCTCGCTCGTTCCAGGAACGGCGACTGTGTTCTTTGCGTACTCCTCGCCGTATTTTTCTGTGAACTCGCGCATAATTTTCTCTTGGTATTCCACGCTGCGGTAAGCGGAATCAATGCCGATTTCAATTCCTTGCTCGGCGAGCGCGGCTTTGAGCGAAAGATACGCCTCATAAGTAGATTTTTCCACCTCGGCGGTCTCGTCTTCATACACGGTGTCAACTGTCACAAGGTCAAGGCTTTTTGCGTAATCCCCGCTGATTGGATGCGTTTTGTTCACAAGCACGAGATAATCTGGCTGTTTCTGCGTGATTTTGTCAGCCGCTGTTTTTTTGCAACTTACGGCAAAACTTGCAAAAATCAGTGCCGAAACTAAGGCAAAAAATGTCGTCTTTTTTATCGTTTTCATAAAACACTCCTTTGCGACGAAGCAAAGCGCGCGATGTTCCTTTTGGCATGCCGTTCCATAGAATGACATGCCAAAATCCGTTAGAAAAGTTCCCTTACTCTAATTCTTTAAAACCTTCGCTGTTTACAAGCTCGAAGTTTTTCATGTCAAATTTACAAATCTGGAACATTTTTGTGCTGCCAAGCCCCGGAATGTCGTAAGTCCAGTATTTCTTGTCAAGAGCCGGCGGGTCCAAACATAATTGCAGGTCCAAGCCCCAGCTTAATCCAAGCAAAGCCGTAAAGCTTGTGTTAATATCAAGATCAACAGATCCTTCATCAACCAGTTTATGAGCGTTTGCGGTTATTCCTGCCTCAAAAATAAGCGGCATGAACGCATTTCCCCAAACACCGGCGCTCATATCTGCGGACGCAACTGCCAAATCAAAGCCTATACCGATACCAAGGCGGGCTTCAAGAACAGGAGTAAAGATAACTTGCACACCTCCGCCCATTGTAGCGTTTTCCCTGTTGATTTTTGTAAATCCTGCAAAACCATTGTTTTCTGCATAAGAATTATAAGCGTTGAAAGGAGAAGCGTAGAAAGTCCATACTTTAGGAGCAATTCTCGCTCCAAAGCATGTAAACCAGTCCCTGAATCCCCAGTCAACACCACATCGTACTTCGTGAACCACCATTTGGCAGCCACCGACAAAAATGTCATCCATGTAAATAACTGCTTTTGAGGCAAAAAGGATGTCAAACTTAAAATCCATCGTGACCCCGATAGGAACAGCTTTTACAGGCTGAATAAACCTATGGAAAGCTTTTGCATCTTCTGTGGCACGAACTTTATAGTCACCATAAACTTTCTTTTCGTTCTTCCATTTAAAGTACCACTTATCAATTCCAAAGCCAGAAGTGATTGTTTCATCTTTATACATTTTGTCAAAGTCCCAAAAGCCATCTTTATCAGCGTCAATACCATGCTGCTGCTTGAGATAGTCTTTTGTCTGCTCAGGTGTCAGTTTGTCCGGTGTTTTAGAGCTGAAGAGCGATGTTCCGTACACAGTGACTGCAAGCTTATTTTCTGCCTCAATCTGAACATATTGAATGGTTTTAAAATAAATGTCCGGGTTTGCGTCTGCAAAACTAATGCTTGCATTAACGCCAAATGTCAAATCTCCGTTCGCACCTCTTATGATGTCTACAAGCCACTTTTGCCCGCTAAGACCGGCCGCAAGAGGAGCAACATTAAAACTTAAAGAAGTTTTTGAGATGTATTTTTTGTAGGCTTCGCGTTTGATGTTGTAGAGAATATAGTCTTCTGTATAAATATCTTTGCTAAGCGTACATTCCTGCTCGGCTTCTTTCATATATTTTTCAATCTGTGAATGATAAGCTTCCTCAAGTTCTTTTTTGATTGATTCAGATTTGCTTTCTCCGCCAGTTCTTCTGCATTCTTCAATTTTTTTCTGAATTTTTACAATTTCATCATCAAACAAACTGCGCTCCGAGCCTGACATTTCTGGAACGGCACCAATTTCGCAGCTGAACCACGGGAGAGCGCCTGCCAAAGTTGAAGCCATGATATTAACATCAGGACAATCATCAGGGAAGAAAAGTGACAATGCGTGGCGGTTAAAAATTACAAGCTCTATGTCGCTTGAAATCGGCGTCGCAAGCTGAGCACGGATTTCTTCTGCAACTTCGCCAGGATTTTCCTGCATTACGGCTGCAATAAATGCTGAATCTTTAATAAGTGTGTTCAAATAATCAACATTTTCTGAAAGTGATTTATTTGCGTAATCTTGGCTCACAACGCTTTTTGGCAAAAGCGAGAGCAAAGTATTGATGTCATATTCGCCAGTAAAATCATAAGGCTTATATTCAAAATCAGAGGCTGTAGAAGATTCTGTCACAGGCTCGATTTTTTCAAATTCAGCATCTTCAATGGCGCGCGCATTTCTTCCGCTTCGCTCTTCGCCAGCGTACATACCGATTGTGTTTTTCTCCATATCAAAGATGTAATCGCCTGGCCCGATTTCAGAAATTGCCGCACGGTTGCTTGTTCCGACATCATACATATTGATGACATACTGACCATTTGAGTTGATTCCCAACATTCCGTTTGGATATGTGCTCCTAGAATATTGCATTGGAATAATTGAGAACATAGAAGAAGAGCCGCTTTCACTTCCTGTTCCTGTGCTGCACAAGAAAGTGAGCCACATATTGTTTTTGCGGCCTTTGTGTCCTGCATCTGGTTTTCGCCAGATAATGTCTGAAATGCCGTCGCCGTTCAAGTCAGCAGTTTTTCCTTCTGAAAGCGTAAAAGAACCTGCAGGGCTTGCATTTTTTGAGCCGTTGAATTTTGCATAAGAAAACGAAATGCTTTCTTTTGAAACATCCGTAATTTTTATAAAACCATATTCAAAATTAACTTTTGAATTCTGATATGAGTATTTTCCTGAGCCTAAGTCAATGGCATAAACTTCGCCGATACGAGTTGCAATGACAACGCCATTTGAAATTTGGTTTGCGTTGGCATCTTTAGGACTGTAGAGAGCAGAACCGCCCATAAAAGTCATCTGCGAAATTTCCTGATAAATCAAGGCACGGGAAATATCAGTAATGGAAGAAGCCGCGCTGTTCTGGTCAATTTCCATTGAGCATCCGAATATACCGAACAAAGCCGCCGCAGAAAAAACGGCTGAAAAATTCTTAATAATTTTAGTCAATTTCATAGTATTCCCCCTTAGAACTATTCAAAGCAATAAACTGCACAAACTGTGTATTCATTTTCTTTAAATGAAATGTCTACATTTCGGTCTCTAAGATCCACGATATATTGCTGATTTTTTGCTCCGTAATCCTGCGAAGAAGTCCACACGATATGATTAAAAGTTTTTGCACCGCATTTTCCAATTGAAAAATTCACGATGTCAATCACTTCTGAAAGCTCATAGGCTTCTGCCGCTGTCGGAAGATACCAGCCTTTTTCATATTTTTTTAATCCGTTGGCTTTTCCGTATTTCACAGCATAATCAAACGCAGGATAATTTTTAGAAGACGATTTTGACTCAGAATCGTAATAGCTGATGTTTTTCCAAGTGTTTCTGCCGTCCAAAAGCCCCATAAAGCCGTTGTTAGAATACTTGTGCTTTTTTATGCTGTAGTTTTTCCCTGTCAAAATGCTCTGATTTGCAAGCATGTTCGTGCGGTGTCCGAGCGTTCCTTCCGGAGCAAATGCGAGAGGAAGCTCTGAATAATTCAAGCCCACGCCAAGAACGCGGTTTGATTCTTCAAAATGTCCGCCGCGAGTAGAAAAAATGATTGCCATAGGTTTTGCAGAACCTGTGTAATCTTCAATTTGCAAAGGTGTAAGAACCGAACCGTCGTCCATTACGATGTCGCCCAAAGAGTAATTCTTTTTCTGGCTTTCTTTAGAACCTTCTGAAAAACAATAAATTGCACGGACATGATTCTGATTCTGACGATTGTCAGCGCTTACATTGCCGTTTTCAAAATTGAGCGAATAAGTGTTCCCTGTTGCGTCGTAGGCAGATGATGAAGTCCAATATTTTGCCTTTTCGACTGCCTTTCCGCCTGCGGCAAGGATTGCTTCATTTACAGTTTTTGAAGTTTCGTAAAGTTCATAAAGCTCGGCGATGCTCGGGAAATACCAGCCTTTTGTAAATTTCCCAAAATCTTTGTCTTTTCCAAAATCAAGAGACGCATTGTATGCCGGAAAAAGTTTTTCGTCATTGAAAGCCTTCAAATCATCTTCCGTGAAACTATAAAAGATTTTGCGTCCGTCCAAGTTTCCTGTAAATCCTTCGTTTCCGTACAATTCGCTGCCACTGTAATAAACCTGATTTTTTACAAGCGTTGCGTTTGTATGAAAATTTTGTGAAAGCACGCCTGTTTCTACAGTGCAAACTGCAAGAGAAGAACCTGCATCGTCAAGTGCAACTCCAAGCACCCGCTCAGAAATTTCTGATTCTGCGCCGTTGATTGAAAAAATTACTGCGACAGGTTTTGCTTTTCCATTGTAAGAAGAGAATGTCTCTTTGTTTACGACAGTTCCGTCACTCAAAACAATATCGCCGACATGATATTCTTTGTTTGCCGTGCAACTAAAAACCGACAATGCAAAGAACCCAGTTAAAAGGCTCAAAACTGAAGCCATCGTTTTTCTAAAAGTCATTTAAGACCTCCCTATTTAATATGGTATGTAACCAATAATTTGAAAATTTCAGATTCCGTTCCAGGTTCAGAATCAGAGTCAGAAAGATATGTTGTGTGACCGAAATTTCTTTGGGTGGTGTTGCCTTCATCACATTTGAGCCATTCGTATGTGAATGAAAGCTCCCAGTCTTTCCATTGAATTTTTGTACCTAACGCAAATCCTTTTCCGCCCGTCATAAAATCGTTGAATTGTGTCATTCTTTCGTTGTGCATATCGATTGCATCACAGCGGATTGACGGATAATAACGGAAAAAGATTTTTCCAGTCCAATCATTTAAAAATTTGTACTCAAGGTTCAATAAAACAAAAGGCATGAAAAACTGCTGCTCGTAAGTAATGACAGTTCCGGTCAAATCGTATTTTTTAAGATTGGAAGACCAGTACCCGCCCTCAGAAGAATCAAGGGAGCCGTACTGAAGATAACCGCCGCTTGCTTCCATTTTTTGATTTTTGTATTTAAAACCTGCTTCGGGAAGAATTCTGAAATTGGAAATCAAAAATTCATAGCCGCCTTTTATTTCAAATTCATAATTTTTGTTGACGATGAGGTCGCTTGTGCTGTAGTTTGTGGCACGGCTATGATCATCTTTTAAATAATCCCAGTCTTCCATGGAGCCCGCTCTAATAGGAACTGCAATCTCAAAATCTGCTCCAAGCACCGCATGAAATACATTCAAATTGCCGCCCAAAGCAATTTTTGGAGAAAAAGGAGCGTTCCAGTCAAGCCGGCTCATAACATCGCCGCTTTCTTTGTAATAAACATACTCACTGGTAAAGGCTGATTCAAAACCTGTGGAAAGCTCAAAACCATAAGAGATGTTTTTCTGCTGACTTTTCCAGGAGCTCTGTGCCTGATTTTGTTTCTGCGTAAAAGCAAGGCTGACGGCGAAAACAAAAAGAGCGGTCGTTAAAAAAAGTTGTTTCATAATCAAACCAAATAGAAGCATAACGCATTTTTATTTGGTTTCAATGTTAATTAAAGAAATTTTTAACAAATTTAGCAAAATTGCTGAAAAGATTGCGTTTTTATGCAATTTTGTACAAAACCATACCAATTTCTACAAATAATATGTCTTCATCAGACCTTTGCCCTTCACTTCCAGTTCAATCCCCTCGCCATAAGAAAATTGCTTTTCGGTCTGTGCATGGGTAGCCTCGCTCACATGAATTCTCATCGGCTCGCCCGTGCTTTCCATGCGGCTCGCCACATTCACGGTGTCGCCCCAGATGTCGTAGATGAACTTGCTTTTTCCGATTACGCCCGCCACAAGCTCGCCCGTGTTGATTCCGAGCCTGATTTTAATGTTCGTGTGGTAGAGCGCGTTGAAAGCATCGACATCAGAAATCAATCCTTTTGCGAACTGCACCATCTTCGCCGCGCTCCTCGTGTCCGCCACTTCTGTCAAACCGACCGCCGCCATGTACGCGTCGCCGATTGTCTTGATTTTCTCGATTCCCATTTTCTTAGCCCGCTCGTCAAAGCGCGAAATCATCAGGTTCAGCATGGCGACCACATTCTCCGCCGTCATATTTCCGCTCATCTTGGTG
>JAFUTH010000015.1 GCA_017484285.1 Treponema sp. | reverse complement strand
TCTCTTGATAATTGCCTTACAGGTATTTCTTCTTCAAGATGTTTTTTTATAACTGACATCTTAAAAGCTTCTGTGTATTTGGACATAAAAAATGCACCTCCAAAATTAAACTTTATGTCTAACTTTTGGGGTGCACTTCATTGACGGGTGGTTTGTGATTTTGCCCCGGAGGCAGGATGCCTGCCATCCCGTGGGATTCCTGCTGAAACAAATCCTTTTTGAGTTTTATAAGGAATACTACGGTTGAGATACAAAATCTCGACCGTAAGTAATAGTAAACTGTATGATTATTGTCAGAAATGAGCAGATGCAAGTTTTTGAAAGAGTTTTTCCATCTTTTCGTGATCTTTTATTCCTGGCTCACTTTCAACTCCGCTTGCCACATCGATAAGCTCTGGCTCAAATCGCGCGACGATTTCACTGACATTTTCTTGAGTGATTCCGCCTGCGAGCCAGAGTTTTGTTTTTTGGCTCACTTTTTCTACGAGCAGGTCGGCGATTCGCTCCCCCGTTCCGCCTGGCATTGCTCCGACCTTTGCGTCGATTAAGATCCGTGGCTCTCCTCTCTGGCGGATTTCATCGATTTTTTCTATATCTTCTTCGCCTGACACATTGACGACAGCGTAGTGGGGAAGTTCTTTTTTGGTGAAGCGTGCTGCACAGCCGTGAAGCTGAATGAAATCGAGGTCGCCGTTTTTGAGCGCGGCGTAGGCATTTTCTGCATCGCTTGTGTCCGTGTCAACGATGACTCCGACGAGCCGCACTTTTTCGCGCAAGCCTGCTTCTTTGAGGGCACAGACAATCTTCGGAAGTTCCGTTGGATTTACTTTGCGCGGAGATTTTTCCCAAAAGATGAAGCCCAAAAAATCCGCTCCGAGCGATGCGGCTTTGAGCGCATCTTTTTCGTTCGTAAGCCCGCAGATTTTTACAAAGGGCGTTTTTCTTCCCGTTTTTCGTTTTGTTTGTAATTTTTGCGCGTAGATGTTCCATGCTTTTGCGTTTTCTGTTTCAGAGCTTTCTGTAAATGCGGAGACGAGCGTTCCCGCCTCACTTGGATTTTTTGCGGCGGCTTCGCCTAAGAGCATTGCCGAAAATCCGAGGCTTCCTGCAAATCGGGCGGCTTCGGGGGTGCGGATTCCGCTTTCAAAGACGACCCGTGCGTTTTCCCCTGCGATTGCCTTGATTTCTTGCATGAGCGCGGCGGGGGTGAGCAAGTCGATTGAGAAATTTTTAAGGTCGCGCGCGTTCACTCCGCAGACGATAAAATCGGTGTTCACGACCTTGACCACTTCGGAAAGTTTCTGTAAATCTTCTTCAAGACGAAGCTCAATGAGCGCGGTGATTCCCAATTCTTCGCATTTTTTTGCCATCGAAATCATTGTGTTTGTGTCCAAAATGCGGGCAATCAAAAGAACGGCATCAGCTCCACAGCGATACGCGACTTCTATTTCTTCGGCTGAGAGCAAAAAATCTTTGCGGAGAATGGCGGGCGGCGTTGTTCTGTGCGCAGAAGCGTATTCGTCAACAGCGCGGCATGCGTTCTGTAAATCTTCTAAATTTCCTTTGAACCAATGCTCTTCGGTGAGCACGGAAATTGCGCTCGTTCCAGCATTGGAGTAGGCTTTTGCGGTCTCTCCTGCGTTCAGTTGTGGTGCGATGCTTCCTTTGCTTGGAGAAGCGCGTTTTATTTCAAGAATTACGCCTTTTTTTCCTTTTGGAATGAAGGGCGTGATTCCTCGTGTGCGTTTTTCTGGAATTTGAAAGCCTAAAGTGACGGATTTTTCGGCGATGTCTTTTTTTCGTTGTGCGACGATTTCATCAAGAATGTTCATTTTTAAATTTCCTCTATGTGATAAATATAGTCGAGCGTTGAGAGTGCGTCGATGATTTCTTTGTGCGTTTTGTATTTTTTGAGTTCCGCGCTTGAAATCGAAATCGCGATGGAATAAACGCTCAATCCTGAATTTGCGTAGGCGGGGTTCATTTCGATTGCGTCGATTGTGAGCCCGAGTTTTCGGATAGTGGTGACGAAATTCTGCAAGTTGAGGCTGTTTTTGAGTTCCAAATGAATTTCAAAGTGATTCGAGCGGTTTTTGAGGTAGAATTCGAGCGCGGGAAGTTTTGAAAGGCACAAAAGCAGCGTGAAGAAGGTGAGCGCGGTAATCGTGTACAAGCCCGCGCCAATCGCAAGACCCAAAATGCAGCTTCCCCAGAGCGAAACGGCGGTGGTCAGCCCCATGATTTGGTTTCGAGAGCTGAAAAAGAGCGTGCGGGTGGCGATTCGTGCCGCCGAGACAATCGCAAGGGCGGAAAGCAGGAAAAATTGCCCGCCGAAAATGCTGTTTAAGTACAAGTCGATGAGCATGACGACCGTACCCGAGAGCGTGACGACCATGAATGTGCGGAATCCCGCCGAGTGGCGTTTGCTGGAGCGTTCCCAGCCGATGAGCGCGGAAAGCAGCACCGAAAGCACGATGCGGAAAAAGGTGGAGTAGGCGGTGAGTTGTGCCGACCATGCGCCGAGCAGTTGGGCAATCGGGTCTGTAATCATTTTTATCTCCCCTCACAGAGCGCACGGAGCACACAGAGAGTTGTTTTTGCATTGCAAACAGAAAATCTCTGTGACCTCTTTTGCTCTGTGAGAAATTTTTATTTTTTTCGTCGCCGAATAATTTCTTTCATATTCTGTTTTTGCACTTCGCCCCAGAACGCGACATTGTGGTTTTCTGCGGCTTCGGTGAACGCTTCTTCGTCTTCGTTCGTGGTGTGAACGGGAAGTTCTTCTTGAATCTTTTGGATTCGGTCGATTAAAAGCTCCACCTGCGATTTTTCTTTTCCGTCGGGCGTTTTTTCGCTCACGCTCACCAAATCTTCGAGCTTCGTTGAGTAGGATTTTGAAAGATAGAGCGAAAGTTTTGCCGAGGCAGGTCCGATGAGTTCATACAAAACGCTTGAAGCCAAGATTATTGTTTCAAGCGCGTTGCCCGTTTCGCCTCCGAGCGTTCGTGCCCCGAGCGCGGCAAGCCCGATTGCGACCCCTGCCTGCGGAATCAAGGCAAGACCGAGATAATTCCGCGTTTCCTTCGGCTTTTTTGCAATGAGACAGCCCAAAAACGCGCCGAGATATTTTCCGACAATGCGGATAATAAAATAAAGAACGCCGATTAAAAGGAGCGGGGAAGAGCCGATAGAACCCGTTGTGTTTACGAGCGCGGGAAGGTCAAAGCTCATTCCCGAACGAACGAAGAACATGAGCAAAAAGGGCGGCGAAAAATAGCTGAGCTGCTTGAAGAGCTTGTCATCGTCGGTGAGATTTATGTACATCGTTCCCATTGACATGCAGCCGAGCAGTGGAGAGACTTCAAAAATCGTGCAGATGCCGCAGAACGCGAACAGGAGCGCGACCGAGATGATAAGGCGGTTGTCACTTGAACGGGTCTTTGGCTTTACGAGAAGCGAAAGTGCCACGCCGAACACCGCGCCCAAAAAGAGAACGAGCGCGTTCGTGAGAATCGGAACAAACACGCGCGAAAGGGAAAATGCCTCGCCCGTTGCGGAATGCACGGCAATCGAAATCGCCACGCTGTACGCCAAGAGACCTACGATGTCGTCGAGCGCGACCACTTGCAAAAGCGTTTCCACAAAATCGCCCTTTGCGCCCGTCTGTCGAATCGTCATCATGGTGGAAGCGGGGGCAGTCGCCGAAGCGAGCGCGGAAAGCACAATCGAAAAGGCGAGATTTAAATGCAGAACAAAGAAAGTGAGAATGAACACGAGCAATGAAGCCGCCAGTGCCTCAAAAAGCGTGATGATGACGACCTTCGCGCCGTTTTTTTTGAGCACATCAACTCGGAAAAATTGCCCCGTTGAAAAAGCGATGAACGCAAGCGCGATGTCGGGCAAAAACTCCGTGCCGTCGATAATCGGCTGTGGCACGAGGTTCAAGCAGAACGGACCGATGATGATTCCCGCGACGATGTACGCCGTAACATTCGGAAGCCTGAGCCGCTTTGTAACGCGCGTCATCAGAAAGCCCGACATGAGAATAATCGAAATAGAAATGATTACCGCCGACACCGAAGAATCGTTCATGCCGCCGTCATACAGAAGATGAATCATCGGAAAATAGTATACCACAAAAATTGAAAACGGAAAATGGAAAAAAAATCCCCGCCGAAGCGGGGAACGTGTCTTACAGTTTTGCGATTACAATCTTTTTGACTTCAAAGTTGTACTTGTGCTCGTTGATTGTGAATGAGAGCGATTCGCCAACTTTGCGGTCGAGAATTGCGTTTCCGAACGGAGACATGTACGAGATTACGCCGTTCTCCGGGTCTGATTCCCACGGTCCGAGGATTGTGTACACCTCTTCGCTTGAAGAATCCTTGTTGAAGAGCGTGACAGTCGTTCCGAATGAAACGAGTGAAGATGTTGCCGTTGTCGGGTCGAAGATGACCGCACGGGCAAGCTCTTCCTGCAAGCGTTTGAGGTCGTTTCCGAGCTTGTGCTGCGCTTCTTTCGCGGCGATGTACTCGGCGTTTTCCTTCAAGTCGCCCTTTTCCTTTGCTTCGGCAACTTCTTTTGCGATAGCAGGAATGTCTTCGTTCTGCATCTTTTCGACGAGGTTGCGTTTTTCTTCGAGCTTTTTCGCCGTGACCAGCATGCCCTTTGGAGCCGCCGATTTTTCTTCGGTGGTGTGGAATTTGTAGTCCGGATATTTCTCGAGAATCTTGTTTCGGAGCTGCGTTTTGATTACGCCGTCAAGCTCCACGATGTCGTCAACGAGCGTGTACATGTGAGACATCTGCTCTTCGTCGCATGAGAGCATGAACGATGCATATTTGTTGTTGTCCTTGTCGAAGAGCATTTTGCACGCGTTCTTGATGATTTTTTTGTTCTCGGTTGACTCAACGTGGTTGTCGATTTCGCGGTAGCACTGAGAAATGATATTGACGATTGCGATGAGCTGCTTCTGGAGCGGGATTTCCGTCGCCTTAAACCAGTCTTCTTCGCTGCATTCGTCGAACAAGAAGAGAATCACGTCGCGGTAGCTGCGGAAATCGTCGAACGCTGACACGGCAAGGCGCTGAACCTTGTCGACATGCCCCGCGCCGATAATCGTTGCGAGCGTGTCCGTACGGAGAATCGCCGGGAACATCTTGATGTATTCGTCTTCCCAGTTCGGGAGCACGTCCTTGACTTTCGTGAGGAATTTGTCGCGCAAATCGCCCTTCTTTGAGCCTTTGAGAATCGTGTACATCTCTTTTGGATTTTCGATTTCGCCGTAGAACTGAGCGAAGGTGTACTTGCTCTGGAATTTAAGCTCTGGAATCTTGAGACCGACGTCCTCGACGACGAGATAAGACGCGATGACCTGCTCATCGACTTCGTTGAATGACTTGAGGAAGCCCGTGAAGTAGCTGAACATGTCGGCAAGAAGCTCGCTCTCTTTGTCCGTTGAGTCGTCCTCGATGAATTTGTAGAGAATGTCGATGCGGGCGAAGAATGCTTTCTGTGCCTTGAATTCGTTTGAGTATTTTTCTTCCGGAGTGATTGCGCGCTCGCGGACTGTGTATTCGTTGATGTTGTTCGGGTTTACGCCGAATGTTGAGTCTTCCTCAAGCAATTTTTTTGCGCCGCTGTTCCAGCTCGTCCATTCGCTTGTAGAAAGAATTGACGGAACAAGCTCTGCCTTGATTTTCTTGAAGTCGCAGCTGTTGTTGAAGCTCGTGATGATTGTTTTGAGCGCCCACGCTTTGTTCGTTTTGATTTCTTTTGCTAAATCTTCCTTTGTTTTGAATTTTGAAGATTTTGATCCGACCGTAGCCTTGATGACCCAGATGTGCTCTCGTGAGAGTGGCTGGAGCGCGTTGACTGCCATTTTGAGCGAGATGTCTTTGGTGCCGTTCTTTCCGAAGTTGATTCTGAGCGTATCGTTCTCGACCTTGAGAATTACGCCGACGCCCCAAGTGCGGTGATAGACGAATGCGCGCGCATCGAACGCGATGTGCTTTTCGAAGTCTGAGATTGCCTCGAAGACGTTGCGGTAGCTCTGGTTGAGGTCAGAAGAGCGGATGTATTCTTCGACATGGCTGTGGTCTGCGTATTTCTGCGCGTAGCATTCTGAAATTTCGCGGCGTGCCCACGGATCTTTCGGGTCAATCGTGAGGTTGAGCTTGAGAATGTCAATCGCGATGTCCCATTTTTTGTTGTCTTTGTACCAGTTGTAAAGCTCCTGCATCATGAGCGCCGATTTGTCCGCGCTGATTGCCTTTGCGATTTTTCGCTGCACCAGCAAGAAGAAGTCGATTTCTTCCGGAATGGTGGCGACGAGCTTAGACCAGATTTCTTTTGCCGAGTTGATGTTCTTGTTGTTCACATAGCGGAGCAGGGCTTTTTTGTAGAAGTCGTTCGCTTTTTCGGTGTCACCGGCAGCCTCGTAGTGGTCGGCGAGCTTTTTGGCGATTTCTGCTTCTGAAAAATCGACCTTGACGATTTTTTCGTAGATTGCCCACAATTCGTCGTTTCCTGCCTGCTCGTAGTTTGTGGCGAGCGTGCGGAGCGCGAATTTGTTTGATGCGTCGTCTGCGAGGATTGTTTCGCACATGTACACGACGATTGGCTCTTTGTGGTTGTTCTGGAAGATGTCAACGAGCGTTTCTAATGAAGAATTGTCCAGCGAACCTTGCTTGAGACCGAGCATTCCTGAAATATACAAGGCAGTAATGCTGTCTTTCGTGTGAGAAAGCTGCTCGTCGCATACTGCTTTGATTTCGTCGATGCAGTTTTCGTTGCGTGCTTTCTCTACAATGGTTGTCAACTCAATCAGGTTATTCTTTGTGTAGTTGCTGATTGTTGCGCGGGTCCAAGTGTCTTCTTTGAGTTTCGCCTGTACCAAATCCACGAGCTCTTTTGACATAAAATACTCCTATATCCCTAAAATTATTTTGTATACATTCGATATATGTTTTCATCATGCACCCGAATCTGCAAAAGGCACTCGTTGATTTTTTCGTTGCCTTCGTTGATTCGCGCATAATGGTCGATAAGCCAGAAATACATGTTTATCAGCTTGGGAACTAAAATCTTGGAGTCGCTTGAGGGATCCTTGATTTCGTTTTCCTTTGCGTATATTTCCTGCTTGAGCCTGCCTGCTTCCTGCGTGCGAAGCTCCCGTTTTACGTTGAACACTCCGTAGAGCACGCCATACACGGGAATCCATTCCTGCAATTCCGCGTTTATGTAGCCCTTTTCGCGCACCCGCTTGATGAGCGAGCAGATGAGCTCTGAGTCAAGAAACTGGAGCTCAATCTTTTGCGCATCGATAAAAAACGCCTCACGGAACAAGACCTTTGCCTTTTTGTCCTCGCCGCAGAGCGCGAAACAGTCCGCCATTTCCGCAAGCACTGCCGCGGAAGACTGCGTAAGCTGATGCGCTTCCTGCAAGAGGGTGAGCGCGCTTTCGTATTTGCCGAGTTTTTTGCAGCACAAGCCTTTTTTACGGAAGAGTTCTGCATGCTGGAATGCGTTTCCTTCGGCTTTGACTGATTCGTATGCATCAAGCGCACGCGTAAAAATCCCTTTTTGAATGGCATACAGTGTCTTTTGGAAGACTTCTTTTTGACGCTCATAGTCGACTCGGAAAGTCTTCCAACGTGCGATAAGACTGTCACCCTGTTCATATGGCTCTAGCACCGGGAGATTCTGAATGAAATCTGCCCAATAAGAACAACACCACCGCGCGAAAATCAGTTCTGAGTTGTCAAAATTGTATTCTAGTGCACTGTCAAGAATTTGCCGTGCTTGGTACGGCTTGCCTTCTTCGAGAAGTGAATACGCTTTTGCAAGTTCATTGTCCGACTGAATGCCCATAGTGTGTACAGTAGAGTTTTTAGAGATTAATTTCATTATATCAAAATGGGCTTTTTAGTCAATAAAAAACAAGGAAAACGCTAAAACGGGGGCAAAGTTTATAAAGGTTTTTGTTCTTTATGTCAATATCTTTTTTGCATATTTTATAAAAAACAGTAAGATTGTTTTAAGTTTTTAGCGGTGCCGAAAAATTACGGCAAAGGGGAGTTGTCGCTTTCTTTTGCGTATTTTTATACGGATTTGTTTACAACTTGGATTTCATTTGTTATTATTATCAATAATAATGAAAAAGCCAGCTTTATCTCCGTCTCTGCTGTCAGCAGATTTTTCAGATTTGACCTCCGCACTAAAAAAAATTGAGTCTGATGGTGGTTCTTCTGTCCATATCGATGTTATGGATGGTCAGTTTGTGCCGCAGATTACCTACGGACAGCCGGTTGTGCGCTCGCTCCGACCGTGCACCCGATTGCCTTTTGATGTGCATCTCATGGTCGAAAAGCCTGAGCTTATGGTCGATTCGTTTGCAGCGGCTGGCGCAGACTGGATTACTTTTCATTATGAGGCGACTACGCATGTTGACCGTCTCATTCAGCATGTGCATGAGCTAGAAAAAAAATGCGGTATTTCAATCGTGCCATCGACACCCGTTTCTGTGCTTTCAGAAATCCTTCCGCTCGTTGATTTCGTGCTCGTTATGACGGTAAATCCTGGATTCGGCGGGCAGACGCTCATTCCGTATTGTCTCGACAAGGTTGCGCAATTGGCGAAAATCCGTGCGGAGCGCAATCTCGATTTTCTGATTTCCGTTGATGGCGGCGTAAACGAAAAAAATCTTGCCTCTGTTCTTTCAGCGGGAACTGACATCGTGGTTTCCGGCTCGTCTTTTTTCAACGGAAAGCTAAAGTGGGAGCTGTAAGGTGAACTTCTATCGTTTTTTGCTTGTCGTGTGCATATGCGCTTTTTTCTCCCCCGCTGTGTTTGCTCAAAAAAAGCCGTCAAAGCTTTCTGAGAACGAAAATGCCAATTTGACGCAGGGCTATGAGGCGTATAAAAACGAAGACTGGGTTTCTGCGATTTTTTTCTTGCGGAAGGTCGTTTCCGCACCGGGCAGCGCGAATGATGAGACGCTTTTCATGCTCATAAAAAGCGAGGTGTATGCCGGTGAGTACAAGCAGGCTCAGGCTGATTGCGAAAAGTTTCTCGAGCAGTTTGCGTTCAGTCCGTACCGTGAGTACATTCAGTATCAGAACGGCAGATTGCTACATCTTCTCGCCCGAAACGAAGACTCTGTGCTCGCCATGAGCGATTTTTGTCACCAGAATCCCGAAAGCGACTTGTACCCGATGGCGTTGTTTTGGATTGCAGAGGCGTTTTACGACGAATACAATTTTGAGCCGGCGCGTGGGTTGTATGAGCGGCTTGTTGAGGACTATCCGGCGTGCGAAAAAGCACCGCAGGCACAATACAAATTGGATTTGATTGAACGGCGCACTCGTGAGGAAAAATTGCTGTATCTGCTTAAAGTTATCGGCGAAGAAAACCTTTCGACGCGTGAGGAATATGAGCGTCAGATTCGCGTGTATCAGCTTGAAGACCAGCTTGGCGTTAAAAAAGAGCTGATAGACGCGCTCGCCCGAATCGCAGAACTTGAGGCGCTGCTCGAAGGAAGCGAGCCGGTGTACGTATATGCTGAGCCGGGTGAGGAAGAGCCGCCAAAAGACGATGGGTTGAGCGTTGCCGAGGTCAAAGCACCGGAGCCAGAGCGCAAGGTCGAGGGCGCAATCAAACAGCCGGTTATTAAAACGGTCATTCAAACCGTTAACGAGTCGTCTATCCGTGTCAAAAATAACAACAAAAATACCTCATCTTCTGCTGCGCCAAAGTCTTCTGGTGATTCAAACTCATCGGTGACTGCGAGTGATGCCGAAGTTCAGGCGCTCAAGCGAAAGGCGAAACAGTTGCAGTATCTTCTCGATGAGCAATCTGAGGACGGTGAAAAATGAAAAAAATACTCGTTGCTTTGTTTTTGTGTGTATCGCTCAGTGCCCGTGTGTTCGCCGATGACGGCGACGCTGAGTCTCAGACGCAGGAATCCACCGAACTGACGGAAAAATCCGCTGAGTCTAATAAATCCGACGATGCGAAAAAAAAGAAAAAAGAGCAGAAAAAGGCCGCCAAAGAAAAGCTGACCGAAAAAACAGATGATTTCTTCGGCGTCAAATATCACACGACGGATTACTACAACTGCAAAAAAAATTTTCTCCGTGCCGAATTCATCGGACCAAAAGGCAATTTTAATATCTTCGTGCAATCTGAAAAAGGAGAGCGCGCTTTGCTTTCTCTTGCCGATTCCTTTGCGTCGAGCAGTTTTTATCTCAAGATAGACAAAAAACTGTATCGTCTCAATGAGGCAAACAATATAAAGCGTGAGATTCGTCGCCTTGACAAAGACAGTGGCGCACAATTGGTGTACACGGTCGCGAAAACCATTCAGATGTTTATCGATTTTTCTTTTATCGCGAGCCGCGAAAAATATGACGAGGACATCGTTCAAATCAAAACCTACCTTGTGAATATCTCCGGGCGAAAACACTCGGTCGCGTTGCGCGCACTGCTTGACACCTCGTGCGGAGAAAGTTCGGGGCATCCGTTCGTGACTGCCACCGGTACAAAAATCGACAACGAGGTGCAATTCATCGCTTCTGATATGAAGAGCGAGCGCTGTATCATCGTCTCAAATGGCGAGAATACGTTCCAAATCTTGCTCGACGGCGGTGACATTACGCCGGTTCGCTTTGTCACGCTCGGAAATGTTGACGTGCTCAGACGAATGGACTGGAACGCAAGCTCTGTCCGGGGCAGGAGTTTTACTGATTCACGGGCAAATGCCGATTCTGCTGTCATGATTGATTGGGAGGAGACAAAACTGATTCCGGGCGACACGACTGATGTCACTTTCTTCATTGCGGCTGCGGATGATTTTGAGTCGCCGTACGGTTTGTACTACATCGACGGGCTTGAGATTCCGGAGGAAGAAAAAAAAGAGGAAGACGAGGTTGCGCTTCCTGTCATAAAAAAGCCGCTGAAGCCTAAGCCCGAAGAAGAAAATCTTGATAAGCGCACTGATGTAGAATTCGTCGTGCCGCCCATCAAGGATTATCAGCTTGACCCCGAGTATATCCAGCGTCTTATCGACCGCATTGATTCCTTGCAGTCGTCAGACAACGTAAATCCGGTCGAAGTCTCTCATCTGAACGCAGAACTTGATGCAATTCTTGAAAAGTTGAGGCAGCAGTAAGCAATGAGTCGCACGGATTTGGAAAAAGCGCATTCGCTTTTGCAGCGACGAAAATTTTCCTATGTGATTTCTCTTCTTGAATCAGGCAATAATCCTGAGATTTACCGCGAGAGTTTTGACTATTTCCTCACGGCGGGGCTTGCCTGTTTGTATCTCGGCGACACGGGGAGCGCGGGCGCCTATTTCCAGCGGGCGCGCCATATCCGCATGACAGACCCTACGTTGCTCAATGCGCAGGCGGTGCTTTTTTTGCGTCGCGGTGACACGGATCGCGCGATTGAATACTATCTTGATGTGCTTGATTATGCTCCGGGGAATAAGACGGCGCTAAGCGCGATGGAATTCATAAAAACGCACGGCTCATACGATGAGTTGTGCAAGGCGGTCGATTCGGGAGACATTGAGCGTTTTTATCCACCGTTGGGCGTAAATCCTGACACAATAAAGAGAATCGCACTTTCTGCGCTTGCGGGCGTTGTGCTCGCGCTTTTTATTTTCAATTTCGGCTCTTTTTCTCGCGCGGCGCGGCGTGTGCATTTGCCGTCAATCTCCCAGCGCGCGGATTTGAGTGAGCTTTTTCTTTCCGTTGAGGAAATTGGAAACGCACAGAAGAAGGATTTGTCTGGCGGGAATTATAAATACATTCTGAGTGATACACAGATAAAAAAATCCTATGACATGGCGATGACCTATTTTCAGGATTATCGCGAAAATGCTTCGCTCGTCGAGATAAATCGCCTGCTGAACTCAAATGCGAGCGATGCAATCAAAGCAAAAGCACGCATGATAGCATCGTATTTTACAGAACCGACTTTTGACTCGCTCTCTGATTACGGAGACAATGTTGATTATGCGCAGGTCGCAAAAGAGCCGGAATTGTATCTTGGCTGCTGGGTCGATTGGTCGGGTCGCGTGTCGAATTCCGTTGCTGAGGGAAAGTCTTATCGGTGCGACTTGCTCGTCGGGTATCAGGACATGGAACGGGTGGAGGGATTCGTGCCGCTCTTCTTTGAGGAGTCGCCGTATCCTGCGATTGACGGGGAGCGACCGGTGCGCGTGCTTGCAAAAATCGCCGTCGAAAACGGGAAAATTATTTTGAACGGACGGGCTGTGTATCAGCCAATCCGACAAAATTAAAAAAAACAGCGAGAATATGCGTTTTTTTTATTTTACGTGGTAAAAACAACACTTTTCCGCCTATATAAGGGCTGGGTGGGGGAAAATTTTATAAAAAGGTGGATTTCTATGGCAGAAAAAACACAACAACAGCCGGCAGATATGTCGGAAAAATTAAAGGCGCTCGAAGCCGCTCGCTTGCAAATCGAAAAGCAGTTCGGGGCAGGCTCGCTCATTAAGCTCGGCGCGCAAACTGACCTTACGGGCATCGATGTCATTCCGTCTGGCTCTATCTTGCTCGACGAGGCATTGGGCGTAGGCGGTTACCCGCGCGGCAGAATCATCGAGATGTACGGTCCTGAAAGTTCGGGTAAGACAACGCTCGCGTTGCATGCGGTTGCCGAAGCGCAGAAAATGGGCGGAATCGCGGCATTCATCGATGCGGAGCACGCGCTTGACCCGGTGTACGCAAAGAATCTTGGCGTTGACATCGACAATCTGTGGGTATCTCAGCCTGACAACGGCGAGCAGGCACTTGAAATCACGGAAAATCTCGTGCGCTCGGGTGCGGTTGACATCATCGTTGTAGACTCGGTTGCAGCCCTCACGCCTCAAAAGGAAATCGAAGGCGACATGGGCGACGCGATGATGGGCTTGCAGGCGCGACTCATGAGCCAGGCACTCCGAAAACTCACGGCAATCGTCGGAAAATCGAAGTGTATGATTATCTTCATCAACCAAATCCGAATGAAAATCGGTATCATGTTCGGAAACCCAGAGACCACAACAGGCGGCAACGCACTCAAATTCTATTCTTCTGTCCGCTTGGAAATCCGCCGAATCGAGTCAATCGAGGGCAAGGGCGAAGAAGATGCGGTCGGAAACCGTGTGCGCGTTAAGGTCGTAAAGAACAAAGTTGCGCCACCGTTCCGCAAAGTCGAGCTCGACATCTACTTCGGCAAGGGAATTTCTGCCACCGCGTCGCTTTTGGATTCAGCCGTCAAGCACGGAATCATCGACAAGCGCGGTGCATGGTACACCCGTGGTGACGAAAAGGTCGGTCAGGGTAAGGAAAATGCAATCAACTTCCTCAAAGAAAACCCCGATTACGCAAAGCAGGTTGAGGCGCAGATTCGTAACGAAGTGTTCCCCGGTCAGATTTTGCGCACGCGTGAGGGCGTCGCGGTCTACCCTGAGCAGGAAAAAGCCGTAAACGACGCGAAAAAGGCTGCCGAAAAAGCCGCGAAGGATGCGGAAAAAGAGGCAAAGAAAGCCGCCGCTGCTCCAAAAGCCGAGCCTGAGCCAGTCGTTCCATCTGCACAAGACGCGCTGTTTTAAAATGTCACACGGATTCGATTTTCCTACGGAAAATCAACAAATAACTGAAATTGCGTAGCAATTTCGAATCCGTGTGACAATAAAAAGAAATGTTTACCGTTCTTGGGCTTGGATCAAATAGAGAATACAACTCGCTTGATTCCGTGCGCGTGCTTGCCGGTGCGTGCGCGGAGCTAAAGCGTATTCTTTCTGATTTTCGTGCTTCTTCGGTGTATCGCACAAAGCCGATGTATGTCGAGCATCAGCCGGATTTTTACAATATGGCGGTCTCTGGCGAAACATCGCTTTCTTGCCACGAGCTTCTTTCAAAAATCCATGAGATTGAAACTCGGTTCGGGCGGAACCGTGACAGAGAAATTCGGAACGGTGAGCGAAGCCTTGACATCGACATTGAGTTGTTCGGGAACGAGGAAATCCATTACTCTGACCCGAACGACCCAATGAAAAATCTTGAAATTCCTCATCCGAGAATCCATGAGCGCGCGTTTGTTTTGATTCCTTTGCTTGAAGTTTTGCCGAAATCTGCCGACATTCTATATAGGGATTTCTTTGAAAAATCTCTCGCAAAAATCGGAACTCAGGGGGCGGAACGTTGCCTTTCTTCTTCCGACTTTGTCAGAATCATCCTAGAATCAGAGGTCTTTTATGGAAGAACAGGCGAACATGCAGTCACAGACAGCGGAACATCAGGCGGCACTTGAAAACGAAGACGATTCTGGCAGAACGAAACGCCGCTACACGGTGGGCGAATTTGACGGTCCGCTCGACCTTTTGTGGGCGTTAATCCGCGACAATAAAATCAATATCTACGACATTCCGATTGCGCAGATTACCGAGCAGTTCCTTGAATACTTGGACTATGCGGCTTCTTTTGAGTTAAGCGACCTCTCTGAGTTTTACAGCATGGCGGCGCGGCTTATCTACATCAAATCGCGCATGATGCTTCCCGTTGAAGTCAAAATTGACGACGACCTCGACTTTGACGACCCGCGCGAAGAATTGGTCGACCGACTCATCGAATACCAGAAATTCAAAAAACTTTCCGACCTCATCGAAGAAAAACAGGACGAAAGCGAGTGGAATTTCGAGCGAAACAAAATCCAGCGAACGCTTCCTTTTGAAGAAAAAGATTTGTGGGAACGCGTGGACACATGGGATTTGCTTGAGCAGATGCAGAAAATCTTCAAGACGCTCATGAGCCAGTACACTGACCAGAAAATCCTCGATGTGTACGAAGAAATTTCCGTCAACGAAAAAATCACGCTGATGAACGAGCTGCTTGAGGAAAAAAATGAGTGCATGTTCACGGATTTGCTCGTGCGCAAAGGAAATATCCTCGATGTCATCTGTGCGTTTATGGCGATTTTGGAAGCCGTCAAGTTCAAAATGGCGGCAATCTACCAGAACCGCATGTTCGGTGACATCAAAATCTGTCGGTACGAAGCTGCGTAGTTGTTGAAAATCTGATTTCTTACTATACTGTCCTCACTTATGGATATAAATCTTGAAAAAGAAGCGGGGCTTGTCGAGGCGGTGCTTTTCCTCGAAAGCGAGCCGCTTACCATCGATGCGATTGCTGCCGCAACTCAGCTTTCTGCCGATGTCGTTACCGAAACGCTTGAAATCTTAAAAGAAAAATACACCAATCCTTCAAGTGGCGTGGAACTTTCTATCATTACGGGTGGCTACGTGCTCACTCCCAAAAAAGAATACTGGGAAACGCTCAAAGAAAAATACGGAAACAAAAACGAGGGCAAACTTTCCCGTTCCGCACTCGAAGTGCTTTCAATCATCGCATACAAACAGCCGATTACCCGTGCCGAAATCGAGGCATTGCGCGGTGTTTCTCCCGACAATATGATCCGCCTTTTGATTGAGCGGCAGCTGATTAAAGAAGTCGGTCGCCGTGACACGCCCGGTCGCCCGGTTGAATTCGGCACGACGAAAGAATTCCTCAAATTTTTCCGCTTAAATTCAATCGCTGATTTGCCTCAGCTCGACGAAAAAGAAGAAGAGAGGTTCGTCCTTGCCCGATAACAAAACTCAGTCAGAAAAAGAAGAAGTCCGTCTCCAAGCATTTTTGGCTCACTGCGGTGTCGCAAGCCGCCGCGCAAGCGAAAAAATCATTCTCGATGGTCGCGTTACGGTAAATGGCGCGGCGGTCACAGAACTTGGCACAAAAGTCACTGAAAAAGACGAAGTGTGCGTTGACGGCAAAAAAGTCACGCCCGAAGCAAAAAAACGCTATGTTCTTTTGTACAAGCCGCTCGGCTATGTCTGCTCTCAGTCCGATGAAAAGGGCAGACCGTGTGCAGTGGATATTCTCCGTGACACATACAAAGAGCGATTATACAATGTCGGTCGCCTTGATATGTTCAGCCACGGCGCGATTATCTTCACGAATGACGGCGATTTTGCCGCCAAGTTGAGCCATCCAAGTGCCGAAATCGAAAAAGAATACATCGTCGAAAGCTCGCTTCCGCTTCCGCGCTATCTTGCCGAGGATTTTGAAAAAGGAATCCGCGTTGAGGGCGTGTTTTACAAAGCAAAATATGCCGAAGAACTCAACTCGCACCGAATGCGGGTCGTTCTCATTGAAGGAAAAAACCGCGAAATCCGTCGCGTGTTCGAGAATGCAGGCATTTCAATCCGAAATCTCTGCCGCGTGCGCATCGGCAACATCGAACTTGAGGGCTTGACGCCGGGGCAGTTCCGCGAATTGAGGGAAAGCGAAGTGCAAGGCTTACTGAAATTGTGTAAGAATTAAACAAAGGAGAAAAATCATGATTATCGCTATGGACGGGCCTGCGGGCACGGGGAAATCTACAATCGCGTCGCTGATTGCAAAAAAACTGAACATCACCTATCTTAACAGCGGGAGCTTTTACCGCGCGCTCACAATGGCGTTGAACGGCACTGACATCGACATCGCCGACAGCGAAAAAGTCGTCGACTTTTGCAAAAAACAGTCGCTCGACTATGAGAATTCGCACCTCATTTTGAACGGAACGGACGTTGAGGCGCATTTGCACGATGATGCGGTCTCTGCCCGCGTGGCGCAGGTCTCTTCAATCGTCGAAATCCGCCACCTTGTAAACGAGCGCATGCGCGAAATCACGAATCACCTCGACATCATCTGCGAGGGGCGCGACATGACGACGGTCGTGTTCCCGAACGCGGAATACAAATTCTACCTCGACGCGTCAATCGACGTGCAGGCGCAGCGCCGGTTCGATCAGGGCGTCTCAAACATGACGCTCGAAGAGGTCAAAGCGGCGATTATCAAGCGCGACGAAATCGACAAAAACAAAAAGGAGGGCGCGCTCCGCCGTGCCGAGGACGCGTTCTATATCGATACTTCCGCCTTGACTATAGAGCAGGTTTGTGACATAATTCTAGGCAAAATTCACAATAAAGGTACGACTATGGAACAGATGGAAGTGGAAAAGGATGAATCTCAGCAGGGTGCAATCCAGACACAATTAGAGGAGTCTCTCAAAGGTCTGAACATCGAGGATGGTCAGATTGTAGACGGAACTGTAATTCAGACTGCGGACGGCTATGTTTTCGTTGACATCGGCTACAGAACAGAAGGCCGAATTCCAGTGCAGGAATTCGCGGGCAAATTGCCGAACGATGGCGACAAAGTAACGGTTGTCGTTATCCGCAAAGATGGTCGTAACGGACCGGAAATCTCTTACACAAAAGCTCAGGCTAAACAGCTTTGGAAGGATTTCCGCAAATATTTCGACGAAAAAATCCCTATCGAGGGCACCATCGAAAAAGAAGTCAAGGGCGGTTTTGATGTCAACCTCGGCGGCGACATCCACGCATTCTTGCCAATCAGCCAGTCTGACAGCCAAAAGGTCGAGAATCCTTCTAAACTCATCGGAACTGTTTCAAAATTCTATATCGAGCGCTTGTATTCAGACAACAAACAGAACGTTGTCGTAAACCGCCGCAAATATCTCGAGGAACTCATCAACGCTGAGCGCGACAAGTTCTTCGCAGAAAAGCAGATTGGCGACACCGTAAAAGGCACGGTCAAATCATTCACGAGCTTCGGCGCGTTCATCGATTTGGGCGGCTTCGACGGTCTTCTCCACATCAACGATATGTCTTGGGGGCACGTCACACGACCGAAGGACTTTGTTAAAAAAGGTCAGGAAGTCGAGCTTAAGGTCATCCGCCTCGAGCCGAACGAAAAGCGCATCAATCTCTCTCTCAAACATTTCAGCGAAGATCCGTGGGTACACTTCGAGGATAAATATCATGTCGATGACATCGTGGAAGGCACAGTCACAAAACTCACTGACTTCGGTGCATTCATCGAACTTGAAGAGGGCATCGAGGGCTTGGCTCACATCTCTGAGTTCAGCTGGACAAAAAAGGTCAACAAAGCCGCTGACATGGTAAAAATCGGCGACAAAATCAAATGTATGATTTTGGGCTACGATATTCCTGCTGGTCGTGTTTCGCTCGGTCTCAAGCAGGTCACTGCAAATCCGTGGGATTCAATCTCAGAAAAATATCCGGAAGGCACAAAGGTCGCTGGCAAAGTCGTCAAGCTCACCAACGCAGGCGCGTTCATTCAGCTTGAAGACGGAATCGACGGCTTCTTGCACGCAGAAGACATTTCTTGGACAAAGAAAGTCAAGCATGCGGGCAGCGAACTCAAAGTCGATCAGGAAGTTGATGTCGTGGTGCTCGAGTCTGATTCTGAGAATCGCCGTATCCGCGTCGGCATCAAGCAGCTCACCGACAATCCATGGAAGAAATTCGCAGAAGAATACAAACCGGGCTCAACGCTCGAGGGCGAAATCACTTCAATCACTGATTTTGGTGTATTCGTCAAAGCTCCAGACGGCATCGAAGGTCTCGTAAACAAGGCTAACTTGAGCGATGACCGTGACGTTCCGTACGAAGAGGCTGTCAAAAAATACAACGTCGGCGACAAAATCAATGTCTTCGTCGTTGACATCAATGTCGACAAAGAGAAAGTTGCTTTCTCTGTCAAAGAGTACAAAAAAGCACAGGCTCGCAAAGAGATTTCTCAGTATATGTCATCTGCCGAAAACGACGACGATGGCGCATATACGCTCGGCGACATGATTAAATCTCAGAAAAACAACTAGTTTACTTCGATGAGTGACCTAAATTCTCTCAGTCTTGAACAACTCAAAACACTCATCGAAATAAATGGTCGAATAAATTCAAATTATTCTGACATCAACGCATTGCTGGTTTATATCCTTGAATCGGCAATGCGTCTTGTTCATTGTGAGTCGTCATCTCTGCTGCTTATCCACAAAGATGACGAAACGCTCCGCTTTGTGGTCGCGCTCGGTCCAAAGGGCGCGGAAGCAAGCAATATTCCCGTCGCAAAAAATTCTATCGCCGGTTGGGTTGCAGAACACAACAAGTCGCTCATTTTAAACAACGTCATGGCTGACCCGCGCTTTTCTACGACAGTGCAGGACAAGACGGGCTACGTGACGCGGAACATGATTGCGATTCCGATGCGCGTCAAAGAAAAGTGCATCGGTGTCATCGAGCTTTTAAATAAAGCCGATGCGCTTGCGTTCAACGACGACGACTTGGCGGTGCTTGAGAGCCTTTCCGACCAAGCGGGAATCGCGTACATCAACGCCGATTCATACCGCTCCGCAAAGGACAAAATTTCCGTGCTCACTTCAACCATTGCGAACGGTTCTGAATATCATTCGTTTGTCGCGCGAAGTGCTTCGGTGCTCGATTTGCTCCGCGTGATTGACGAGGTCGCAAAAACAAACACGACGATTCTGATTACGGGGGAGAGCGGTGTCGGAAAGGAGCTGTTCGCGGAGCAGCTTCATATCAAAGGCACGCGCCGTGACAAGCCGTTCGTGCGCGTAAACTGCGCCGCGCTTTCTCCGACACTCCTTGAGAGCGAGTTGTTCGGTCATGTCAAAGGCGCGTTTACCGACGCGGTGAGCGACCGAATCGGCCGTTTTGAGGCGAGTGACGGTGGCACAATCTTCCTCGACGAAATCGGCGAGCTTTCGCTTGACTTGCAGGCAAAACTGCTTCGAGTCTTGCAGGAGCACAAATTCGAGCGCGTCGGCTCGAACAAAACGATTTCCGTTGACGTGCGCGTGGTTGCCGCAACGAACCGAAACCTTGAGCAGATGGTGGCGGACGGGCTGTTCCGAAGCGATTTGTACTACCGCCTGAACGTCGTGCCGCTCAACATTCCGCCGCTTCGAGAGCGCAAGGACGACATCGAGCCGCTTGCTTCGTTCTTCCTTGACCGCTTTAGCCGTGAGACCAAAAAGAATTTCACGGGCTTTTCGCAGGCGGCACTGCGCGCCTTGTACGACTACTACTGGCCGGGCAATGTCCGTGAACTTGAGAACTCAATTGAGCGCGCGTGCGTGCTGGGCAAGCCGCCCGTCATTCAGGCTGAGGACTTGCGGATTAGCGTGAGTCCGGCGGCTCAAAAAGCCGAGAGCAGTGAAAAGCCGTTCGACGATTTCGCAGCTGAGGTCGCTGACGGCGAGGACAAGACGCTCAAAACTGCCGTCGATAAATTCAAGGCGGCGTACATCAAAAAGATTCTGAATGAGACATCATGGAATCAGACAAAAGCGGGCAAAATCTTGGGCATTCAGCGAACGTACGTTTCGCGATTGCTTAACGAGTTGAATATACGCTAAAATAACGCATAAAAAGTTTATTGGTTAAACAATAGGAGTAAAAAAATGGCTGATAACAAACAAACAGAAACACTTGCAACTGCTTTGAACGCAAAACTTGAGAAATCAAAGGGGACGGTGTTTGCTATCTGTGCGGTCGTTGTTGCTGTCATCGTTGTGATTGCGGTTTTCGCGACGGTCAAATCAAAATCTACCGAGAAAGGAATCGAGCAGATTGATTCGATTTCGTATGCGCTCACTAGTGATGCCTCAGAGCTTTCGGAAGAGGATATCGCTGTCCGCCAGAACACGGCGTTGGAACAGCTCGTCGCGCTCTCTTCAAAGGGCGGAATTGTCGGCATTCGTGCAAACATGCTCATCGCGGAAATCAAATTCGCTCAGAAAAATTACGAAGAAGCCCGCTCTGCATGGCTCAAGGCAATTGCGGCTAAAAAAGATGCGTACACGGCTTCTTTTTGCTATTACAACGCGGCTGTTTGCTCTGAAGAACTCGGCGACACGGACAATGCAATCGCCTATTACGCTGCTGCTGCTGACGATGAGGATTTCATCTTGATTGATCATGCGCTCTTCTCTCTCGGACGCGTCAACGAAACTGCTCAGAAATACGAGGACGCAAAAGCGGCATATGAAAAACTGAATGAGCTTCGTTCTTCTGCAAGCTGGGGGCAGCTCGCTCAGTCTCGCTTAATCGCATTGAAAGTGGCGGGAAACATTCAGTAATCTGAAACTTTTTTGTGAGTCATACCTTTTAATACTATGAAACGTGCCAGCACTTTGCTTAAAAATCTGTTTTTTGTGTTTTTCTGCGGAGCTGCTGGCATTTTTTTATCTTCATGTGGCTTGGAAGAGGTTATTGTTGTTGACGAGCCGACGGTCACGTATAACGACCCGCTGTATTCAAGCACTGAATATTTGACGTGGTACCACAGTTTCAAAACCTCGAACGATTCAGGTGACTCGTTCATCGGTACGGACGTGTACTACAAAATCTACAACAATTCTTCAAGCCTCACTTCGCAGCGTGCGTCTATTCTGAACGTGAACACGACTTCAAACGGCTCTGCCGCGGCGACACGCATGATAGAGACCTATTCCTATCAGCAGCTCGGTGCAAGTGCTTCGACGGGGAATTCTGTGTATTTTCCCTCTACTGAGCGAAATCGGACGGTCGTGTTCCGCCTCAAGACGTATGCAAACGCTGATGCCGCCTCTGCCAATAACGATGACCGTTATACGATGCACGCGTGTGTCGGTGTCAAACAGACTAATGCAACTAAGTATGATTACCGCGACTATATTCCGTTTCGGAACGGAAATGCGAAATCCTTTGACTTTTTCGATGATGACGATGATGATGACGATGAGACACGCGATGTCGAGCCTGTTGAGGGAGATGCTGACTATTATTATACGGCGACGGCTTCCGAGGACGACACCTACTATGTGCAGCTTTTTGCGGTCGGTGTCGCGTTTGATTCTTCATCAGTGAGCAACAGCTACAGCCTCGTCCTTGATTTGGGGTCTGTGCCGATTCGCAAAAACCAATAGAATATATTTTGTTTTTGATGTGATTGCCCAAATTCGTGCAATCTGCTATATTTATCCGCACGGGATTGTAGCTCAGCTGGATTAGAGCATCTGCCTTCTAAGCAGAGGGTCGCCTGTTCGAGTCAGGCCAGTCTCAGAACCGGTTCTTTGGAGCCGGTTTTTTTATGTCTGAATCTGCTTGCAAAAACCTTTCAGTTTGTTTTAATATATCGCTATATCGTTTACAGAGGAGATTCATAATGAAACTGACTAAAACAGCGTCTGTCGTGCTGGGGGCGTTTGCTGCCTCTGCTTTTTTCTTTTCGTGCGCTTCTACAGGAAGTATTGAGGACTCAAACGCAAAAAAATCAGAGTCATCTGATGCGGTTGTTGTTTCAGAAGCGTTGGTAGACTCATCAAGTGCATCGTCTGCATCAAAGGCAGGCGCAAAGGGCACGGCTGAGCTTCCGCCACCACCCAAAAAACTCACGGAAGCTCCGCGCTTTGATTTTGCGGGCGAAAAGCTTCAGATTGAGCTTGAAAACATGTATTACGACGGATTTGAGCTTGTCGGCGACGCGCAGGCTTCCGGCTCATATGCGCTCAAACTCTTGAACGACAGCTCGTGGGCGATTGCGGAAATCAATTTCCCGGCTGGCAGCTACGAGGCGCTTGTCAATGAATTCGCTCCCGACTCAAATCACGCGCGATTCAATCTTTATCTCAACAAGGACACCTACCTCGTTTACGGCTCAGAGCCGCCGATTGCAGCCTATGAGCTTACGACGCGCGCGCCGGTCAGCTTTACGCTCGACACGCCGACGACGGTTACGCTCAAGATTCAGCAGAATGATATTCGAAATCCTCAGAACAACGGTCACAATGGCATGACGCTCGACTTCGTTTCATTCAAAAAAATTAACTAGCAACTTGACCGCCTTTTCTGCCGATACTTTCAGAAAAGGCGGTTAAAATGAACAGAAAACCCTTCGTTCTTTCAATTCTTTTCTTTCTTCTTTTTTCACTTTGTTTTTCTATTTCTGCGCAGAACACGGAGCTTTCCGAAGAGGAACTTTTGAGCGCGGAAAATCCCGAGTTTGATGGCACGCAAGCGCTTCGCTTCAAGGAAGTGTGGGGCTATGTGATGATTGGCGAAGAGTCGTCGTTTTCAAATGACTATCCCGTGACGGACATCGGCTATTTTGTGAACGCGGTGAACAGTGTTTCAGATTTTGAGCCTGTTCCCAAGCGAAACGAGAAATTTCCCGATTATAAGGGACGAATTCACCTTGTTTCAAGCGTGGACTCAAAGGCGCAGACGCATCTTCTTCTCGACCCGAAATTGCCGCTTCGGAACAAGATTATCCGGCAGCTCGTTATTGAGTCAAAAGACTACGATGGCGTTCAAATTGACTGGGAACTCGTGATGAAGGAAGATGACAAAAATTTCCGTGATTTTTTGAAACTGCTCAAAAAACGGCTCAAAGGGAAAATGCTCACGGTGGCGATTCCTGCGCGGGTGAAAACGCTTGAACGCGATGCCTATGATTACGCCGAGCTTTCAAAAATCGTGGACAGAATCATCGTGATGGCATACGACGAGCATTGGTCAACGAGTGCGCCCGGTCCGATTGCTTCCGTGGCGTGGTGCAAGAAGATTGCCGATTACGCAAAAACGGTGATTCCCGAAGAAAAGCTCGTGATGGGCTGCCATTTTTACGCGCGCGCTTGGAACGATGAGAGTGTGGGGCGGAAAGCCTACCGCATGTACAAGGTTGATGACATTATAAAAGCAAACAAAGTTTCGAATTTCAGAAAATCCGCCGACGGTGATTTGAGTTTTACCTTCGACTCGAAAACGCGCGTGACGGTCTTTTACGACACGGTGGAAAGTGCCGTGGCGCGGTGCCAGATGTACAAAGACAACGGAATCGACAAGCTTTCGTTTTGGCGAGTGGGGCAGGAGATTCCGGAATTTTGGAACGAACTTAAAATCCAGGAACTTTCGGTGCGGTAAATCTTTTTTTCATCTGCTGGAGCAGGTCGATTGCCATGTCCGCGCTCACTTCTTTTTGCGGCTCGTGGTATTGCACAAGGTGCGGCGGAATTTCGTCCAAAAAGCGGCTTGGCTGGCTTTCGACTGCGGAATTCTGCCTTCTGCGGCTTCGGCAAGATGAAATCAACAGTTTATCGCGGGCGCGGGTGATTGCCACATAGAAAAGGCGGCGCTCTTCTTCCACCGCCGCGTCTCCGCCCTCGTCAACGGCTCTGCCGTGCGGAATCAAGCCTTCTTCAGCCCCTGCGATGAACACCACAGGGAATTCCAAGCCTTTTGACGCATGAATCGTCATCAAGTTCACTTTGCCCAAGTTTTCGTCGTCGTCCATGTCGTCGCGCGAGAGGAGCGTGATTCGGTTCAGGTAATTGTAGAGCGTGGCGTCTCCTGAATCGGGGTTGTTTTCCCAGCGTTCGATTGAGCCAATCAAACTTTCTATGTTCAGCATTTTGAAGCGAGCGGCTTTCTCGGACTTGGGGTTTTCGCCAATCAAGTAGTCCATGTAGCGGATATTTTCGACCATCGTGCGCACCTTTTTTGCCAAGCCGTGACCGCCGAGCATTGATTTGTTGCCCTCGATTATTTCCGCAAAGGCTTTGAGATTTTGCTTCGTGCTTTCGGAAAAATCCTCATCGTCAAAGTCAGAATACTTGCTTTCTTGGGAAGTCGTGCCGCCAGCCATAAACAAATCCGCTTCGTTGTCGCCCACTTCTAAAAGTGCGTTGATTGCTTCCCAGAGTGAGCATGAGAGATTCTTTGCGATTTCATTGAGTTTTTCGATTGTTGCCCGACCGATTCCACGACGGGGTGTGTTTATGATTCGCAAGAGATTTACATCATCGTCGTGGTTTGCGATGACGCGCAGGTATGAGATGATGTCCTTGATTTCTTTTCGCTGGAAAAAGGAAGTGCCGCCGCTCATCGTGTAGGGAATGTTTTCCGCCAAAAAAGCCTCTTCGATTGTGCGGGACTGGGTGTTTGCCCGCATGAGAACGCAGAAGTCGTCGTATTTGCGTTTTTCTGAAATCGCGGTGGATTGGATTGACTCCACGATGAACGCTGCTTCCGCCGTTTCGTTTTCGGGCATGTAGATTTCGATTGGCTTTCCGTCGCCGTTTCCGCTCCAGAGTTCTTTGTCCTTGCGGTTCGTGTTGTGCTTGATTACGCCGTTCGCCGCCGCAAGAATCGTGCCCGTTGAGCGGTAGTTTTGTTCGAGGCGGATTTCTTTGACATCTTTGAAGTCTTTTTCAAAATTCACGATGTTCTGATAGTCAGCTCCCCGCCATGAGTAAATCGACTGGTCATCGTCACCCACGACCGCGACATTGTTTTCGGCAAGCAGGCGCATGAATTCGTACTGCTGGTGGCTCGTGTCCTGAAATTCGTCAACCATGATGTACTTGTAGCGGTCTTTGTATTTTGCGAGCACTTCGGGGAATTCGCGGAAAATTTTTATGGGAAGCGTGATGAGGTCGTCAAAATCGACCGCGTTGTAGAGCTTGAGCCCTTCCTGATAGCCTTCGTACAGCTCTTTGTACATTTCGTTTTCGATTGTCCAGTGCTTGCGCCCCGTTTTGATGTCGGAAATGAGAATGCCGACTTGATAGAGATCAAGAGCTTCGGGGGAATAACGCAATTCGCGACCCGTTTCCTTAATGAGCGCGTTTCTGTCGGTTTCGTCGTAAATCGAAAAATTCTCGCGGTAGCCCAAAAGACCGATTTCCTGCCGCAAAATGCGCACGCCGAACGCATGGAAAGTGGACACGGTGAGAAGCGGCAGCTTTTTGCCCGTGAGTTCCTTGATTCGCTCGCTCATTTCCTTTGCCGCTTTGTTCGTGAAGGTGAGGGCAAGAATCGCGCTCTGTGGAACGCCCGCGTCGAGCATGTGGGCGATTCGGAAGGTAATCACGCGCGTTTTTCCGCTCCCCGCGCCTGCAATAATGAGAATCGCGCCGTTAATCGTCATGACGGCTTCGTACTGCTCAGGGTTGAGTTCGTTTTTTAAATCAGATAAATCGGTCATGAGAGTTTCGATTATACTTTTTTATTGTCGAATAGGGAAGTTGGCTTTATAATCAGAGTATGGCTAATGAAAAAATTCTTTCTTTTTTTCTTCGACATCACTTTGATGTGCATGTGAGCGTCGCGTCTCTGACGGAGAGCGTTTTGTATGATATGCGCCTCGGCTTGTTCGGCTCGGACTCGTGCTGGTGCGTCAAAAAGGGCGATTCTGCCGGTCAGGACATGATAAAAACGTGGATGCTTCCGCCGAATGAAAAGCCGCGTGATAAGAGCGTGATTGTCATCGATGCGGGCGGCACGAATTTTCGCTCGTGCTTGGTGACGTTTGACGCAAACGGTGACTATACGATTTCCGACTTCAAAAAAACGTCGATGCCCGGAATCGAGCGCGAGCTTTCAAAGACAGAATTTTTCTCGCAGATAGCCGACAACATCGACTACTTGAAGAACAAGGCTGACCGCATTGGCTTTTGCTTTTCGTATGCGATGCGCATTACCGAGGACGGCGACGGCATTCCGATTGCGTTCAGCAAGGAAGTCAAAGCGCAGGAAGTGATTGGCTGCCCTGTCGGAAAAACGCTCGCCGAGGAGCTTGAGAAGCGTGGCTGGAACAACATGCAAAAAATCGCGCTCTTAAACGACACGGTTTCCGAGCTGCTCGCCGGTCGCATTGCCGCGCGGAACGGCACGGCGTATTCATCATACGTCGGCTTTATCCTCGGCACGGGAATCAACGCCGCCTACATTCAGCCCTCGTTCGCGCTCGGAACGGACGAAGTGCTCGTCTCTAAGCAGATTGTCGTCTGCGAGGCGGGAAAATGCAATAAAATCGCGCGCTCTGACTTTGACCTCGCCCTTGACAAAAACACGAACTGCCCCGATGCCTATCAGCTCGAAAAACAGTGCTCGGGCGCGTATCTTGGCTCGCTCGCTTACGAAGTGCTCATCTGCGCCGCGCGTGACGGGCTGTTCACCGAAAAGACATGTGAGAATCTTCTTGCGCTTGGGTCGCTCTGTTTGATAGAAGTCGATTCGTTCTTGTACGCGCCGTTTGCCACGGACGAGCGGGCGACGATTTCAAAAGCCTGCACGACTGACGGCGACCGCGAGCTTATCTACGACATACTCGACATACTCGTTGACCGATGCGCAAAGAATGCGGCGGCGATTCTCTCAGCCTCGTGCATTCAGACGGGCGAGGGAAAGAGCGTGCTGCATCCGATTGGCATTCTGTGCAACGGCACGACGTTCTTTAAAACGCACAAACTCCGCTCAAAAATCGAGCGATACCTTGACGTGTATCTCACCGAGTCGCGCGGAATCTTCTATGAGCTGCTTTCGCTTGAGGACGACATCACGCTCGGCACGGCGGTTGCGGGCTTGCGCTAATTCTTATATACTCAAGTCTCACTATCATTGAGGCTTGAGTATCATGAAAAAATCAATTGCGTTTCTTTTTCTTCTTGTAACGATTGCGGCGTCGTGTCTTTCTTCTGCATTTGCCGCAGGTGGCGCGCTTTCAGACGCGTCATCGCCCTTGCATGTCATTCGAACGGAGTATTTTGACATCATCTTTCCCGAGGAATGCCGGACTACTGCCGAAAAAATCGAGGCGGTCTGTGACGATTACTACCTTGAGATTACGGCGCTTTTGGAGACGGACGCATATCAGCGGTTTCCTGTGACGATTACCCACTCGGTTGAGCTTCTAAACGCATATTATGCCGCGATTCCGTACAACCGAATCGTCTTGTATGACACGCTCCCCGAAACGAGCCTCGACATGTATGAGGACACGATTCAGTCGATTTTTTATCACGAGCTGACGCATGCCGTCACGTACAACATGAAGCCAAAGTCTTTGCGAAAACTCTCGTTTATCTCAGACTCGATGAACCCGGCATGGCTTTCTCTCACCTCATTTTGGGCTGAGGGCGCGACGGTTTCGCTTGAGAGCAAGGGCAGGGGAGGTCGCTTGAACGACCCGTTCTCAACGCAGCTCGTCAATCAGTCGCTCATTGAAGATAAATTCCCCGGCTGGCGTGATGTAACTGGCGCGCGCGACACCTATCCGGGCGGAAATGACGCGTATATTTTCGGCGCGATGTTCTCCGCGTACTTGCAGGACACGTACGGCATGAGCAAATACGCTGACTTTTGGAAAAAAGCCGGCTCATCGCTCACGTTCAGCTTTGTCGCGGGCGTGTTCAAAAAGACCTACGGCATGAGCGTCGGCGACGCATGGGACGAATTTGAAAAAACGCTCTCGCTCCCCACGGTGCAAAAACTGAAATCCGCGCTTTCTGACAAAAAATCGCGCGTCGAGACCTTTGACGTGTTTGTTGACGAAACGCGCGGTGAGACAAAAATCGCTTATTTCGACTCGGCAGCTTCATCACTCCGACTGGTGACGCTTGACGCTGACGGAAAAATCAAAAAGAACAAAAAACTGCTCGCAATCACGGGCATTCATCGCATTGCGTTTTCACCAGACGGCACTTCGCTCGCGTTGAGCCGTCTGATTGACAAAAAAAATTACAAATTCGTAACCGCCGAATACAACCTCAAAAAGAAAAAATTCACGCAGCACAAAACAACCGGGCGGTGGAACGCATATTATACGACTGCGTCTGACGGAAGCGCGCGCTTTTCTGAAATCCCCATCTATCCCGACAAAGTCTCGGACGCTGAGCGCACGTATTTTTACGGCGGTGAGGAGATTGTGTACAGCCCGATTGGCATTGACGAACATTTGAACGCGGCGATTATCAAAAACGGCTTGAGTTGGTCGCTCCGCCTGTTTGATGACAGCCACGTGCTCGGCGACTACTCATTTTCCGCGATTACGGCTCAAGACGGCGCGTCTCGAAATCTGATTGTGCACAACCTGCATGCCGCGTTGGTCACGCAGGATTCGCTCTGGCTTTCGTTCACATGGGCGGAGCTTGGGCAGGGCGGAAAGATGCTCTCTCGCGCCGGAATGGTCAAAATCGACCGCGCCTCACAGAACGCGACCGCCTTTTTGCAAAAAGAGAACGCATTCGCGGGTCTTACCGATGCCGTTCCCTCGCACGCGTTCATTTCCGCGCTTGACGGTGGCACTGCCTTCGATGCGGAACAGCTGGTGTTCTATGCAATCAGCGCGAACTATGAGGAAAATCCCTTGCTCCGCATTCAATTTGAGCCGGGTGATTTTGAGAGCGTCGCGCTTTCGCTGAGCGAAGTCGCGCCATTTGACGAAAAAAAGCCCGCTGATTCCACCGCGCACGCCGAACTGTCTTACAATCCGTTCCGCTATTACAAAAACGGTATTTTTGTGCCGATTTTTGGCGCTCTGCCCGTGTATAACCATGAGCTGACACCTGATTCGAATCTGGGGCTTGGCTTTTCGTTCGTTTCGACAAATCCCTGGGGCGACCGGCAGCTTTTTGCCTCACTTGGCTATAATCCGATTTGGAATCTGTATGGCGCATACATTTCTGTCGGCACAAATCCGCTCATCGACATCGGCGCGAGCGGCGATGATAGGTTTCAGTACAAATTGAGCGCTTCGTGCGTGTTTGAAGATGACGCATTCATGCAGACGCTTGAGTCGATTTCGCTCACGGATATTCTCTGGCGCGGAAAAGTGTCGTATTTTGCACTTGGAACGCAGGGACTCTTTTTGTACGGAAAACAGATTATCGACGATGACCTCGGAAAAGACCGCGATGAATCGGTCGGAACGAGCGCGGACGGCATCGTCTTTGCGCAGTTCTCGAATATCCACAAAATTGCGCCCGATGTCTATGATTCGGCGGGCTATCTCTTGCAGCCGTTCGTGCTTACTTCGTACCGCGACACGGAGCATATGAGTGAGGACGACACGTACTTGAATGCGGGCGTAACGGCGCAGCTTCGCTTCCCGATTATCGTGCCCTTTATCTTTACGGCGAGCCTGTTCCCCACGAATGAATATGCGGCTTCGGGAAGCGTACAAGCAATCCTCGCGTACTTTGAGATTCACAAGGGCATTCCGGCGCTCTCGCTCTTTATGCAGCGCGTCGTCATAAGCGCGAGCTATAGCGGAAAACTTGCGTATGAGCACGGCGACTTCTGGGACATTAAGCGGACGCGCGACATTTTGGGCGATGCGCGCCTTTCTGACTACTCAGATGAATTCCGTCTCGCTGGCGATTTGTATATCTCGCCGAACACGGGCAGTGCCGCAACGGGTGAACTTCAGTATTCCATCGGCTATGCGCTCATTTACCGCCCGAATCCTGCGGAAGACGAAAAGCGCATGCTCTATACGATGACCGTTGGCGTCAATTTCTAGGAGCGAGGTGTTTCTTTTCTCAATTTTTGTGCTAGAATGCCGATAGTAAAAACAAAGTTCTTTTTTGAGGTGGGAAAATGGCTCGTGGAAACGGCGGACTTGGAAAAACGATTTTTCTTCTGATTCTTATTATCATTCTCGTGATTGGCGGATTGCTCTGGTTTGATTACTTGGGCGTGATTCATGCGAAAAAAACGTTCGCGCCCGTGTACAAGCTGTTCGGGCTTGCGCCGCAAACGTCACTCACTTCAACGGCGTCAAAACCGCTCACGGCAGATTTGGACGACGACCGCCTCGCAAAACGAATCGAAGCCCTCGATATTCGCACGCAGGAACTCGACAAGCGCGAGACTGACATCGTAAAAATCGAAGAGCAGAACGAAGCGATTGCCAAAGAACTCGAAGACCGCAAAAAATCTCAGGACGAACGCGAAAAAACATTTAATAATCAGGTCAAAAAGTACGATGATAGAAGTGTAAACATCGAAACTATTGCGTCGTACTTGAACAGCATGCCGCCAAAAACGGCTGTTGAAGAGCTTCTTTCGCATGATGATCAGGACGTTATCGACATTCTCCGCAAAGCCGACGAAATGGCTGCGGCGAGCAAGTCGGTCTCCATGTCATCAACCTGGCTCATGTACATGCCGGCGGAACGAGCCGCAACGATTCAGCGCAAGATGGCGAACAAGCCGGAAAGCCTTGAGTAAGATTCCGAGCCGCAGTTCGGAATAACAAGCGGGCGCAATCTTCATCGAGTTTACACTGGAGGTTGTGCCATGAATATTCTTTCTATTTCTCAAGTACAGACACAAACAGCACCTGCTGAACTGGGGGCAGTGCTCCCGCTTCAGACGAGCGCGCCTTCACAGACTGAGCGCACGAGCGAGCAGCCGTCATTTGCAGAAGCCCTGCGTGACGCGCAAAAAGCAAGCGAGAGCGCGCCTCGTGAGGAAGAGCGGCCGGTAGACTCAACGCAGCCTGAGCGCACCGTTTCACGCAGGGAAGAGCGCACTGACGCGAGCGAAACTCGGGATGAAAAAACTGTTGGTGCAAAGAATGAGAAAAACGAAAAAATCGCACGCAATAGCTCCTCAGATGATGAAAAAAGTGATGAGACACCGGCGACTATCAGCATGATTTCTCTGCTTTCGGCTGAGGAAATGCACGCGCTTGACACGGACACGAAAAATCGTGCCATCGTGCAGGATGCGCTCACTGTGAACACCGATGAAATTTCTGAATCTGAGACACCGCGCCTTGTTTTGAGCGACGGCGAGACGGAAATCGACGACAAAGTGATTGACTGGCTGCTCTCTTCGGCAAAAACTGAGGAGAAGGGCGATGACATTTCGAGCGAGGACTTTGCTTCGCTCATCGACGCTGCCGTTGAATTCATTCCCGGTGCGGAAACTGATGATGAAAAGCTGGCGAATGCCCAGAATCTTGCAAGCTCTGACCCCGAATTGTTCTTGAAGAACGCGGAGCAGCAGTTTGTGCAGACAGAAACTGTATCCAAAAGCCGCGCTGACCTTTCTCTAACCGACAAAAAAAGCGCTCAAACGACCACTGCAAAAGACAAGAAAAATGAGCTAAAACTCGCCGTGCATGATTTACGTACGCGCCACGTCTTTGAGGACTCTTCCGCGAAGGTTGACGCAACGAAGGCAGTTCAAAAATCAGCAGAAAAGAAAGAAATCACGCTCTCAATGCAGCAGCAGAACGAAAACAACGTGCAGATGACGATGGAACTCGCCGCAAAAGCGCAGGAGAACATCACGTCGTCTTCTTCACAGGCGGCGGCAGCAAGTGGCTCGGACTTCCAGCAGATGCTCTCGAACGCCGTGCAGGACAATGCGCCTGATTTCGTAAAAGCGGGGAACATCGTTCTCAAAGACAACAACCAGGGAACAATCAATCTCGTGCTCAAACCAGAAGGCTTGGGCAATGTGAAAATCTCGCTCAACCTTGACGACAAAAATCTCTCGGCTCAGATTACCGTGCAGACAAAAGAAGCGATGGACGCGTTCCGTGAGAGCATTCAGAGCCTCAAGCAGGCGTTCACCGAGAGCGGATTTGAGACGGGCAGCTTCGATTTGAATTTCTCGAATCAGCAGCAGAATTTCGCGCAGGGTGACGGAAATCAGAGTCAGCAGCAGGACGCGAGTTTCCTTGCTCACCAAAGCTACGGCGAATTCGTTACGGCGCGCGCACTTGCTTCGGGCGATGTGGCTGACGCATACGCGGGCGGAGACTATTCGGTCAATATTGTTGCCTAAATTGGGCTAAAGTGGCGGTGTACAATGCCGATATTTGAAGTGTAGCAGCGACACCGCTACATGTGGGGTAAAACATGGAAATGAGTGCAACGAACATCAATACAACGATGAGCGCGCAGGAAAAGTTCACGGTCGATAACCTTGTCAACGGGTACAACAAAAAACTCGACTATGAGCTTCGCGAGGGACGAATCGCAAACCACGAGCTTGGTAAGGACGACTTCTTGAAGCTTCTCATGGCTCAGATGACGAACCAAGATCCGACAAGCCCGATGGAGAACACTGAATTCATCGCGCAGATGGCGCAGTTCACGTCGCTTGAGCAGATGACGAACATGAGCCAGAACTTCGAGAAAATGGCTTCTATGATGAATTCAAGCGAGGCTCAGAGCATGCTCGGTCGCACGGTTCAGATTGATTTGGGCGCGGAGCAGACGACGACAGGCGTTGTTGAAGCTGCAACACGCGGAAACACCCCACAGGTTCAAGTGAACGGTATGTTCTACGATATGAATAAAATCAAGGCCGTCTACGGTTACTAATAAAAAAAGAGGGTAGCGATATGATGAGATCACTTTATTCTGGCGTTTCTGGTTTGCAGAATCATCAGACACGAATGGATGTAATCGGCAACAACATTGCCAACGTCAACACGACGGGCTTTAAACGCGGCCGCGTGAATTTTCAGGACATGATTAGCCAGCAGCTTTCAGGCGCGTCAAAACCGACCGAAGAAAAAGGCGGCGTGAACCCGAAGGAAGTCGGCTTGGGTATGACTGTTGCGGCAATCGACACCGTGTTTACGCAGGGAAACTTGCAGTCAACGGGCATTTCAACTGATGTCGCGATTCAGGGCAACGGTTTCTTCATCGAAAAGAACGGCGAGAAATCATATTACACCCGCGCAGGTGCATTCTCTCTCGACCAGAACGGCACGCTCGTAAACCCGGCGAACGGAATGCGCGTTCAGGGTTGGATGGCTCGCGAATTGAACGGCGAAATGGTCGTTCAGACAGCGGCAACCCCGACAGACCTCGTGATTCCTGTCGGCTCAAAAGACCCGGCAAAAGCAACGCAGAACATCAACTTTGCGTGTAACTTGAATAAAAATACCCCGGAAATCCCTGAGAATGCAACTGAGGCTGACATCGCAAAGGGAACGTGGAACACTGAATTCAAAATCTACGATTCATTCGGTAATGAGCATCTTTTGAATGTGAATTTTACCCGCGTTCGTGGAAACCCGAACCAGTGGACTGCGACCGTGCAGATTGACCCGGACAACGCTGACTTCACACAGACGCGCGTAGGCTTGGGAACAACTGACGGCGTTGAGAATACATTCACCGTTTCATTCGACAATAACGGAACGCTTGCCGCAGTCACCGACTCAGCGGGCAACAACTCAAACCCGGACGGCGAAATCATCTTGCAGGCTTCATACACCGTTCCGGAGTCAAACGCTGACGCAGACGGAAACCCGTACCGCCAGACGATGAACATCAACCTCGGTACAATCGGAAGCATGATTAACACCGTCACGCAGAGCGCATCTGCAAGCTCTACAAAGGCATTCTATCAGGACGGCTACACGCTCGGCTACCTTGAGAACTTCAAAATTGACTCAACAGGTTCAATCACGGGCGTGTACTCAAACGGCACGAACCGCACAATCGGTCAGCTCGCAATGGCAACGTTCGCAAACCAGAACGGTCTCGAAAAAGCCGGCGACAACACCTATGTCAAGAGCAACAACTCGGGCGAGGCAAAAATCAACGCGGCGGGAATCGCGGGCGGCGGTACTTTCTTGGCGGGCGCATTGGAAATGTCAAACGTCGACTTGACCGAGCAGTTCACCGACATGATTGTCACCCAGCGTGGCTTCCAGTCAAACGCAAAGACAATCCAGACAGCCGACACGCTTTTGGAAACTGTCTTGAGCTTGAAACGATAATCGTTGGTAGGTCATAACATTATTTAGCCCTCACAGAGCTAAAGAGAACACAGAGAGATTGCTTCTTTGCTCTCTGTGAACTCTGTGCCATCTGTGAGGGATTTTTTTTATTGCCCAAGAAGATGGTGCTGAGCGTCGCTCCGTAACATCTTGATGTACCAAAAAGATTCTATTGAGCGTCGAAAAAGATTTTTTTGAGCGTCAGTGCATAATTTCGGGATTGTTAAAAATAATGGTTGTGATTTTCTCGCTGAAAAAGTGGAAGAGGTGTGTAGTAATATTTTGAATGTTTATGTTATAATAGGACGTGAAGAAGTTCACTCGTTTTCTCATAGGTCTGGCAGTTCTTTAAAATGGCGAATTTTTACGTTACTGTTATGCTTCGGCAAGGAGGAAAATAATGCTTGTAATCGGGTATTCTGACTTTTCAACAAATATGAATAAGTATCTTGAGACTGCGGCAATCTCAGGATTAAAAATTCTTCCTCAGAAAAAAGAAAAAAAACTTTCTGCCAGACAGCGTAAATTTGCCAAGGTAATAGAAGCGGCTTCTGGAATTGTTCCGCTGGATATGGATTTTGATAAAGTAAAAACAGAGGCAATCTTAAAAGCATGAGAATTTTAATTGACACGAATATCTGTCTTGATATTCTTCAAAAACGCCCTGAATTTTATGACAGTTCCAAAAACGCTCTCCTTTATGCCTCCCAAAAGAATTACAAGTTGTATTTGACGAGCGCTACTGTCATGGACATTATGTACATAACTCGGAAATCTTTTGATAATTCAGCTGAACAAAAAACAGTTGTAAAGGATTTTGTGTCAGCGTTTAGGTTTCTGAAAATAAGCAAGAAGAATGTAAACTTCGGTTTTTTAGGTGTCATAAAAGATTTTGAAGATGCGGTTCAAGCCTCTTGCGCAAAAAAGCATTTTCTCAATTTGATTATCACCCGAAATATAAAGGATTTTGTAAACTCCCCTGTAAAAGCAATTACTCCGGAAGAATTTTTGAGAAACTATTAACTTCGGAAAATAATGAAAAATCGCTAGGAGCTACGCTAAATTCTATGAGCGACAACTAGTTTTTTCCCATTGAAATCAAAATTTTTCGATAAGACGTTCGAGTTCTTTTTTTAAATCAAAATATTTTTTTAGATACACGCTGCCGGAGGGCGGGGTGTCATCTTCGGAATGATTCTCGACCAATGACTCAACTGTCGTGCCGAGCGCGGAAGCGATTTTTACGGCTTCACTTGCCCGTGGCTCGGTGTTTGCCCTTCTCATACTGGAAACTGTTGTTTCTGAAACGCCCATCATACGCGCAAGCCAGCGGTATGAGGTGTTCTGCTCTTCCCGTAAAAGTTCAACATTCTCCCAAAAAGACATGGAAAAATTATATTACTTTTGTTCGTAGTTTTACTTGAAAAATACGAATGCAAATAGTAATATAATCTAACTACGAAAATCCGTAGTTTTTATGAGGTTGATTTGCAAAAATACGCCGTTCTCTGCGGTTCAGCACCAGATGGCTACCGTCAGACAAAAGTTGAAAAAATGTATGATTTTCTCACAAGTGAGTCTGATTGGCGTGTGCCCGAAAAGAACATCGTCATGTTTCCGAACGGGGTGAACGAGTTGTTTTTGGAGAGCGTTTTGAACGGCGTGTTTGACGAAGCCGCGGAAGACGATGACGGCGAAGTGCTCTTGTATTTCTGTGCGCTTACGGAGCGCGATTTGCACGCGGAGCTATCTGACAGCGCGTGTGCGGGCGTTGAAGTCGTTCGGCTCGGGGAGAATGAAATCCGAAAAGACGTGATTGCGTATTATGCGGAAAAACTGGCGGACATGCTCGGCGTGAAGTGCCGCGTGATGTACGAGGCGGATGCTGACTTTGTGAGCGAAGAAAAACTTGGGTATGAGAAGATGGGGGCGCGCGTATGCTAACGGCGAGCGTTGTGCTTTTTAACACGCCTCGTTCTCAGATTGATGCCCTGTTTGGCTCTGTGGCAGCAAGCGGCTGTGTTGAAACATTCTATGTCATCGACAATTCTCCGAACGACAAGTGGCGCGTGCTTGAAAAGGAATATGCAACGAACGGACTTGAAATCCGCTATATTCACAACGCAAATTTGGGCTATGGGGCAAGCCACAATCTTGCCATGCAGGAAGCAATAGAAAAAGGCGCGACATATCACGTGGTGCTGAATCCCGACATTTATTTTGAGAGTGATGTTCTGCCCTCGCTCGTGCGCTTTATGGACGCGAACACGGACGCGGCGTATGTGCTTCCGCGTGTGGAATACCCGAACGGCGAATTGCAATATTTATGCAAGCTGCTTCCCACGCCGGGCGATTTGATTTTTCGCCGATTCCTGCCAAAGAGCTGGGGAAAGAAGCGCGATGACCGCTACTGCCTAAAGATGAGCGGTTACGACAAGGTAATCAATCCGCCGTGTTTGAGTGGCTGCTTTATGTTCATGCGGCTTTTTACTCTGAAAGAAAACCACATTTTCTTTGACGACGGATACTTTATGTACTGCGAGGATTTTGATTTGATTCGTCGCCTGCACCGCGTGGCGAAGACGCTGTATTACCCCGATGTGAAGATTGTGCATGACCATCAGAAAGAAAGCTACAAGAGCAAAAAAATGCTCATGTGCCATATCAAGAGCGCGGTGAGGTATTTTAACAAATGGGGGTGGGTGTTTGACCGCGAACGACGGGGCATGAATAAGCGGATTGTAGCGGAGATTGGGGGAAAACAATATGAATAAATCTCCGCAGGTTTTTCTTTCCAATCTTATCTGGCGATTTCTCGAGCGAACTGGCGCGCAGCTTGTGGCGTTCATCGTTGCAATAGTCCTCGCGCGCCTCCTGTCGCCTGAGGACTACGGCATAATCGCGCTGATTACGGTGTTCATCAATATATTGAACGTGTTTGTGGACTCGGGGCTGGGCGTCGCGCTTATTCAGAAAAAGGATGCCGACTCGCTTGACTTTTCGACGGTGTTTTACACGAACGTGGTGTTCTGCCTTGTCCTGTATGGTGTGGTCTTCGCACTCGCGCCGCTCATCGCGCTCTTTTACAAGAACGATGCCCTCACACCGATTATCCGGGTGCTCGGCGTCACGGTATTGATTTCTGGCGTGAAGAACATACAGCAGGCGTACGTCTCAAAGACGCTCCAGTTCAAGAAATTCTTCTTTGCCACGCTTGCTGGCACCGTCACGGCGGCGGTAGTCGGAATTTGGATGGCATATCGCGGGTTTGGTGTGTGGGCGCTCGTCGCACAGCAGCTTACCAACCTTACAATTGACACGGTACTCCTGTGGCTTACGGTGCGCTGGCGACCGATTTTCGCATTCTCGACCGCGCGGTTGCGCGGGCTCTTCTCATTCGGGTGGAAGATGCTCATCTCTGCCGTCCTCGACACGACCTACACGAACCTGCGCCAGCTGATTATCGGCAGAAAGTACTCTGCGGAGGACCTCGCCTTCTACAACAAGGGGCATCTGTTCCCGAGCACAATCGTCTCGAATCTGAACAACTCGATAGACAGCGTGCTTCTCCCCGTGATGGCGAGCGAGCAGGACGACAAAAAACGCATAAAGCAGATGACGCGCCGCGCAATCAAGACGAGCACGTACTGCATCGCGCCGCTCATGATGGGACTGTCGGCGTGCGCGTCTCCCGTCGTGAGGCTTCTGCTCACCGAGAAATGGCTTCCGTGCGTGCCGTTCATGCGGATTTTCTGCGTCACGTACATGTTCTACCCGATTCACACGGCGAACCTGAACGCGATAAAGGCGGTGGGGCGGAGCGACCTGTTCCTGAAGCTTGAGATTATGAAGAAGGTGATGGGCATGACCGTGCTTCTGTCCACGATGTGGTTCGGCGTGATGGTCATGGCATACAGCCTTCTGCTCACGGGCGTACTCAGTCAGATAATTAACACATGGCCGAACAAGCGGCTTCTTGGCTACGGCTACCTTGAGCAGCTGAAAGACATTCTGCCCGGAATCCTGCTCGCGGTCTGCATGGGAATGCTCGTCGGGCTTTTGAATTTTCTTCCCGTGCATGACGGCATCCGTCTGCCAGTCCAAATCGTGGCGGGAATTGCCGTGTATGTTCTCGGCTCGGTGCTGTTTAGGCTGGAGTCGTTCGCATATCTGAAAAATATCGTGAAAGAAAAAGTGGTAAGGAGGAACGCGTAGAATGACTGACCAAAAAACAATCACCGTAACAAGCCCGCTTCTTCCAAACGTGAAGGAATTCGAGGCTCTTTTAGAGGACATCTTTTCGCGCAAGTGGCTCACGAACAACGGGCACTACCACAGAGAGCTGGAGAACGCCCTGGCAGAATATCTCGGTGTGCCGTATCTCTCGCTTTTCACGAACGGAACCTTGCCGCTTATCACGGCATTGCAGGCTCTGCGTGTTACGGGCGAGGTGATTACCACGCCGTACAGTTTTGTCGCAACCACTCATTCAATATGGTGGAACAATTTGAAGCCCGTGTTCGTGGACGTGCGCGAGGAAGACGGCAATATTGACGTGAGCAAAATCGAGGCGGCAATCACGCCGAACACGACGGCGATTATGCCCGTGCATGTATATGGTACTCCCTGCGACACAAAGCGCATACAGGAGATTGCAGACATCTACGGGCTTAAAGTGATTTACGATGCTGCCCATGCGTTCGGCGTGACTGTGGACGGAAAGTCAATCCTTGAAAACGGCGACATGAGCACACTCAGTTTCCATGCCACGAAGGTATACAACACGGTGGAGGGCGGTGCGCTCGTCTGCCGTGACGAGGCAACGAAAAAACGCATTGATTATCTCAAGAACTTCGGCTTTGCGGGCGAGACGACGGTGGTCGCTCCCGGCATTAACAGCAAGATGGACGAACTTCGCGCTGCGTGGGGCTTGCTGAACTTGAAACAGGTGGAAGCGGCAATTGAGAGACGCAAGCATGTTGCGGAATTGTACCGCTCGGCACTCAAAGACGTGAGCGGAATCCGTTTCCTGCCTGACGTCGAGGGCGTGCGGCACAACTATTCGTATTTCCCGATTTTCATCACGGAAAAAGAATACGGCATGAGCCGTGACGCGCTGTATGAAAAACTCAAAGAAAACAACATTCTCGGGCGCAGGTATTTTTATCCGCTTATCTCGAACTTCCCTGTGTACCGCGGGCTTGAATCTGCACGGGCGGAGAATCTTCCTGTGGCGACAAGGCTTGCGGACGAAGTGCTGTGTCTTCCGATGTACGCGGATTTGACAGATGGGGATGTGGAGAGAATCTTAGGGGTGATAAGGAGCAGAAAATGATTGAAGTATCTGATATTGCAAAATGCATAAAGCCGTCTTTGACCCGAACGCTGTTCAACATGGCAAAGGAATATGACGATGTTATTGACTTTACGCTCGGCGACCCCGATGTGCCACCGCATCAAGCGATAAAAGATGCAGGCTGTGCGGCAATTCAGCAGGGGCGCACGCGCTACTCTCAGAACGCTGGCCTTTTGGAACTCAGAAATACAATAAGTGCCTACTATGAGAGAACAGAGGGGCTTTCATACAACCCCGCTGATGAGATTATCGTGACGGTAGGCGCGATGGAAGGAATCTACCTTGCCCTGCTCGCGGTGCTGAATCCCGGTGACGAGGTGATAATTCCGGCTCCGTACTATGTGAATTACAAACAGATGGTCGAGATGTGCCATGCCCGTCCCGTAATCATCGACAAGCCGAACGCCGACTATCTCAGTTTTGATGTCAAAGACCTAGAAGCCGCAATCACGGAGAAAACAAAGGCTGTCATCATCAATACGCCCTCAAACCCCTCGGGGAGGATAATCTCAGACGATAAGATACGACGTATCGCCGAGCTGGCTGTCGAGCATAATCTGACCGTACTATCAGATGAAGTGTACAAATGCCTTATTTACGATGAGACGAACTTCAAATCCATCGCCACATATGAAAAAATGCGAGAGCGTACTATTTTGGTGAACAGTCTCTCAAAAGAATTCTGCATGACTGGCTGGCGAATCGGGTATGTCCTCGCTCCTTCCGAAATAATTGGGGCAATGACAAAGTTGCAAGAGAATGTCGTGGCGTGTGCTCCGCTTCCATCGCAATACGCCGCTATCGAGGCGTTGAGTGGCAAAGCGGACTATTCAAAGGACATGGTCAGCATTTTTACTCGACGACGGAACCTTCTCTGCGAGGGCATTTCTAAAATACCGCACCTTTCATGCAGAATGCCAGAAGCGACATTCTATCTGATGGTCAACATCGCAGAAACGGGAATGAAATCCTTTGATTTTGCCGTCAATTTGCTGAAAGCGGCTCATGTCGCTGTCGTTCCCGGAATAACCTACGGCGAAAGCTGCGATGACTATGTGCGAATAGCGTTCACGCTCGATGAAGAGAAGATTGCGGAAGGCGTTCGGCGGATAAAAGAATATGTCGAGAATCTGGGGGGCGGGGAAAAATGAAAAGGCTTCTGATGCTCGGTGGCTCGCTCTACCAGACCTATGCGATAAAGGCTGCGGTTGAGATGGGCTACTATGTCATTACCTGCGACTATCTGCCTGAAAATCCCGGGCACAAATTCGCGCACGAATACCATAATGTCAGCACGACGGACAAAGAGGCTGTGCTCGCGCTTGCCCGCGAACTACATGTGGACGGCATAGTCGCGTACGCATCCGACCCGGCGGCGCCCACAGCGGCTTTTGTCGCGGAAAAATTGGGGCTGCCGACAAGCCCATACAAGTCTGTCGAGGTACTTTCCGAGAAGCACCTTTTTCGCCAGTACCTCGCGGAGCACGGCTTTAACGTGCCAAAGGCAAAATCGTATGCCAGCTTTTCGGAAGCAGAAAAAGACACGGCTGCTTTCAGGCTGCCCGTTATGGTAAAGCCAGTCGACTCGTCAGGAAGCAAGGGCGTGAACAAGCTCACCGATTGGTCGCAGCTTCGTTCTTGTGCCGAGGATGCGCTTTCGTATTCGCGGAGAAAACTGTTCATCATCGAGGAGTACATAGAGAAGCAAGGGTGGCAGATTTCCGGCGACGCTTTCTCTGTGGACGGAAAACTTGTGTTCCATTGTTTTGGCAACGAATTCTACAGCACCAAAGTCGACAAGGATTTTGCCCCGCTCGGTGAGTGCTGGCCGTCGTTTATGCCGCAATCCGTCCTTGAGACGCTTGAGGCGGACTTGCAGCGGCTCATTACGTCGCTCGGCATGAAATCAACGGCATACAATGTCGAGGCGATTTGGGGAACGGACGGCAAGGTGTACATTCTGGAGCTTGGCGCACGGAGCGGCGGAAGCCTTATCCCGCAGGTGACGGCACTCGCGACCGGCGTGGATATGGTGCCCTACGTCATAAAAGCGGCTGCGGGTGATGACTGCTCCGACCTGCGCATGCAGCCTGTAAAAGGCTTTTGGTCAAATTACATGGTGCATTCCGCCGTGACCGGAAAATACGCTGGAATTGACATTGACGAAGAATTCAAGAAACGGAATTTCGTGGATTACGTTACCGACATCAAAATCGGTGACGGGGTGCACAAGTACCGGGATGCACAGGACTGCATAGGCGAGCTTATCGTCAAGTATGAGAGCAAAGACGAGATGTTCGATGTGATTGAGAACATGGATAAGTATGTGAGGGTAAAAATAGTATGACAGAATGTGAGCGAATTGTAAAAGATGGAATTCTCCCCGAAAATTTTTTCAATGAAGAAGTTCGTTGCGATTTCTTGGTGACAAAAGACCGCAAGAAGTTGTTTGCAGTATTGCTTGATATATTGCTCAAAATTGATTCCGTATGCAAAAAGCACGGTATTCCTTATTTTATTTACGGTGGAACACTTTTGGGGGCGGTGCGCCACGGTGGTTTTATACCATGGGATGATGACTTGGACATCGTGATGTTCCGCAAGGACTATAACAAATTATTGGAATATGCGGCAGAATTTGAGCCACCGTATTTTTTGCAGACGCCATACACGGACAAGGGCTTTTTCTGGGCGAATTCCACCGTGCGCAACAAAAATACAACGGCGGTCACTCCGTATTTCGCCTATCAGCCAATGAACCACGGTGCATTTGTCGATATTTTCACGCTTGACAACATCATTGACGGTGAGGAGGGCAAAGAAAATTTCCTCAAGATAAACAAACTCACGATTGACAACTCAACGTATATGCGTATGTCAAATCCTAACTTGGACGAGGAGAACAAAAAACGTGTCGAGGAATACAAGACGCGGATGCGTGACCCGTTTGAAGTGTATGAAGAAATACAAGCTCTCTCGCAACGATGGAACGATATTCAGACTACACACATCACAACTCCGATGGCAACATTCTACGGCTATGAGAAAAAATTCTATCATTCAGAGGACTTTAGTGATTCTGTTCTGATGAAATTTGAGGGGTATGAATTTCCCGCTCCGCGTGGCTGGGAGCGCATTTTGCAGACAACATACCATGACTATATGCAGATGCCGCCAATGGAAAAGAGAGGGCTTCATCACAACATTTTGTTTGATATGGATACGCCGTATCAGACCTATATCGACTCGCATATCAAAGGAAATCACTAGATAAGCATATGTTTTTAACCACCAAGAACGAAAAAGAATGTTATGGTTGTTTCTCTTGCCAGGATTTCTGTCCTGTGAATGCGATTTTCACAGTTCAGGACTCACAGGGATACTTTTATCCAAGCATTGATGAAAAAATTTGTATACATTGTAAAACGTGTGAACGTGTGTGTCCAAATACGCTACCGCACGCAGCTTTTGCTTTGCCGAAAGACTGCTTCGCAGGCTTGATAAAAGACAAAGCTGATTTGAAAAAGAGTTCTTCGGGTGGGGCATTTAAAGCGATTGTACAGGCGTGCCGCAAACACTTCGCTCCCCATTACGATGCATTTTATTGCGCGGGCGTGCGGTTTACCGATGATTTTCGTGTCGTTCATGATGTGATAAAAATTACGGATGATAATTCGATAGATTTATTCAGCAAATCAAAATATGTTCAGTGCTATCCGGCAGGCATATTCAAGCGGTGCAACTCTATCATTGCCGATGAGCGGAATTTCCTCGTATTTTCGGGCAGCCCCTGCCACTGTGCAGCGGCGAGAAAAGCCTTTGGCGATAAAAAGAATGTGCTTCTCATTGACGTGATATGTCATGGTGCTCCTGCGCAATCAGTCTTTGATGAATACAAAAAAACGTTGGAAAAACAGTACGGTTCTGAACTCGTATTCTACGAGTTCAAAACAAAAAACAAGTTAGAAAACGGAACATACTATACAAGGAGCGCAACTTATCGCTTCGCCGACGGAACGGAACGCAGATTGTCGAGACTTGATGACTCGTATTTAAAGGACTTTTATGACGAAAAATATATTCCGCGCCCCTCATGCACAAACTGCCAGTTCAAGCGTGCAGAGCGGATAAGCGACATCACAATTGGCGATGCATGGCGGATTAACGAGCTATACGAAAATCTGTATCCACAGGGCGGTGTCTCCCCAGTTATTCTCACTTCCGAAAAGGCTGTGGCATTACAGCAGTCCATTCAAAATGAAATGGACGTATATGCCGTACATTATGATTTTCTCGTTGCGCACAACGAACCGCTTAAAGGGAGTCAGCAATGAAAATAATCGGATATACAACGGGCGTGTTCGATATGTTCCATATCGGTCATCTGAACATATTGAAAAAGGCAAAAGAAAATTGTGATTACCTCATTGTAGGAGTTTCCACTGATGAGAATGTTTTGGCGTACAAGCATAAAAAGCCAATCATTCCGTTTGCAGAGCGAGTCGCCATTTTGGAATCCATAAAATATGTGGATAAAGTTGTTCCGCAGGAAAACATGGACAAATTCGCGGCATGGCAACGGCTTCATTTCAATAAGCTGTTTCACGGAAACGACTGGAAAGGCTCTGCCATGTATGACGAGGTTGAAGAAAAACTGAAGTCTGTTGGTGTTGAAATAGTGTATTTTCAATACACGCAGGGCACTTCGTCCACATTACTGGGAGAGAAATTACAGAAAGATGTCACGGAACAAATGGACTGACTTACAGACTGACAGGTTTTTAATTATGAGACAAAAGGTATACACTAATCTATCTTAAGTTTATTTAAGGAGATTACGACATGGAAACGACAGGAAAAAAACTGTACCCGCATTTCAAGATTCTCTCACCGCGACATGATGTGGAAGATCCGTCCGTCTTTGAGGCACTGGATTTCGTATTCGACAACACTAAGCAAATTCACAATGTTGCGATTGCAGGACCTTACGGCGCGGGAAAGAGCAGTCTTTTGTACTCATATTTGGAGAAGCCTGAGAAAAAAAACATAAAAGATCGGACGCTGAATATTTCCCTCGCATCTTTTTGCGCCGACGAATCGCATACGAGCGAGAACAAAATTGAGGAAAGTATACTGCAGCAAATTTTCTTCAAGAAAGCCGCATGGAAATTCCCAAAATCGCATTTCCGACGGCTGAATTATAGATGGCTTCCCTTTTTCGCGGGCGCGCTCGTTGTTGTGGCTGTGATTCTTCTGTTCTCGCTTGTTCTCCTTGAAGGCGACGCTTGGAGCGACATCTCGGACTTTCTTTTTCGGCGGAACGGAAACGGTTTAGGATATTCCATTTTGGCATGGGCGGCGTTGCTTTGTTCTCTCACAGGCCTCGCGTTCCTCGTTTCTCAGGCGATGAAGCTCTCCGTCAGTAAAATCAGCATGAAAAATGTCGAACTGGAGGCAAACTCAGAGGACGGCTCATTGCTGAATAAATATGTGGACGAGCTGATATATTTCTTCGTTAAGACAAAATACGAATACGTGGTTATCGAGGATATTGACAGGTTCGAAAATTCGTCGCTTTTTGCAAAGCTGCGGGAAATGAACACTATTCTGAATGAATATGATGGCTTGAAAAACAGAAACATAGTGTTTTTCTACCTCTTGAAAGATGACTTTTTCAGCGAGTCCTTGCGAGTAAAATTCTTTGACTTCATCATCCCGATAATTCCTGTCATTGATACTTCAAATTCAACGGATTTTCTTACTCGTTATACCGATTTAAATGAATCGTATTTCAATGAAGTCCCGAAAGAATTTTTGTGGAGCACCAGCCTCTATATCTCTGAGCCGAGAGTCCTGCTGAATTCGCTGAATGAGTTCCTGATTTATTATCATACGCTGTCGGAGGAACAGCATTTTAATCTTGTTACTGAAAAATTATTCGCCCTGATGCTCTACAAAAATCTCTGTCCGAAAGATTACGCCCTTTTTTTGCAGCGTGATGGCAATTTGTACACCTGTTTGACACGCCGGAAAGCAATCATAAGCAGAGTTGAAGCGGAAAAGACGGGAGATAAAAAGAGACTTGAGCAAGAACTGGCTGATTTGATTGCGGAAGAGCAGAAGAAGATAGATGATGTCCGTGTCTCTGTCGTAAAGGAAATCTGCAAGCTATATAAGTTGCCTGAGCCCGACCATTTCGAGCGTTTCTTGCGGAATGGCTATTTTGACTCTGTGGTCGTTGGGCAGGGAATATTGGTACTGCAGGAATCCGATTTTGTCATGGACGACAAATTAGCGTATTTTTACGACAATCCCAAGCCAATTCATTTTGATTTTAATGATGACATTCCGTTTTCTGCCGAATACCACGACTCAATGATTGAACTGTACGATGAGTATTTTCCGAAAAAAGCGAATCTGAAAGAGAAAATTCAAGAAATCATGGACTGGATATTTGATTTCAAGAAAAAATCGTTGAAAGACCTTGCATCTGACACGGAGTATGCAGAAGAGGTGTTCGCTGGCGCAGACGATACGTGCGAAAACGTCGGATACTTGCGTTTTGTCATTGCGGGCGGATATGTCGATGAGGATTTTGAGAGGTACACATCGCATTTCTATGAGGGCACTTTTTGTTGGCAAGATAAATTCTTCTTGCAAAACATAAAATCTGCGATGAGACCCGATTTCTCCCTCGCATTAACCGAACCAAAAAAGATTATTTCGTATATCCAAGAATACGAGTGGGCGCGCCCATCGGTTTTGAATTACGACCTGCTGCGCGCAGTTTTCGACGGCGATGACCCGTACATAAAAAAAGAATATTGCAAGACAATTCTGCAGCATGAAGAAAAAAGCAATGAAAAGTTCTTCGCCACACTGTCGGAGCATTTTTCAGATGATGATGTGCGGTCTGTGTATGAAGAGTTGTATAAAAACCTGCATGAGGAAAAGAACTGGGCGGACATTTTGTTCTCCCACAGCCAGAACGAGCAGATATACCAGTTCCTGCTTTGGGTTGATGTTGACGAGCCCGATGGATGGTACAAGGACTTTGTCGAGCGTCATGTGGCTGTCTTTTACGGAAAGCCGCTGGAACGACGGGTGGAAGACAAGCTGAAGAAATACAAGATACAATTCGCCCTCGATGATTCGATTTTGGGGGAACGCGCTCTGCTGAACACTATTCTGCATGACAAACTCTATCGCTTCAGCCCTGAGAATTTCACCGTCATTTTAAAAAGCACGGGACAAAAACTGACAGACCCGATTTACAACTTTTACAATGAAATTCTTGTCAGCAATTTAAAAGATGTGCGGATGTTCGTAAATTCACGGATAGATATTTTTGTAAAAGATGTCCTGCTCCCGTTGGGAAAAAGATTGTGCGAGCCGTCAGACGGCTTTGAAGAATTGTTGGTCAGGTCGAACCTTTCCGACGAGAATGCCATCGAACTTATCAATAACAATCAATATCCCGTGTATTCGCTCAAAAAATTATGCGATGCGGGAAAGAAAACGCTCTGCAAGGAATTGCTGGAAAAAAACAAAGTGGTGTCAAGCGTCACGAACATGGTTGATTATTATAAGTGCATGGGCGAGAGTTCGATTCCTGACATTCGGGAGTTCCTTCTTATGGCGAATAATTCCGAAAAACTGTTTGAGAATATACATAATGCGGCAGACTCGCAAGAAGACTATGCAATTATGAAGAAAATCATGGCAACTATCTATGAGAGCAATGACCTCGACGATTCGGAGAAAGAGAAAACGAAGAAAATACTGGATGTCCTCAGCAATTCGGGAGGAAATTGACACCTCTGAATGGTGCGGTGGAGATAAACGGCTTTCGCAAGGAAGCCAGCACGTTCTTTGACATTTCTATTTTTGAGGGAAGGGAAAAATTCCTGTGTGCTGCCTACCGTTTTTATGCGGTTTGTGCTATAATAACGGTAAGGCGGTACACAATGGGAATTTACTTGAATCCGGGAAATGATTTGTTCAAGGAATGCTTGAACAGCAAGATTTATGTTGACAAATCTGCTTTAATCGGCGAGTTGAATCAGCTTTTAAAGACTTCAGGGAAATTTCTCTGCGTCTCCCGCCCGCGACGGTTCGGCAAGACAATGGCGGGCGCGATGATTTCCGCGTATTATTCAAAGGGCTGCGATTCTGCCGCGCTTTTTGCGCCACTGAAAATCTCAGGCGACAAAAGTTTTTCGGAGCATCTGAACAAGTACAACGTGATTCAGTTTGATATAAACACGTTCTATAAGCGCACGAATGGAAGCCTTGATATGATGAATGTCATTACTTCTACGATTGTCGCCGAACTGATTCAGGAATTTCCTGCGGCGAATATCGCTCCGAATGATACGCTGGAAAACGCAATCATAAAAGCCTGGGGCGCGACGGGCGAGACCTTCGTCATCATCATGGACGAGTACGACGTGCTCGTGCGCGAGAAAGTCTCCAAGCCTTTGTTCGACAAATACCTTGATTTTCTGAGCAGCCTGTTCAAAAACAGCACCTTAAAGCCCGCGATTGCGCTCGCGTACCTCACGGGGATTCTTCCGATTGTGCGCGACAAGATTCAGTCGAAGATGAACGAGTTTGACGAGTATTCGATGCTGAGCGCGCGTCAGTTCTCCGAGTTCACGGGGTTCACGGAGGACGAGGTGAGGTCGCTCTGCGCTGAGTATCAGATGGACTTTGACGAGTGCCGCCGCTGGTATGACGGCTACAGGATGAGCGACACGATAAGCGTGTACAGCCCCAAGTCGATGGTCACGGCGATGCTGAGCCACGAATACGCGCCGTACTGGACGAAGACCGCATCTTATGAGTCGCTCAAGCTTTTTATTCTGATGGACTTTGAGGGCATTAGGGCTGACGTGGTCACGATGATAGGCGGGGGCAGGGTGCGCGTGAATGTGTTCAAGTACCTCAACACGTTTACGGATTTCTACAGTAAGGACGACGTGTTCACCTACCTGATTCACTTGGGCTACCTCTCTTACGACAGGAGCGCGCAGGAATGCTTTATCCCGAACAAGGAAATCCGCTCCGAGTGGATTAACTCAATCGAGGACGAGGCTGACTACAAGGAAATCATGGAGATGGTGAACGGGAGCCGGGAGCTTCTGGAGCGCACTTTGCAGGGCGATGAGGAGTATGTTGCCGCCGAGCTTGACAAGGCGCACACCCGCGCGACGAACCCGCTCACGTACAACAATGAGGCGAGCTTCCAGAGCGCGATAGGGCTGGCGTATTTCTATGCGAACGCGAAGTACACGGTTATAAAGGAGCTGCCGACGGGCAAAGGCTACGCCGACGTCGCCTTTGTGCCGTATGTGCCGAACATTCCCGCCGTGATAGTCGAGCTTAAGAACGCCAAGTCCGCTGGGAGCGCAATCGCTCAGATAAAAGAGCGCAAGTACGACGAACTCTTGCAGCACTACCGGGGCGACCTGCTTTTTGTGGGCATAAATTACTCGCCCGACACCAAAAAGCACGAATGCAAGATTGAAAAAGTGCTGATGTCATAATCCTTTCTAGCAAATATCCTTTTCTCTTTCTCTCAAAAATAGAAATGTCTCAGACAGGCTTTTCTTGCTGTATGGAATTATACGGCAAGAAAACAGAATTTTGGGAGAAGTACAATGATTCAGAAAACTCAAGAAGAAATCATGCGGAATTGGGGCACGGATAATTCCGACACGCCACTTGTGTCCGTGCGCTGTTCCACCTACAACCACGAGCCGTATATTGCACAGGCTCTGGACGGGTTCCTTATGCAGAAAACGAATTTTCCGTTTGAAGTGATTGTGCACGACGACGCGAGCACCGACAAGACCGCCGACATCATTCGCGACTATGAGGCAAAATTCCCCAAGATTATCAAGCCGATTTATGAGACGGAGAACCAGTATTCCAAGCACGACGGCTCGATTGCGCGTGTTATGAACGCGGCTACCAAAGGCAAATACATTGCATTCTGCGAAGGCGATGATTACTGGATTGACGAAAACAAACTGCAAATGCAGACGGATTTTCTGGAGAGGAATCCTGAATATACGATGTGTTTCCATTCGGCGATACAACATTATGAAGATGGCTCACGGCCTGATGCACTGTTCAGTAATATACTCGATAGAGCATATCAAGCAAAAGAAATATTGAAAAGATGGATTGTCCCTACTGCTTCTGTTGTATGTCGGAGAGAGTGTCTAGAAACCGATTTTTATAATAATCTACGCAAAGATACACGTTTAATTTATGGTGACATTACTATGTTTTTAACTCTCTGTCATGAGGGCAGAATATACGGAATGAATAATGTTATGAGTGTATATCGAAGGCATGAAGGTGGAGCTGTATGGGGAATCAGTCATGAACGAAATTATAAACATCATTTTCATTTTTTAGCATTAAAACAATATTTTCCGGAGCTAAAATGGACGCTTAATATTTTGATGATAAAGGCAGATGCCGCATGGTGTGCTATGGCTCTTCTAGGAAGACAAATGAACATTGCGAGAGATTTTTTTAAATTAAATGTCTTATCAAATAGTATTCTTGTTCCTCTTTATTACATCCGTCTGTACAAACATAAAAAGGAGTATGCAAGATGAACACTAAGAAAAATATTGCAATTCTAATCGGAGACATTTCAGAATCTGCCGGTACCGAACGCGCCGTGACGAATCTTTCGAATATCCTTCAAAACAGCGGTAAATATCAGGTAGTGATTATCAGTCACTATTCGGAAAATGGGAATACATGCTATTACCCGCTGAATAGTGATGTAATCATCGAGCATCTAGAAATGCAAAATAAGGGGCTTTTTGACAGACTGAAAAAATCAAAACTTTTGTTACGAAAGATTGAAGAACTTTGTAAGCGATACCAGATTGAAATTCTTATTGGAACAACTCATGGCTACAATATTCAGTTAAGTAAATTAGTGGGGAATGTAAAGAAAATCGGTTGTGAGCATATAAATTATGATTCAGCACCTTTGTACAGCCGAGTTTTGCGGAAATTAACCTATCCTAAACTTGATGCAGTTGTTTGTTTGACACAAAAAGATTCTGAAAAGTATCGTTTTGTCGGCAATAACAAAGTTTTTGTTATTCCTAATTCATTGTCCTTTGCCGTGGAAAGCCCTGCAAAACTTGAGAATAAGAAAATAATCGCCGTCGGACGATTAACAAAACAAAAAGGCTGGGATTATCTTGTGGCCGCTGCGTCTAAGATAAAAGAATCGCTTCCTGATTGGCATATAGATATTTTTGGCTGTGGCGAAGAAGAAGAGAATTTGCTGATGCAAATAAAGAATAATCACACAGATGATTATGTTTCAATCCGTAGTCCAACGCCAGATATAAAAAAAGAAATGCTTGATTCTTCGATAATGGTGGAAACATCCCGATGGGAAGGATTTCCTATGGTTTTGTTGGAAGCTCAGGCATGTGGTTTGCCGTTGGTTGGTTTCGATTGCCCTGAAGGTCCTGCTGATATAATCAGAAACGGTGAATGCGGTTATCTGGTGCCCGTGGGGAATATAGGAAAATTCGCTGATTGTGTTGTAAAAATTGCATCGGATTTACAATTGAGAAAAAAAATGGGACAGAGCAGTTTTGAATTAGCGAAAAGATTTTCTTCTGAAAACATAGGCAGTAAGTGGTTCGAGTTGTTTGATAGTTTGTTGGAAAGCAAATAGCAGAGAAATGGAAAATCTTTGAAAGGGTAGCTTAATATGACGTTACTTTATTTGGGAACATTTGGTCTGGTTTTCTCACTTATTTTATTCGGTTATTTGAAGCCTGAAATACTCTTTTTGAATCAAACATACATATATACGGAGAAAAATCGCATTGCAGTATCCAGAAAAATCGCGTATTTTCCGTTTATACTGCTTATAGGAGCTTTGTTTTTATGCCATTCATCTTTTCAATACATCAATATGGCGAATTTTGCACGATGGATCGATGGTGGCTGGTCGAACGATATGTCAAGGTATAAATTTGCTTTTGAAGATTCTATCAAGTATTCTTTGAAAGATTTTATCGTTTTTCAAGCTCAGGAGCCGCTGTATCTTTTCTTAATATATTTTTTTCGAAGAATAACAAGTCATTTCTCTTTTGTTTTGCTGGCTTTTTATATGTTCATTCTCTATTCAACCATCCGTTTCCTTGTATGTTTTGTAAGAAATGTTAGTTTACTTCATGTTTTTTCTTTTTTTTCAATTTTTTATACATTTATTCTTACTTCCTACTGTCTTCTTCGTATGGGGCTTGCTGTAAGTGTTGGATTATATGTATATGAATGTTTGCTAAAAAATAAGTGGAAAAGAGCCATATTTTTTACATTTATCGCATGTGGATTTCACTTTTCCGCCATTTTTTTATTATTTGTTATCGTACTCTATAAAATTTATTACGCTACAAAACATAATTTCAAATTTTTTATGTTTCTGTGGTTTTGCAGTATTGTCTTAGGATTTATTGCTGTAAGATTTTCAGGTCAGATTTTAGGTGTTTTTGGAAAAAGATATTTGGCTTATAACTCATCAGGGCTTGCGAAAAACACATATCTAACAAATTTTTTCTTTCTACTATTAGTTTTGGTTAAGAAAAAGTCTTTTTTCAAAAGTGCAACGGATGATGTGTGTTTTTTATCATTAATTTCCGTGTTTTATATTTTAATTTTACAATCTATGCTCATGATTTTTTATAGGATGATTTTCTTTACTTATCCTTGTCTTGTAATTTTGCTTCCAAGATTATTTGAAATCTTTTCTTTACAACGTAAAAAATATTTTTTTCCTTTATTTGTAAGAGTTTTTTTAGTTTTTTACATAATCTATTTTTTTTACAAATTTTGTCGAACAGCATGGTTTAGCTATGGGTTATTTACTTTTGATTTATTTTACTTTTACTGAATGATTTTTGGTTCAGTTCTGGAAAATTATTATTTTATAACATTGAATTGAGGAGAACAGATTTGAAAGTTTTTTTTGATCATCAATGCTACTGGGAGCGTTTTGGCGGCGTTTCGCGGTATTTCACCGAAATCTTGAAGACGAATGATGAAAATGCTGAGTATGAACTTGCCCTCAAATACTCCAACAACGAGTATCTGAACGAACTCCTGTATACTTACAAGCATTTTCTGAAGAATTGGTCGCTTCCGAAAAAGCAGTATCTCATTTCTCTTGCCAACAAACCGTACTCCATAAGCCGTCTGAGACATAGTTCCGCAAAAATCGTGCATTTGACCCATTATGATCCGTATCTTTTTAAATGGAGCGGAGATAAAACTGTCGTTTCAACAATGCACGACATGAATTTTTTTGCAATTCCGCAGTTTTATCGCTCTCATTTCAATGTACTGAAATCATGGCAAACACTGTGCGCACAGAAGTCGGATTTTATCATCACGATTTCTGAAAACTCGAAGCGTGACCTTATGGAGTACCTGAAAATTCCAGAGGACAGAATGTCCGTGATTTATCACGGCGTGTCTGAAAAATTCAAACCGACAAATGAAAAACGGACTGTGGAGCGTCCTTATTTGCTTTTTGTCGGTCGTCGTGACGGCTATAAGAATTTCGCTGTTGCGGCGAAGGCTTTTTCCAATGTAAAGCAGCGATATAAAGATTTGTGTCTTGTTTGCACGGGAATGGCGTTTTCGAAAAAGGAGATGGAACTTTTCCGGGAATTGCGAATTGAGAACGATGTGGTTGCTCTTCGCGCTTCTGAGAATGAACTGGTGAATCTGTATTCTCATGCAGAAGCATTTGTTTTCCCGTCGTTTTATGAAGGCTTCGGCTTTCCGATTTTGGAAGCAATGGGCTGCGGTTGTCCTGTCGTTTGTTCGAATGCGAGTTGTTTTCCCGAGATTGCAGGAAACGCTGCATTGTTTTTTGAGCCAGCAAAAGATGAGGAACTCGCAGAACAAATACTTGCACTTATTGAGTCCGACTCGCTTCGCAAAGAATTGATAACACAGGGGCTTTTGCGTAAAAGCATGTTCTCGTGGGAAAAATCCAGACAAAAGCATTTGCAAGTCTACACAGAATTAAGCAGGAGATAAAAATGTGCAGATAAATGACTTTGTTCATATCTCTGCTGCGCAAAACATTGGAGAGAAGGCGGTCATTGGGGCTGGAAGCGTGGTAACAAAATCTGTGCCGGAATATTGTGTTGCGGCGGGAAACCCTGCGAGGGTGATAAAGAGATTTGATGCAGAAAGTGGTATGTGGAAAAAGGTGTAGACTTTAGAATATTTCAGACTATAAAAAATAAGGAGCAGAACAAAATGTGCTGCTCCCTGCAAAAGCTTTCGCTTTTCAATACTGTAAGTAGTCTAATGTCAATTTGCCAGAAAATCAATTACTTTTTTTTAGAAATTTGTACACACTGTCTATTTTCATATTTTTATTCTCAAAATAGTCCTTGTGTTTCAATGCTCTAGTATCCATAAATTCTTTAAACCGTTTGTAGGTGCTTTTCTTTGCTGAATCAGATACAAGTAAACCGTATATGAATAAAAGCGTTATAAAATTATAAGTAAACCTGTTTCGTAAATTATTACGTCGAGAGGATTTTGATATTGTTGGTATGTTTTTTATAAAAGTTGTAATCTTACAATCTGGTTGTTTTGTAGAATCAAGACGCTCAGAAAGATGATTTAAGAGACAGTTGCTGTGCGCAGATGCATTTCTAAAATCTCGTATGATGTTCATTAATTTGTGGTCAATAAAGTAATCATTATGTGTTTGTTGGTAGAATTCGCAAAAATGCAATAAATCTCCACATGTAATAACCTCCACAAACACCCAGACTGGGAAGTATGGAAAATACTTATCTATTAGTTCCTTACAATATTCGCTGGCTCCATGAGATTTTATTGTTTTTAAAATTCTAAAACTGGTGTCCTGTGCTAAAAATGTTTTTACAGTCTGATACCCATCCTCAGTAGGAATTTTACTTATTTTGTCAACTAACTTAACTTTTATAAAATGTTCAATATCTAGAGTCATATCAAGTATTAGATAGCGAAGATGCATATCAATAAGAGACAATTCTTTTAAGTATGCAAATTCTAATGCTTTATATTTTCCTTCTTTTTTGATGCCCAACAGGATATTTGTCATAGTTCGCCCTATAAGAAGCTAATTTCATATAGTAATTATTTGTTTCTAAGAATTTTTCTGCTTCGGTTTCAGAGATGATATTAAATTGAATTCCCTTGTCTTTCATATGGGAAATAAGTTCTGCAGTAGTTTTTATTTGCTTCATAATTAAAATGGTATTTGCAATTTCATACGCTGTCAATAATTATAATCAAAAAGCTAAAAAATATTTTCAATGGCAGCTGGAAGCGTGGCAACAAAATCTGTGCCGGAATACGGCGTTGTGGCGGGGAATCCTGCGAGGGTGATAAAGAAGTATGATTTTGCCAAAGGTATGTGGGAAAAGGTGTAGGATTATACCATAGCCAAATCTCATAAAAAATCCTACTTTTGGCTATGATATAATTGAAAAAACATTATTTCCTGCTATAATAAAAGCATGCAGACTGAAATTATTGGGCGGCAATATGAGCGGCGGCTTATCAAACAGTATTTTGACAGTGCGAAGTCGGAGCTGGTTGCGATTTACGGGCGACGGCGTGTTGGAAAAACATTTCTTGTAAAGAAATTGTTGAGGAATTCCGTATTATCTTGATATGCTTGACAACACTGTGCCGCTTCCAAAGAACATTGACAATCTTTTTTTTGCAAATGGTGCCGTGCTGAAAAATGAATTTGATTTTTTATTCCGTTCGCTTTTCAGGGAATCGAAATCCTATCAAAAAGTGATAGAAGCCCTGTCTAGAAAACTGAAAGGCATGACCCGTGAAGAGATTCTTTCTGAAACAAAAATAACTGGTGGCGGTACGTTGTCAGAGATTTTGGAAAATCTGTGTACCTGCGATTTTATACGAAAATATGCAGCAATCGGGAAAAAAGAAAAAGAATGTATGTATCAGCTGACAGACCTTTTTTCACTTTTTTACCTTCGTTTTGTGCACAAAAATGCAAGTCAGGACGAACATTTTTGGTCTAATATGTCCGAGTCAGGCGAAAAAGCTGCATGGAGCGGTTATGCGTTCGAGCAGGTTTGCCTTCATCACATCTGGCAGATAAAAAACAAACTTGGAATCAACGGTGTTTTAAGCAACGCTTATTCTTGGAGCGCAAAGGCTTTTGTCGATTCTGATGGAACTGCATGGAAAGGCGGGCAAATTGATTTGCTCATCGACCGCAAAGACGATGTGATTAACGTTTGTGAAATGAAATTTGTCGGCGATGAGTATGCAATCTCTGAATCATACGAAAAAACGTTGCGCGAGAGGATTTCGTTTTTCAAGCATGTGACCAAAACAAAAAAGGCTGTTAATTGTACTTTCGTTACTACATACGGAATAAAGCAGAATTCCCACTCCGCTATCGTGAATAATGAAGTGACCATGGATGACTTGTTCCGCGCTAAAGAATGAGATACTATAGCCAAATCTCACAAAATTTAGCACTTTTGGCTATAGTATAGACTTCACCAAAAATAGAACTTGTCGCAAAGAACTTGCATTAACAAAGCAAGGAGGCCTTTCTATGAGGATCCTTTTTATCACCGCTTTTCCGCCGCCGAAGCGAAGAAGAAATAAAAAATTTCATTTGACAATCCGAATTTTCGCTCTAGAATGGAATTTGGTAAGGTTTTAAAGCAAAATAAAGGAGGTACTATTTTGAAAAAATCACTTATCTGTCTTTCTTTGGGCGCTTTGGCTCTGCTCGGAATGTCCTGCAACGAAAAAAAAGCTGCTGTTGCGGAAAAATCTGAAGTCCAGAAAATCATCGAGCAGGCTGAAACAATGAGTTTCGATGAGCTGTGCAAAAAAGCCATCGAAGAGTCAAAAAATGCAAAAATCAAAGGTATCGGTAACTCAAGCCGTGGCAAAACGGCGGGAGCTGCGTTCATCAACTATCTCAAATCGCTTGATGCTTCATATGCGGGCACGATTGAATGGTCTCAGCCGAAGAACAACTCAATCTTCACCACGCTCACGGTCGATTACAAGTCAACAAATCCTGAGTATTTCATGACTTTGATTCAGGACGGAAACCAAATCCAATCAAAGATGATGGACACGGGAATTTTGCGCACGTTCGTTCCGAAAGAGTGGGCTGAGGCAAACAAACTCTCAAAAGACAACTATCCTGAGCTTCTTTCTTTACAGACGTTGAACAAGGTCTTCATGTTCAACACGGTCGGCGGAGCTGATTTTAAGAACTGCTGGGATTTCGTCTACAACGGCGCGTCTGGCATGTACATGGACGTCAACTCGGAGCTGGTCGGAAAGAACTTCCTCTACATGCTTTCTTCTGACAAATACGCGACTTGGCTCAAAAACGCGTTCGATGCGCTCGACGCAGACAAAAAAGCCTTCTTCCAGCCAACGATTGACGAATGCGCGACGGTCGCAAAGAACTACGGCATTGAGGGCGCAAACGCAAAATACGGCTTGGCATGGACGAAACTTTGGGTTCAGAACTACAACGCGATGACTGATGACGGTCCAATCTGTAACGAGCTTGTCTCAAAATCTGCCGCGGGTGAATTCGCGCTCATCGTTTACTCAAAACTCCGCTCAGTCGCCGAAACAAGCGATTCTTCTGTGAACAATGTCGCGGTTGCGGCGTACAACGACGGCTACAAAGGCATCGGCGGCTACGGCTACTGCCACTACCTCGAAGTCATGGATTCTTCTCCGTATCCGTGGACAGCGTGTGCGTTCATTTCATACATGGTCACAAAGGTTGACGGATTCGCGGCATGGGGCAAAGACATGGGTGGCTATTCAGCGAACCCAATCCTTGCCGCAGAAAACGAAGCAAAATATCACCACAGCACGGCGGGCGGTACAGAATTCCCGGTTAAGAACGACCGTGGATTTGAATGGTGGTCTGCTGAGAACGGCGGTGCGCTCGTCATCGAAGACCCGAAATACTGCGCAGAGGTTTCAATCGAGCTTGGTGACTGGATTGACTCGCTCCGTGGCGGTCGCTAGTCGATATTCTTTCATTCACTGATTTGTAGCTGTTGCGGGTAGGATTTTTCTTGCCCGTAACAGCCATTTTTTTACTTCTTACAAAGGACGATACATGGCTCAAACGATTACAATGGCAAAGCCGTTCTTGTCGCAGCAGAGAATGAATCAAGTAAAGACTTTCTTCTCCAAGCCGCAGAATGTGATTTTGCTTCTCTTCGGTATTGTGCTTTCCATCACGACGATTGCGCCGATTATCTACCTCGCGAAAGACACGGTTGCGGTTCATGCGGGAACGATTGACTCGGTGCGAACGGGCTTGAAGGAAGGGCAGTACACGCTCTACAACTGGATTGATTTGTTTACGGGAAAGCTCGCGCGGATTAATCTGTGGCTTCCGCTTTTGAACACGGTGATTCTCGCGGTTCTGACATGCTTTATTTCTATCGTGTACGGCGGCGTGTTCGCATATCTCGTCACGCGCACGAATCTGAAATTCAAGCAGTATTTAAGCTCGATTTTTATTTTCCCGTATATCATGCCGCAGTGGACGCTCGCGATGGTGTGGCGAAACGCATTCAACTCGAACGCGGTCACGCACGGCGCGGACGGTCTTTTGGCGTCGCTTTTCAATATTCACATGCCGCTCTGGTGGTGTCAGGGCTTGTTCCCGAGCGCGGTGGTGCTCGGTCTTCACTATGCTCCGTTTGCCTACATTCTGATTGGTGGCATTTTCCGCAACATGGACGCAAACTTGGAAGAGGCGGCAACGATTCTCGACACGCCAAAATGGAAGAGCTTTTTGTGCATTACGCTTCCGCTCGTAAAGCCTGCGATTCTTTCTACAATCTTGCTCGTTTTCGGAAGTGCGATGGGAAGCTATCCCGTTCCGCATTATTTGGGACTCACGACGCTCTCAACAAAATATGTCGCGCTCAGTTCAGCTCGTGCGGGTGAGGCGAGCATTATCGCCGTCATCATGATGATTTTTGGCGTGGCGATTCTCATGCTCAACCAGGCAAGCACTTCAAGCCGAAAGAATTACACCACGGTCACGGGAAAGTCAGGTCAGATTTCAAAGGCGAATCTCGGCAAAATCGGAAAGTACGCTGTTGCCTGTGTGTTCATCATTCTCACTCTTCTTACGAGCATTTATCCGATTATCTCGTTCGGCGTTGAGACCTTCCTTCCGAATCCGGGCGATTACAGCTTCCTAAAGACGGGCGATTTCTCGCATCTCACCACAAAATGGTGGACGACCTCTGACACACAGGGCGAATACGGCTTGTTCGGTCAGCTTGGTATGCTCCACAATGTGCAGATTTGGAAAGCCTTCGCGGGTCAGCTCTATGTCGCCGTGGTCTGTGCGCTCTGCGCGGGCACTATCGGAACGCTCGTCGGCTATGCGGTCAGTAAGCACCGACGGAGCAAGGCTGCCGCCTATGTGAACTCGGTCGCGTTTTTGCCGTATCTCATGCCGTCGCTTTCGGTGGGCGTTGCGTTCCTCATTTTCGGAAAGGCGCTCTCAATCGGCGGAACATTTTTGATTCTCATGCTCACGGGTACGGTCAAATACATTCCGTTCGCGAGCCGTGCTTCCCTCAACTCAATGCTCCAGATTTCGGGCGAAATTGAAGAGGCGGCGATTATTCAGGACATTCCCTGGGTAAAGCGAATGTTCGGAATCATTATTCCGATTCAGAAAAGCACGATTATTTCAAGTTTCCTCTTGCCGTTCATGACGTGTCTGCGCGAACTCACGCTTTTCATGCTGCTCTGCGACCAGTTCAAGATTATGACGACGGCGATGGACTACTTTGACGAGATGGGCTTGTACGCCTTCTCTAGCGGAATGAACTTGATTTTGATTGTTACCATCCTTGTGTTCAATGCGCTGATTAACAAACTCACGGGCGCAAGCATTGACAAAGGTGTAGGAGGAAAATAATGCCACAGATAAAACTTACGAATGTCACGAAACGCTGGGGAAAATTCTACGGCGTCGATAGATTGAATCTCTTGATTGACGACAATGCCTTTGTCACGCTGCTCGGTCCGTCGGGCTGCGGAAAGACGACGACGTTGCGCATGATTGCCGGTCTTGAAACTCCCACGAGCGGGCGGATTGAAATCGGAGATATGGTCGTGTACGACAGCGAGCAGGGAATCAACATTCCCGCAAACAAGCGAAAAGTCGGATTCTTGTTCCAGAACTATGCACTCTGGCCGAACATGACGGTCTACAAAAACATCTCGTTCGGTTTGAGTAACATCTCTGAGGAGCTTCCGGTCTACAACTGGGAGGCGAAAACTTCTGCTCGGATTGCCGAAATTCTTGAAAATCCGCAGAAAATCCTCTCGGTCATCGAAGAAAGCAAGGACAAAAACGGAAAAATCGACGAAGAAAAAGCGCACATGAAGCTCATCGACACATTTGAGATTTCCATGTACAGCGCAAAAAAGATTTTCGGCTACGGCTTGCACACTTCAAGCGACAGCACGGGAGTAGCAAAAGAGCAGGCGGCAAAGCTCAAGGCAAAAGTCGATTCAATCGTTTCGGCGGAAAAGGCGAAGGGAAACTCGTTCACCCCAGACTGGCAGGTCGTTCAGAACGGAACGCCGCTTGTCAAAGAGCGAAAACTGACTTCCGAGGAAATCGACCTCGCCGTTCGGAAAGTCTCACGGGTCGTCAAAATCGGCATGTTCATGGACAGATACCCAGCCGAACTTTCGGGCGGTCAGCAGCAGCGCGTCGCAATCGCGCGAACCCTTGCCCCCGAGCCGAGCGTTCTTTTTATGGACGAGCCGCTTTCAAACCTTGACGCAAAACTCCGCCTTGAAATGCGCTACGAGCTTCAGCGGCTTCACATCGAGACGGGAAGCACGTTCGTGTATGTCACGCACGACCAAATGGAAGCTATGACGCTCGCAACGAAAATCTGCTTGATTAACAACGGCGTGTTGCAGCAGTACGAACCGCCGCTTACGGTCTACAACAAGCCGAATAATCTCTTTGTCGCAGACTTCGTTGGAAATCCTTCAATCAACTTCATCAACGCGCACGGTGAGCAGGATTCTTCGGGGGCGATAAAACTGAAAGTCTTTGACGGCGAGGAAGTCACCTTTACGCCGGGCGGAAATTTCAGCCTTGCCGACTGGTACAAGAGCCGCGACGAGAGCATTGAGCAGGAAAAAGAAAAGGAGAGAAAACTTTCCCTTGAAAAGGGCTACATCGAAAAAGCGAACAAGGACGAGGTTTTCAAGTATCCGATTGCCCGCGTGAGCGACGAGCAGGGCTTTGCTGAAAAAGAAGACTCTGTGCCGCAAAACGGGGATTTCGTGCTTGGCGTGCGCCCTGAATATGTGCAGATTGCAGAAAGCGGCATGTTCAACGCGGAAATCTGCGGTGCCATGCCGACTGGTCTTGAATCGACCATCAAACTGAAGATAAAAGACTATCTTCTCACGAGCGTCGTTTTTGGCGGCGTGATTTTTGAGATTGGTTCAAGCCATGCGATAAACTTCACGGGAAGCAACATTCTGCTGTTTGACCGAAAGAGCGGTCGCTGCATTACGAGCGGAACTTTGTCAAAATAGAAAATTACGCTCTTAAGAAAAAACATGCTCCCAGCAAGAACCGCCACTAAGAATCCACGGTTGCGCGTAATAGGAATCTGACTCGCTACGCTCGCACGCGCAAAGTGGATTCGTGGCGAACCTTGCTTCCGCATGTTTTTTCATTCACTGTATCTTTTATTTTGTCATTCTTCCTATTCGTACAATCCGTTTAACATGCGGTACACGGCGTTGATTTGCTCTTTGCCGTCCACGCTGAAGTCAATCTGCTCGTCAACGAGTGTTTCTAGGCTTGAAAGGCTTTCGTTTAAGGCGGTGGCAAATCCGCGGCTCATTTTGAACCAGTAAGTGCCGCGACCGTCGGTGAAGAGTGCGACGAAGGCGTATTCCTTGTTTTTCCGAGAAAGCGTGATTCTCAAGATTTTGTTCAGCTCGCCGATGAGTTTTTCTGCCGAGCCGTCCTCGTGGAGATTGAAATTGCGCTTGATGAGCGATTTTTCGTCAATCGGCGTGAGGTTGAGCTTTTGCACGACCTTGCACACAAGCTCCAGTTTTTCGCCCGCAAGCAGGGCTGTTCCGTGAAGCAAAACTTTTGAGCGAATCGGGGCGAACACCGCCATTTTGTTTTCGTCTTTTTCGTTTTGAAGGGCAGACTTGAATTTGTTGAGCGGCAGAATGAGGATTTTCTTTCCTTTCTGCTTTTCGATTTCAAAGACTTCGCCGCCGATGATGATTTCGTTTTCGTTCTTGTCTTTTTGCTTTTTGCCACCAAAGTGACCGTCATCACGCCCCAAGAGTTTTCCTTTGATTGCGTTGAAGGTCGAGCCTTTGTATTCGAGATTGCCCGTGAGACTTCGGCTTCGCTTTCCGCGCATGGCGTTGAGTTTTGCTTCCAAGTCGGGCGAGATTTTTGCGAGCAGATTTTTGGTGAGCGGGGAAACGCTCATCGCAAAGGTTCGGCTCGTGCGCACGATTTCGCCCGCCACGATAAAGAGCGGGTCAGTGCGGAACATAGAAGAGCCGGGGTGAATCGAAATGTGGTCTGCGGTAAGCGAGCGGTAGTTTTCTTTTCCCTCGCGCACGCACACAAACTGAATCATGCCCGAAGCGATACAGCAGAGATAGTCGTCCATGCTGCCGCCGCTTCCAATCGGGATTCCGAGTTCTCCGATTTCTTCTTCGAGCTGCTGCTTTATGTTCGCGATTTCCGCCATTACGCGCTCGTCGAGGTAATTGTTTTGGCAGAATCGCACGGGATTTTTCATCGACTGGTAGGTGCGAAAAAGTTTTACATAAGAGACAAAATCACCCTGAATGTCGCGGAAGGCGTGGTGCGCCTTTCGCGCGTCGCTTTCTTCTCCCGGCGGAAGCACGAATGGCGAGTGCGTGCTCATGAATGCGGCTGCAATCACGGCTTCTTCAAGCACTTCGGGGTAGCGCATAATGCTTTCGACTAAGATTCGGCTCACGCGCGGCTCCAACGGGAACTCGACCATGAGCTTTCCTATAGAAGAAAGCGTGTTGTCGCTGTTGAGTGCGCCCATTTGGTTGAGCGTTGCCACTGCCCCGCGAATGTCCTCTTTTTGCGGCGGAGAAATAAAGTCGAATGTGTCAAAATCGGTGATGCCAAGCTCGCTCATGCGGAGCACGACTTCGCTCAAATCGGTGCGGTAAATTTCTTCGGTGGTGTATTCTGGTCTGGAGTCAAAATCTTTCCGAGAATACAGGCGGTAGCAAGTTCCCGGTTGGGTTCTTCCCGCCCGTCCGCGCCGTTGGTTAGAGCTTGCTTTGCTTACAGGCGTTTCGTTCAGGCTTGAAGTGAAGGTCTTCGGACTGTAGAAATTAAGTTTTGCCAATCCTGAGTCAATGACGGTCGTAATTCCGTTGATTGTGACAGAAGTTTCTGCGATGTTCGTTGAAAGCACGACCTTTTTCTTTCCGAATGGGGCTGAGTCAAACACGCGCTCCTGCTCTTCCTTCGGCAAGCGACCGTAGAGCGGCACAATGTGAATCTTCGAGCGGAAAGAAGCGAATGAAAGCCGTTTTGCGCAATCCTTGATGATTTTTTCGCCCGGCAAGAAGACCAAAATGTCGCCGTCTTCGTGGTTATCAAGCACACGGTCAATCGTCTTTTCGATTTTTGAAAGAAGGTATTCCGAGCCCGTTGCGGTCGCCGTGGTGGTGGCTTGCCCTTTAAGCGGCGGGTCGTAAACAAGAGTGACTGGGAAAGTTTGCGTGTCAATTGAGACAATCGGGCAGTTCCCGAAATAGGCGGAAAAGGCTTCCGCGTTCATAGTTGCGCTGGAGACAATCACTTTGAAATCGGGGCGTGCGGCGAGCACTCGTTTGAGCAATCCCAAAACGAAGTCGATGTTCAGGCTTCGCTCGTGCGCCTCGTCCACCATAATGACCGAATATTTTGTCATCCACGGGTCAAGCTTCATCTCCTGCAAGAGAATGCCGTCCGTCATGATTTTGATTTTCGTTGTGGTGTCAGTTTTGTCCTCAAAGCGCATTTTGTAGCCGACCAAGCCGGGGTAAGATGTTTTGAGCTGTTTCGCGATAAATTCAGACACGCTGAGCGCGGCGATACGGCGCGGCTGGGTCACGGCAATCACGCCGTTTTCTGAATAGCCCGCCTCATGCAAAATCACGGGAATCTGCGTTGTCTTTCCGCTTCCCGTAGGCGACTGCACGACAATCACCTGATTTTCGCGCAAGCACGCAAGTATTTTTTCTTTCTGTTCGTAGACTGGTAATGTTTTGTAGTCGATAGACATGAGATTAGTATAGAGGAAAAAAAAGGAAGTTACAATGTAAAAGAGCCTTAGTCGCCCTTTAGCACCCGTTCCATAATCCGCTTGCGCTCTCCGAGATACTTCGCCCAATTAACCACTTCCGCGCGGTCGAGCGAATTGATGAAATCCTCGTTTAGCTCTTTTACGACATATTGCCAGTTTGGGGTGATGTAGGTTGTAATCAAATGCGGCTCAAAGCCCGAGAGAAGCACTTCGCCCTTCGCGGATTTTGTGGCGGTCAGTTTGACGATTAAGCCGTCGCCCGTGTAGTCGCGCGGGGTTTCGGGGGCGGCAAATTGCGGGTTTGTGCGTTGGGCTGAAATCGTGTTGCCGTTCGCGTACATGATGAAGGCTGTGCGCTTTTTTTGCCCGAGCGTTTCGGTGTAGAAGGTTGAAGCCGCCGTTTCCTCAAATGGCTTTACGATGTGCGGGTGGTTCGCCCAGATAATATCTGCCCTGCATTCTTCGATGATTTTTTTGTAGAACGCGCGGTGATTTTCGGTGATGCTCAGCACATATTCCGGCTCGTCACAGTGAATTGAGACGACGAACAGGTCGCACGCGGATTTTTCCTGCAAGGCTTTGAGTTCTTCGATGAGCTGGGCGCGTTTTTTCTCGGTGGAAGGGTAGTAGTCGATGTAACTTGCGTAGTCATTTCGGTTCAAAATTTCGGTGATTGCCACGAAGAGCACGTTCCAGCCGTTTTTTTCGATGATTTTGTAGGTGAGTTCTCCGCCCGATTTTTCTTTAAGCCCGCATGCCCAAATTCCTTTTCGTGTGTCGAAGTATTTTTTCGTTTCTTTGATTCCGTCTAAAAATTGGTCGTTCGTGTGATTATTCGCAAGGGAGAAAACATTAAAGCCCGCGTTTATTGCCGCCTCGACATATTCTGAGTGCATGTTGAACTGGGGGTAAGTGCTCCAGGGAAGAGACGCCGCGACAGGGGCTTCTATATTCGCGAAGGAAAGGTCTCCCGAAGAGACGAGCGGGGTGATGTCGCGCCAAATTCGCGCAAAATCACTGTTCTGATAATTCGGCTTGTGCGCCATGATGTCGCCAGCAAAGACGAGCGTGAGGGAAGTGTCTTCGGCTGGGGCGATTTCGGTTTGTGAAACGCGTTCGCTCAGCGGTGCGTGCTGTTCGGTCGTCGCGCATCCTGCGAGCAGAGTGAGAAAAGAGATGAAAATTGCAATCGCTCTTAGTTTGCGTCGCATGCGTCTCGGTGTCATGCACATAGTGTAGCAGATGCGGGGGATTTTTTCTATCTTTCATTTCTCTTAAAAGCTGTTCCGTGATTTAAGATTCTTTTATTGCATGAAACGATGATTGCTATTACAATTGAACGAGTGAATTCTGAATATACGATTGTGCTTGCCGACGGCGATTTGCTTTCGCGGGTGTGCGGCACAAATGACAGCAATTTAAAACTCATCGAACAACACATTGGCGTGCCGGTCTTTACGCGTGGGAACGAAATTTCCATCAGCGAGGAAGATCCGCGCGTGCAGCAGGAATTCAAATTCATCATCGACCGAATCGTCGACGAAATTTCCGACTCGGGCGATTCTTCTTCTGACTTAATCCATTCCATTCTCAATACAGGCTTTGTGCACGGAGTTGCCGACACTGACTTTGCCGCGTCTCGCTATGCGATTTCAATCCCGGGAGCGGTGCGGAAAATTTACCCCAAAACGCAGGGGCAGGCGGAACTCGTCAAAGCATTCCGAACAAACGATTTGGTTTTTGCCGAAGGACCTGCCGGAAGCGGAAAAACATTCCTCGCGGTGGCAGAGGCACTTTCGCTCGTGCTTTCCAAAAAAGTGAATTCCATCGTGCTTACGCGCCCGATTGTTGAGGCGGGGGAGAGCTTGGGCTTCTTGCCGGGCGATTTGGAGAGCAAAATCAATCCGTATCTGCGCCCGCTCTACGACTCCATGAACGCCTGCCTTCCGCGCGAAATAGTGCACAAGCTCACCGAAAATGGTATCATAGAAGTGGCTCCGCTCGCCTATATGCGCGGGCGGACGCTCAATAACTGCGCGGTCATTCTTGACGAGGCGCAGAACACAACGACTGAACAGATGAAGATGTTCCTCACCCGCATGGGCGAAAACGCGAAGGTCTTCATCACCGGAGATACAACACAAATTGACCTGCCGAAGCGGTTCACATCGGGCTTGGTGCACGCGTTGCGGATTCTTGAGGGAATCCCCGAAATCAGCATGGTGCACCTCACCGAAAGCGATGTCGTCCGTTCGTCATTGGTCAAAAAAATCGTACAAGCGTACAAAAACGAGGCAGTACATGGCTAAAAACGAAAAAAATGAAGAAAGCGGAATTTCTGTTTTCTTCTCTTCAATAGGGCGTTTTATCTCAAAAAACTGGCACTTTATTCTTGCCTTTTTCCTCACGTTTGTGGCGGCTACGGCAATCGTCTGGTATGACGCAAACACCACCGAAACGCTCGCGTCGTTTGCAATCGAGGAATACGAAGTGGGGCAGGTCGCCGACAAAACGATTTACGCCACAAAGTCGCTTCCCGAGGACGTGCAGTATCCAGTGGCGATTGAAAAGGGCGAAAAAGTTATCAGAAAGGGCTTCCCGATTACCGAAGAAGAGTATTTTAAGCTCCAAAAGATGTCTGATTCGCCGGTCTATGTCGATTACCGCGCGTTCTGCGACAAGATTCTCTATCTTATCCTCGTGTCGGTTTTGTGGATTGTGCTCTTCAATCCCGTGCTTTTGCGTCGCAAAGTCGAGGTAAAAGAAGTCATTTTGGAGTGCGTGCTGTTTATCCTCGTGTTCTTTGCGACATCGTTCGGCATGAAAAACGCGATTTTCCAAAATCCGTTCACGCTCCCCGTCATGATTCCGTCGGTGTTCTCGGCGTTTCTCGTGGCGATTTTGTTCGGACAGACGTCGGCGCTCTTTTTCGGTGCCTTGCTCGCGCTGGGTGTTTTGGGCGCTTCTTCGTTCCAAATCGTGCCCACCTTGTACACGCTCGCCGTTTGTGTTTCATCGGCGCGCATCGTCATGAAAATCGAACGCCGTATCGACATGGTGTTTGCCTCAATCATGCAGGCGGTTTTGAGCATCGTCTTCATCGTATTCTTTAAGGTCATGTTCAATTCCGATTTTAACGACGCGGTGTTTGTTTTTCCGGGGCTTGCCTTCAACTCATTCCTTTCGGGCATCTTAGTCTTGGGCTTCCTCACGCCGCTTGAGTCGATTATGAATACGGCTTCGGTCTTCCGTCTCATGGATTTGAGCGACCAAAACACGCCTGTTTTGCGAAAATTGCTCCTTACGGCGAGCGGAACGCACCAGCACTGTATGATGGTCGCACAGCTTGCCGAAAATGCCTGCAAAGAAATCGGCGCGAATGCGCTTCTTGCCAGAGTCGGCGCGTACTATCACGACATCGGTAAAATGGAGCACCCCGAATACTTCACCGAGAACAACATCGACACGGCGAACAAGCACACCGACTTGAACCCCTCGCTTTCTGTTTCGGTCATTAAGAGCCATATCAAGATTGGCGTTGAAAAGGCGCATCAGCTCCGCTTGCCAAAGCCGATTATCGACATCATCGCCGAGCATCACGGAAATTCAGTCATCACGTATTTTTACAACAAAGCAAAAGAAAAGGACGAGAGCGTAAGCCCCGAGGATTACTCATACCCCGGAACGCCGCCCGCTTCAAAAGAAAGCGCGGTCGTCATGCTCGCCGATGTGTGTGAGGCTGCGTGCAAATCGCTCGAAAAGCCGACGGCGCAGCGGCTCGAAAAATTCATTCAAGAGCTTATCAATGCCAAAATCGAAAGCGGTCAGCTCGACAATTCTGCGCTTACGTTCGGCGAACTCACAAAAATCCGTGACACGTTTGTGCGAATTCTCGCCGCGTACTATCACGGACGCATCAAATATCAGAATCAGCGCGACCCCGACGCAACGGGCGACAGTGAGTCGAGCGAAAAATCGTTCACGAGCGAGAAGGACAAGTCTCTTTCAAGCGAGGCAAAGTAATGGCAAACCGCATTTTACTTTCACTGCAAGAAGAACTCATTCCGCCTGCATGGTTTGACGGGGCAAAAATCGAAAGCTATGTGCAGCGCGTCCTTCAAAAACTGGGCTACGACGGCGAGGAAATTTCAATTCTCTTCTGCAACGACGAGTACATTCAAGAATTAAACAAAAATTACCGCCAGATTGACAGCGCGACGGACATTCTTTCGTTTGAAAACGGAGAAGTCTACACCGACGAAGAGGGCGAGTGGCTGAGCGCGGGCGACATTGCGCTTTCCCTTGAGACGCTTCCTAAAAATGCCGACTATTTTAAAGTGAGCGAAAACGAGGAGCTAAAGCGGCTTTTGATTCACGGCGTGCTTCATTTGAATGGCTACGATCACGGCGAAGCCCACATCGAGCAAGGCGTTGCACCCACGGACGAAATGCTTGTTTTGCAAGAAAAAACTCTTAAAGATTTTGGAGATGTTATTCTGATAAATGAAAAATAAAAAATGTCACACGGATTCGGAATTGCTACGCAATTCCAGTTAAAAAATAATTTAAAGAGATTCCGTAGGAATCTCGAATCCGTGTGACAATAAAAATAAAAAGGAATTTGTATGGGATTATTTAAATTCGGTAAAAAGAAAGACGAGGACTATCACTCCAGTAACGCCGCCAAGTCGGAAAAGGCTTCTGATTTGGATCGGGCACAAGAAGAAATTCTCATCGAAGAAAAAAAAGACATGATTAAGGGCATCGAGGATTTGTCCGAAACGACCGTCAAGGAAGTGATGATTCCTCGCATTGACGTCGATTTTATCTCAATCGACACGCCCGAAGATGAATTACTTGAAAAAATTGCCACAAGCGGGCACTCGCGCTTCCCTGTTTACAGCGAGTCAATCGACAATGTAACGGGAATCCTCTATGTAAAAGACATTCTCAAAGCGTTCAGCCGCAAAGAAAGCGTTGACTTGCAGAAAATCACCAAAAAAGCATATTTCGTTCCCGAGTCTAAAAAAATCGACTCTCTTTTGCGCGAATTCAAGCGCCGCCACCAGCACATCGCGATTGCTATTGACGAATACGGTGGAATCTCGGGCATCGTCTGTATGGAAGACATTATCGAGGAAATCGTCGGCGACATTCAGGACGAATTCGACAACGAAAAAGAAGACATCGTGTCTCTTGGCGAGAATGTGTGGCTCTGCGACGCACGCGTGGATTTGGACGATTTGAATGAAGCGCTTGAATCGCAGTTCCCTACCGAAGATTTTGACACGCTCGGCGGCTTCGTTCTGGACTTGTTCGGGCGAATTCCTGTCAAATACGAAAAAATTGAGTACGAGAATTTTGATTTTATCGTGCAGGACATGGAAGGACACCGCGTGAATCTCATAAAAGTGATAAAAAAGCAACTTGAAACCACCGATAATTGAAAAGATATGAAGTCGATTTCAAAATTTTTTGTTGCTGGTGTCGTTTTTTCTCTTTCAGCCCTTGCGTTTTCTCAGAATAACAGTGCGCTCAAATTGTTCGACAGGGGCGTTCAAAAGCAAATCGTTGAAGATTACTATGGTGCGAGCGAGGATTTTCAGCAGGCGTTGCAGGTAAACAAATCCTACGGTGAGGCATGGTTTCATCTTGCGCAGGTGACGTACGCGATTGGCGATTATTCGCTTGCGCTCACGTACCTTGAGGAAGCCGATTCTTACGCGAAAAACCGCACGGACATTCAGAATCTCAAAGGACTCATCTTGATTGCGCTCGGTCGTCTTGACGAAGCGCGCACGGTGTTCACCGACATCTTAAAAAAATATCCGAACGACATTGATTCCCGCTTCGGCTTGGCAGAGCTTGATTTGTTTACGGGAAGTTTTATCGGAGCAAAAAATCAGTACGAAGATGCTTTAAAGCGGCAGGGAAACAACCGCAAGGCTCTTCTTTCGCTTGCCTTAATCAGCGAGGAAATGGGAAATCACGACACGGCGCGAAAATACATAGAGCAGGCGTTGCGCTACCATTCGGGCGAGGCGGAGGTGCATTATCTTGCGGCGTATCTCGAGGCAAAGCGAGGCAATTTCTCAGATGCAGAAAAACGCGCGCGTGCTGCCGTACAAATCAATCCCGATTACACGAAAGCCTATGTGCTCTTGTCGTCAATTTTGTACGCACAAAAAAAATACAGCGATGTGATTGATTTGAGCGATTATTTGATTGCAAAAAATCGAAACACGAGCGAGGCATGGTACGTAAAAGGTCTTTCTCAGTACCGCCGTGGCGACTGGAAGAGCGCGATTGCAACGTGGGGAACGGCGCTCGCCATCAATCCGTACGATGAAGTCATGCGGAGTGGCTTGGAACTGCTCGTTATGCGAAATCTTCCCGTTGAGGACGCAAGCCGCGCGACCTATGCCGACTATCATGTGCAAAAAGCGCGGGAATTTTCGAAGTCGTATTTTGGCGAAGAAGCGCGCTATGAGTACCAACGTGCGCTCAAAATCAATCCGTATGACGACACTGCCCGCGCTGAATTCGCGCAGTTGCTCGGAAACACGGGCTTGAACGAAAACTATCTCAATCAGCTCAAATTCATCAAGCAGAACCAAGAGCGGGCGGAAGCCGAAAAATCCGAAGAAGAAAAAGCAAAGACGAAGCTCACTCCCGAGCAAAAAAAAGTGAACGACACCATCGAAGCCTATGAATCGCTCATGAAATATTCGCTTGCGGCAAAATGGAATGTCGACCCGTTCTATCTTGACAAAACGAGATGGCACGTCGGCTTGTACTACACAAAATCACCCGTTCAGCTCTTGCATTGCGACGCAGAAGAAATCGCCGCGGGCATGTGCGCCGATATTTTCTCAGGAATCGCGTCGGCTTCGGTCGATGTGCAGAATCAGCCAGTCTCGGGCTATGGCGAGGCGTACCGCTTGGCGCGAAAAAACAACCTCGACTACTTTGTGTTGCTTTCGGTCGATGAGAGCGAGCGTGAGATTACGCTGAGCGCTGTGGTGTATTCGGCGCGAACGGGCACGGAAACGGCGAAATTCTCTTCATTCAGAACGGGAAACGATAAATTCTCTGCGGTCTTGCGAGCCTTCCGCCGTGATTTGCTCGACATTCTCCCGGTGCGCGGAAAAATCTTGCAGCGGAGCGTGAACGAAATCCTCGTTGATTTGGGAACAGTTGAGGGCATGAAGGCAGATGTCGTGCTTGATGTCATAAAGGCGGGAAAAATCATCACGAACGACAAGGGCTTGGGCGTCACATTTGACGAAAAAAATCTCTTGGGAACGATAAAAATCAATCGCACGGGCGAGGAAATTTCTCAGGGAACGCTCTCTCAGAGCGGATTCTACGACCGAGTGAATGTGGGCGACGAAGTGCTTGTGAAATTCCGCCCTGATGAAAAGAGCGCGGAAGACGCTCAGATTTCAGAAAATGCGCCTCGTGCGGGTGAAAACGGCGCGCGAATCCTGCCAGAGGACGAAAACGCCGAAAAGCAAAAGAAACTTGACGCGCGGGAGATGGGCTTAATCAAAACGCCTGCGATTATCCAGCTTATCCGTGGCTTGAAGAATTAGCAAAAATCAGTTCGTTGGAATCTGATAAAAATCGAGCGTAGAATCAATCCACTTTTTTGCAAGCTCGGGAACGTCATCTTCGAGGAACAGGAACAATTCGAGCGCGTGACGGTAATTCTTGCAGTAGTATTGTGACTCGGCGAGATAAAAGACCGCGCGCGTGGTGACTTCGGGGCTTCGTTTGACGCTTAAGAGCTTTCGCAAATCGGTGACCGAGCCTTTGTAGTCTTTTTTGATAAAATAGTTTTTGAGCGATTCAAACAGGTAAAAATCATCGCCGCCCGTGGCACAGACAAAATCATCTTCAAATACATAGGGTGGGAGCGGCTTGAGTTTTTTGACAGCGTATTCGCCCGCAAGCTCATAGCCGGAATTTGTCGCTTTTGCGCTCATCTGCGTGGGAGGAATGTCGAGGTCTGAGATTAAGTCAAGGTAGGGAAGCGGTAATTCCCGCAAAAATCCCGGTACATACTGTTCTTCGGGCGTAGATTCAATGTCGTAGAATCCGTTTGGCGGCTCGAGAACGACTGCTTTTGCTGTTGCGTTGACGGTGGGAAAGAGCATGTTGAAGAGATTGCCGTCTTTGTCACGCGCAATGACTGCATAATAGTATTCGCCGAATTTTTTGAGCGTGTCGGTGTACGTGGTGAGTTTTGCGGGTACTTCTGCAACCGGACGCTCAGCAGAAATCGTAGATTTGAGCGTGATAGGCTCGTTTGAGCGGAAGACCGCAACACTCGCGGCTTTGAATGAATCGGGAATCTTCCACGTGAGTTTGATTTTGTTGATGCCGATTTTTTGCGCGGAGAGTGATGTGCAGACAGGACGCGTGCTTGTTGTCTGTGCGCTGACGAAAGCTGTGGTGGCAAGCAGAAAAGCGATAAAAACTGTTTTTGCAGAACGCAAAACCGAACGACTCATGACAATATTGTGCATTAAAAAAGTCGGTTTGACAAGATAAAAGCTATGTTTTATCTTATATGAATGTTTGTATCCGTGGTGCTCGATCCGGGCGGAATCGACAGTGCAAAAGCAATTGCCGCGATTCTTTCCCGTTACAGTTTCAAAAAAATCCAAAAAGCCTGTTGGGAATGCATGCAGATAAACGAAGCGCAGCTCTCAGCCCTCAAGCGGGAAATTGATTCGGTCACTGACTATTATGATACGCTTCGAATCTATCAGTTTCCGGTCAATTCAAATTTTGCGATAACTGAATTGCGTCACAAACAGTGGAAGCGAAGTATCTACGGTGCAAAGCAAAACTAGCCGCTCACGATTACACAACGAAAATCACTCAGAAGGAGAACAACATGCTCGAAGAACTTAAAGAACCAATTGCAACACTCGAAGAAGATATTAAAAACGTTTGGGGGCGTCTTTGACGCTCCTGCCATCGACAAAAAAATAAAAGAGACCGAAGCCCTTACTGCTGCCGAAGATTTTTGGAACGATGCCGAAAAAGCGCAGAAAGTCATGAACGACCTTAAATTGCTCAAAGGGCGCGTTGAGCCCTGGCGCGAGCTTTTGCAGCAGATTGACGACATCAAAACATTGTACGAGCTTGGCACTGAGGGCGGCGACGATTCTGTCGAAGAAGAAGTGCGGGCGGAACTCGCCGACTGCCAGAAAAAGTTTGAGGAACAGAGCATTTTGAACTTGCTTTCGGGCGAGGTCGACAAAAACGGCTGCTTCCTTACGATTCACGCGGGCGCGGGCGGCACGGAAGCCTGCGACTGGGCGTATATGCTTTCGCGCATGTACATTCGCTGGGCAGAACGTCACGGCTACAAAATGGAGACCATTGACTTACAGGAAGACGAGGGCGGCATCAAATCCACCACGATTCAGATTACCGGCGACTATGTGTACGGTCACTTGAAGGGCGAGGCGGGCGTTCACCGCTTGGTGCGAATCAGCCCGTTTGACGCGAACGCGCGGCGCCACACGTCATTCAGTTCGGTGTTCATTTTCCCGATTCTTGACGACACGATTAAAGTCGACATCCGCCCCGAAGATTTGCGCGTTGACACCTACCGTTCCGGCGGAAAGGGCGGTCAGCACGTCAACAAAACTGACTCAGCCGTGCGATTCACGCATATCCCCACGGGCATTGTCGTTCAGTGCGACAGCGAGCGCAGTCAGATTATGAACCGCGCCACTTGTATGAACCTCTTGCGGGCAAAACTCTACGCTCATTACGAAGAAGAGCGCGCAAAAGAAACGGCGAAATTCGGCGCAGAAAAAAAAGACATCTCTTGGGGTAACCAAATCCGCTCGTATGTGTTCCAACCGTATACGATGGTCAAGGATCACCGCACCAAATTCAGCGTGGGCGACATTCAGGCGGTTATGGACGGCGACATCGACCAGTTCATCGACTCGTTCTTGCAGGCGCAGTGGAAAGGCCTGCCCGCTGGCGGCGATGACGACGATGATGATTTGTAAACTGAAAATTGAAAACAGAAAGAGGAAAATAAAAAATTTCAACTTTCATTTTTCCGTTTTCCGTTCTAGTCCTCGCTTATGGATAGAATCATAAAGAAGTTTGTTCTTGCCTTTTTTATCAGTTTTCTCGCTTTTCAAGCCAGTCCTGACAATTGGACGCTCGGCGTCATGGAGTTTTCGTTTAAGCAGACGCAGACACGCAGTGAAAGTTCGACAAAAGCGGCTTCTGTCTTGCCACAGCTCATCATCGAGCAATTCTCAAATGACGATGTTCGTACGATTCCAGCGCAAGAAAGCCTTGACCGAAAACTCAAAGAATTGCAGACGGCGAGGCTCTCGCTCTTTTTGCAGCTGTCAAAAGAGTGCAAAGCGCGCGATGCGCTTGTCTTGACGACGCTGAACCCCCGTGCATTGCAAAAAGCGCTCAAATCTGAGCAGGAGAAAATCGCTGACATCGAGCGGCAGATTGATGAAAATCTTGAGGAAGTAAAAAAAGTAAAAGATGAGTCTGCCCCTAAAATCGCACGGGAAAAAGCAATTTCAGAGGGAAAGCAAGTCGAAGACGAAAAAAAAGACGACCGCTTCTTTCCTTTTCAGCTTCCCTTTCCGTTTTTTCACAGGAACGAAAAAAATCAGATTGTCACGGAAACAGTCGTCTTGTACAAAAGCGATTCGACGGCACTCTTCAAGCCGAGCGATACGGCGCTTGAGTCAGGTTTTTCGTCTTGGGATTTTGAGCAGGAAGTGACGAGTGCAAAAATTAACGGTCTTATTACGGGCGAGATCACGACATATGGCGACTATTGCGCGGTGACGGCTCATTTGCGCATCTATCCGGGCGGACAGATTTTAGGCTCAGTCACGGAGGTCGGTCTTTTGAGTGATTTGATGCCGCTTGCGAACGATATTGCGCGAAATCTTGACTCAAAGATTGCGAACGCGCTTCCCGTGCTCATTGAATTCAACCTTGAGCCACACGATGTTGTCGAAACGGCGAAAATTACGATTGACGGAATCGTCTTTGCGCTCAAAAAAACAGACGGTACTATTGACAACAGGATTATCAAAGATTCTGGCATTCACCATATTTCAATTGAAGCCGCAGGATACGAGCCACTCTCGTTTACCTATGCCTTTTCTGATGAAAACCGTTTTTTCGTGCGGGCTGAGCTTGTGCCACAAGTGCATGGCGTCGCGTCTATCCGCCTCAAAAAATACCGTGATGGCGTGTTTCATACGTACGGACTCTTGCAGTCACCCGTTACAGAGGAACAGCCTGTCGCAAAAATCGAAGTCAATTCCAAGTCTGTCCTCGGTGTGTTCCGCGTTCCCAAAGCGCATGAGGATGATTCTGATTCAAGCAATATCGCTTTTTTCCGCATTCCGCAGGACAAGGCGTTTGATGGTGTGAATCTTGTGGTAAATGCAAAGCCATTTGACCGTGCTGCCAACATCGACAAGCGGCGACGATGGATGTACACTGCTTACACGGCGTTGATTTGCTCGCTCCCGTTTACGTTCTACACGCTCGGTCAGTTTACGTCAGAGAATTATGCGTATAGTCAGGGACGTGGTAATTATGACGACTTGCTCGCGTATCAGCGTCGCTCGAATATCTGCACGGGAATCACTGCGGCGTGTGGCGTGTGGTTTGCCGTCGAACTTGTCCGATATTTGTGGGCTGCTGACCGGGTGCTTCCTGCGACGGCAAAAATCGACAAAAAAGTTCCGAATTTCGATGTGCCGCCTTCGCTTGAAGACCAGACGGCGCTTGATGAGCATGAGGAAGAAGCTCCCGCTTCCGCAGATTCTGAAGAAATCGAGCCAGAGCGAGAGAAAACAATCGAAACAGAAGAAATAACCGTTCAATAAAGGAGAAACACATGGCGAGACTTTCATTTGCGCAGGCGTTTAAAAATCTTTTTAGCTCAAAGAAAATCGACGAGGAATTTTTTGAGGATTTGACTGATGCGCTCGTTGAAGGTGACATGGGCGCAAAAATGGCATATGAGCTCACCGAATCCCTCGAAAAACTGTGCCGCGAAAAGAAAATTTCCGAAGAGGCGGAAATCAAAAACGAATTGAAGCTTATGCTTTCTTCGTATGTAAAAAAAGTCGATTTTACGCCCGAAAAAGGCAAGGTCAACATCTACATGATGCTCGGAGTCAACGGTGTTGGAAAGACGACCACGGCGGCAAAGGTCGCAAAATTGTACAAAGAACGGGGCGAACACGTGATTCTTGCGGCGAGCGATACGTTCCGCGCGGCGGCTGAGGAGCAGCTTGAGATGCACGGCGAGCGCTTGGAAATCCGCGTCATTTCGCATCAGCACGGAAGCGACCCGAGCGCGGTTGTCTTTGACGCGGCAGAATCAGCGCGCGCGCAGGGCGGCTCTCTCATCATCGCGGATACGGCGGGGCGTCTTCACAACAAAGAAAATCTCGTGCGCGAATTGCAAAAAATCGACCGAATCGCTTCTCAAAAGGCGGACGCGGGCTGTTATAAAAAGATTCTCGTGATTGACGGCACCACGGGGCAAAACGCGCTCAGACAGGCAGAAGTGTTCTCTGAGAGCGTGGGCGTTGACGCAATCGTCATCACCAAATACGACTCGACGGCGCGGGGGGGCTGTGTTTTTACGATTGGCAAAGAGCTTCGTATTCCTGTTCTCTTTGTGTGCACGGGCGAAAAATACGAGAATATTGAGCCGTTCAACCCAGAAAAATATATCGAGGAATTCATTGGGTAGCGCGAAAAAAGCGAGCGTGAAAACGAAATGAAGAAATTTTCAATTTTCAATCTTCACCTTTCAATTCTCATCCTTTTTTTCTCTTTTTTTGCGACAGTTTCGCTCGCTGCGAAGAACGTGCCGGGAGACACAGGTGGAAATCCATCTCCGAATGAGGAAAAAGCGCGCGCCTATCTGCGTGAACTGACCTTCGAGATTACGCGGTATTGCATGACGGGCTTTTCCTCGCTTCCTGAGAGCGCGGCGTTTGCAAACATATCTCAGCTTGGCGCGCGTTTGCTTTCATTGCACAAAATCGTTGATTCGGCGAAGCGTCCGGTGTATCTCTGCGAATACTACAATCCTGAGAAAGTTGGCGTGATTGACGCGACGTTCTGCCCCGATGATTTGTACGTGGCGAGCGATTTTACTGCGTCTGATGATGAAAGTGAAGGTGAAGGGGAGACTGCTCCACAGTTTGATTGGGTGGACATCGTTTTGCAGACTTTGAACGCTCCTTCATCGACACGCAGCACGCTTTCTGAGCCGGTCGGCATTCTTGACGGTGAAAAAATATTGGAGATGCTTGAGCATAACGATGGCAGAGGCATTGATTCTCAGGACGAGAAAAAGTCCGCTGATGATGCGCCGAAGGAATTTTCGTACACTAAAAAAGATGGCGAGCTCCGGCGTTTTGCGTATGACGGCGAGCATTTTTCGCTTTCAACTGAGGGCGATGACACCATTGTTGTGAATTATTATGGCGACAAACTGATTCGGAAGCGATTTGATTCGTTTTATCGGCTTGTAAAAACCGAACAATTCAAAACGGCGGCGACTGCACGGAACATGTCGCTCGAAACTCAGACTGATTATACGTATGCGGGAGAGACGAATTTGCTCAAATCGTCCATTGAAGACCTCTTCTCGACCAAAAAGCACCGCGAGCAACGCTTCGATGAGAACGGGCGGAGCATTTACCTGCTTGAAAGCCACTATGAAGAGCGGGAAAACAAAAAAGCCAAGAAAAAGGATGATGGCACGACAGAAAAAGAGACCGTTCGCCTTGATGACCGAAAGACGACAAAGGCATATGATGCGCGCGGGCGCATGACCGAAGAAGAGATTTGCACCTGGTCGTACAAAACCAATTCTTTCGGGCGGAATTTGGTCGAAGAGCGCGTCGTCAAAAACGTCTACACGTACCACGAAAATGCCTCGCTTCCCGCAGACCTTGCGTTTTACGAGAACGGCGAGCTTCATCTTGAGCGGAAATACACGACAGCAAGCGATTACTCAGAAAAACTCTATTTTGACGGCGGATTTTCGGTCGAGCTTGTGTATGAAGGCGGGCTAAAAAAGACCGAAATCATTTATCTGAACGATGTCGAGCAGAGGAGGCGCACATTTGACTATTAAACACACGCTCGAAAACGCGATTGCTCCTGTCAAAACGACGTTTTCGTGGATTTTTTTCGTCTCGCGCCGCTTTGCGAAAGTTGACCGCACAGGCTCGTCGGCAGTCACGACGACGCTCGCAACGCTCGGCATTTGCTTCGGCGTCATGACGCTCATTACGGTCATCAGCGTAATGAACGGATTCCAGCACAGTTTCATCGACGTGATTATGGAAATCTCCTCGTATCATGTCCGCGTCGCGCATCCTACCGATGATAATCGCGCTTCTTTTGAGCAGTTCTGCGCTCAGGAAAAGGCGATTCGCTCGTTTACGCCGTTTTATGAGGCGCAGAGTCTTGTCGTCGGTCCGTCGGGCAAGGAAGCGGCGGCGATGATAAAGGCCGTGCCCTCGTCGGTGTATCTCGAGGACGCGGGCTTTCAAAAGCAAGTGCATTTTATCGGCGGGCATTTTGACATCGCCTCTCCGAACACCATCATCCTCGGCTCGGAGCTTGCGCGGCGCTGTGGGGCGCGGATTGGAAGCGAAATCAATCTTTACGCGCTTTCGGGCGGCAGCGACGTCGATTTGTTCTCGAGCGACCGCGTGTTTACGGTGACGGGCGTGTTTCATACGGGCTATGCCGACATCAACGCGAGCTTTGCGTTCATCAATCTCGATGACGGAAAAAAATACTTCGGAAGTGACGCGCAGCTTTTGTACGGCGTAAAACTCTTTGACGAGGCAGACGATGCAAAAGAAATCGCGCGGATTTTAGCGCAGTTCCCGAATCTAAAAACCGAGTCATGGAAGAGCTACAATCGCGCCTTTTTCGGTGCATTGCAGGTCGAAAAGAACATGCTCATGGTGCTCGTCTTTTTGATTTTCGTCGTCGTTGCCATCAATATCTTCAACGGCATGCGGCGCATGGTCTTTGAGCGGCGCGAGGAAATCTCGGTGTTGAGCGCGTTCGGTGGCAAAAAGCGCGCGATTCAGTCAATCTTTGTGATGCAGGGATTTTTGACGGGCGTGTCGGGCGCGATTCCGGGCGTGGTGCTCGGTCTGTTCCTTTCGGTGAACATGGAGACCGTGTTTTTGCTGTTGTCGAAACTGACGTACTATGCCTCTCTGCTTGCGACGATGCTCGTAAGCCCGGAGAACGGCGACTATATCCGTGAGAATCCGATGTTCTATCTGTACGCGAATATCCCGCCGAAAATTTTCTTAAACGAAGTGGTGCTGATTGCGCTCTTCGGAATCTGCTCTTCGCTCGTCGCGAGTCTGCTTGCGAGCCGCGGAGTGTTAAAAATGACTGTCGTTGAGGTGATGAGAGATGAGTGACATTGTGCTGAGCGTAACATCGCTCGAAAAGACCTACAAAACGGAAAGCGAGACGCTGACCATTCTCAAAGACTTGAACCTCGAAATCGAGCGGGGCAAAAAAATCACGATTGTCGGCGAGAGCGGAAGCGGAAAAAGCACGTTCCTCAACATCATCGGCGGACTCGACAATGCGACGGCGGGGCGCGTGAGGTGCGGAGACTACGAACTTTCCCGCCTCGACGAAAAATCGCTCTCAAAATACCGCTCGCACTTTCTCGGGCTTGTGTTTCAGTTCCACTATCTGCTCAAAGACTTTACCGCGCTCGAAAACACGTACTTGCCCTCGCTCATGGCAGGCGTGCCCAAAAAGGCGGCGCGCGAAAAAGCCATGCAATTGCTCAGTGATGTCGCTCTTTCCAATCGTCTCGACCACCTTCCCAGCCAGCTTTCGGGTGGTGAGCGGCAGCGGGTTGCCGTGGCGCGTGCGCTTATGAACGATCCCGAGCTGATTCTTGCCGACGAGCCAACCGGAAACCTCGACCCGCAGAACGCGAAGATGATTGGCGACTTGCTTTTTTCGATGGTCGACAAATACAAAAAAACGCTGCTTTTGGTCACGCACGACATGAACCTTGCGAAAAAGGGCGACATCTGCTATTCGATACAAAACGGCAAACTTGCAGCCGTGTCTGAGGAACATGCGTCATGACGATTTCTTCATCGCTCGTCTTTGCTTCACGGCTTCTCTTTCCGCGCACAGGCAAAAAATCGAATGCACGGCGCAGTTTGTTCGGCGCGTTCGTGTGCATCGGAATCAGCCTCGTGCCACTCATCATGGTGCTTACCGTTTCTGACGGCATGATTAAAGGCATCACCGAGCGCATGATAGGGCTTGCTTCCTCGCATTTGCAGCTCATTTTGTACCCAAACTCAGAGTATGCCGCTGACGCGACGACCATGCGGATTTTCGCTGGCACTATTTTGTCCGCCGATGACCGCATTACGCGCGTGTATCCCGAGGTGCAGGGAATCGGCTTGGCGTCGTCTGCAAAAGGTCGCTTCGGCGCGTCGATTCGCGCGGTCGAAAGCGATGTGTTTGAAAAAAATCCCGCGTTTGCCGCGCTGTTTGATGTGCTCGACGGAAACACGGACTTGTCTTCCCGTAATTCCTGCGTGATTGGAAAAAAACTTGCTTCCGATTTGGGCGTGAAGGCGGGCGACACGGTGCGCCTTATCACCACCAAAGAAAACGCGTCGGGAAAGATGATGCCGAAAATCACGCCCTTAAAAGTGAGCGGAATCGTCTCTTCGGGCTATCAGGAACTCGATTCGCTCTGGCTCTTCGTTTCGCTTGAAAACGGATTTACGCTCATCTCGCTGGCTTCGGGCACGGCGCTCTTTGGCATCGAGACAGAAGATGCATTTTCGCTCGAACTCGAAAAAACGTACCGCACACTTTCGCCGTTCCTCGCTTCTGCGGGGCGTCTGTACCGCTGGAACGAGCTTAACACCGCGCAGTACGAGAATTTTGCTTCCACGCAGATTATGCTCATCTTCATCATGATGCTCATCGTGCTCGTGGCTTCGGTGAACATTTCAAGTGCGCTCGTCATGCTTGTCATGGAACGCAAAAAAGAAATCGCAATCTTAAAGAGTCTCGGCGGCACGGCGAACGGAATCGCGCTTTCGTTCATCATTACGGGAGTCGTTACGGGGGCGCTCGGCGTGCTCTTCGGGCTTCCGCTCGGGCTTTTGTGCTCGCTTCATTTTTCACACATTATGGGCGCGATTGAATTCCTCGTGAATTGTGGCGCAAAACTCTTTTATCTCGTCACGAACGGAACGCTTTCACATTATGCCACCGTACATCTGCTCGACGAGGCATTCTACTTGCAGAATTTTTCGATTGTGATTCCCGTTCCCAAAATTCTGTTGATTGCGGCGGGAACAATCGTGCTTTCGCTTTTGGTGAGCGTGATTCCTGCGTTAAAGGCGGGCAAAGAAAAACCGATTGAAACGTTGCGGAAAATTTGACGCTCGGGTATACTTTTTAGTATCTTTACTCTGATTTCAAAACACTTTTACAGGATACTATATGATCTGCGATTTATGCGGTGAAAACGAGGCTGTTCTTTTTATTGAGCAGACCAATGCTAACTCCAAACGAAAACTCAATCTCTGCGTGGACTGCGCGCGCCAACACGGAGTTTCGCCCGACTCAAAGACAATCGGGCGCTCACTTGCCATGCTTTTTGATTCCCTTTTGGGGCGAGCAAAATCTCAGCCCAAAAAAGAGGACTCGCGCGTGTGCCCCGTCTGCGGAAGTTCTGTAAAAGAAATCACCATGACGCGGCGTGCGGGCTGCCCCGAATGCTATGCGGTGTTCCGAAACGAAGTGGGCGAGGCATTCAAAAAAATCGGCGTGATTCCGCCATATAAGGGCACGCTTCCCAAACGGCTCAAAAATTTCCGCTCCGTGCTCACCGACCGCATCGTGATTCAGGCAAAACTCGAAGAATCTTTAAAGCATGAGGATTATGAGCGGGCGGCGGTCTACCGTGACTATCTCAAAGCGCTCGAAAAATCTCCCGTTGCGGGTGGAGATGACTAATGGCAGAAAACGAAACGAATCTCTCAAGCGACGCATGGTACGCGTTCGACGGTCCTGAAAACGATGTCGTGCTTTCAACCCGCGTGCGCTTAGCCCGAAATTTGGCGAATTTTCCTTTTCCGAGCAAATTCAAGGACGATGACGCATTCCGCGTGCAGACGCTCGTGTTCGACTCATTTTCTCACTGCGAAGAGCCTGATAAATATCAGGGCGTGGTCGCGAGCGAGCTTGACGAACTCGGTGCGCTTATTTTGGAAGAGCGGGGTGTTTTGGACGCAAACTCGGCAAAAGAAAACGGGAGCGGAATCATCGTGCGCACGGACGGCAAAGTCTCATGCGCCATCAACACGGCTGACCATGTGCGGCTTTCTGCCTTTGTGCCAGGGCTTGACGGAAACGGCGCGTTCTCGCTCTGCGCAAAAGTGGACGATGAATTGCAGAACACCATGCAATTTGCCGCCGACTACGACATCGGCTATCTCACTTCTTCAATCGCGGACTGCGGAAGCGGCATGAAAGTCTCGTGCCGCGTGCATTTGCCCTCGCTTTCGTTTTCGGGAAGGCTTTTGGATTTGTTCAGCTCATTGAGCCAAAAAGAAATCGTTGTGAGTGACTGCTTCGGCGCGGGAACGCTTCCCTCTTCTTCGCTCGGCTTTTATTACCAAATTTCCACCAAAACCGCAGGGAACGGCACGGAGCTCGACCAAATCGCGCTGCTCGTCTCTGCCGTCAAATACCTCGCCGAAAATGAACGGCGCGAGCGGAGCGTGGTTTTGCGAAACCGACAGACGGAGCTTCGTAACCGCATGTACCGCTCATACGCAAAAGTGAAATTCGCCTCGCTCATCGAAGAGCGCGAGGCAATCGAAATCATCTCGGACATCAAATGGGGAAAGAATCTCGGCTTTTTCTCTGGAATTGAGGATTCGGAACTGTGCGCACTCTTATACCGCGTGCAAAAAGGGCATCTCCAATTCGTATTAAAAAACCGCTCGTTCAATTTCCCCGCAGATATTTCCGAAAACAAATCGCTCAAAACGGACTATCTCCGCGCACTCATTTTGCAGGAAGCGTTTGAGAAGATTAAGCTGAACTAAGGGGGTGCAGGCATGAAAGGTCTTTCTTCTAAAGCACAACGACTTCTGACGGAATCTGCCCAGACGGAAGGGCGCAATTCGGGCTTGGGCGAGCTCTTGCCTGAGCATGTCATTCTCGCGCTTCTCAAAACGGCGGACAGCATGGGCTTCAACGCGATTCGTGCGCTGAACATCAATGTGCTTTCGTTCCAGCTTTTGCTGGAGCAGAGCCTTTCCGCTTTTCCGCGCGTGCAAAACCCGCCCGCCTTTTCCGCGCTCCCGCCGAGCCGCCGCTTGCGCACGCTCTTAGATGTGGCGGTGATTGAGTCGCGTTCGCTTCGGAGCGAGTATGTGGGCACGGAGCATTTGCTACTTGCCGCAATGCGCGAGGAAAATTCTGCCACATACCGATTTTTTGAGCGGTGTTCGATTCCGCTTGATACAGTCCGCAATGTTATCCGTGATTTGCAGAACGAAAACGGCGGTGAGGACAATTCCGAGAACCGAGAAGTCGAGTACGCGAACGCAAAGAACAACGAGCAGCCGAATCAGAAAAAGAAGTCGTTCCTTTCAGAATTCAGCCGTGATTTGACGGACTTGGCGAAAAAGGGCGAGCTTGACCCTGTTATCGGGCGTTCAAAGGAAATCGAGCGCGTGGTGCAGATTTTAAGCCGCCGCACAAAAAACAATCCGATTCTTGTAGGAGAGCCTGGCGTTGGAAAAACTTCGGTTGCCGAGGGATTGGCAGAGCGCGTCGCGAGCGGGGAAGTTCCGTACAATCTGCTTCAAAAACGAGTGCTTCTTCTTGACATTACGGCGATGGTCGCGGGCACAAAATACCGCGGTGACTTTGAGGAGCGCATGAAGCGCATGATGAAGGAAGTCAAGGAATCAAAGGACATCATTCTTTTCATCGACGAACTTCACATGATTATCGGTGCGGGAAGCCCTGACGGCACAATGGACGCAAGCAATATCCTAAAGCCAGCCCTTTCACGCGGCGAGTTGCAGCTTGTGGGCGCAACCACTTACAAGGAATATCGCCGCTACATCGAAAAAGACTCCGCTTTGGCGCGCCGTTTCCAGCTCGTGAAAATCGAAGAGCCGAGCAATGACGAGACGATTCAGATTCTCAATGGCTTAAAGCCAAAATACGAAGAATTCCACAATGTCACATACGATGAAGGCTCAATCGAAGCAATCGTAAAGCTTTCTTCTCGCTACATTCCCGAAAAATATCAGCCCGACAAGGCGATTGATCTTCTGGACGAGGCGGGAAGTGCCAAAAAAATCACTTCCGAGAGCCGACCGACCGAACTTGCTGAGCTTGAAAAGTCAATCGAAGATTTGAGCCACGAAAAAGAAGCCCTTGTCGCAAATCAGGACTACGAGCGGGCGGCGATGATTCGTGACAAAGTGCGCGACCTAAAGCAAAAACTCGACGACTTCAACAATTACTGGAAGAACAATGCCGTCACCGTGCGAAAGCATGTCACCGTGGCAGACATCGCGAAAATCATCTCCGACATGACGGGAATTCCTGCCCAGCAGCTTGACGCAAATGAAGCGGGGCGGCTTTTAGACATGGAAAAGGAGATTCATAAAGATGTCATCGGTCAGGACGAGGCGGTGAAGTACCTTTCAAGCGCAATCCGCCGAAGCCGTGCGGGAGTTTCTAGCCCGAACAGGCCAATGGGCTCATTCATCTTTTTGGGACCGACTGGCGTGGGAAAGACCCAGCTTGCAAAAGCGATGGCGAAATTCCTCTTCGGAACGGAAGACGCGCTCATCAGAATCGACATGTCCGACTTTATGGAAAAGCACACTTCAAGCCGCTTGGTTGGCTCTGCCCCAGGCTATGTGGGCTACGAAGAGGGCGGCATGCTCACGAACAAGGTTTTGCAAAAGCCGTACTCGGTCGTGCTCTTTGACGAAATCGAAAAGGCGCACAACGAGGTGTTCAATCTTCTCTTGCAGATTCTCGAAGAAGGGGAACTGAGCGACAATCTCGGTCACACGGTCAATTTCCGAAATACCGTGATTATTATGACTTCTAACGCGGGAGCGAGGAGCATCACCGCCGACAAAAAGCTCGGTTTTGCCCAGCTCGACGACGGATTTTTGCCGCCTGCCGAAATCAAAGCCAACGCAATGGAAGAACTCAAACGAATTATGGCGCCTGAGCTTATCAACCGAATCGATGACATCGTGGTGTTCAATCCGCTTAAGCGCGAGGAAATCTCAAAAATCCTCGACATTCAGATTGCCGAGCTTGAAGACCGCCTTTCTGAGCGAAACATTCATCTTTCAATCAAGAGCAAGGCGCGTGACTATCTCCTTGACCACGGCTACGAGCCAAGCATGGGAGCGCGTCCAATGCGCCGTTTGATTCAGAACGAAATCGAAGACCAGCTTGCAAACCTCATTCTTTCGGGAACGATTCCTGAGAGCGGGGAGGTTGAAGTCACTTTTGAAAAAGAAAAGCTCGTCGTGAAAGCGGCAAAGGCGAAGAAGCTAAAAAACGCGTTGATTGAACAGAACGCGAATCTTGAGTAAAATAGAGCATCATCACTAAAGGAAAACAAAATGAACAAAGCACTTGAAATATTAAAAGAACGCGGATTCTTCGCGCAGTGTACGGACGAGCAGGGCTTGTCCGACGAGATGGACAAAGGACCGATTGCCGTCTATATCGGCTGTGACCCCACGGGACCTTCCCTTCACATTGGGCACATGGTTCCGTTTTTCGCGCTCCGCCACCTCATAAAGCACGGGCACATCGGCATTGCCTTAATTGGCGACGGCACTGCCCGAATCGGCGACCCGTCTGGCAAAACCGAAATGCGAAAGATGATTTCCTACGAGCAGATTGACAAGAACGCCGAGAACATCTACAAGCAGCTAGACCGCTTCTTCGGCTTCGACGGCAAAAAAGCGTTCGCCGACCACAACAAAAACTGGCTCGCTGACCTCAATTACATTGACTTTTTGCGTGACATCGGCTCATGCTTCAGCGTAAACAAAATGCTCTCGTTCGAGGCGTACAAACAGCGGTTGGAGCGCGGGCTTTCTTTCATCGAATTCAACTACCAGCTCTTGCAGAGCTACGACTTTTTGTGCTTGCACCAGCGTCACAATGTCAAATTGCAGATTGGCGGTGACGACCAGTGGGGCAACATCACAGCAGGCGTTGACTTGATTCGCCGAAAATTGGGCGGCACGGAAGAACTCAATGCCGAGCACACAGTTTACGGTCTTACCTTCCCGCTCATCACGCGAAGCGACGGCAAAAAAATGGGAAAAACCGAGAAAGGCGCAATCTTCCTCGACGAATCCCTCACGAGCGTGTACGACTTCTTCCAGTACTGGCGCAATGTCGCCGACCCCGATGTCGAAAAATTCTTCAAGCTCTTCACCTTCCTTGAAATAAGCGAAATCAAAGAGATTTGTGCGGGCGACATCAACGTGGCAAAAGAGCGGCTGGCATACGAAGTCACCAAAGAAATCCACGGAAAAGAAAAGGCAGATGCTGCTCTGGCAGGGGCTAAGGCGGCATTCAGCGGCGAGGGCGACAAGACCCAAATGCCTACGATAGAGCTTTCAAAGGCAGACTTAGACGCGGGAATCGGAATCCTCACGCTTTTCGTGAGCGCAAAACTCGCTTCTTCAAACGGCGAGGCGCGGCGGCTCATTCAAGGAAACGGCGCGTCACTGAACGGCGAAAGTCTTTCTGACCCAACGCTTAAAGTCACGGGCGCGAATCTCGACAAAGACGGCGAGTTGGTGCTTCGCGCGGGCAAGAAAAAATTCTCTCGCGTGATTTTTAAATAATCCGCGCGGAGTAACGCAGATTCTACTGGGGAAAACTATGAAATACCGAAACGTAGGAAAATCAGGCTTAAAAGTCAGCGAAATTTCAGTGGGAAGTTGGATGACCGCATTGCAGGGGCAAGAGGCGCAAAAAACGGCGGAAGAAGTTATTCGCCGTGCCTATGAGCGCGGTGTTAATTTCTTTGATTGCGCTGACGCATACAGTGGCGGCGAGGCGGAAAAATTTTTGGGGCGCGTGCTTAAAGACTATCCGCGTTCAAGCTATGTCATTTCAAGCAAGGCCTTTTTTCCTACGGGCGCGGGGGTAAATGAGCGCGGGCTTTCTCGAAAGCACATCATCGAAAATGTTGACCGATCGCTTAAAAATCTCGGCTTAGACTACATCGATTTGTACTATTGCCATCGGTTTGACACTGAAACGCCAATGGAAGAAACGCTCCGCACATTGAGCGACCTCGTTTCACAGGGGAAAATCCTTTATTACGGTGTGAGCGAAGAGTGGAGCGCAGCCCGCCTCGAAAAAGCAGAAGCGATTATCGACCGCTATAATCTCTATCCGCTCACTGTCATTCAGCCGCAGTACAACATGATAGACCGCTACATTGAGCACGACATCATGGGCGTGTGCGAGGCGCATGGCATTGGAATCACGCCGTTTTCGCCGCTCGCGCAGGGGCTTTTGACCGGAAAATACAAAAAAGGCGAGCCGCTTCCCGCAGGTTCTCGCGCAACTCATCAGGCGGATAAGCAGATAAACGCTCTTCTCACCGATGAAAATCTTTCTAAGGTTGCAGAACTTGAAAAAATCGCCGCGGATTTGGGCACGAATATGTCTGTGCTTGCACTCGCATGGATTTTAACGAAACCGTGCATTAGTTCTGTTATCACGGGTGCGAGCAAAGTGAGCCAGCTTGAAAACAATCTCGCGGCAACCGACCTCGTTATTCCCTCTAGCGCACTCACTCAAATCGAAAAAATTCTTGGCTTTACGCGATTTGAACGGCATGTGGGCTAAAAAACGGAAGTGCTTTTTTTACGCTGCCGTTCAACTTTTTTACGCGTTATTTTTCTCGTAATTCCGGATGCTTCTCCGCGATGTACCGCGCCCAGTACAAAAACGGCGTGTCCAAAATCGAGGTGACTAAGAAAATCGCGTAGCCGAAAATGAGAATCTGAATGATAACATCGCGCGGAAACACGCCCACGAACGCAAGCAGGTTGAACACTACCACGTTGATAAGCTGGCTCACCATCGTAGAACCGTTGTTGCGAAGCCACAAAAATGTTTTTTTGTTTCCGAATTTCTTTTCGCTCCAACTCCAAATGTGATGGTACGCCCACACATCGTACAGCTCGCATACCGCATAGGCAAACAGGCTCGAAAGCATGACGCGCGGTGTGTTCGCAAAAACCGTGCGGATTGGAGAAGCCATCGTGTCGGACGGAGCGGGAACATACAAAAACCAGCTCTGCGAAATCAAGATGAAGGTGATGTTCGCCGCAAGCCCGATTTTGACGCATGTGTTCGCCTCTTTTTTGCCGTAAATTTCGCTCATGATGTCCGTCGCAAGGAAAGACGAGGCGAAGATCACGTTGCCGAGCGTGGTGTCCATGCCGTATGCGTGCACCAAAATCAGAACCTCAATGTTCGCCGCAATCGTGCAAATCACCGTCCACGCAAAAATCCCGTTCTTTCCGAACAATCGGAAAAACGCCACCAGTCCGCCAAAAAACGCGAACACCGAAAGGAAAAGAATAATTTCATTCTGAAAAGCCATAATTTTACTCCTACTATTTATAAATTCCTCACAGAGGACACAGAGTGCACAGAGAGATTTCTTCAATACGAAAATCGTCCCTTTAAAAACGCTCTCTGTGAACTCCAAAGCTCTGTGAGGAATTCTGATTATTTTTTCTTGTCGATTGCTGTGAATAATCGTGATTTTGCGATGGTCTCGTATTCCGTGCCGGGCTTGCCGTAGTTTGCAAATGGGTAAATCGAGATGCCGCCGCGCGGGGTGAAGATTCCTTCCACCTCAAGATACTTTGGCTCAAGAAGAGCCATCAAGTCTTTCATGATGATGTTTACGCAGTCTTCGTGAAAGTCGCCGTGGTTTCGGAAAGAGAAGAGATAGAGCTTTAAAGATTTTGATTCCACCAAGAATCCGTCTGGAATGTAGTTGATTGTGATTGTGGCGAAATCGGGCTGTCCGGTTTTGGGGCAGAGAGACGTGAATTCGGGGCAGTTGAATGTGACCATGTAGTCGTTGCCCGGGTGCTTGTTCGGAAATTTTTCGAGGATTTCCGGCGAGTAGGTCTGAGGGTACGATGTGGCGTTGTTGCCGAGCAGCGTGATGCCCTCAAGTTCAGATTCTGAACGCATGTAAGAACTCCTAGTTTTGTTTTGAGTCAGGATGGATTTCGAACTGACTTGGGGAATATGTTACTGTAAAAAACTGCGTGTGGTCAAGAAAAAATAAAACGTGCTGTCACGAATAGTAGTCTACGCTCCACTCATGCGCAGTTTCGCCGAGAATCTCTGAGAGGGCGGGCATTATCTCCCGCATCTGAACATCGAGCTGATAGGGGAAGTTTACGATGAACATGCCGCTTCCGTAGAGCGAGGAAAGACCTGTCATGTCTTCTTTGCGCTTGATTTCCATTTGAATGTCGAGAATTTTCGGCTCTGTTGCTTCCACGCTCGCGGCGATTCGCTCTTTCATCATCGAGATTTCCGCGCTTCGATGGGCGACGAGCGGATACCAGAGCGCGATGATTCCCGCGCTCCATTTTTTGTGTACGCGCGAAATCACCTCGCCGCACTTCTCAAAGTCGCTCGCGTCCTCAAAACTGGGGTCAACTATGGCAAGCCCGCGCTTGATTTTGGGCGGCGTTATGGCAGAAAGCAGCTCGTAGCCGTCTCGCTTGTGAAGGGCTGGCTCAAAAAACGCTTTTCCGCTCTCTTTGCAAGCGATTTTCTTTTCATAAAAGCATGCGCGCAATTCCTCAAACGCCGTCGGATGTAGCTCGCACAGAATCTGCTCGTCTCCTTGTCGCAAAAACGCATTCTCAATCAACGGCGACCCTGGATATTCTGCCCGCGTGTAGTAATCTTGAAGAATGCCAATAAATTTTAAATTCCTCACAGAGCTTTTGAGTTCACAGAGAGAGGGCGTTGTGGGAAGTTCGTTCGTGCTGTTGAAATCTCTCTGTGCGCTCTGTGTTCTCTGTGAGAAATTTAGCAGCTTTTCTACTCCTGTGCTCGCTTCGCCGGTCTTTTGGGCGCGTGCGTCGTGAAGGCTGTAGATTCCGCTCCCGGCGTGCGTGTCAATCACACAGAACGGCTTTTCTTTTTTGCGCAAGTGTTCAAGAATCAGTGAAATCGTGAGATGCTTTAAGATGTCAGCGTGATTGCCCGCATGATAGGCGTGAATGTATGAGAGCATGGAACGATTATAGCAAAAAGAGGGGAGAAACGCAAAAAAATGCCCCGCAAAAGTGCAGGGCAGTAAGTGCTTTTAGTAATTTCGGTTCCTAGAACTGATATTTTGCGGTCAACTGCAAGAACGCTTTGTCGTGATGCTCTGAGTCCGCGGTGAAGTTGTAGAACTCGCCGTTCTCGTTGTCGCTGTAGAGATACGCGAATCGGCATCCGAAGGTGAGACCTTCCGTGACATTGTACTCGATATTCGGTGCGACCATGAAGTCTTTTGTTTCGATGCAGTAGATACCCTGAACTTCCGTGGTGAGCTTTTCGTTGAGCCATTTGTCAGACAAGAGCACGATGAGTTTGTTGTTGATGTATTTGTCGTCTGAATTGTAGTCAACGTCGTAATTGTTACGGAGTGTTTCCCATGTTAGGCGTCCGAGACCTGAAACCGTGACACCACCATTTTTGATTTTATCGCTTTTGAGTGTGTATGTACCGGTTTCCTGTACGTTCAAGTTGAGGTTGTGAATCGGAATGTCGATGTCGAATCCGCCGACCCATGAAATTGAGTTGTTCTTTACCCACGGGTCATCACCGGCGATATCCTCGGTGAGGTTATACGCGAATTCCCATCGCGTGTTGAGTTTCCAGAGAACGAATGCCGCTTCAACACCGAACACCTGCATTTGATCGTAGTTGAGTGAAACCAATGTGTTTACGTCACCTGCAAGAGCTGACGTAGCAAGATCTGCGTAATTCTGAGCTGCCGCTCCGTATTGAGCTGCCATAGCAGCATATGTTGCGGCGGTTGTGGCATCACCAGCCGCTGTTGCTGCTGTTGCCGCAGCGGCTGCTTTCTCGGCGCCTGCTTTTGCTTCTTCAGCTGCGTCTGCGTATGCTTTCATGCCGATAAGCCCTTGCAGTTTTGCGCTCGGCTGTTTGTAGTGTCCGTAGTAGTAGCTCAAGCCCCAGTCGAGACCTCCGAGTGTTCCTGTCATGCGCAAACCGCCCTGCGCATATTTGATTGAGCGAATGTTGTCTTCGTACAAGTCATCTGTTGAGAAATCTGAAAGCCTCATAATGGCATTAACCAATGTGTTGCCGTTTACAGTTTGCTTTTCGAAATCAACGGCTGTTGAAGTAATAGCCGAGCCTTGCTGTACAAGAATGTCTTTTACTTTACTAGTAAGATTTGCCTGTGCCGCAGGATACAAGAACGAACCTTCGCTTGCAAATCGGTCGGCGGTCATCCACGGGGTGAAGATGCCTTCAAGTTTGAGGTTGTAATCCCAAGAGAGGTTGAACGTCGTTTTGAACATGACCTCACCCAATCGGCGGTCGATGTAGTCGGGGAAGATAAAGTCGGTGTAGTCATTCGCGTTGAAATTGTCGAGTACGTGGATTTTGTCGCCCTTGCCCCAGACTTCCTTCATTTTTCCGGCTTTGACCTGAATGCGTCCGTCTTTGAAGCTTCCGCTTGCTGAAACCTCGTCGATAACATCTTCGGGATGCTCAGTGAGTGTGCCTGAATCGAGCTTGAGCTTGAGGTTTGCGCCTGTGTAGTCGCCCTCGTAGTTGAGCTCGAGATTTGCGTATGCGCCTGCGTCAAGCTCGGTTTTGCTTACATCATATATACCGTCGTAATTGTGTGTGTCGTACAATCCCGAGGTTTCGTTTGTCGTGCCAATCCATGCGCGCGTTTCAGCACCGACTTCGCCAGTGATTGTGACAGCCGGAGTAGATGACTCTTCGTAGCCACCAAAATCTCCGCCACCGAAATCGTCAAATTCCTGTGCTGATGCCAGAGAGACGAGCGAAAGTGCCGTCAATGTAAAAATAAGTTTTTTCATGGTATAAAACTCCTGTCGTTATTTAGCTTTACCTGTTGAAAGGTACTGCTGCGTGAAGTATGCGTCCGAAACTCCTGCGTCCATGAGCGGGTCTTTGATTTCAAGGAATGTCTGGCGACCAGAGATGTTGTTTACGATGCGTGCCTTCATGCGCATGGTGTATTTTTTGCCTGTCTTTGAGGTGAGGTATTTCCAGTCCTCAGTGGTGTAGGTCTTCATGATTTTGTTTTGGTCTTTTTTGTCGTAGTACTCGATTTTTGCCGGTAGATAGGTCTCAGTGTCGATGTACTGAACGCGGTATGAGTACTCAACCTCTGACTTTTTGAGCGGAACAGACTTGATTTTCCAGCAGGTGTAGTTTTTGCTTCCTGCGGTGACTTTGACGTTGCTTTCGAGAAGTTCGTGCTTGTCGTCGTCTACGTGGCGGATAGCCATGTCGTTGTACGTGAATTCACAGCCGACGAACTGCTTGTAGCGCTCGCCCATCGGGATTCGGCGTACCTGACGCAAGTTCGGCATGTAAATCCAGCGGTCGTCTTCGTGGCCGTTTTTTTCAGCCTGGAGAACGCGTGTGTCTTTTACGCTTGCCGGAGAGCGGAAGTCAAAGACGGTTGATTTGAGACCGTTGACTTTTCGTCCGTACTGGCGCATTTCGCGGAGTTCGGTCGCGCCGTTCTTTTCGATGTTTGAAATCATCATGACTGCCTGAGACGTGTCTGGTGCCTCGAGGGTAGATGATTTTTTTACGATGTCGTATGCTTCGTCAGCAAACACCGATGCGCCGAGAGCGATGACAGCAAGTGCCGTTGCGATTCGTTTTGTGATTTTCATAGAATCTCCTTAGATGATGAGTGCAGGGTGTGTTTCTGTGCGCAGAAATGCACCTCTTAAAGGTTACTATAACACAGAGTTAAGTATATTTCAACTTTTATTTTTCTATTCTACGCGTTGCGCTCGCTAGTCGCCGACCGTTGTTTTTGTGCCCGCGTCTTCCTCGGATTCGATGATTGTCTCAACCGTGTCGATGAGCGATTTGACATCTTGAAACACTTCCTTGAGCCGCAGTCGGTAGAAAATCTGCGTGCCTTTTTTGACCGGCTCGACGATTTTCGCGTCTTTGAGCACCTTGAGATGGTGGGAAATCGCCGGGCGCGAGAGAATTGACTTTCCCGAAAGCTGCGCGACGTTGATTCCCTCATCGGCGGCTTCCGCGAGGTCGAGGCAGAGCTTTTGCCGCGTGGTGTCGCCGAGCGCAACAAAGAGGGCAGAGCAGGCTTGGAACTGCTGTGTGGCGCGCTCCAGTTGTTCTTTATCAATCATGGTAAAATCCTTTTACGTTTTGCGCGATTATGATGTAAATTTTCTTAAAAAAAGAATTGACACATGCAATCGCGTTCGCTATATTAGGTTTAACAGTTTAATTACTTAAACCAATATAAACGATTCATCTATGAATTGCAAGTATATTTTTTTTTGAGGAGGTTTTTCCTGATGATTAAAAAAATGCTCAAATGCTCTCCGCTCATTATTGCGGTAAGCCTTGTTATCACTGCATTTTTTACCTGGCAGCTTCGCACAATCGCTATCGAAAACACGGTGCGAATGTACATGCCGCAGAGTTCCGAGTCATACCAGCGCATGCTTAAGGCTGAGGAAGATTTCGGAAGCATGATGGTGCTCGGCATCTCTCTTGAGACGCAGGGCGAGTCAATCATTACGCCTGAGTACATTCAGATTGTGCAGACCATCACCGACCAGATTGGCGGCGTTCCGTACGTCGAGAACATCGATTCGCTCTCAAACATCGACTTTGTCGTGGGCGAGGACGGCGGTCTTAAGGCTTCAAGCCTGATTGGCGGGGACGACTACACGGGTTCACCAGAGGAAATGGAGCAAATAAAAGAAAAACTCATCGACTGGCAGGAAATGTACAACCGCGTCATCATCACCGACGACGGCAAAACCACCCAGATGATGATTACGCTTGAGCCAAAAGACGAAAACGGCAACATGCTCAACTCTAAGCGGCAGATGGCTTCTCTGCACGAAATCCAGAAAATCTGTGAAGAAGCAGTTGCGGGAAGCGACCTTGAGGTGCGCTACTTCGGCGACCCGGTTTTGAGCGACGACGGCTACAACTTCATGATTAGTGACCTTTTGGTCTTGATTCCGTTTGTCGCGCTCGTGGTGCTTCTTTCACTCTACTTCTCGTTCCACACTTGGAGCGGCACGCTTTTGCCGTTGATTACGGTTTTGATGGCGACGATTTGGTCTGTGGGCATCATGTGTATGCTCGGAATCACCTTCACGATTATCGGAAGCGTTATCCCGGTCTGTTTGGTGGCGTGCGGCTCTGCGTACGGCATTCACGTGCTCACTCACTATTACATCGGCATTGACCGAATCGAAGGCGAAATCACCAAAGAAAAGCACGCCGAGGCAATCGAATACGGCTTAAAAGACGTGTGGGTTGCGGTTGTGCTTGCGGGCGTTACCACCGTTGCGGGCTTCATCTCGAATATCACGAGCCCGATTATGCCGTTGAAGTCATTCTCTGTGTTCGCGGCGGCGGGCGTTGTGTTCTCGCTCGTGCTTTCAATGACTTTGATTCCGTGTCTTTTGTATGTTACGCCCATTAACGTGGTCGGAAAACACTGGCGCAATAAGGACAGAATTTCTACAAAAATCAAGATGCGCCTCGAAAAGCAGCTCAAGCGACAGGGCGGAAAAACTTCAGAAGAAGCAACATCTTCTACGCTCTATTCAATCTACCACTTCTTCTCGGGCACAAAACCGCGCTTGATTGTCTCAACGGCAATTCTCATCGTGGTGGCGATTATCGGATTTAGGATGCTCGTCGTCGATACGGCTCTGGTCAACTACTTCCCGCCGGACTCAAAATTCCGACAGGACATCACCTATGTTGACGAGCACCTTGCCGGCTCAAACACGCTCTATCTTATCGTAAGCGGAAATGAAAAAGAGCCGTCTGCCCTTTCTTCTGACGCAAGCGACTCGACTGCCTCTGAGATTGCGAGCGACTTTGATTTCGGTGACTTCGGTGGCGGCACGTCTGTCGCGGATTCAATCGAAAGCGACTTTGATTTTGGCGGAGCGGGTGATGACTTTGGATTCGGCGCGGCGACGGACGATTTTGGATTCGGCACGGATTCTACCGGCGGGGCTGCGGATGCAGCAAACGAAGCGCCAAAAGAGTATTACATGCTTACCAACCCCGAAATCTTAAAGGCGGTTGACGGCATGCAGGAATATCTCCTCGCGCACCATGACGGAATCGGCAAGATGGTTTCATTCACCACGTTCATCAAGCGCATGAATCAGGTAATGAACGTGCCTGACTCAACCGAAGGAATCATGTCTGAGACGGTCTCGGTGCAGCAGATGCTCGAGCGGCTTCACTCAGCGTACAGTGCCGCGGGCGGAAAAAAGGCGACTGTTGAGAAGTTCGTAAGCGAGCTTGAAAAACAGCTCAACTTCAACGGCATCGACTACTACGAGATTCCGTACGATGTCGCAAAATATCCGGTCGCAAGTCGCGAAGAGCTCGGTGATTTGGTCACGCAGTATTTGTATTTGCTTTCGAGCGACCAGATTCAGCGGTTCGCGAACAACATGACCATGCCGACGGCAATCCGCACGCAGGTACAGCTCCGCACGCATTCAACCGACGACACGGCAAAAATCATCGCGGACGCAAAGGCGTATGCGGCGAAGTATTTCCCCGAAGGCTACACGCTTGAGGCGACGGGCAACGGCGAAATGGAATACACGATGACGAAAATGGTCGTGGACAGCCAGACGACGAGTATCATCCTCTCGCTCGTGATGGTCTTCCTCATCATCTCGCTTTCGTTCAAGTCTCCGTGGGCGGGCATTATCGGTGCAATTCCGCTCGGGCTTACGATTTTGCTGAACTTCATGGTCATGGGCTATGCGGGAATCGCGCTTGACTTGTGCACGAGTATCATTGCGTCGGTTGCAATCGGTGTCGGCATTGACTACACGATTCACTTCATGGAGACCTACAAGGCACAGCGCGCGCTCACCGACGACCTCGAGGAAGTCACCAAGCGCACGTTCAAGACGAGCGGCAAAGGCATCATCACGAACGCAATCGCCGTCGGATTGGGCTTCTGTGTGCTCTTGTTCAGCCGCTTCATCATCTTGCGCTACATCGGCGCGTTGGTCGCGGTCGTCATGTTTACGAGCTCTACGCTCGCTATGACGGTGATTCCGGGGCTTTTGAACGCCTTCGACCCGAAATTCATGTGGTCAAAAGAGCAGAAAGAAGCATACAAAGAGAAGTTGAAAACGGAAAACTGAAAATTTAAACGGATATAACGGGCGGTTGAGCCGCCCACAATGGAGGTATTTTTATGAAACTTTTGAAAACTTTGGCTGTAATGGCAGCATTCGCAGTTGGCGCGAGCGCATTCGCAATCGACGGAACGGAAATCATGACGCATGTGTATGACCGCCAGAAACCGGACTTCACAAAGGCTGCGGTTCAGCTCACATTGTCTAAGAACGGCAAAGTCGAGGAAACACGCAATGTCGGCGAATACGGTCGCTGCAAAAACAATCTTTCTGATGTCGTAATGATTTTCTTGTCACCGGCTTCGGTAAAAGACACTCGCTTCTTGCAGAAAGAAAATGACGGCAAGGACGACGACAAATGGATTTATCTCCCGTCGCTCAAAAACACACGCCGCGTCGCTTCTTCTGACGGCGGAAAATCATTCGTCGGCACAGATTTTTCTTACGATGACATGAGCACCCGCGAAGTCGCTGATGACACGCACGAGCTTCTTAAAGAAAGCGAGGACAAAGGTAACTTCAAAGATTTGTATGTCGTAAAATCAACGCCGAAAGACCCGAAATCAAGCCAGTATTCATACCGCATTTCGTATGTCACCAAAGATGCTTGGATTCCGACTTACATCGAGATGTACGACAAAAAAGGCAAACTCGTTAAAATCAACGAAATCAAGGCAATCAACAAAATGCCAGGAACTAATGGTCGCGTGTACAATGTTCCGATGGAAAATGTGATGACGAATGTCCAGACCGGTCACTCATCATCAATCAAAATGGTGAACATCACGGTTGACCAGCCGCTCCCAGACCGCTACTTCACGCAGGACTTCCTCGCGACAGGCAAATAAGCGGTAAAACAGGATTCACTGACATACCCAAAAAACTGCACTGCGGGTCCCAGCGACGACGAAAATCAAGGTATCCCCCTAAACGAGGGTACCCCTTAATTTTCGTCTGCGTTCCACAGTGCAGTTTTTTGCATTTTCTGGCAGTAAAGTGTTTTATCGTTTCTTTTTGCGTGGAAGTTCAGCGCTTTTTTTGATATACTGACATCATGGAACATATTAAGGCCGTTTTGTTTGATATGGACGGCGTGCTTTTGGATACGGAATCTGTCTGTAAAATCTGCTGGCGGCGGGTGGCGGCGGAATATAATCTTTCAAATATCGACGAAATTTTTATGCAGTGCGTAGGGCGGAGCCGCGCTGACACGACGCGCCTTTTACAAAACTATCTTCCGAGCGAAGAAGCGGCGACTGCGTTCCGCGAAAAGGCGGGCGAGTTTTTTGATGTCGTCTGGCACGAAGAGGGACTTAAAAAAATGCCGTTCGTTGTCGAGTGCTTGAAATCGCTCAAAAAGGCGGGCTTTCGCTTGGCGGTGGCAAGTTCCACGCGGGCGGTCAAAGTGCATCCCCAGCTCAAAGAAGCGGGCATTTTCGATTATTTTGAGACAATCACCACGGGCGACATGGTTGCTCACTCAAAGCCCGACCCCGAAATCTATTTGAAGGCGGCAAGTTCTCTTAGTCTTTCCCCGTCTGAATGTGTGGCAATCGAAGACAGTCCGAACGGTGTGCGCTCGGCGTTTGCGGCGGGCATAAAATGCATTATGGTTCCCGACCTCATTCCCCCCGATGACGAAATGCGCGAAAAAGCATGGAAAATCTTCACGAATCTCAAAGAAGTCGCCGCTTTCCTCACCAACGGTACGCGTGAATGAAAAATCTTTTTAAATTCCTCACAGAGTCTCAGAGTCCACAGAGAGAAATGCTGCCATTGAAAAAAACATCTCTCTGTGTCCTCGTTTGCTCTGTGAGAAATTTTCTGTTGCTTTCCTTTTTGCTCGTTTCTTGCGCTTCAACTCCCCTCGCTCCCGTGCAGGAATCTGATTCCGCTTTGATTCGGCTCGCTCCCGATGTGACGAGCGACATGCTTTCTTCTGATTTCTGGATTCAAAACGCGAAAAATCCGCGCAAAGTCAAAATGAGCCGTGAAGAAATCGCCGCCTGGAATCGCGCCGTCGTGAGCGTGCGTTTTCCTGCCGACTCCGATTTTGCGATTGTGTCCGACTTGCGAAAATATGATTCCGTGATGACCGCCCTCGAAATCAGAAGCGGCATACAACGATACCCTGCATCTTCCGTGTGGTACAAAAAAGTGCAGGGAAAATCGGGCGAGGAAATCAAAGTCGTCTTACAAAAAGACTGGCGCGCCATCTTTGAGGAAATGAATCACGCGGGGCTTGAGTCGATGAATTATTTTATGGGCGGAAAGCCGAAAAACGAGGAGCTTGCGCAAAAAGATTACCCTGTGCGCAAGGCAATTTGCACGCGCCGCTCAAATCTCCGCGTTATTCCCGACGACACTTTTTACACCGAAGACAAAGAATACTGGTACGACGACATCGCGCAGAATTCGGGAATTCTGATGAACGAGCCTGTCCTTGTGCTCTGGGAAAGCAAGAGCAAGCAGTTTCTCTATGTGAAAACTTCGTACTGCACGGGCTGGATGCATGCTTCTGATGTTGCGTTTTGTTCCGATGAAGAATTCAACCGCCGATTCGACTATGCTTCAAAAAAACAAAGCGAGTTTGTCACGGTGACGGACGATTGCTTTTTTTTGCCGACCGACTACATTTTGAATCGGGCGCAGGTTGATTTTGATGGCGCACTTCCTCTCTTTATGGGAACCTATCTTTTTACGGCGGATTGGAGCCGTGCCGAAACTATCGGCTCTTTTTTAGACCGCGAGCCGTATGCGAATTATCTCGTGGAAATCCCGTTCCGAAAAGCCGACGGCACGCTCGGAACAGCCTACGCTTCGCTTCCCGTTTCGTGCTGCACGCGCGGGCTTCTCGATTACACAGCGGAAAACACGCTCACTCTGGCATTTAAAACGCTCGGAAAACACTACGGCTGGGGCGGCATGAGCGAAAGCCGCGATTGCTCGGAATATGTCATGAGCATTTTCCGCTGTTTTGGCTTTAATTTTGCGCGAAATAGCCGAAGCCAGCTTGCCATGAGCGGAAAAACGGTTGATTTTGAAGGCGTGCCGCTTTCCAAAAAGAATTCCCTGCTTTCTTCCGTTGAGCCAGGTACGCTCATGGGATTTCCCGGGCATGTCTTTTTGTATCTCGGCAAGGTGAACGGAAAGCACTATGTGATAAGCGCGCTCGGCTCGTACTATTTTGACGAAACGGACGGCGAGGGAACATTACAGCCCGTAAATGCGAATTCCGTGAGTGTCAACACGCTTGAAATGAAGCGAAAAACGGGAGAAACATGGCTTTCGCTCCTTTCAAAGGCAAAACTTCTCTCTGATGACGGCACATTTTCCGATACCCGCATTTCTTTGAACCCGAAATGGCACTTCGCCGAATTCTCAAAAATCAACTCGGGCGAGGCGGTTTTGTACAAAGCCACGAAGAACCGAAAAAATCTTGTGGTAGCGGTGAATGCGGGGCACGGAACGAAGGGCGGCTCAAAAGTGAAGACTTATTCCCACCCCGACAAATCCACGAAAGTCACGGGCGGAACTACGGCGGCGGGCGCAGTTGAGTCAACTGCCGTGAGCGACGGCATTGTTTTTAAGGACGGAAAAACGGAAGCCGAAGTGAATATGCGCACGGCGCGGCTTTTTAAAGACTTGCTTTTGGGCGCGGGCTACGATGTGCTCATGATTCGCGATTCTTCTGACACGCAGTTTGACAATGTTGCCCGCACGGTCATCGCAAACAATTGCGCACAGATTCACATTGCGATTCACTTTGACGGCGACAATGCAAAAGAAGACAAGGGCGTGTTCTACTGTTCAATCCCCGACGGAATCAAAAATCTTCCGAATGTGAGCAAACATTGGCAGGAGAGCGAACGCTTGGGCGACTGTTTGGTTCAGGGGCTTTCAAATCAAGAATTCACTGTGTACAACGGCGGAAAAATGGAAGTCGATTTAACACAAACGAGCTACAGCACGATTCCCACCGTTGACATTGAGCTTGGAAACGAATGGAGCGACACCCAAAGTGAATCCCTCAAAAAACGCGCGAAAGGGCTGTTGGAAGGAGTAGAACTATTCTTTAACAATTGAGAATATGCTATAATCTTTATGACAGATTTTTTGACATAAAAGTCAATGAAATGAAAAATTGACCTGTGGGACGCAGACAAAAAGTGAGGGGCTACCCTCGTAGGGGGAGTCCTTGCTTTTTGTCGTCGCTGGGACCCACAGGGCAATTTTTCCAGTACAGTGGAGTTATTATATGGCAAAAACATCCATCGCATGCATCGCTTTTGACGGCGAAAAAATACTGGTCGCGCACCGAACCCCCACGGGGCAGATGGGAAACCGCTGGGAATTCCCTGGTGGCAAAGTGGAAGAAGGGGAGAGCGACGAAGAAGCAATCGTCCGTGAATTTGAAGAAGAATTCGGCGTAAAAGTGAAAGTCGGCGAGAAAATAACCGAGACATTTTTTGTGCACAACGAGCAGCAAGTCGCGCTTCACGCCTACGAAATCACCGTGCCACACGACGGCATCGCGCAAAAATACACGCTCACCGAACACACCGAATACAAATGGGCGTTCCCCGCGGAAATTCCCACGCTCAGTTTCGTGGACTCGGACATGCTTATTTATCCCGCCGTTATGAAATGGGTCGCAAGCAAAAAATGAAAAAACTGATTTTCCTTGCGTTGTGTGTGATTTTCTTCTCGTGCAAAAAAAACGACGGGCAGCTTGAAATGCAGAATATCGCGCCTGAAGCCCTTTCCCCGCGCATTGAATGGGCGCTTGTTTCTGCCCCGTATGTGGCGTGCCGAAAAGAAGCAGGCTACGAATTTGAGACAATCGCCTCGTTCCGTAAGGGCGAAATCTACGAAATCAAAGGCAACTGTACGGTGCTCGTCGATGACACCCAAGAATTATGGTACGCGCTTGAGGACGGCTGGGTTCCTTCAAACGCGGTGAACGTGTATTCAAACAAACTCAAAGCCGAAAAAGCGAAAAAAGAGCTACAATAAAGTCTGTCTGTCTCTTTCTCACTCTTCTTTCTCTATATTTATGTTGCCTTTTCACAGTTCGGTGCTATAATAGAAATATGAAACAGGATACAGCCATATCATACAATCCGATTGTCTCAGATGCGGTCAATGAAATCTCTCGAAAACTTTCTCCCACGAACAAATACATTGCACTCATCTTTTTTGCTTCTGTCAATTATGATTTTCAAGTCTTGTCTACCATGCTCAAAGAGCGTTATCCAGATTGTGAAGTAATCGGCTGTTCTACCTCAGGCGAAATTTTAAACGGCGAGGGATTTGTCCAACATTCCATTGTCGCCACAGCACTTTCCTGCGACAGAACATGGGTTTCAGGCGTACTCATCAGCAATGTCGAAAAATTCAACATCTTCGGAGTCAAAACCGTTGAGGATGCTGCCCGCAAAATCGGCATCAATCCAGGCACTCCTGACTGCCACAACGATGCATTTGCGCTCTGCTTTGTAAACGGTCTTTGCAATGCAGAAGAAACATTGACCGCTCTTTTTTATGCAATCATCAAAAACGAAAATTTTATCCTTGCGGGCGGAAGCGCGGGAGATGACTTGCAGTTCAAAAAGACCTATGTTTCATACAACGGAACTGTTGCGACAGAGGGAGCAGTACTTCTGTTTGTGCGTACACGGTGCAAATTCGACATCCGCAAGGAAAATCTCTTTACGCCAATCGGAAAACTCATGAAAATCACCGATGCCGACACCCATACCCGAAAAATCATCAGCATTGACGGCGAAGTTCCCCAAAAACGCTATGCCCAAGTGCTTGGAATCAGCGAAAAGGAAGTAAACAACGCGCAGTTAGTCTATCCGTTCGGGCGTCGGCTGTATGGCGACATGTACATTTCGTCAATCGCTGGCTTCAACGAAGACGGAACGATGAACATGTACTGCAAAGTAACTCCAGGCTCGTTCGTCGAACTTCTCAAAGAGGGCGAAATCTCAACCATTGCGGATGAAACCTGCAAATCAATCAGTGAGAATATTCCCAAACCAGGGGCTGTTATCCTCGTAAACTGCATTTTGCGCACGATTTATTTCAATCAAAAATCGCTCGTAAAAGAAGTGCTTGGCAGATTTGACCGCTATTTCCCCAAATTCTGCGGTTTTTCAAGTTACGGAGAGCAGTTCGGGCGGTTTAACTGTAACCAAACCCTTGTAAGCATCGTCATCGGCGAGTAAATCTTACAAAAGGCTTGCAATATGGCGGACACTTTCCGACGAATTGGAAATGTTTGCCGTAACAGCCGAAAGATTTTCGATTCCGTCTGCAAGTTGCTTTAAAGTAATGAAAATCTGCTCGCTTGAGCTTGTAAACTGACCGACATAATCTTGAATTTCGTGCGAACTGTCCGCCGTGCTGTTTGACGAATCCATAATGCTTTTAAAACCACTTTCAAGGCTTTGGATGCTTTCATAGCCTGAATCAATCTGACGAGTTCCTTTTTCACTGTCAAGAATGAGCGAATCCGATGTTTTTTGAATCTCGGTAATCCGTTCCTTGATTTCTTTAAGGCTGTCGATGATGTTGTCCGAAAGGCGGCGGATTTCTGTCGCGACGATGTGGAAATTCTTTCCCGCTTCGCCTGAACTTGAAGCCTCAAGTTCTGCGTTGAATGCGATGATTTTTGTCTGGTCTGCGACAACATTGATAATCGCCACAATATCCCAAATGCTTGCGATTTTTTTGTTGAGTTCTTTTATTCCTTCGATGGTGAGCTGATTTGTGTTTTTTATGCTCAAAAGTTCGTTTACATTGTTCTGCAACGCTTCTCGTCCGCTCATAACAGCCTCGCATGATTTTTCTGCAAGGTCAGTTACATGCCTAATTTTTTCGCTGATATTTCCGACGAGGACGGTTGAATCCTGCATTGTGGCGACAATTTCTTTGACCGCCGTGCTTTGATTCTGGCTCGTTTCGGCACTTTCTTTTGTTGCGTTTGCAAGGGTTTCGGTTTCGAGCAAGAGTTTTGAGCTTGTCTCACGCTCCGTTTTTTGGATCTTTCTGATTAAAAGCGAGTAGATGGCAAAACAGACCGCTCCCGTAAGAACTGCGCCGATGAGCGCATACACCAAGAATTTTGAAAATCCCTGTTCGGACGGGTGTTTTATGAGATTGATGGGGACGGTAATCATGTTCATGAGGGAAATATACACGCAGGTTGCAATAGCAATCGTGAGATTTCTGGAAAGATTGTTGCTCACTTCGATTCCGACTTCTCGCATTTTGTTTGTCATGAGGATTTTTTTTGTCAAAAAGACATTCAATGTGTAGCACAAAAATCCCACGCCAACGCTCTGAAGCTCGATGATTATGAAGACAAGTGGCTCAAACGGGGAAATTCCTTTTACTGCTTCGAGAATCGCCGTAGAGCCAGCCCCAAGCAAAAATCCGATTGCATCTCCTGCGGCAATGGCAATGTCGAATTTTTTGTATGAATCGAGCGCCGTGGCAACATCTTCTTTTGTGAGCGAAGCCTTGTCTTTCTTTCCTTTTTTAATCACTTTGTCAAAGCGGGAAAGAATCGGCTTTTCGACAAGCGCACAGCTTACAATCAAAAAGAATGAGATTGCAACCGTGGGAATGCACTCAAAAATGATTGCGCTCGGTCGCTCGTAAATGAAGCCGTAGTGGAACACTCGGAGAAAGAAAATGCCGAGATAGGTCGTTGCAAAAATCAGCGGTACAAAAAATCTGAATGTTGTCATATCATACTCCTATTTATGCTCTTATTTTGTGTTGAATGCGATTGCCCCGTCCCAGTTTTCGGGCGGATTTTTGATAAATTCTTCGCAGCGGGAAAGCAAAAGGGCGGCAGCCTTGTCTCCCTCGCTTTCTGAAAGTGCCTTCTGGAAATAGTCTCGCGCAAGATTCCAGATTCCCTTTTTGTACAAGTCCATGCCTTTTACATAGTAATCCTTGTATTCGGGGGTAAATTCGTCGGCACTTTTATCAACCGCATAGATTGGGACGGCATTTTTCTTGCCTTTTACGCGAACATCGTCAATGTGGCGGAAGGCAAACGAGTCTTCACCCGCATCTTCAAAAACGCTGTCGCTTACGAGAATGTGCGCCCCGTATGTTTTTGTAAGCCCCTCAAGACGGCTTGCAAGGTTTACGCTGTCACCGATGACAGAATAGTCGGTTTTGTCTTTTGAGCCGATTGAGCCAACGATGACATCTCCGTAATGGATTCCGATTCCCGTGTCAAATTTCATGCCGTCTGGAAGCACCAAATCTCCGAGTTCAAGCGTTTCAAGGGCATCGCGCATTTCACAGGCGGCGGCGACGGCTCTTTTGCAGTTGTCCTCATAACTTACGGGCGTTCCGAATTCTGCCATAATCGCGTCACCGATGAATTTGTCGATTGTGCCGCCGTGCTTTCGGATAATGTCAACCATGACGGTAAAGTAGCGGTTCAAAAACGCGACCAAAACATCAGGCTTGTTGCGCTCGCTTATGTTTGTGAACGAGCGAATATCGCTGAACAAAATCGCCACCGTTCTCGTTTCGCCGACCCCCACCGATTCGTCATTTTCGTCAGTCTGCTCAACAAGGCTGTCGATTACCTGAGCGGGAACAAAGCGGCTGAACGCGCGGCGGATTCGTTTTTCAAAAAAGATTTTCTTTTCGACGATGAGTGCTTTTGAAAAAATATCGCCGACACTCTTTACGCAGAAAGTGAAAAAATCTTGGGCAATGCCAGAAATATTTCCGTCAGAAACGATATGAACGCTTCCAAAATATTCGCTTTCATCGCTTGTGTGCAATGGCTCTGTCTCGTAGCTTGAAAGCTGAACATCTTTATTGAAAAATCTGTTCATCGCTGGGGAGCTTTCAAGTTGCTTTGCGTTTATTTTTGAGGCGTTGTAATCGGGAAGAATTTTCTCAAAATCTGTGGCGCAGACACTCAAAAAATCCGCAATTTCCTTTTCGCCGATATTTTCCGAGACGACATAATATCCGTGCGGACCGTCATTTTCGACAATGTACAGTCCTGCAATCGGAACTTCAGAAATTTCCGCAATCAAAAGCAAGAACGATTTTACCATTTCCTCAATGCTTTCGATTTGGTTTGTGAGTGTGCCGAGTTTTGTAAGAATCGCATTTTTGTATGCGCTTTCAAACGAAACCTGTGACGAGCGCAAGAAAAGAAAGCCGTCATCGAGATTCTTTTTAAGCTGCAAAAGGTCTGACTTGTCGATTCTGGGGGCGGAAAGCTGCGCGAGTTCATCAACATTCAAAACAAGCGTTTTCTGCTCAAGGCGGACAAAGGTCGTCGCCCCACATTCAAGCGCAAAGCTTTCGTCCAATGGAGATGGTGAAGCGGAGTAGAGGGCGATTGCCAGTTCCTTAAAGCATTTTATAGAGCGAACGAGCCTGACGATTTCAAAACTTTTTGGATTTTCGATGCTGGAGTTTATGAGTAGCAAATCAGGCTGAAATTCAAACAAGTCATAGACGGCAGATTTTCCGTCGGCTGAGAACTGGAGCGTGTAATCGTCAGAATCGAGCGTCGTCGTGAACAGTTTTTGTATCGTGACCGAAGTTTCAAGTATCAGAATTTTTTTTGCCATGTTTCCTTACTCCCCCAAAAGACCTTTGATTGTGCCGATGAGGCGGCTTCGCTCAAAGTCTGCTTTTGAAATAATCGCGTTTGCCCCAAGTGCCTTGAATCCTTCAAGTGTCTTGGGACTTTGGTCGGCTGAAACAACAACAACAGGAACATTTGCGTACTGCTCCATACGGCGAAGATTGTCGAGAAGAACAAGACCCGTCATGCGTGGCATATCCTTGTCGGTCATGACAAGATCGTACTGTTTTGCCTTTGCCTTTTCAAGCGCGTCAATTCCGTCAACGGCAGTGTCAACGCTGAAATCGGCGCTTTCCAAAATCGAGCGTTCGATGGTGCGCGTTGTTTCCGAGTCATCAACCGCAAGAATGCGGATGGTGCGTTTTTTGGTCGCAGCCTCGTATTTTTTGATGTCGTAGCCGCGGAGCGACTTGAATTTTTTGAGAATGTCGGGAACATGAAGAATCGGAACGATGTCATAATGCTCGTCAAAAACGATTCCCTGCAAAATCGAAAAATTTTTGAATGCGGCGGGAAGCGGTTTTACGACAAGGCTCACATACTGCTGAACTTGGTCGACGATAATTCCAATTCGCTGCTCCATGTATTCGGCAATCAGAATCGAGTCCGCGTCCTGATAGACAACGCCCTTTTGGTCGGTAAAAAGCGAAGAAAGTGAAAAGCACGGAATGAGCTGGTCTGAAAGTTTGAGATAGCTCTGATTCTGCAAGGTGATGTACTCGCTCTTTTTGCGGTAGATGATGTCAACAATGTGCTGTGAGGGAATGAGGTATTTGTCCTGATTTGAATAGACGAACAAGCCCTGCAATGTTGAAAGTGAAAGCGGAAGATAGAGAATAAACGATGTGCCTTTTCCCGCTTCGCTTTCGATTTTGATTCGACCTTTGATTTTTTCGACGTTTGACCAAACCACATCAAGACCGACACCGCGCCCAGAAAGCTCCGTGACCTTTTCTTTTGTGGAGAATCCTGACTGGAACAAAAACTGCGACAACTCGCGGTCTTCCATATTTGTGATTTCGTCTGTGCGCTCAGGATAGAGCGAAAGTGCCTTGTTTCTGATTTTTTCGTAATCCAAGCCCCGCCCGTCGTCAGAAATTTTTAACTCAATGTTTTTTGTCTCGCGCACGCAGCTGATGGTAATCGTGCCCGTTTCGCTCTTTCCTGCCGCATTGCGCTCTTTGGGGCTTTCAATTCCGTGGTCGAGGGCGTTTCGGATTAAGTGCATGAGAATGTCGCCGAGTTCTTCAAGAATCACTTTGTCGACGGCAATGTCCGAGCTTGGAATCACGCAATTTACTTTTTTGCCGAGGTTCATGCTTTCAAGGGCAATGGTGTTTTCAAGCGGCTTTAAAACGATGCTGATGGGAAGCATTCTGAGGTCAAAAACCTGTTCCTGCACGCTGAAAATCGAAGTTTCAAGCGCGTAGATGTCGGACTCAAACTGCTTTCGGATTTTTGAAAGCTCGTGATTTCCCGTCTGCTCCTCGTATTTTTGCAACTCGTCGAGCTGATGCTTCAAGTGGAATTCCCGCGTAATCATCGTATCGAACGCCGTGATGATTTCATTTATGCGGGAGATTTTGATTCGGATTGACTGAATGTCGCTTACATTCCCGCCATCTTCTTCATCATCGTCTTCAAGGTCGCTTTCTCCCTGTTTGTTGATTTCCGCAAGAAGCAACTCCACATCGATGAGTTCGCCCGCAGCCAGTTTGTCGCAATACTGAAGATACAAATCGATGTCGTTTTCGTCGGTGCCTTTCTTTTTGATTGATTTTACGCACTCCTGAATTTTATCCGCGACGGCAAAGACCAGTTTTACGAGTCGGTCTGAATTTTTGACCTGCCCGTCCTTTACGCTTTTGTAAATATCTTCAAGGGCGTGGGAGAGCTTTTCAATCGTAAGGAAGCCGAGCATACGCGAGTTCCCCTTGATTGTGTGAAGATTCCGCAACAGGTTTTGAAGCGTTGACTCATCGTTTTGAGTGTTCTTTAATTGTATTACATCTTTTTTTGATTGTTCCAAAAGTTCTGATGTTTCTTCAACAAAACTTTCGGTGATGTCACTAGAAATTTTTGCCATTCACATCTCCTGTCTTTGAGGATTTTTTATGAAAATAAAACACGCTTCCGTCCATGACTTTTTCAAGAGAGGGCGGTATGAGCGTAGAATCAAGTTGTGCAATTTCGCTCATGGAAACGAAGAGAATTCCGTTTTCTGCAAGGCATTTTTCTGCGATTGTCCGCAAAATTTTCGCGCGAAGCTCCGGGCTGAAATAGATGAACACATTCCGCAAAAAAACAATGTCCTGATTTTTGGGAAGAAATACTTCGGTCGTCGGAAGGTCAATCTGCGCAAGGTTGATTTTTCTCGTTTGAATCGAGTTTTTGATTTCCTGAGAAAATGCGACTTTTCGGTCTTGTCGCTGATAGGGAAGAAGAAGATTCTTAAAGGAAACGCCGTCCACCTGCCTGATTGAGCCGTCCAAGAACACTCCGTTTTTACAGTGCTCCAGAACTTCTGAATTGATGTCCGATGCCGTAATCTGAACGCCCACATTACAGTGCTGTGCGAGCAGTGCGATTGAGTAGGCTTCTTCGCCATAGGAGCATGCCGCGCTCCAGACTCTGAGCGGCGTATGAGGATTTAAAAGTCTCCATTGCGGGAAAATGCTGTCCTTTAAAAACTGGAATTGTTTTTCTTCGCGGAAAAAATAGGTCTCGTTTACCGTGCTTGCGTTTATGAGCTCCGTTAGAAGAGTTGGATTTATGGCAAGCTGCTTTCTGTATTCGGCTACGGTGGACGCTCTTTCTGAGAGAGTTTTTTCGATAAATGATTTTATGCCACTTCTGTGGCTTTCACGCGGAATAATGCCTGTTTGCAGCGTAATAAACGAAATGAATGAGGCAAGTTCTTCTGGTGAAAGCGAAAAATTATTCAGTTCCATCTTTCCTCACTAATTCATTCACTCGAATTGGAATTTCTGGGCGAGGCAAGATTTCTTTTGCGCCGCCCAGTTCAATCGCCGCCTGAGGCATTCCAAACACCACACAGGTTGATTTGTCTTCAACGATAGTGTAGCCGCCTTTGTCCAAAATCATTTTGCAGCCTTCCGCACCGTCCTGACCCATTCCCGTAAGGAGCAGGGCAAGGCAGTTTTTGCCGTAGAGTTTTGATGCAGAGCGGAACAGTTTGTTTACGGCAGGGCGCAAAAATCGTTCCGGCTCTTCGTTGCTCAAAGAAAGAACCGGATTTCCGTTTGATTTTACATATTCAATGACAAGATGCTTGTCGGCGGGAGCCATGTAGACCGTGCCGGCTTTTGCTTCTTCGCCATCTTCTGCAAGTTTTATTTTGATGTTCGGGCAGACCGAGCAGAACCACTGGGCCATCGCCTTGTCAGCCCCGATTTCAATGTGCTGGGCATAGAGAATCGGAAGCGGGAAATTGTTCCCCAGGCCCTTTAAGACATCGCTCACTGCCGTAGGACCGCCAGTAGAGGCTCCCAAGCACAGGATTTTAAAATCAGCGGTTTTTCCAGAAAATGCCCGTTCTGAATGAGATGAATCTTTTTTAGGACGGTTTTCCGTGAGATTCGCTAATTTTTCGACAAGAGAGTCAAAAAATTCTTTTGTATACGAATTTAAAGGCGGCTTTTCGATAAAACTCACTGAATTTGAGAATTTTTGTGCGTTTTGCCCATTTTGCTCGGTGAGAATAACGACAGGAACGCCCAGTTCTCTTGAAAGGAAAATGAGCGTTTGGCTTCCTTCGACTTCGGGCATATCGCTGTCGGCAACAAGCGCGTCTGGAAGCGATTCTTTTGCCGCTTGAACAAGCCGTTTTCCGTTTGAGACAGATGAAATGATGTGAATATTCGGATAATTTTTAAGATTCTGCTCGAAAATCGCGCGGACTACAGCAGAATCATCAGCAAGTATGATTTTCATTTTTTCGGCTCCATCATTCACTCGATTTTATAAGCCCTGTGGAAAAGAATTTTTTGAGAAGGTAATCGGGTGAAATTAAAATCTGTTTTCTCAAAATTGTCCCGTTCTTTCCGCCCAAAGAAAAACCGATTGCAGATACGCCGCACTTTGCCTGCTGGTCTCGGATTCCGAGTGGCAAAAGCCTCAGATTTGAAGTATCGATGATTTTGCTTGAAATTGAAGTGTTCACGGAAAGGGCAAAATTCCCGCTCGCAGGAAACGCCGTGTTCGTGTAGTTAATGATGTCTTTCCGCACTTCTTTTATGAAATCCTGAATCCGCATGACGAGCACGACATTACAGTCCCCCGTGCGTGCACAGTTGAATTGCTTTTCAAGCAGTTCTCCGATGTGGATATGCGGAAGCGTCTCTCTGTTGAAGACGATATTTTTTTCGTTTTTTTCAACATCAAGAAACACGCCAAAGAGAACCGACTTTGACTGAATGAGAAAATCAACGGTATCGTATGCAATACAGGTAAAATGATTAAGCGAATCCAAGGTCTTTCCTTATGAGTGTCTCAAATGCGTTCATGTTCATGGCAGGAATTTCTTCTCCGCCATATCCGAGCGTTCCGATAAAAAAGCCTTCCTCGTTGTTACCGGGAATCAAGTTCAAGTCGCTTTCTGCCATGTCAGTAAAAAAGAGAATGTCGGAAATATGGATTGAAAGCTGGTCATCATCCCGCTTTAGGATTAAGAAGAGCGGCTCTTTTGGAGGCGTGGTGTCGTCTTCCCCAATCAGCTGTCGGGGATTTATGACCGTGAACGGGTCGCCCCGGCGATTCATAACCCCCTCGATGTACGGTGGCATAAAGGGAAGTTTGTAGACAGAAGCATCGCGGATAATTTCAAGCACATCCCGCGAGCGGACGGCATATTTTTTTTCTGCGATTGAGAAAATGAGCCATGTCGTAAGCTTCTTTTCTTCGGCTGTCTCTGACTCGCTTCCTGTATTTTCTGCGATTTTTTCAACTATTTCTTCATTCATGCGTCTTCACCTCCATTATTTTTTTGATTGGTTTCATTTACTTAAATCCTCCGCGATGCTCTTTAATTGCTGAGAGGCGGCGGAGATATTTTCTGTTGCCGCACTGAAACTTTCCGTTCCGCTTGCAATTTGTTTGAGCGTGATTAAAATCTGCTCGCTTGCCATTGCCTGTTGCTGTATGATTGTGGTGATTTCCTGAGAGCTTTCCGCCGTGATTTCGCTCGCATTTTTGATGCTCGTAAATCGCTCCGAAAGGGCAGAAGCCGTCTGAACACCTTTTTGGATTTTTTCTGTTCCGCTTTCGCTCAAAAGAATGAGTGAATCCGAACTTTGCTGAATTTCCGTGATTTTCGTCTTGATTTCCTTTGTGCCGTCAATGATTCCGTCGGCTAAGCGGCGGATTTCGGTTGCGACGATGTGGAAATTCTTTCCCGCTTCGCCCGCACTGCTCGCTTCCAATTCCGCATTGAACGCGATGATTTTCGCTTGGTCTGCGACAGAATTGATGAGCGAGACAATATCCCAAATGTTTTCGATTCTGTCACCGAGCGATTTGATTCCGTCGATGGTGTCTTGATTTGCAGAAGCGATTTCTTTGAGTTGGTTGACATTTTCTTCGAGATAGGCAACGCCCTCTGCAACATCTTCATTTGTTTTTGAAGCCACTTGCGTTACGCCGTTGATTTTCTGCGAGATGTTTTCGCTTAACGCCGTGTTGTCTTCCATAGTGGCAACGATTTCTTTTACGGAAGCACTTTGGTCTTGCGATGTAGCCGCATTTTCTTTTGAAGAGACGGCAAGATTTTGAATTTCCGCCGAAAGTTTTTGGGCAACAAGCCTTTCTTTTCCGCGCAAAGAGCCGATAAGTTGCACATTGACTAAGGCACTTGCCCCTCCAAGCAAAAGCATGACCGCGAGGATGAAAATCATATTCCGCTTGAAGCCTTCGCTAAAATCTGAAACTGGTCCTTCTGCAAAAATAAACCACGGAGATGTTCCAATTTGCATAACTGCATAAAAGTTATCGCCGTAAATAAATGATTTTTCGTTTTTATCCAATAATACTTCTTTTGAAAAGCCAGCCTTAAGCAATTCTTTTTCTTTTTCAGGAGTGAAATAGTTTTCGTTGATGATTTTTGCGCTGTCTGGATTTGTGAGATAGCGACCGTCCGAAAGAAGAATATATACATTTGAGTTTTTTGAAATTGATGAAGCGCGCACAAAGTCTGAGAGTTCGTCAAGCATTACATCCATTCCAGCAACTCCAAGCAGTGTTCCGTTAGAATTTTTGACCGCCTGTGAAAAAGTTGTGCAGGTTTTTCCCGTTCGATCGTCAATGTACGGCTCAGTAAAGGTAAAAAGACCGTTGTTTTCGACTGCCCGTTTGAACCAGTCACGGCTTGAAGGCTCCCAGTCATCGCTCGGAGTCCAGCCGACATTATTTAAAAAGAATCCATCTTTCTTGAAGCGGGAAATTCGTGTGGCATAATAAAACATCGTGTCGCTTGCCAAATCTTTCGAGATTCCTTTCATAACCCACGAAAGTGCCTTTTCTTCGTGAACTTCTTGAACGATTGACTGCCAGTTGCTCATTTTATCCATGTTTGGCTGCAAAACGCCCTGAATTTCACCCTTTAGCTTGTACATGCTGGCATGTGTGGCAGCCGTTACATTTTTTTTGACAATGCTTGTGTTTACAAGCGAAAAAGCAGCGCAGGCAAACAACGCGACGATAGCAGGAGGAATGACGCTCCCCACAAACATTTTTGGCGAAATTTCTTTGAGATTGAATTTTATCATATACTACTCCTCCTCGAGTTTTGTTTGCCTTTCCCTTACTAGCTCTGCTCTTCGGAACGCGTGTTCAAGCCTTCGGCGATTGATTTGAGGTTCTGTGACGTGGTTGAAATGTTTTCCGTTGCCGCCGTGAAATTCTCTACGCCCGCCGCAATCTGTTTGAGCGTAATCAAAATCTGCTCGCTCGCCGTTGACTGCTGCTGAATAATCGTGGTGATGTCGCTTGCGCTCGTTGCTGTCACTTCAGAAGCGTTCTTGATGCTCTCAAATCGTTCGGAAAGTGAAGCCGCGCCCGCAACGCCCTCGTTGATTTTTTCCGTGCCACTTTCGCTCGCAAGCACAAGTCTGTCGGAGCTTTGCTGAATCTCTGTGATTCGCTCCTTGATTTCCTTTGTGCCGTCGATAATACCGTCTGCTAAGCGGCGGATTTCGGTCGCAACGATGTGGAAATTCTTTCCCGCTTCGCCCGCGCTGCTCGCTTCCAGTTCCGCGTTGAACGCGATGATTTTTGCTTGGTCTGCGACAGAGTTGATGAGCGTTACGATGTCCCAGATATTTTCGATTTTTCCACCGAGTGCCTTGATTCCCTCGATTGTCTGCGTGTTGGCATCGGCGATTTCGCGGAGTTTCTGCACATTCTCGGCAAGATAGCTCACGCCGTCGCTTACATCGGAACTCGTTTTCTGCGCCACGCTCGAAACATCCGTGATTTTTTTGGAAATATTTTCTGAAAGCGCGTTGTTGTCCGTCATCGTGGCAACGATTTCTTTGACCGCCGCGCTCTGGTCTTGGCTCGTTGCGGCATTTTCCTTTGCGGCGACAACGAGGGTCTGCACTTCGGTGATGAGCTGTTCACCGACCTTCGCTTCTCTTCGGTTCGTTTTTTCTTGCAGATAAGCGTTCAGAACGACACAGCCTAAAATGAGCGCGGTAACAATGGCGGCAATGACCTTCATCCAGAATGAGAATGACCCTGTAAAGTCAGAAGTCGGGCCTTGCATAATGATAAACCAGGGCGCGTTTGCAATTTTTCGCCATGTGTAGAAAATGCCTTTCTCAACAAAGCCTTCCCCGATTCCATCCATTGCGTTCAGAGAAATGTTCTCAAGCATCGTCGTGGCGTTATGAACGCGCGTATCAAATTCGGCGTCATCGAAATAGGAGCGAGTCATAATAGCAGAACTGATTTCGTTCGTGAGGTAGAGACCTTTTTGGTCAACAATGTAAGTCTTTGTGTTCGGGGAAATGTACAAATCGCTTAAGATTTCAGAGAGTTTATCAAGCACGAGGTCACAGCCCGCCACGCCGATAAGAGTGTCATCACTGTCATAAATGGCACGAGAAAATGAAATGCACATTTTTCCATTCCGTGAATTCATGTACGGCTCGCCTGAAAACACCTCGCCGCTTGCAGAAACTGCGCCTGTAAACCACGGGCGTTCAGTGTGTTCAAAACCTTTGGGGGCTTCCCAGTCATCGCTCGTCATCTGATAGCCACCGTTTGACATAGCTCGTGCCGTGCCAAAGTAGAATGCCGCGCACTGTGGGTACTGAGATGCAGTCGCTTTTAAAACTGAGTTGATGTCCGACCGTGCAGAATGACGACTCACATTCTCTGCAACCGTATTGAGTGCAAAAATAGGCGGCTCGAACGCCAGCCGCACCTCGTATTCAACCTTGTCGCCCTGACTTGCAATGTAGCGCGTGGTATCCGCAGTAATGATGTCACTGATGATGTTCGTGAACGAAAAGCAGGTGAATGATGCGACCACTGCGAGCGGAAGCACAATCAACAAAATCTGCTTGAACGAAAGTGAAATGAGTTTTTTCTTCATGTTTGAAACTCCTTTATAACAAAGACTTTTAAGTCTGCTGTTTATTTATTCAGCTCGCTAGCAATCGTGTCGAGTTTTGCCACCGAAGCGGAAATCTGTTCCGTTGCCTGCGAGAAGTTTTCTACACCAAAGGCAATCTGTTTGAGCGTGATAAGAATCTGCTCGCTTGCCTGAGCCTGCTGCTGGATAATCGTGGTGATGTCGCCCGCGCTGTCTGCCGTGATGTCCGAAGCCATTTGTATGCTGTCGAATCGGGCGGAAAGCGTTTGCGCTCCCGTAACGCCTGCCTTGATTTTCTCCGTGCCGCTCTCGCTCGCCAAAATGAGCCTGTCAGAGCTTTCTTGAATTTCGGTAATCTGCTGCTTGATTTCCTTTGTGCCGTCGATAATGCCGTCCGCAAGACGGCGGATTTCAGAGGCAACAATGTGGAAATTCTTTCCCGCTTCGCCCGCGCTGCTCGCTTCCAGTTCCGCGTTGAACGCGATGATTTTTGCTTGGTCGGCGACAGAATTGATGAGCGAGACAATATCCCAGATATTTTCGATTTTTCCGCCGAGCGATTTAATGCCCTCGATTGTCTGTTCGTTCGCTTTTGCAATCTCACGCATTTGCTGTACATTCTCCGAAAGAAGCGCGATGCCCTCAGACACATTGCCACGCGTCTTTCCCGCCACACTTGCCACATCCTTGATTTTCTGCGAGATGTTTTCGCTTAGAGCCGTGTTGTCTTCCATTGTGATGACGATTTCTTTGACCGCCGCGCTCTGCTCTTGGCTCGTCGCGGAATTTTCCGTTGTGGAAACCATAAGATTTTGAATTTCATCGCGCAAAGTGCTGCCCGCTGTGCGACCAGTCAAACGAAGGGAATAAATGCGGAAAAACAAAAGGAAACCGCCGCCAAAAATCACGAACAGCACCAAACTCACCGCAAAGGGAAGTGCCGCATCCGTAAAAAATGCAGATGTCGAATACTCGCGCGATAAGAGAATGTTCCAACCGATGTCACCAAGTGGCGAAATCGCGTACACGAATTTACCGCGTGACACGAAACGGCTTTCTGTGCCCAAAAGTTCCGCGTTGCGCCCTTCAAATGCGGGAACAACCTGTGTAATCGGCGTTTTTTCTTCGATATGACGGAGTTCTGTCGAACCAGTTGTTTCAAGAGCCGTATTGTATAAATACATCGTGCAATTTTTTGGCAAATGCGAATACATTGTTTCGATGAAGCCCGTCAGCGGAATGCCTGTGCCGATAAGCCCAAGTGAATCTCCCTCTGCATTCCGCACCACGCAATTGAGCCACAAAAATGTCTGCTTGAGCCCGATGTCGTAGTCTACATTGAACTCATAGGGTTTTTTGGTTTGCATAATGCCCACATACCAGGCACTCGAAGGGGCGGTTTTATCCATTACATAGAGTTCTTCGCCGTTCGCGTAATAGCGCAAATCAATATCGTTAATCATGAACGACAATTTGCTTAAAAACGAATCTTGATACGCCGCCACTTCCGCAAATGCATCGGCACGGCGGGTTGTGTCGGCAGGATTTTCAAAGTAGCGCACGATAAGCGGTGACTTCGCCATCTGGAGTGCAAGAGAGAGCTGTTCGTTAAAGCCTTCCTCAAAGCGCAATATCATATTCTGCTGAACTTGTGCCAAATCCTCACTGGCAGTGCGCTCAAAGGTGCGCCGCGCAGACATACGAATCACCACCGCGCTTGCCACAACGAACGCCACCGTAAAAATCACAGCGACCTGCATAAAAAACTTGCGGAAATCAGTATGTGTGCGTTTTTGTGTAGTTTCTGCCTTGTGTTTTTTCCACGCAGAATCCACATCGGAAAGGAACTTTTTCTTTTCAGATTCGGTCATAAACGAGGCGGTGAATGAATTCTGCACGATTTGCTTTAATTCTTCGAGGCTGAATTTGAGTTCGCTGTAGGCGTTCCAGTATTCGTTTAAAAGTTCCGAGCCGAAAAAGAGCGGGTCGTCCGAATTCAGCGTGATGATGATGCCCTTGTCAAAGAAAGTGTGTACGGGGTGCGAAGAAATCTGTTTGACATAGCGTTTGGTGAACACATTGCTCGTAATGCAGATTTCAAGCGGGATTTTGCGCTCGGCGAGCGTTTGCATGAGGCGTTCGTCTTGAACAGAAGAAATGCCGTGCCCGATTCTCGAAGCGTGCAGAATGTCAATCGTATCCCACACGGATTCTGGGCCGACATCCTCACCCGCGTGCGCCACCGTTACAAGCCCGTTATCGCGAGCCTTTTTGAACACATCGCCGAAGAGATTTGCAGGACCTTTTATCTCAGAGCCGCCCAAGCCGATTCCGATGATGTCAGATGAGCGGTTTTCAAGCACGAGTTGTAAATTCTGCTCCGCATTTTCCGCGCCGAATGTGCGCGACACATCGACTAAAAGCCGAACCGTGATTCCCGTTTCTTTTTTAATCTTTTCGATATTGCGATGAAAAATCTCCACCAATTCGGAAAACGCAAAACCCTTTTTAATGAATGCGCTCGGAGCCACGAAGACTTCCGCATACACAATGCCGTTCCGCACAAGATAATCGCGCAAATCGGCGAACACATAGTCAAAATCAGCGGGCGAATCGTACAAATTCTGAATTTCGATGAACGACTTGATAAATCCGTCCAAGTCAGAATAGGAGAATAAATTCGTTTGGATTTTCGCGTCTGCCTGCTCGCTCGTCAGTTCGGGGTGCCTTCTCAGATAAAAGCGACGAATCGTTCCCTTGCTGATTACCGCCTCCAAATGCAAGTGAAGCTCGGCTTTCGGAATCGTTTTGAAAAATGAATAAAATGCGTCTTTCGTCATTTATTATTCCCCATTACTCGAAACAGCCTGATGAAGAATGGTATGAGTTCGATATATGGAGAACAATAAGAAAATTACTTGCCCCCCCCCTATACAGAAGTGAAGTAGGTTTTGTGATACAGATTTTCTTTATATGACTGTCTTTCTTTTTCATGTAAAGCTCCCTCGTATGCTGAATCATTCAATAATGGAACGCTTAATGAAAAGAATTATAATATAGATTTTAAAATAATTCAAAGAAAATTTTATGTTTGAATTAAAAAAAAAAGGCTGTCCGTTATTTTGGGCAGCCTCATTGTGTTAGGCAGTGAGAATCTTCTTTGCCGCTTCTTCCACGCTGATTTCCACAAACTGTTCGCGCGTTTGCAAATTTTTGAGCGTGACGGCGTTTTTCTCGGCTTCGTTTGAGCCAATCAAGATTCCCCACTTGATTTTTTTTGCGTCAGTGACGGCGTACTGTTGGTTCATCTTTTTTGGCTCGGGGAATACTTCGACTTTTACGCCCTTGCTTCTGAGTTCCGCCGCGACCTTTTGATAGAGCACGACGAGGTTCTTGTCCATGCAGAAGATTTCTGCGTCAAGGTAGCTTCCTTTTGATTCCAATTTTCCGAGTTCTGTGAGACCCGCGATAAGGCGGTCAAGCCCGATTGAAGCACCTACGCCTGGAAGCCGCGTTTTTGTGTAAAGACCTGCCAGATTGTCGTAGCGACCGCCCGAACAGACCGAGCCGATTGAGGGGAGCGCGTTCAAGAAAGTCTCGTACACAACGCCCGTGTAATAATCCAAGCCGCGCGTGATTGACGGGTCGAGCGTATAAGTTGCTTCGATTCCTGCCGCTTTCATCATTTCATAGATTTCGCGCATACGGAGCGAGTCTTCGCTTTCGCCGCCGCTCATTTCTTCAATCATTTTAAGCGTTGACTCAAAATCGCCCGCGCCCGCGATGTATTTCAAAATTTCAGCCGCTTTTTCTTCTGAGTCAGTGAATTCAACGAGTTCTTTTTTGACTTCTTCTTCGCCGACCTTTGCGAGCTTGTCAACTGAGCGCAAAATATCCTCTGATTTTTCGGCAACGCCCAATTTCGCCAAGAATCGGTTGAAAATGCCGCGGTGGTTTACATGAATCGTAATGTCCGTAACGCCGATTTCTGCCAAAGCCGCCTTCATAATAGAAAGAATTTCAAAATCCGCCGCCGCACTGTCGCTTCCTACCGTGTCGATGTCGCACTGCACGAACTCGCGGTAACGCCCTGCCTGCGGTTTTTCGCCGCGCCACACTTTCGCGATGTGGTAGCGTTTGAACGGGAAGTAAAGTTCTGATTCATGCTCTGCCGTAAAGCGCGCGAAGGGAACGGTGAGGTCAAAACGGAGCGCGACATCTCGCTTGCCGTTATCCATAAAGCGGAAAACCTGTTTTTCGGTCTCGCCGTTTGATTTTCGGAGCAAAATTTCTGAATATTCAAGCACCGGCGTGTCAATCGGAACGAATCCGTATGAACGGTACACGCGTGTGATTTTTTCCTGTAAATCCGTGCGGACAATCTCCGCCTGCGGTAAAATGTCTCTGAATCCTTTGAGGACTCGCGGTTGAATGAGTTCTGCCATAGGAAAGAGTGTAGCAGAAAAATGGAAAAATGAAAACGGAAAAGTGAAAACTCCCCGCTGCTAACTGCACAGTGCTAACTCCTCAGTTAATAACATCTTCCCACTGAACGCCCGCGCCGTTTAAAACATCGTGTGTGAGTCGAGAGCCAATCACCGTTTCTAAATAGCGCGGATGAATACCGACTGAAAGCACTTTTTCGGTACGGAGCACGGCGATGTCGTCTTCTGAAATAACTTCGCCTTTTTTCATTGCGTGCAAAAAGTGAAGGCTTCGGTTCGTTCTCCCGTAGTTCGCTTCTTCGGCAGGAGCGAGCCGTTTTACTCCGTCACCCAGGATTTTCTGCACGCGCTCGCCGTATTCCTCTTTTAATTGATTCAGAATATAGTCTTTCGCGTTGTCGTACTGGCGGAAGGCCGCCTCGCACTGGCGCACGCAATGGCTCATGAGCGAAAATTGCTCGCCAGTGAGGGCAACAGGGTCGTCCAAGCCGTCGGTTTCTTTTGAGAGCGTGATATGCTTTTCTATCATCGCACCGCCCACCGCAGATGCAATCGAAGGAACAAGCACTGGGTCTAAAGAATGGTCGCTTACGCCGCAGGGAACGCCGAAAATTGCCGAGAGATTCGGAATGAGATTCAAATTATATTCGTCCTCGGGAGCAGGGTAGAACGTAATACAGTGTAAGAGCGTGATGTTTTCGCGCCCCAGAATAGAAAGCGCTTCCTCAATATCGGAAAGTCGGGAAACACCCGAAGAAATGACCACAGGAATGCCGTGTGTTTTTCGGTATTCGGCAAGTTTTTTGAGCAGAGGAATGTGATTCAACTCGGGCGAGGCGATTTTTACCGCGTCGGGATTGAGAGAAAGCAGTTCTTCGAGCGAGCGAAGCCCGAACGGAGTGCACATGAATTTCGCGCCCTTTTCGTGCGTGTAGCGCACACATTCTGCAAAAAAATCGGGCGAAACTTCAAGTTCCTTAAAGCGGTCGTAAAGCCTGATTTTCCCCGTGGGAAGGTTCACAAAGCCCGTCTCAGGGTGCAGAATTTCGTCCGCGTACACCCACTGGAATTTCACAAAGTCCGCGCCGCTCTCCACGGCAAGGTCAATCATCTGCTTTGCCTTTTCCAAATTTCCGCCGTGCGATGTTCCAATTTCTGCTATGATTTTCATGTTCTGTTCCTGCCTCAGTATTGTAGCAAAGGCTCTTAAATCAGACAATTACAATGAATTAAAATCGAGATATTTACATGATTTTGCTTTTGTGCTACTCTTTATCATTCTCTTTTGTAATCTTATTTTTAGGAGTGTTCCATGTCTGGACATAATAAATGGTCGACCATTAAACATGCAAAGGGCGCAGCAGACGCAAAACGCGGCGCATTGTTCACAAAATTGATTAAAGAAATTTCTATCGCGGCAAGCATGGGCGGCGGAGATCCGAACGCTAACCCGCGTCTCCGTGCGGCTATCGTCAAAGCGCGTGCCGCTTCAATGCCGAAAGACAACATCGAGCGAGCAATCAAAAAGGGTACTGGTGAACTCGGTGGCGGCACATTCGAAGAATTGGTCTACGAAGGCTACGCTGCTGGCGGCGTTGCTGTTTTGGTCGAGGTTCTTACCGACAACCACAACCGCGCTGCTGCAAATGTCCGCAATATTTTCAACAAAACAGGCGGAAACTTGGGTACATCTGGCTCTGTAAGCCGCATGTTCGACCGAAAAGGCGTTATCGAATATGACGCAGAAGTCGTTTCAGAAGATGAAGTCATGGAAGCAGCTCTTGAGGCAGGCGCAGAAGACATCGTGAACGAAGACGGAATCATCACCGTTACCACCGCTCCGAATGACTTTACCGCAGTCGTTGAAGCGCTCGAGCCAAAAGGATGGGCTTCTCTTTCAGCAGAAGTCGCTATGGTTCCGCAGGCATACACCGCAGTCGACAAAGACACCGCGAGCAAAGTTCAGAAGCTCATCGACCGCCTCGAAGAAGACGACGATGTTCAGAATGTCTGGACAACCGTCGAATATCCCGACGACTTCGACCCAGAAGCCTAAGTGAGATAATTCTTTTATAAGAGTAAATTTAAAAAACTACAAGACTATGTTATGTTCTTGTAGTTTTTTTTATATATAATCGGTAAAGCAAAAACATGCGTAGGTGGGGTTATGCCACGAATCCACTTTGTGTGGGCGAGCGAAGCGAGTCCAATTTCCAAATACGCACAACCGTGGATTCTAGTGGCATGTTCCCGCCGAGAGCATGTTTTTGTATAAGACGGTTATTTAAAAATGCAAAAACGGCGTGTCATTGGCATTGATCCAGGCTTGGCTCACACGGGCTTTGGCGTGATTGATGCAATCGGAAACAGCATTCGTCTCGTAAGCTACGGCGTGATTGAAACGCCTGCCACCGAAGAGCACGGCACGCGCCTTTTGGCGATTTACAACCGCCTCGTTTCGGTGTTGCTTGAATTCAAGCCTGAGCAGGCGGCGATGGAAGAACTGTATTTCGCGCGGAATGTGTCGAGCGCGATGAGCGTTGCCGAGGCGAAGGGCGTGGTGACGATGTGCCTTTCGCAAAACGCGCTCCCCTTGTGCATGTACCGCCCGAACCAAATCAAGTACGCCGTCACGGGCACAAAGACTGCTGACAAAAAGACGGTCGAGCAGTATGTAAAAATCCTCTTGAATCTTGAGACCGAGCCAAAGCCCGACCATGCCGCAGATGCCTTAGCTGCCGCAATTACGCATGTATTTTCCACGGCGGAAAAAAATTATATTCTTTAAAAATCTTGACTTCGTGCTTTTTCATCGCTATATTTATGGCGGAATACAAACGGGGGTGCACCGGTTTCGACGACTGTGATCAAGGCACTTACGGCATGTGGGAGTCAAGGTTCCCTAAACTGAGAAAACAATAACTGCAATTTTCGAAAGAAAAGAAGAAGAAGTCGAAGAGGCTTCTTTCGCAGAAGCTCTCGCTGCTTAATTGCGCTTGAGCCGGAAATTCTGGGGCGCTGTTCCTAACTTCACTTTTTCCGTCACAAACAGGGACTTGCTGTGCGTAATTTTTGGGGTGCGCACGGGACTTTTTCTCAAAATACGGAGAAGACGCTTGTTATGCTGCTACCTGCTCCCGACAACCACCTCGCATAACTAAACATGTAGATGTATGTGGCTTCCACTTTCGGACGGGGGTTCAATTCCCCCCATCTCCAAAAATCCGCTTCACTTCGCGCTGAGGTGGATTTTTTTTGCAAAAAAAAACACGGAATTTTGAAAAAATGCAGAATTTTTGAAAAAAACGCTTGCATTCTGCGGAAACTGTGCTATCCTTAAGTTGTAGTGAGGAGCGAGATGAGGACGCACACCGACTGCACGAAAAGGAGGCGTTATGCAATTTCCGACAAAGAGGACTGACTCCTTTGGAGTCTTGAACTGATAACACTCCACCTGCGGATAAGCAGGGCTTCATTAATTGCCCTTCACATGGTTGAAGAGAGGCAAACTATAAACCGCCAAAGAAATGGCGGTTTTTTTTATGGGGGTTGTATGTGTAAAAAATGCGGGAAGGCGATTGGATTGGCGGAAATTGTGCGTTCTTCGACCTGTGAATTTTGCGGTGCGGACTTACATTCGTGCGTAAACTGTACTTTTTACTCGCAGGGAAGCCATTACGATTGCCGTGAGCCGAATGCAGAATTGGTACGCGACAAAGAGCGGGCGAATTTCTGCGATTATTTTTCGGTGAATCGTGCGATTGGCGGCGGCGCAGGGAGTGGAGCGAGCAAGGCAGAAAGTGCGCGGAATGCGTTTGCGGCGTTGTTCGGCTCGTGAAGAAAGGAAGGTGATTATTATGAAAAAGAAGATTGTGTTTATTGTTGGTTCGCTTAGAAAAAAGTCGTTTAATCGGCAACTGGCGGAAAAATGTGCCGAGATTATTGGCGAGCGGGCTGAGGTTTCGTTTTTGGAATACGCGGACATGCCGTTTATGAATCAAAATGCGGAAAATCCTGTGCCAACGGCGGTTTTCCGTGTGCGTGAGGTGGTGCAGGATGCCGACGGAATCTGGATTTTTACGCCCGAATACAATGCCGCGATTCCCGGCGTGCTTAAAAATCTTTTTGACTGGCTTTCGCGCCCGCTTGTCGCAGGGAATTTTTCGAGCGGAACTGCCGTGATGGGAAAGAAGGTGACGATAAGCGGAGCTGGCGGAAAGAATGCGACCCGCTCCGTGCGTGCCGATTTGAAAAAGCTGCTTGAATTCATGCGCATGGAAGTGATTTTTGGCGAAGGCACGGGCATTGCGCTGGACGGCTCAGCATTCGCAAACGATGTGCTTTCGCTTAGCGGAGAGAGCACGGCGGAACTCGCAAAGCAGGCGGATGCGTTTTTGGGCGCAGAGTAGAAAGTTTAAATTCAGAAAAATAGACAACACTTCACACATTCTAAAATAGATTTTACTCGATTTTTCTAAAAAAGAAATTAAGTTACTAACTTAATGTTTTCTCGTCTGCGCTCCACTATAATGGTTGTATGACACATGATGTGATTACTTCCGTTCTTATTGAAAGCAAATTTTTTCTCATTCGTGGCAAGCAAGTTATGATTGACCGTGACTTGGCGGAATTGTACGGCGTGGAAACGAAAGTTATCAACCAAGCGGTAAAACGAAATTTGGAGCGGTTCCCCGAAGAATTCCGTTTTCAACTGACAGAAGACGAAATGGATGAACTGGTCACAAATTGTGACCGGTTCAATGTTCTGAAACACTCCTCCGCACTACCTTATGTCTTTACCGAGCAAGGTGTTGCTATGTTGTCTGCCGTATTGCGCAGTGAAACGGCGGTGCAGGTGAGTATCAGAATTATGAATGCGTTTGTTCAGTTGCGGCATTTTGTGAGCGAGCAAGTCGTTAAGACGGACGACAAGACGGAACTTGCGGAAATCAGACGGCTTCTTTTGCTTCATATCGACCATTGTGACAAAAAGTTTTCGGAACAGGACAGAAAAATCAGTCAGATAATCCAAGTTCTGAACAATCTGCTTGAAGAGCCGAAATCAGAGCGGAAAATCGGATTTCGGGAAGAAGCGTAGGTGTGGGGAAACGGATAGTGACTTCAAAAATTGACTGATCGCAAATTGCGATCAGTTGTAGTACAAAAAGGAGTGTATAGTTATGGAAGAAAAACAGGAAATTGACTTTTCAAATGTTGTCATACTCCGCTTGAAAAATGGGTGGATGTGAGCCTTAAATTAGATGAGACTGTCATAAAATATCTGAATGAATTGGCGCTTTGTGCGAATCAGAGTGTGGATAATGTGCTTGCTCACATTCTGACGGATGCGATGTCCGAACACTTGGATATTTCTGTTCTGAGTGCGGAATCTTTGAAACGGTCGGGGGAATTGAACGGGCATATCTTACTCATGGAAAACGGCGAGCCTGTCGCACGAGTAGAAATGCTGAAATCAGGCGAAAAAGAACTTTTTGAAGAGATTGCGGTCGTGTCGGTAAAAGACGGGGCTGAGGCTGTGGAAGAAAAATGCGCGGGGTGATTTTAGGGAAATATGATTTGTAGTTGGAAAACAATGTAGAATTCTCACAAAATGGTGTATATTAAGGAAACACTGAATAAATCTCAATGAGAATTTTTCTGTGTTGCCCGTGATGGCAAGGAGATTGCCCTATGACCAAAGTGTACTGCTACGACCGTTGCTCGACATGCAAGAAAGCACTTGCTTGGCTTGACGCGAACGGCGTGAAATATGAGAAAATCGACATAAAAGGCGACCACCCCGACGAGGCGACTTTGCGCAAATTGCACAAAAAGTCGGGCTTACCGCTCAAAAAGTTCTTCAACACGAGCGGAATGCTGTACCGAGAGCTGGAACTTTCGGCAAAACTTCCGAGTATGACTGATGATGAGCAATTCAAGTTGCTTGCAAGTGACGGAATGCTTGTGAAGCGACCGATTCTTGTGACGGACAGTGCGGTGTGCGTGGGGTTCAAGGAAGTGGAGTGGGGCGAGGTGGTGAAAAAATAAGAACTGTGTATGAGAATTAAAACTTCAAATACCGTAATTTTCCCCGTATATAATTCACGCTGATTCTTTCTTGCTCCAAGCGATTTCTTTCCGTGTTATTCCTCAATTCGTTGAAAACTGCTCTTTCTTCATCGCTGAGGTTTTGCGGTATGCTGTTGCCAGATAGAACTTTTCCTTTGCAACGAAACTGAGAGAATTCCTGCAATGTTCTCATATCCATGCAGAAAGATTCGGTTTGAGGAAAATGGATTCTGAAATCAGAAAGAATCTGAAAACCGTGTTCATCTAAATCACCAAAGTATAGGATTCTATAATTATGAAACCATTCGCAGTGTTTCAGCATTGTCACGGTAAAGCCATGCCCCCAAATGCAAAGTGCATTTTTCATTTTGGGAAAAGTCAGGTACACCAGTTCATTTTCAACAATCAGAATGGTCTGTATATGTTGCAAGCATTCAGACTTGTCCAAGTGAATGAAATCTTGTAGCGGCAAAGATAGTTCCGAGACTGAAAGGTTGCCCAACAGAAGAGGCATTTCACTTAGACTTCTGAATCGGACAAGATACGGCTTTTGCTTTAGTCCGTGTTTTGCTTCAAAATCAGCGGTGCTGTCTGTTGAAAAAAAACTGTGGATAAGAGCTTTGTTTGTCTCAATGAACTTTGTATGAACTGAAAGCGGAATCTCGCGGATATACAAATCACTCTTTTGGTTTTCGTGAAGCCAGTTTGCGCATAGACAGATGTTTTTCCAAAAGTCAGTTTCTTCGGAACAGTCTGCCGTTAAATCTTGTGTATGTGCCAACGCCCAATCTGTAAGCTCCGTGTCAGAAAGAAAGATTTGCGTCTTTAGTATTTCCAAAGCTGTCGTAAGATTTTTTATTTCGGCTTTTTTCTTTATGAATGAAAGATAATCTTCTTCATTTTCAAAAAGAATGTTTTTAAGTTTCTGCTGATGACCGTAATTGCGCGTATTGATTTCTTCAAACTCAAGCGTGTAGCCTGTACCTGTTTTGTTTTTGCTTTGCTCGTAAAGCGGAGTGATTTCCTGCTCGTATTTTTGCAAGTCATCATTTGCTTTGCCTTTGTCGGCTTTTATGTGCAGCGGAAAAAATGCTTCATCATCTGTTTTGCCGTTTAGATTGCAAGCGATTTTGTATTTGAGAAAATCTGTGTATTTTCGTTCTGCTTTTTGCCTGATTTCCGAACCCGTTATCATTCTGCCTTCTCCTCTTGGAGTTCTTCTTTCCGCTCCTTGTATTTTTCAATCGTCATAGAAATGAGGCGAGAGTCGTTCGTGTTTTTGTTTTCTGTCATGTGGACGGACGAAATGTAATCATCCACGATATTTATCTTGTCGAGCGGAGTGATGACCATCAACTGCAAGTCGAGCTGTTTAAAAAGTTTCATGGCATATTCGGAATTCATTGCATCGCTCTTGCTGAACGCCTCATCGATTATGACGAATCTGAAGGAGTTGCCGCTTTCGCTGTTTATGCCGAACTGATACGAAATCGCGGATGCAAGAATTGTGTAGGTGAGCTTTGCCTTTTCTCCACCGCTGAGGCTTGCGCTGTCGTTGTAATATTGCTTCTGCTGATTGTCCTGACAGTAGTTTTCGCTTGCGGCAAAAGTGAACCAGTTGCGAATATCAAGCACGAATTCCCTAAGGTTTTGGTTTTCTTTAAGCGACTCCAAAAATGCCTTTATCTGCATAAAAAGCTGCTCTTCATATTCTGTGTCTTGCTGTTGGATGCGTACCGTGTCGGGAATTGCGTTTTTCAGTTTGATGTTGAATTCTGAAATGCGAGGGTCTGTATTGTGCTCGCATTTGAGCGACAAATATGTGTCTGGATTTTGATAGTAGGTAATCTGTCTGAGGTTTTGGTTTAAATCATGTACTGCCTTTTCAATTTCTTCTTTCTGAAAGTTTATGAACTGATTGAAATTGATGATGTCGTCTTTTATGGAGTTGTGTAAAAAGTCATGGAACTGCTTTTCGTATTTCGGCAGGTCGTCTTTTTTGAGGCGGTTGTAGAAGTTTTGATAGTCGGGGAGAAAGTCTTTTGTTGCACCCATGTCAGAGAATTCAGAAGCCCAATCTCCGAATTCTGCCCGAAGTTTCGCGTTTGGATTTTTTACTTCATTCATGCATGTCTGAATATTTGTGATGAACGCGTTTATTGTTCGTTGCGCAGTTTCGGCTTTCCCAGACAGTTCCCTTGTCATTTTGTTTTCCGCATCCTCTGCCATCGGAACGGAAGTTGCTTTTGTCAAACGCGGATATTCTTCGCACAGTTCGTCAATTGAGGAGAGAATTACCGTTTCAAAATCATCTCGCTGAGATAGTTCTTGCCAATTTTTGTTGTTTGATAGAAGAGAATCAATTGTATTTTTTAATCGATCATCATACCGATTTATTAAACCGAGTATATCATCTCTTGCGCTGTCGATTCTTTGTTTCTCATTTTTCTTTCCGTCAAGAAGTGCTTGCAATTGCGCTATGTCTTTTGAGGCGGCAAGCCGTTTCCGCTCGTCTTGCAATGAATCTATTTTTGTGGCGACAGATTCATAATCAATTGCTTCCCACGAAAGAACTTTTGCAAGCGATTGAAGCGCAAAATCTTGTCTGTTTTGTAATGCAAGTTTAGATTCAATGTCGGTGAGTTGTGCTTGTATGTCCGTTTCTTTTGCGCACAAATCATCGTACTGTTTGCTTAAAATCTGTCTCTTTCGTGTGTTATCCCAGCCTAAGACTAGCGTAAAATTCTGCGTGATTTTCTTTCGGTCGTCTTTTTCATGCTTTATCCCCGATTTGATAAGTCCTGTCGTTGTTACGGCTCGTTCGGTATGAGCGATTTCGTTTATGTCGTCAGTGCAACGGTAATTGAAATGCTCATAGAGATACTGAGTAATCCATTCGGTGAGCGGATGATTTTGCTTTACTTCGAGCTTTCCTAAAACGGTGTTCTCCTCAGCAATTATCAAATCCGAGCCGAGAGAAAACGCTTCCTGTGTGCGCAGGTATACAAGACGACCGCCGATATTATGATTTTTCACATAGTCAGTCACTCGCTTGTACAAATCTTCGCTCACAAGCACCGTCAGCGCAAAGTTATGAAGAAGCCGCTCAATGGCAAAGTTCCAGTTTTCCTGCCCCTGCAACACTTGGAGCAGTTCACCCGCAAATGGCAGGGCTTCTTCTGCACAGCCAAGAGTCAGGCAAATTTCGTGGCGGATTCGGATGTTTTCTTCAGGGATATTTGAGTTGCGTTTTCCTAAAGATTCAAGCTCCTTTTGTACTGTCTCTTTTTCTTCTCTTATATCCCGCGCTTCAATGGAAAGGTCGGTTTTCTGTTTATCCAAAGTGTTTTTCTGCTCGCGCAAGGTTGTTTCAAGTGAATGAAGTTCAGTCTGATTCTGTTCAAATTCTGCCGCTGAATGAGGAATTGACAATTTGAGCAGTTCTGCATCGGTTTTGTATTGGCTAAAAATTTGCAGTTTTCGTTCCTTGTCTGCGCGGAGATTATTCACATCGCTGTCAATTTGTGCAATTCTGCGTGAAGATTCCGTGTTGTCTATGTCCGCCTGCAAACTGCGGATTGCTTCTTCAAGCCGAGCAGATTCTTGTTCTTTGAATTTTTTGTTGTCGTTTTGTTTCGCAATCTCTTCTTCAAGTTCGGTTTTCTTTTTTGAGAGAATGTCAATGCTCGTTTTTGTTTTCCAAGCAGAAACGGCATCCCGTAGTCTTATCAGCCGTTCGCGCTTTTCTGTCTCTGCCTGCAATTTCTTCCCTGTCTCAATGACAGGTTCTAGCATCTCAATCTGCTTTTTTGTCTTTAGGATTGTGCGTTCGCTTTGAAGCAGATTTTCATAATTGCGTTCGAGTTTCTGGAATTCAACATCGGCATCGGTCTTTTCAAGCATGTTTTCGCGTATAAAGTCCGTAAGGTTTCCCAAAACTTTAAGACCGATAATCTGTGAGAATAGTTTGAGTGCCTTGTCTGAACGGAAACCGAACAGGGAAGTGTACTGCGCCTTGTATTTTTCAAAGGAGTCAAAGAACTGTGTTCCAGCCTGCGATTTTAAAAGATTTTTCCATTTGCCACCGCGGTCGATTTTATTGTCGGATTTCTGTAAAATTGTTTGAATGTCATCAAGCGACAAGCGTTGCTCTGTAATGGCAAAGACGCGCTGCAAATCTGCGCCCGAAAAATAGCGGACTTGCAGCAAGGTGACATGTTTATTCTTGCTCTGGTCATAAAAACAGCCGTTCAAAACAGAGATAACTTCATCACGCTTTCTAAGGTATTGTGTGTTGCTCCCTGCGCTGTCCTCATTCTGAACATTTCCGTATGCACCCAACACATAGGAATTTTCTGTTCGGTCGCGTTTTCGTCCGTCACCCGATGACTGGTTGTAAAAGCGGAGCGTGTTCGGTACAAGGAGCGTGGTAAGCGCGTCTACAATCGTAGTCTTTCCGCTGCCGTTTATGCCTGTGAGCAGGGCTGATTTATTGTCGCAGTTCAGTGTGTAGACTTTCTTGTCGAAAACACCCCAGTTTAAAAGCTGAAAGAATTCAAGATGAAAGCCGTTTGTCATTTCGTCAGAAAAAAGGTCATAAGTCATAGTTTTCAATCTCTCCTTCGTCCAAAACTGATTTCAGCTTGTCTCTGAACTCAGAAATGAATTCTGCGTTTACTTTGGCTTTTAAGATTCTGCGGATTTCAAAAGTCCTGTCGATTTGATTTTGCGAGCTTGTTTCAATTTCCTTAATAAAGGTGAGATCTTTCAAACGGTTCAGAGACTCATCAAGCCGTTTGAACACTTTTGTCTGGTCTTTCTTTTCTGCAAAGAAAGTGTCGAGTCTGTCTTTTATCTCGCTTGTCGTCATCACAAGGTTTGCTGACTGGTTCTGCGAAGTGTCAAACTGGTCAAGCGCTTCGCGGAACAGCACGCAGAGCAGGGAATCCTGTATGGTAAGCGGGCGTTCTATGATAAGTTTTGGAAGCGGCTCTTCCTCCTCGCCCATCTCACGCTGTTCAAGAAATGCATATCCGTCTGCAAAGTCAACGAACACATGAAGTCCTATCGTAAAGAAATAGCGGTCGATGTCGGACTGCCAGCTTTGCAAAAGTGACCATGTGGCATCGTTGTTGTTCGTTCGATATATCGGATTTTGGAGAAGTTTTATGCAGACTGGTGCCCATACCGGCGACTTTGAAATGGTTTGCTCGCTCATATAAAAATCATCCTCGGAACTTTTACTTTCAGCAGCGTATCATCTTTTTGATATGAGATGACATCATGCTTTGTAGAATCTATGGTAATAGTATCGTCCTTATTTGCAATGCCGTACCACGCGACAAGCTCAGAAAGCCCTTTTTGAATAGGGTAGGCTTCGGTCAATTCTTGGAGCGTGAACTGCTTGTTTGGATTCTGTTTCTTGTATTCTGCAATGTGATTCAAAAGCTCCTTCTCATCAATGTAGAATTGCGTGAATAATTCCGCTATATCAAGCTGTTCTACATCTTCCTGCTCGTAAGTTTGGATTTCGTCAAAATCGCTGTTCTTTTCAGGAAGCATGAGTTTTCTTGCCTGCGGAAAATTCATTTCTGTCGGGCGGACAAGAGAAACGCTTATGCAAGTTTCGCTTATAGCTGTTTTCGTATCTGCGTATTTATCGGTATACGAATGCATGAGCTGCTTGATTTCTGTCGTGAGTTCTTTTATCTGCTGGCGTTCGTTTGCCGACTACTGTTTTAGGATTCGGTTGATTTTTTCTGAAAGCGTATGGTTCTGATCTACGATTTTATGACCTGCGTTATACAGATTGCGCTTCAGTTGCAGAAGAAAATCTATGTTCTCCTTATTTGCGATGGAAGCTTGGTCTGTATGTTCCTCAAGGGCTTGGACTATATCACGCGCAAGGTTTGCGATTTCGTTCTCCGCGTCCTGAGCAATAAAATTCCAGAATGAAGAGAATGACTGCCCTTGTGAAGACTCGCGCATTTTTGCATCGGTATTGAGCGTGTAGCCGAGAATCGTTCCTTTGGTCGTTTCAAGCTCGCTTTGCCGCTTATAAATCCCCTGCAAAATTTCACGGAAGTTTTCTTCCACCTGACGAAATTCGCCGAGCAGACTTCTTGAATTGCGGATAATTTCTTCTAGCCGCTCTTGAATCTGTACGCTCGTATAAGTCTTGACTTCGCCTGTTGCTTGAATGCAGGCGATTTCTTCGTCAATTTCCGAGCGTTGTTTTTCGAGCGAGGCAATCCTTAATTCGGGATTTTCATTGATGTTCTGATTCAATTCCCGCAGTTGGTGTAGAATTGTGCGGAAACGGGATTCGGTGCCGACAAATGTTTTTGGCTCAGCCTCGTCAAGAAAAGTGAAAAGCCGTTCTATGCTTGGTGTCAGTTCTATAACAGGAATGTTTTCTGCATTGTAATAACGGCGGATATAACCTTTTTCGTCGGAGCACCACGACTGAATGTATTTTCGCGCGCGAAGCTGTAAATCGGCACTCTCCTGAAATTTAAACAGCGCATAGTCATTTTCATCAATTTCTGATTCTAATATAGATTCTTCATCTTTATGTTCTTTTAGAAAAGTTGCAAAGCTGATTTCCAGTTCGTCCGATGAAATGACAGATTTATTGTTTTGCCGAAATTGCGCATACAGGAATGATATGACAAGATATGCGGAGCGTGAGCGCAAGAGAAGGAAACTCGGCTCTGTTTTTAGGAGATGTTGAATGTGCTGGCTTGAAAGCGACTGCATAAAATTAGTATACCACAAATTATATGTTTATGTGGAATATATCATTATGCTTTTGCATTTCGCAGGACTATGTAGAAAACTTCCCCCATTTTTCCTTCCCCCGCACTTATGCTATAATACCTCATCTTACGGACACAGGTGAAAAAATGAAAATCCTTATTGTAATTGACATGCAGAATGATTTTATTGACGGCTCGCTCGGCACGAAAGAGGCGGTGGCGATTGTTCCGAATGTGGCGGCGAAGGTGGAGTCGGCGCGGGAGGCGGGGAGTGAGGTGATTTTTACGCGCGACACGCATTCTGAGGGCTACCTTGACTCGCAGGAGGGAAAGAATCTTCCCGTCGTGCATTGTGTGAAGGGTACGGCGGGCTGGCAGATTTCTTCGGCTCTTGATGTGGACGGCTCGAAGGTGATTGACAAGCCTTCGTTCGGTTCGCTGGAGCTTGCGGACTATGTGGCTTCTCTCGGAAATCGCGACTATATAGAAGAAATTGAACTTGTCGGGCTGTGCACGGATATCTGCGTCATCAACAACGCGATGATTTTAAAGGCGCGGCTTCCCGAAGTGAAGGTCGCGGTGGATGCGAGTTGTTGCGCGGGCGTTACGCCTGAAAGCCACGAAAACGCGCTCTCTGCGATGAAGATGTGCCAGATTGAGATTCGCTAGGTTCAGGGGGCAGACATGAGCAACATCGTGGTTTTGACAGGAAGCATGAGAAGGGGCGGGAACACTGACTTATTGGCGACGGCGTTTGCGGACGGGGCGCGGCAGCATAACGAGGTGGAAATCATTTCTGTGGCGGACTACAAGGTGAATCCGTGTATCGGGTGCAATTCGTGCTTTACGCGGCAGGGAAACCAGTGCGTTCAGAACGATGACATGAATCTTATCTACGAAAAGCTCAAAAAAGCCGACATGGTGGTGATTGCTTCTCCCGTCTATTTTTACGGACTGAGCGCAAAACTGAAGGCGGTTATCGACCGTTTGCACACGCCCATGCGGAATGAATTTCACATCAAGCACCTCGCGCTGATTCTGGTCGGGGCGGCAACTTTGCCCGAACTGTTCGACGCAATCCTCGTGCAGTACAAGCTTGTCCTGAATTTCTTTCATCTTGAAGATGCGGGAAAAGTCCTTGTTCGAGGCGCGAAAGACAAAGGCGATGTCCCCGAATCCGCATTGAAAGAGGCGTTTGACTTGGGAACAATGATACGATGAAAAAAGAGCTTCGTTTCGGTTTTGTAATTGTTTTGCCAGAAGTACGCGGAAAAGGCTACGGAAAAGAAATGCTTCGTGCCGTGAACTTGCGATTGAGCGCGGTTCTGGGCGCATAACCACTTTCACCCCTCTCGCATCCGCTCCGCCATCTTGAAAATCTTCTCCCTCAGTTTTTCTCTGACGGAGCGCGGTTCAAGACACTCGAATTTTTCACCGAGGCTTAAGAGCATGTCATAAGACCAATCGCTTTCGGCGAAGGGGAAGCGCACGATAAAATACTCGTCGCCGTCGGGAAGGATTTTGTCTTGCGGGCAGAAATCCAGAATGCGGTCGATGATTGACTTGTGGATGCGGAGCTTTATTTCTGTCTGAATTTCGCCATGCATTTTTTCAAAATCAAGAACGGGCGGTTTGTATTCTCGCGGGGAAAATCGCTCGTCTTTGAGTTCAAGACTCGTCATTCGTGAAAGTCTGAAAAGCCGCCAGTCGGTGCGACCAAGACAGAAGCCGTAAAAATACCAGTTCATACCTTTCAACACAAGTCGGTACGGCTCTACGGTGCGCTCGCTTTTGTTGCCGTGTCCGTCAAAGTAGGTGAAAGCGACCAATCGACTTTCTTGCAGTGCAGTTTTTACGGTTTCAAGATACGGCGTTATGTTTCCCTGCCCGTACCACGGCTTTAGGTCGATTATGATTTGGCTTGCCTTAAGCTCGATTTCCTTTGCCTTTTCAGCCGGGATAATGCTTTTGACTTTTGCCATCGCGCCAGCAAGTTCATCGCTCCGAATCATTCCCGAAAGGCTCGACAAGCCCATGAGCAGCGCGGAAAGGTCGTCCGACGAAAAGACTTTTTTGTCCACCTTGTATGAGGGCAAAATCTCAATGCCGCCACCCACGCCGGGAACGGAACGAACGGGAATTCCTGCCATGCTGATTGATTCGATGTCGCGGTAAATCGTGCGCGGGGAAACCTCGAACATTTTTGCAAGCTCCTCTGCGCCAATTCGATTTTTTTCAAGAAGAAGCATGATGATACTCACAAGCCTGTCGATTTTCATTTTCACCGCCCGAATTTTTTTCATTTTATTTTGGATTGCTGACATACAGTTGTCAAGAATTAAATGCTAAAATCACCTCAGAAAATGCAAATTCCAGAAGCGCGGATTTGGAGGTTTTATGATTACTGTTTACCTGTATCTGATTGCGACAATGGCGGACTGGGAAATCGGCTTTGTAACGGCAGAACTGAATTCAAAGCGGTTTTTCAAGCAGGATGCGCCGAGCGTGTGCATTAAGACGGTCTCGCTTACAAAAGAATGCGTCAAAACGATGGGCGGACTTACAATCCTCCCTGACTGCACGATTGACGAAATCGCGGTGAGCGCAAACAGCGTGTTGATTTTGCCGGGCGCGGACACTTGGGGCGAAGCGGAGAACGAGAAAATCATTGCAAAGGCGGCGGAACTTCTTGAAAAAGGCGGAACGGTGTGCGCCATCTGCGGTGCGACGGTGGCTTTGGCAAACTTAGGTCTACTCGACAGCCGTCCTCACACAAGCAACGGAGCGGGATTCCTTGAAATGTTCTGTCCGTCGTACAAGGGCACAGCATTTTATGTTGACGATCCTTCAGTTTGTGACGGAAACTTGATTACAGCGAGCGCGACAGGCGGGCTTTTGTTCGCAAAGCAGATAATTGAAAAACTCGGTATTTTTCAGCAGAATACGCTTGAAGAATGGTACGCATATTTTTCAACAGGCGAAGCGTGGCACTTTTTTGCGCTGATGCAGACTTTGCCGCCCCGCAAAAACAAATAGGAGACTTCTATGCCATTTGACTTCAAAAAAGAATATAAGGAATTGTATCTTCCGCCGAGCACGCCGCACATCGTATCTGTTCCCAAAATGAACTATGTCGCTGTTCGCGGAAAAGGCAACCCGAATGAAGAAGGCGGGGCGTATCAGAATGCACTCTCTGTTCTGTACTCGCTTTCTTACACGCTTAAAATGAGCTATAAGACTGATTACAAAATCGACGGATTTTTTGAATATGTAGTTCCGCCGCTCGAAGGATTTTGGTCGCAGGACGGCACTGACGGCGTGGATTATTCGCACAAAGAAAATTTCAATTGGATTTCTGCCATTCGGCTGCCTGATTTTGTGGGCAAAGACGATTTTGACTGGGCGGTAAAATCAGCTTCCGAAAAGAAAAAGATTGACTTTTCATGCGCGGAGTTTCTTACGCTTGAAGAAGGCTTGTGCGTTCAGATAATGCACCACGGCTCGTTTGACGATGAGCCGAAAAGTGTTGCGCTCATGGATGCGTTTTTGGCGCGTAACGGATATGCAAGCGACATAAGCGAAAATCGCCTTCATCACGAAATATATCTTTCCGACCCGCGAAAGACCGCCGCCGAAAACTTGCGGACAGTCATTCGTCACCCGATAATAAAAACACTGGAGAAAATATGAAACTTGACGGATTTGGAATTTTTGTGAACGATATGGCGGCGATGGTTCGCTTTTACCGCGATGTGCTTGGCTTTGAAATCAAGGACGACGAGAACGCGCAGAATGTGATGCTCGAAAAGGACGGCACGCTTTTCATGCTCTACCGCCGCACCGATTTTGAAAAGATGACTTCAAGCCGCTTCAATTATGCGGAGAAAATCAACGGTCATTTTGAGGTCGCGCTGAGCGTGGAAAATTTTGCCACCGTTGACAAGACTTTTGCACAAGTCGTCTCAAAGGGCGCAAAGCCCGTCATGCCCCCGACCACCGAACCGTGGGGGCAGCGAACCTGCTACATCGCCGACCCGGACGGCAACTTGATTGAAATCGGCTCGTTTGTGAAGGGGTGATGACGGAGAAAAAATGACACGATACATTGCATTGCTTCGGGGAATCAATATCAGCGGGAAGAACAAAATCCCCATGCCCGCGCTGAAAGAGCATTTTCTCACGCTTGGCTATGCGGAGGTCAGAACGCATCTGAACAGCGGGAATGTGATTTTTTCGACGGACGAGGATGAAAAAGCCGTCTCGGAAAAAATCGGCGCGATGATAAAAGAAAAATTCGCGCTCGACATTCCCCTTTTTGTCATTCGGCAGGAACGGCTTTCCGAGCTTTTGCACAACGCGCCTGAATGGTGGGGCTCCGACGATACGGAAATCTACGATAATCTGATTTTTGTCCTTCCGTCTTCTAGCGCACAGGCTGTCGCAGAGAAAATCGGTGAGCCGACAAAGGAGCTGGAGCGGATTTTTGTGCATGAGGATGTGATTTTCTGGTCGTTTGACCGAAAGCGGTATGCAAAGGCGGCGTGGTGGAAAAAGACTGCGACCAGCGGCATTGCTGAGCTTCTGACAATCAGAACCGCAAACACCGTGCGGAAAATCGCGGAAATGTGAGATTTGGAGGAGAAAACTATGCCGAAAGAAATAAAACCTGCCGAAACCACACGCGCGAAAGCGTTTGACCTGTGGATGTGCGCACCGAACCCGATGGTCACTTTTTTCAAGACGCTTGATGTGACGAATCTTGTCAAGGCGAGCAAACGGCGGCAGTTAAAATTCAACATGCTCTTGGACTGGTGCGTGGGAAAGGCGGCGAGCGGCGTGAAGGAGTTTTACCTGCTCCCTGTGGGCGACAAGCTGATTCAGTATGACGCGCTTGCGGTGAACACCATCGTCAAGAACAAGCACGGCGAGGTCAGTTCGTGCGACATTCCGTTTTCGGACGACTTGGAAGCGTTCAACCGCGACTACCTCAAATACACGGCGCAGGTTGCCGAGAAGTGCGAGGATTTTGACCTGTCCGCCGAGCGCATGGTCATCGGCACTTCGGCAATCATCGACACGGAGCTTGACGGCGCGGTGGGCATGAACAGCGGCATTTTCAACAATCCGTTTCTGATATGGGGGCGGTACAAAAAGCGGCTTTTCCGTTACCAGCTTGCGATTTCGTTCCAGTTCCACCACACGCAGATGGACGGCGCACACGCGGGGCGGTTTCTTGCGGGCTTGCAGTATGCGGTTGAGGAGGGGGTAATGGGGGCAACAGCCACGGCTTGTTCCGAATGAATAGTTTTTGTGGTACGATGGAAGCATGAAAACTCCCCAGCTGATTGAACTCACTTCTTCTCAAATTACCTCGTTCCGCGAGACAATCTGGGCTCACTTTCGCGAGAATGGGCGTGTGTTTCCGTGGCGTGCGACAAGCGACCCGTACGCGATTATGGTGAGCGAGTTCATGTTGCAGCAGACGCAGACGGCGCGGGTGGTCGAAAAATACGAGGCGTGGCTTTCGCGCTTTCCCACGGTGCAGAGCGTGGCGGGCGCGGAACTTTCCGAAGTGCTTTCGCTATGGAACGGGCTTGGCTATAACCGCCGCGCAAAGTTTCTGCATGAGGCGTGCCGTACCATTTGCGCGGAGCATGGCGGCAGTGTTCCGAGCGACGCGGAAAGCCTCGACGCGCTCCCCGGAATCGGCGCGTACACGGCGCGGGCGATTGCGACCTTTGCGTTCAACAAGGCGGAAGCGTTCATCGAGACGAATATTCGCTCTGTGTTCATTCATTTCTTTTTTGAAGCCAGCGAAGTTTCCGATTCCGACATTCTCCCGCTTGTAGAGGCGACGCTTGACCGCTCAAATCCGAGGCTCTGGTACTACGCGCTCATGGATTACGGCGCGGACTTGAAAAAGCGCGGCGAAAATCCCTCGCGGAAAAGCAAGGCGTACACAAAGCAGAGTACATTCACAGGTTCTCTTCGACAGGCGCGCGGAGCGATTTTGCGGCAACTCACGAAAACCGAACACGGCGGGGCGGGGCTTACGCTTGAAGAAATTGCCACAAGCGAGCGGATTGACTTGGGTCGGCTCGCGGTGGCGGCGGAAAAGCTCGCAGAAGAGGGAATGATTCGCGACGCGGGCGGGCGATGTGTGCTTGGGTAAAATGCCTGACGGATTCGCTCGTTCGTGAACGACGGGCAATAGAAATCTTCCCCCTTTTCTGCTACACTGTGGGCATGGACTTAAAGGAAATCATGGCTCAGCGCGTTTTTGCCGTGGCGGGCGACACGCTGAACGAAGAAAAATACGCCTATAAAATCAAGCACGGGCTTCTTGCACACGGCTACACGGTTCACGCGGTGGGGAAGGAGCTTCAGAGCTTCAACGACATTGGCGGCGACATCGACATCATCGACCTCTGCATAAATCCCGCGAAAGGGCTTGCGCTCATTAAGGACTGCAAAAAGCCCTTCAAGTGCATCGTGATTCAGCCCGGTGCGGAGAACGAAGATCTGCTTGCGTATTTGAACGAGAACGGCTTGCCGTATATTCAGGGATGCTTGCTTGTGGGCTTGAGTGTGTATGCGCGCAAGGGATTGTAGGGGCGCGAAGCGTTGCCGTAGGCAATGAAGCGATAGCGGAACCCGCGAGTTTGCAATGCAAACTCGTCACGAGAAATACAAAGTATTTCTCGCAAAAGCCCGACCCGCCGTAGGCGGGTTGCGCCCGAATTTACTTTTCTTTGCTCAGAATTTCTGCCACAATCGGGTTTTCTTCGGCGAGGGGGCTGTCTTTGAGGTCGTCGGCGATTTTTTTGAAGGCAACCATTGTTTTTTTGAGGCGGGCGATTTTCGTGAAGAAGCGGCGGCCGTGGGCGGTGGTCGCGTAGACATATTTTACGCCGACGGGGAGCGTGAGGACATTGATGTCGGTGCAGGTGAGGATGAGCGAGGAGAACGGCTCCATTTTGTAGGGGGCTTCGAGGCGCGGCTGTACGAGGTCGGGGAAGAATTCCATTTTGTTTTTGAGCGCGCGGTTCCGTGCAAGCCCGATATCGGTGATGAAAATCGTGTACTTGCTTTTGTTGACGATTCTGACGGACGGGTTCAAAACGCGCCCCTGCTTGAGTTTTTCGGCGACGGTCTTCCGCGCGGTGGTGGTGGGGAGCGGGAAGGAGATGAGGCGTTTTTCGAGGAGATAGGCGAACTCAAAGTGGACTTTCAGCTCAATCCGCCTGTCGAAGAGCAGCGAGAGCGTGTTCACGATTCCGAGCAGCGCACCGATGAGTCCAAGCCCCGCCGAACAGATGGTCATGATTGACATGAAGGTGAAGTCTTGCATGGGGAGAGTGTAGCAGATTTTGGGGAGATGATTAAGAGGGGAAATAGAGTATTAAAAATTTTACAATAATATGTCAAATTTATTTGACAGAATGAAGCGTTCTCCGTATACTATGGATATGGATTCGGTCATAAAACTGTTGCGGGAACAGCATTCGTTTTCTCAGGAAGAATTGGCGCAAAAATTAGGCGTGTCGCGTCAGTCGTATATCAAGTATGAGAATGGCACGGCGGAATTGCCTTTAGAAGTCGTCCGTAAGCTCGCCGCGATTTTTGAGGTGGATTATTCGTGCATCATCGACAACAAGATGCCCGTTGAGCCATCGTATGACATCAAAAAGACGGAGAGGAGAAGCGAGCAGCCTGATATCCGAATCAGTATCCCAGAAAATAATATAGAAAAATTCAAACAGGTGTTCTTGTATATCCTTGCAAAAGTGGGCGCGCGCCCGAATGTGGGGCAGACGGTGCTGTACAAACTGCTGTATTTTATCGACTTTGACTATTACGAGTTGTATGAAAAGCAGCTGATGGGGCTTTCGTATATCAAAAACACTTTTGGTCCGACCCCTGTTGATTTTGCAAAACTGAGCAAGCAGATGGCAAAAGACGGCTTGGTCGAAGAGGTCAAGACCGAGTTCTACAAGCATGAGATGACGAAATATCTCCCCCTAAAAGAGCCGAACCTTACTTTGCTTTCCGCGCAGGAACTTGAATTCATCGATTCCGAACTTGAAAAACACGCGGGAAAAACGGCGACCGAACTTTCTAATTTTTCGCACAAGGATATTCCGTGGATTGGTGCGAAAGACAAGGAAGTGCTCGATTATGAGGCGGTGTTTTACCGCACGCCAGAGACTTCGGTGAGGGCTTACAGCGAGGAAGATGATTAATTACAAGACGCTGCCAGAATTTGAAAAGGATTTTAAGTCTCTCCTAAAACGCTACCGAACGCTTGAAAGCGATTTTGAAACTTTTAAAAAATACACGATAGAAACTTTTTATGAAAAGAATGTGCCAACGACAGCTTTTGTTCCTGTTGAAGGATTTTGCGGCGAGGAGTATGTTTCTAACAAAGTGAGAAAATTCGCCTGCCGCTCCTTGCCAGGGCGGGGAAGCCAGTCTGGGATTCGGATTATTTTTATTTGGCAAGAGAAGTCGCGGACGGTTACTTTTGTGGAGATATACTTTAAGGGCGATAAAAGAGAGGAAGATAGAGCACGGCTGAGAGAGGTCGTGAAGCAGATTGAGGAGGAGAAAAAATGCTTTTGAATATATCATTTGTTTTTATATTTATTTCAATTGGACTTGCATTATTTGAGCGTGTTTTGGGATTAAAACAGAAAGATACCATCTATTATAAAGTATTGTATATTTTTTATAAGGTTTCATTTTTTATATTTTTTTGTAGTCTCTATATATTTGTTTTTCTTGTTTTTTCACAGATGATTATACTTGCCTGTACTAATAATCTGAATGAAGATTTGCGAAATTACTTATGTATTGCCAGTATTTTATGCTTAAACATTCGGGGTGGAAATTTAATTTATTTTATTGTTAAGATTTCTATATATGATAGATTTAAGCAACATGAAACATGGATTAAAAAGTCAAAAGAAATAATTATTCGTTTGTACAGACTTGTTGTTTATTTTTTTGCTTTTATTATTTTGTTAGCAGCAAATATCCTTTCCTTTATTGATATAAATTTAACGCTTCCTGCCTTTATGGAGAATGTTTATATTTTAAACATAGCATTTACAACCGTTCTTGGTTTTGATGTTATGTGTGAAGAGTTTATAAAGGCAATAGCGTATTTAAAATCATTATTTCCGAAAAAAATAAATTAAAAGGATTCAATCACTATTTTATTAACTCTCCCAGCACCTGCCATGCATCGCTCGTAACATCTTCGCTGTATGTGCCCGTGCAAATCAGCAGTTCCATGCTCGCCTTGTCCTGCCGCACGAAGCCGCCGTGGAGTTTGTGGCGGGCAAGGTAATTTTGAAGCACCTCGCACTTCTTGGGCGAGAAGATGTCTATGTCCTCGCTTGCGCCGGTGCGGTCAAAGCCGCCTTTTGTTTCGATAATCCACGGCTCGCCGTGAACGCTTAAAATGTAGTCGGGGTAGAACAGTTTCTGGCGGCCGGAGTTGTCCGCATAGACGATTGAAAAATATTCGTCGCCCTTGTCGCCGTTCTTGTACCACCAGTCCACGGCGGCGGAGTTTTCGCAGAACCGCTCGAACAGCTTTTCGCTCGCGCTCCGTACCTCGGCGGAAGTCAGGTAGCCTGAGTACACATTCTTCTTGCACTCGCTCTGGATTTTCGCCGCCGCATCGTAGGTGAACAGCGTGCTTTGCGGAATGAAGAACGGCTTTTCGCTCACGGTCTCCAAACCGAGCGTGTTTTGATTCTGATTTGCGCCCTCCACCATCGCAAGGCGGAACACATGGCGCAGCGTGTCAAAATTGTTTATGACGAACGCGTACCATTCTTTTATCGGCAGTTCCAAAAGCTTGTGGCGGTACAAAAATTTATGCTCGTTGGCAAACAGTTTTCCCAGAATCGTTACCGCGCTCGCGTACTCCAAGCCGATTTCAAGCCCGATTCTGCCCACGCGGTTGTGAAACTCGCGCCCGTGCGTGTGGGTGTTCATCGTCTCGCGGAATGTCACCGTATTCAAGTTGTCGGCGGTAACATCGGAAATCGTCATCGCCGAACCGGAGAATGTGGCGCGCTCGATTTTCTGGTTGAACACGAATCCTGCCGCGCTGAGCCGCGTCTTGTTCTTTGCCGCATCGCCGTCCAGCGCGTACTTTGATTTCAGATACTCGCCGATTGCCTTCAGCGCAAGCGCGTCGTCCAGTGTGTCCAGAACCTGCGTGCGCTGTTCTTTCACGAGCGAGAATTTCTTATGCTCGTTCTTCAGAAAAATCGTCTTTGCGCTCAACGCGTTCTTGCCCAACGCCGCCTTTGCTCCTTGCGTGAACTTGCTGTCAAAGGTGTAGAGGTAGCAACTGTCGAGCAGGTCACTTCCGTAGTGGCGCGCCTCCGGCATCCGGCGGATTCGTCCGATGGTCTGGATTTCAAATGTCTCGTCCATGCCCTCGCGGAGTTTTACGAGAATATGAGCGCGGGGGCAGTCCCAGCCGGTCGCCACCGCCTGCTTGATGATGACCGCCACCTGCGGCGCGCCGTTCGCCTCGATGCCGTCAAGGTTTTCGTGGCGGCTAGAAAGCCACACGGCAAGCAAGCCGTTTTCAACCGACACGGACTGCGCTTCAAAAAACTGCTGCACCCGCTCCAACAGTGCATCGGAATTGTTCGGCAGCTGCACCACAATCAGCGGATTCACGAGAGCCGTCTCGCCAGATTTAGCGCGTTCTGCAAACGCCGCCGCCAGCTCACCTCGCTTTTCAAACGCCCGCCGCAAAAGGTATTCCGTGTCGCCCTCGTCCTCAAGCTCCACCGTCTGCGGAAAGTCGCCGTTAATCACGAGCAGCTTTTTAATCAGCCCTTCGGCAATGACTTCCGCCTCGCTAATCTCAATCAGTTTTGCGCCCTTGTCAATGAGCGGAGTTGCCGAGCAGCGGATGATTTTGTCCGTCTTAAAGAGCTGCACGATTGCGTCCGCCTTTTCGGTAAAGTTCTGGTGGCTCTCGTCAATAATCACCTTGAACTGCAAGCCCGCGCCCAACGCCCGCTCTATCCATTCCAGAAAGTTCGTCCGCTCGCTGTCCTTGAGCGCGTTGTTTCCCTTTTTGGTCAGCTTTTCCCAGTTGATAAAGCAGCAGTCGTTTTCCGCAAATCCCCCCGTCATCACATCGCCCAAAAGCTTGGTCTGCGAGTTGTGGATGTACGCGTCCATCTTGCGCTTGCTCTGCTCCTCAAGGTTTCCCTTGCCCGGCGTGAGCCACACGAACACCGTCCGCGCGTGTCCCTTGATGTACTCGCTCATAAAATGGGTGAGCATAATCGTCTTGCCGCTTCCCGTCGGGCTTTTCAGGATGATGTCGCGCCGCTCCTCTTCCATTGCAAGCAAAAGCTCGCGCATCGCGTTCAGCTGGAATTTCATCAAGTTCATAGTCTGCCCCTAACCGTTCAACTCTGGATAGTAATACTGCGGAATAACCTTTACGCCGATTCCGTGCCGTTTCAAAGCCGCCTTCTGCGCCTTGCTCAAAAGGACATCGTGACCGAGATACAGCGTCTCGACGGTGCTTGTGCCCGCCGAAGCCTGTTTCTCAAAAAACTGCGCCGCTTCCTCTTCCGTCAGCACAATCGCAAGCCGCGCGTTCCCCGAAAAGTTCACCGCGTTTTCAAGCTCAACCAGTTCGCGCACATGGAGCAGAAGCCGGTCGGCGTACTCGTAGTATTCCTTTTCGCCCACCGGCACAAAGTCCACGCGGAAATATTTGAGCGAGCCGGGAAGTCCGTCCGAATACGCCGAGCCGTCCCGCCGCTTTCCCGTGATGACCGTGCGCAGCCGCTCATAGGTGATGTCGCGGCAGATGCCGTTCTCGTTATTCGTGCAGAGAATGAAGCGGCGATGCCCGCCGTCCTCCGCGTTCAGTCTGAGCACCGCATGACCCGTTGTGCCGCTCCCCGCGAAGAAGTCGAGGATGGTGGCGGATTTGTTTGCATGAATATTTAAAACATACGAGATTAAATTCAAAGGCTTTGGATAATCAAATGCTTTTTCAGAAAACAGCTCCATGACTTCTTGTGTGCCGCGAGCAGAATTTGCACCGTCAATATCTTTTATAAGATTTTGGTATGGCAAGCTTCGTTGTAGCGGCTCATCATTGTTATCAACCAAAAAATATTGCTTGAAATATACGCTCCATGTGTCTTTTGTCTTTTTGAATACAATAAATCCATTTTCAATTCCCCATTGGACTTTTGTTTTTGACCACCGCCAATTCCAGTTTTCCTGCTTTTCACTTGAACTCCCCGGGTAAAGTAACTGTCCGTCTGGCATTTTTATTTGATAATTCAGTGCATCAGAATAATGTTGACCTGTCATTCTTCTGTCGAGTTTGTTCAAACAATATTTTCCGCGTCGTTCAACATATTCATCTTCAAGATTGTATTTTTCATCGCTGGTGACAGGTCTTGATGCAGTCGTGCATAGCTCCTTATTTTTTGCATAGCACAAAATATATTCTGTTACAGTTTTAACATCTAAGCCTGTATTTGAGCCGGGCGTTGATTGCCAAATTAAATTTGCAAGATAATTCTTTTCATCAAAAATCTTGTCGCATAACAATTTGAGGGCAAACAGTTCTATATCATTGATTGAAATCATAATTAAGCCAGAGTCTGACAGCAAATCTCTACATTTTGTAAGTCGTGCTTCCATGAATGAAATCCATTTGCTATGTCTGAAACCGTCCGTTTCATCTACATAATTATCATCGTATGTAAAATCTTTACTTCCTGTGTTGTACGGCGGGTCAATGTAAATCACATCGACTTTGCCCTTGTGCGTCTTTTCCAGAAGGCGCAGGCTCGCAAGGTTGTCGCCTTCAAGCAGGAAATGCACCTCGCCACCGCCGTCCACAAACAAATCCGCCTCTTCCGTCAGCACGGGAACGCTTGCCGCAAGCGTGTCGTCAATTTTCTCGCGGTGCTCCTCGAACACAAGCCCGTACTTCTTGCCCTTTACTTCCGCCGCAAGCTCGTTCAAATAGCCCGCCAGCCTTCGGGCGTTCTCGTCATAGAGCGATTGGTTCAGAAAGGCGCGAATCTGCTCAATCTTACCGAGCAGCTCATCGCGCCGCAGTTTGGAAAGGTTTGTGGACATATCTTTTTCCTTGTGTGGTCAATAAAAATAGGATTTTTACAGTTTTACGCTATAATTATAAATATTATCCAGTTTTCACTCAATAAACTATCTGCAAATTCTTGCTTAAAATTGGAATTGTGACCGCTTTACAAGAAGAATTTGTTAGAAATCTAAAGTATTACAGAAACGAGAAAGAATTTTCGCAAGAGAAACTGGCAGAAGCGTGCGACTGTGCAACAGGCACAATCGGCTGCATAGAGTGTGGAAAAACCCTGCCGTCATTTGAGATGATTGCCAAAATCGCCGCCGCCTTGAGCATCCACCCCGCCGACCTGTTCCTACGCAACGCCTCCACCACAGTCACCAACACAAAAAACATCCTCCGCACCGAGCTTATCCCGCAGATAGAGGAATTTGTGGAGAAGAGGCTGTAGGAAAAGGAAAAAATTGTCGATTTCAGGGATTTTTTATATATTTAACTTGGGAGAAGAAAAACACCATGTCCGAAATAAAATATACTGAATCTTATGTCGCATTCTTAGATATACTGGGATTTAAAAATCTGATTACAAGTAAGACTTGCGCCGATATTTATTCAATTTTTGCTTTAATTAATATTGGTTCAAAGACGGAATTTAAACTGAATGATGAGGCTTTACCAGTTTTTAATAATGTAAAATATAAAATAATGTCCGATAGTATAATTTTATACATTGACGCTTTCATTCCTGATGCATTTTTCGCTTTGGTGCATTCTTGTCAAAGATTGCAAATGCTTTTGTTAAATTGCAATACCCCTATTTTATTGCGAGGGGGAATAGCAAAAGGTGGTCTGTTTTCTGACGGAGATATTCTTTTTGGGAAAGGACTTACAGATGCTTACCTAATCGAAAATAATGTTGCGGTATATCCACGAATTATTTTTACAAATCAGTTACTAAAAGAGGCACAAAAGAATTATGCTAAAATTTCGCCAGGAATAGATTCACTTTCTTTTTATAAAGCTAGAGATGAATTTTGTTGTGTTAATTTTATGACGATTGAATTTTTCACAGATTTTCATACATCTGCACATTATGTGAATAACTTATTATCGTATTGTCAAAGTTATATTGATTTATCTTCTGAACCTTCAATAAGAGAAAAGTATCTTTGGTTGAAAGTCGAGGTAATACTTTTGGCAGAAAATAAAAAAGGCGTTCTGAACCTTACGGAAGAAGGAAAAAAAGTTATTGAAAGGTGGCATATTTAATTTGCGTTAGGGATACGCAAGGCGGCGAAGCCGTTCCGAAGCGTAGCGAAGGAATGGAGCGCGGTTAGCGCGGAACCTGGAGTAGCCCGACCCGAACGAAGTGAGGGTAACGCCCGTACTTTTCTGCCTTATTTGTCTGCCCAGCTCCCCACAATAGCCTTTCCCCGAAAAATCTGCTACACTGTTCCCGTTATGCAATCCACACACGACTTCACGCGCGGACCGATTTTTTCTAAGCTCATCTCGTTTATGCTGCCGATTCTGCTTTCGCTGGTGCTGCAGTCGCTGTACGGGGCGGTGGACATGCTGATTGTGGGGCGGTTCGGGACGACGGCGGGGATTAGCGACGTGGCGGTGGGCGGAAATGTGATGAACCTGTTCACGATGCTTCTGAACGCGATTACGATGGGCGTGACGGTGCTGATGGGGCAGTACATCGGCTCACGGCGGTTTGAGCAGGTGAACCGTCTAATCGGGAATGCGGTGGCGTTTTTTCTTGCGCTCTCGCTGTTGCTCACGGTGGGCATCGTGATTTTTGCGCGCCCGCTTGCCCTTGCCATGCAGACCCCGGACGAGGCGGTGGACTTGACGGTGCAGTATATCCGCATTTGCGGCGCGGGCTTTCTTTTTATCACTTTCTACAACTTTATCAGCGCGATGCTGCGCGGCGTGGGCGATTCGAATACGCCGCTTGTGTTCGTGGCGATTGCGAGCGTGGTGAACATCATCGGCGACCTGGTGCTGGTGGCGGGCTTGAAGATGAATGTGGCGGGCGCGGCGGTTGCGACGGTGGTGGCTCAGGCGGTGAGCGTCGTGCTTTCGCTCTGGATTATCCGCCGCAAGAAGATGGCGTTTTCGTTTCAGCGCAAGTATTTTAATTTTGGGAGCGAAGTGCCGCGTTTTGTGCGGCTGGGGCTTCCGCTTACAGTGCAGGGGTTCCTCACGAATTTCAGTTTTCTTGCCCTGTGCGCGTTCGTGAACCGGCTCGGCTTGGACGCTTCAAGCGGCTACGGCGTGGCGCAGAAAATCCAGATGTTCGTCATGCTTCTTCCCGGCGCACTCATGCAGAGTATGGCTCCGTTCGTGTCGCAGAATGTGGGCGCACAGAACGAAAAACGCGCTCGGAGCGGAATGCTCTGCGGTCAGGCACTGGGAGCTGGCATCGGCTTTGTGATTATGCTCGTGGTCTTCTTTTTTGGCGACGCTCTTGCCCGTCTTTTTACCGCCGACGAAGCGGTCGTTGCCCGTGCCTTTGAGTTTTTGCGCGGCTTTTCCCCCGAAGCGGTGGTCACTTGCATCCTGTTCAGCTACCTCGGCTACTTCAACGGTCACTCAAAGTCGCTCTTCGTGATGATTCAAGGTCTCTTGCAGACTTTCCTGATTCGCCTTCCCATGTCGTATCTGATGAGCATCCGTCCCAACGCGAGCCTCACGGGAATCGGTCTTGCCGCCCCCACCGCGACCGTGTTCGGAATTGCGATGTGCTTTGGGTACTACAAGTGGATGGGGAAGCTGGTGGAGAGAAAATGACGGAAGGGGGAAGTCTCCCCACTCGCTCCAACCGTCCGCTGCGCTACCGTTTTCCGCTACCCCCTCTGCTTAGCAAGCGTAGCTTGCGACGGACACCCCGCAACGCCCCGATTGCTTTCTTTAAAAACAATTATCTGTTTGACATATACACGCAATGCGGTTATATTATATATGTGATAAAGAGTTTTGCGGATAAGGAAACGGAGCTAATCTATAATCAGCAGTTTTCAAGGCGGCTTCCAAATACAATTCAGAAAGTCGCTTTGCGAAAGCTGATGATGATAGACAATGCAACGAGCCTTGAAGATTTAAGAGTTCCCCCAAGTAATCATCTTGAGCAGCTTTTCGGGAACAGAAAAGGTCAGCATTCAATCCGCATAAATGACCAGTGGCGTGTCTGTTTTACGGAAAAAGACGGACAGTATTATGATGTAGAAATCGTGGATTACCACTAGGAGTAAACTATGTCTGATTTTATCGAAACCCCGACAATTGGAGAAATCCTTAGCGAAGAATTTCTTATTCCTCTTGGAATTTCCGCATATAAATTGGCACAAGGAATACATGTTCCGACCTCGCGCATTCAGGATATCCTTCACAACCGCAGAAAAATTACGGTTGATACTTCTTTACGGCTGGCGAAATTTTTTGGCTTGTCCGATGGCTATTTTATGGCTTTGCAGGACGACATAGATATTAGAAATACGAAAATCGAACTTGCACCGCAGTTGGAAGAAATAAAAACGTATGCGTATGCATAGGAATGTGTCATACTATGTTTTTTTATGACGTAGACAAGGCAGAATCATGACCCCATCCATCCTTCGCGAATCCATCATCACCAATGCTCAGTTCACCTTCGCACGGAGCGGTGGGAAGGGCGGGCAGAATGTGAACAAGGTGAACACGAAAGTCCATCTCGTTTTGCCGCTTGCTTCAATTGCGGGGATTACGGAAGAGGAGCGCATACGGTTACGGGCAAAACTTGCTTCGCTCATCAACAGCGAGGATTGCTTGTATCTTGATGTGGACGACGAACGCTTCCAAGAAGTGAACCGAAAAATCGCACTTGCCCGCATTGAATGCCGTATCGTGAACGCGCTCAAAGTTCCCAAAAAACGCAAAAAGACCAAGCCCACCAAAGCAAGCAAGGAAAGGCGGCTTAAACTGAAGAAAATCAAAAGCGAGATTAAAAAGAGCCGTCGACAATCGTTTTATATGCTGTAATCAACCGCTCCACCGACCATGCGGCATTCGCGGGGCTGGTGCTTGGAAGGCATTCGCTTGTGAGATTGTAGCGCACTTCGTATTCGTTGGCGCAGAATTTCTCCCACAGATTGAATGCCGTTTTTCCCGTGCAGAACACACGGCGGATGTGTGAGCGTTTAAACAGCTCGTGGAAGTCGTTCGGCACGGCATTTTTGATGGAAGAATCCGCTGCGCCGTGAATCTCGCAGGAAGAAAGCACATCCCACAGGGCGATGTGGTGGCGGAGCAGAAAATCACGCCGCTCGGAAATGACGGCTTCTCGGCTAGGGGCATTGCGGTCGATCGCATTGTGTGCAGATTCATCTTTTTGTGTGCCGTCGTTTGCGTATACAAATTGCTCGCCGAACACGGTGGGAAGCACGCGCCAAAATCGGTTCTGCGGGTGCATGTAGAAAAATTCCGCCTCACGGCTTTTCGGCGACGGCATTGTGCCTAAAATCAGCACACGGCTTTCAGCGTTCCACACGGGCGGAATTTCGTGGAGTATTGTTTCGGTGTTTTGCATTTCGTTGGGAAAAGTATACCACAAGGGCGGGGGAGAATACAAATTCTTATGTCTTATTTACATCGTTCTGAACAATCTGTCTCCTGTATCCGGGCCACGATTTCCTTGCTGAATTTTCACTTTTTCACCTTTAAAAGAATTCTCGGAAATTCTGACCGTAAATAAATCATAATCGGTAAATTTTTCAATGCTTTTGCTGCACACGACATTCGTTAAAATCTTTATATTTTCTTTTGGAATTTCGGATTCCTTTATAGCAGATAACATTCCCTCGCCTGAATTGATAACAGCATCAATAAATAAAACGGTGCGATTTTTCAACATCTCCTTGTTTTTGTTGAAAAATTCTTTTTCAGATGAATCATAAAGTAAAACAGTACAATCCAAAATATCCGCAATTCCGAAGGCAAACGGGATGGCTGCTCGCAAGAAAGCGATGATACAAGCATCTTTTGAAAAAGAGTGCTGATAAGTCTGCGCAATTTTCTTTCCCAGCTCATAATGGGCGTTACGAAGTTTTGTTCCCATTACACCCGAATCACTTTTACAGATTGAAACGAGTTGTTCAAGTTCTTCTGAACAAAAATCTTTTGCCAAAACATGTATCATCTTATTCCTCCGAGTTAATACCGTTATATTGGAATGGATTTTTTGAAAACTGTTTAATGTGTGTGCCTGAATGAGTATCGAAATAGTTTTGAACGAGCGGGCGAAGTTTATTTGGTGCATAAATGAATCCTTCGCTTGACTCTTCCAGCATGAAAATATCACACATGCTGTCGCCTACGGAAACGATTGTGCATCCTTTTTCTTTGAGAATTTTGGCAACATAACCTTTTACAAAGTCAGAAATGATAAAATTATTTTCTGACAAATCATTTCCAATAACTGCATCAAACAAGTTATATGTGTCATTCAGCTCTTGCCAAATGCGAAAAACACCTGATGTAAGTCCATAAACAGCATATCCTTGATTTTTTAACTTGACTAGTTTATCAATGACAATTTTGTTAAGATGGAAGGTGGAAATATTTGGATAACAAGAAAATTTGTCATACAACTTTGCTTGCTTCCAAAACTGATATGATGAATAGGCATCATCTGCAAAAATATTTTTCAATGAAGATTCATTTCCGTTATTCAACTGGAAAAATGGAATCGTGGTATCTTCAAGAGTTATCGTTCTGTCACAATCAAAAAGCGCAACTTTATCTGATGTTATTTCTGATGTGATTTTTACTGCACTTGAAAAAGAACTTTTATTCGGATATGTCTGAATATAATCAGAGAGAAAAACTGCACCATCGCTAAAATCATCATCGAGAATAATAAAATCTTTGGCAGAGGAAAAACACTTTTCGCGAAGTTGCGATATTTCAAAGATTTGCCACTGATGAATCTGCTCTGCGGTCAATCCAGCAAACTTCTGATTTTTTGTTGATTTCTGCAATCTTTCTTTTATTACATCCGCATTTCCCTTTAGGTATATGAAGCAATCGTAAAGCGTTAGGTCAGAGTCCGTAAAAACAATATCGAAATTTATTTTATCCATATTAGGAAAAGAATAGTGTCCGTCAACAATGAAATTATCTTTTTCTTTCAAAGAATCCACAAAGGATTTTCTTATTGAAGTTTTGCCCTGCTCGGAGAGATTTTTAAAGCCTACGGAGTGTTTTTCTTTAGCTAATTCATTCAGTATCACGGACCCCTTGAAATGAGAGAATTTTTCCAGCAGAGGACTTATGAGCAATTGTGTTATAAATGTATCTTTTCCTGCGCAAGAAATGCCATATACACCAATTTTCAAAATGAACTCCTTGCAATATTTTCATCAAAATAGCAGTCTCCGTCTTTGCATGGTGTAATCCAAGCCATATTTTTTTCTATATCAAACAAAGAATCGGTTTCATTTCCTAAACAGAATTTCTCATTCCCAATAAAACGACCACAAGGATATACTTTCCCATTCGCATAAAAAATATTTGTTCTGCCCACTCCGCACAATTGACCATACATAGTGCAATCGTATTTTTGAGGCTTTCGGCATTGTCTGAGCGAAAGTTTTGTTTTCATCGCTTTTTCCATAAATGAATTGAATTCAGCCTTTGAGATATAAAGTTCTGGTGCTGGCTCATCGACTAAACGCGAAAAGCAGACTTCGGAAAAATTGTTTTCAAAAAACGGTAATGTTTTTTCCGAATTCGCTACCGTAAGCTTATGTACGGTAGCATTTATCGATGGAGATTCATTAAATATGCTCTTATATAAATCAATGCTTTCCATGACTTTATCAAATGTCCCATTTCCATTTTTGAATCTGCGGCAGGTATTATGAATTTCCTTGCCACCGTCCAATGAGAAACAGAATTTAATGCGCTGACGATTTTGATAGAAGAATTGCAAGATTTCTTTGGTGCAATGAATTCCGTTTGAAATTGTGTATAACGAGATTGTTTTTTCTGCATCTATTTCGTTCAGAAATGCAACCGATTCCTTAATTAAATCAAAGCGGAGCAATGGCTCACCAGAACCTACCAAACCGATTTTAAAAGCAGTGTGTTTTTCTTCTGCATAGTTTTTTATATTCTTGAGGACTGTCCGTAAGTTTTCAGATTCCATGTCGGCACAATCGCTTTTGTCAATATGCTTGTCAAAATGGCAATAGACACAATTGAGCTGGCATTTACTGGTCAGCGAGATACAGGCTCTATCTATCATTATGGGTATCACCTTTTGCGAACATATAAATCAATTCCTGATTTTTTGATTTCAATGCATAATCTTTTGCTGTCATATAGTCTTTTCTACTCCGAATAGTTTTGTCAGTCTTATCAAACAGGTATTCGGCAACTTCTGTCCTTTTTTGGATACAAGCCTTTATAAGCGGTGTGTACCCATTTGAATCTTGCTGATTGCAACATGCACCGTTTTCAACCAAATAAGTGACAATATCGAGCCGCCCATGCCATGAGGCAATCATCAACGCCGTATTGCCAAAATTCGTACCCTGTGAGCCTTTGTCTATATCAGCACCAAATTTCAAAAGAGTTTTCACAAAATCAAGGTTATTCATCTGAACTGCATGACTTATTGGCGGAAGCCGATATTTCACATCATCACATTTATTCATATCTAAATCTGATAGAGATAAAAGCCATTCAAGCATTTGTTTGTCTTTGTTTCTGATAGCCTGAATGCAAGGTGTATATCCTGTTTTTGCATCGGTATGATTTATATCAGTATTGTTGCGGTACAGAAGTCTTGCCTTTTCCATATCTTTTGCTGCAACGGCAGAGAAAAAATCTGTTGTTGCCTTTTCGTCAAAATCATTTTCTGATGATGAAAACTTCGCTTCATAGTCAGAAAGAGTCAGTGTTTCAAAATTAGACATTTTCTGCGCCTTAAGAGGAAAGTATATGTCATTAGAAATAAGGTAGACCATTATTGCAGAATCTTTTTTTGCCTGATTCATAGCGGCATTTATGATCCTATTGTCATTCAACGACTCATTGCCTGCTTCCGAAATGATGAGAAATCTGTGCTTATCTTCATCTTGCAGGTCTTTAAAAGATTTCATTGCTAGCCATGCCTGCTGCTTTCGTTTTCCCTTATCTTTCTGAAAATTCATTTCTGCAAGAACCGTATCGGTAATGCAAATATACTGAATATCTTTTGATTTCATATCATCAAGAATGCGAGGACGACGCAACAAAATAGAAGAATCCAAGATTACCATAACCTTGCGCTCTTGCTTCAATCCAAGCAGTTCATCAATACTTATGTTGAATTCCTCTGCAATTTTCACAAGTTGGTCAGTGGTTGGAATCGCCTTTCCTTGTTCCCAATTTGAAACGGTTGGACGCGATACATTAAGCCGCTTTGCAAAATCCTCTTGTTTTAGAGAGTTTGCAACACGAAGCCTTTCTATATTTTTTGCGATTGATTTTGTATTCATTCATACCTCACACAATTGAATATACGGCATGACTGAGTGAAAGTCAATTTTTTTTACATAAATTACAGAAAATGTGTGAAAGTTTTACAAATGTCAGAAATTTTGACAAGAAAATGTTTTTCACCAAACGAAAAGTCTGCAACTTCTTAAGTTACAATTTTGCCACGATTCACTTGAAATTTCTGCACTTTTTACTATAATTACATTTGAAAAATCTGCATTTTTTTGCTCTAAAACAGTTGAAATTTCTGCATTTTTTGCTAAAATCTCAGAATGTGTGCATTTTGGCGGAAGGCAGAAGACAAACTTCTAAAATGGAAAGAAAACTACAGTTCTCAGTACGCGGCAATCATTGAAGGGGCACGGCGCGTGGGGAAATCCACCGTTGCGGAAGAATTTGCAAAAAAACACTACCGTTCCTACATAAAAATCGACTTCGCGAATGTAAAAAAAGATGTGCTTGCCGCTTTTGACGATATTGCCGAACTCGACATCTTTTTTATCAGGCTTCAGGCGGCAACGGGAATCACGCTGTACGAAAAAGAGTCCGTCATCATCTTTGACGAAATCCAAAAATTTCCGATTGCACGGCAGGCGATAAAATATCTTGTCGCAGACGGTCGCTACCACTACATCGAAACAGGCTCGCTTCTGAGCATCAAAAAAAATGTGAAGGATATTGTCATTCCGTCGGAAGAATACAAAATCAAAATGTACCCGATGGACTACGAAGAATTCTTGCGTGCCATTGGAAGCGGCAATTTTGAGACGGTGCAAAAACTGTACGCGCTCAAAAAGCCTGTCGGAAATCAGCTCAATCAAAAACTGCTCCGTGATATGCGGCTGTATATGTGCGTGGGCGGAATGCCGCAGGCGGTGGACGCGTATGTGAACGGGAAGAATTTTGAAGAAATCGACTTTGTAAAGCGGGCTATCATCGAACTGTACAAAGATGACTTTATGAAAATTGACGATTCGGGCAGAATCAGTGCGATGTATGAGGCAATTCCTTCCATGCTGGCACAGAATAAAAAACGCTACACGCTCTCAAATGTGCTTGGCAAGCGGACGACCACGAAGGACGAAGAATTGCTTTCAAATCTGCTCAATTCCAAAACCGTTCTCGCCTGTTACAACACGACTGACCCCAAAATCGCGCTCGCCCAGTCAAAGGATTTTGATTCTTACAAACTCTATCTTGCTGACACGGGGCTTTTTACCACGATGCTGTTCAACGACAAAAGCGAAGTGTATTCCGACATCTATATCAAACTGATGGGTGACAAACTCGACGCGAATCTGGGCTATCTTTACGAAAATCTGATTGCGCAGGAACTTGCCGCGGCAGGGCATGACCTGTACTATCACACTTGGCAGAAGCCGAACAGCACCCACTACTACGAAATCGACTTTCTGCTTTCACAAAAAACAAAACTCGTACCGATTGAAGTGAAGTCATCGTCGGTTCAGCACCACGACTCAATCACCGAGTTCGCTAAAAAATATTCCGACCGTACGGGCGAGCAGTATCTTCTTTCGCAAAAAGATGTCGGAAATTTGGACCAGCTACAGCTAAAGCCGATTTACATGATTCCGTACATTGCGCGGGGAAACTAGCCCCTTGCCCCCGAAGATTTCACGCTTTATACTGGTTTTATGGACTTCTCATACATTTTCCGCTCAGCAAAACTCATTGGTGAACATCTTGAAAACGCAGGATTCGTGAAAAGTGATGACGGCACAAGCGGGCAGGGGAACGAGCCACACGCATACACGCTCCGCCGTACAATTTGTAAAAGTGACTTTTACGCGCTCATCACTCTGAATCCAAGCGAAGAAACGCTGACCGCGCAAGTGTACGATTCTGCCACAAACGAAAAATACGCGCTTTTTGATAATGCCCGCTCGCATGGCTCTTTTGTCGCTTCTATGCGTGAGGAAGTGCAGAATGTAATTGAAGAAATCCGCGCTGCTTGTTTTTGTTCCGCCGATTTAAAAGAAAAGTACATCGCGTTTTTGAAGAAACGCTTTGGCGCACAGCCTGATTTTCCCTGGTCGGACACCCCAGACTTCTGTGTGTTCCGTTGCAAAAATCAAAAGTGGTTTGCGCTCATCATGAAAATCAAATACAAGCAACTCGGTCTTACGGGCGATGAAGAAGTGTGGGTGGTGAACATGAAGGCGGACGCTGACAAAATCGCCTCGCTCATCGACAAAAAATCAATCTTCCCCGCCTGGCACATGAACAAAACGCACTGGATTACAGTTCTGCTCACCGCCGCCACGGACTTTGACCGCCTGTGTGCGCTCACGGAGCGGAGTTTTGAGTTGGTGAGATAATGCGGCTTACCGTCTCTCCCGCTTCATCTCCTCTTCCAGCCCCGCGCGCATCATCTCAAAATCATCTTCCGTAATGCCGCATTGCTTCATATCCACATGCCCGCCCGTAAACACAACGCCTTCGGCTTCAAGCTTTTCCCGCTGAACATCGCCGCCGCCAAAGGCAAAACTCCCCGAACAGAATCCCTTTGCGTTCACCACACGGTGACAGGGCGTAATGGAATTACTCGGATTTTTGTGCAGCGCGTACCCCACATAGCGGCGCAAATTGCAGTTCCCCGCGAGCGCGGCAATCTGCGAGTACGAGGCGACCTTCCCGCGCGGAATGAGGCGCACAGCGGCGTAGATTTTTTCTGCAAGCGGGGGAGCGTCCGACTTTCCGCCCGTCATTTCCACCCTTCCCACACCTTCTGTTGCATCCCTGAGGTGGCGTCTGTTTTTCCGTTTCGGCAGATGGGGAGCGCGAGCAGCTTCGCCTGATTCTCAAACAATTTCTGCTCCTTTTCGCCGTCGTCGAGGTAGGCGATTTGCGCGTAGTCCTTCGATTTTTTGTCAGTCATCGCGTCTATCGCGGCGGCTCGGCTTCCCGCAGATTTTGCAATCGCGCCCACGACGGAATCAAACTCGCCCGCCGACATCTCTTTTTCCTTGAGGTCAACAAACTGAAACGGAATGCGCCGCTCCTTAAAAAATCGCTGCGCCGCCTTCGAGTCAAAACTTTTGTTCGTCCCGAAAATCTGAATCATAGTTCGCTCCTTTACCCCACATAGTCCGCCACAATGCTCTGCACCGCGCCCAAGTAACTCTGCCCGAACATGTTCAAGTGGTTCAGCAAGTGGTACAAATTGTACAAATCGCGCCGCTCCTCGTAGCCGCTCTGTAGCGGGCGCACTTCGCGGTAGGCGGTGTAGAATGTGGGCGGAAAGCCGCCGAAAAGTTCCGTCATGGCAAGGTCGGCTTCGGCTTGGCCGATGTAGGCGGCGGGGTCAATTAGAATCGCTTTGCCGTCCGAGCCGCAAAGGACATTCCTGCCCCACAGGTCGCCGTGAAGGAGGCTTGGCTTCTCTGGCTCTACAAGAAAATCGTCCAAGTGGTCGAGCAGTTTTGTGATTCGCGTGCGGTCGGCGGAAGAAAAATAGGCATCTGCGGCTTTGAATTGCGGTGCGAGTCGGTTCTCGCGGAAAAACGAAATCCACTTTTCTGCGGGTGTGTTCACTTGCTCTCGCGCCCCGATGAAGTTGTCCTGCAAAAAGCCGAATCGCCCGCCGTTCACAAATGCCGTCGTGTCTGCGTTGTGCATGGCGGAAAGCTCGCGGGCAAAAGTCTCCCAGTAGTCGGCGCGTTTTTTGCCGCTTTCAACATAATTCAATAGAAGAAAACTGTAGCCGACTTCCTCGCCGTCGTCCGTACCCGTGCAGAGAATGTGCGGTGTGCCGATTGCTCCCGTGGCGGCGATGGCGGAAAGCCCCATAGCTTCGGCGGTAAAAAATGCCGCGTTTTTCTTGGCGTTGGCTTTCATAAAAATGCGGTCGCCCGTGTTCAGCGTGAGCGCGTACGATTTGTTGATGTCGCCGCCCGAAACGCGGTCAGTGCGCGCAATTGCGACCGACGAGCCGAATAGCGAGACAAGCGCGCTCGCAAGAGAAGTGTAGTGCGGGGGAGTGGGAAAGTTCATGCGGACAGTATCGCACGATTCGGGCGGGGTGTCGAGGGAAAGTTTGCTAAGAAATGAAAACCTCGTATCTATGCCTTAAACTCGTTGTGAATCGTGTCGGTAACGGCAGAAATCAGTTTTGATTCAAGAATATGCTTTGAAAAATCACTTAAAGTGGCATTTTCTGCTGAATTTTGCGCTTCAAACAAAACTTTGTATTCAACTCCGAGCGCGGATGCAAGTTTTTCGACAATATCCAATGACGGCGTGCGTTTTCCTACTTCAATTTGGGTGATGTACGGCGCGGAAACGCCTGTTTTTTCAGCCAGTGCTTCCTGACTCCAGCCAAGTTGCTTGCGAAGTGATTTTATATTTTCCCTGATAACAGTTTCAATTGGAATCTCATTCATTATATAGAAAAATATAACTAATAGTTACTGTTGACTATGAGCGAGATGTTAGTTATTATGATAGCATACGGTTAGTTTTATCCATTGCTAAAAGCATAGATAAAACACATTCAGGAGTTTTTATGTTTACAAAAATCAAGTCATGGTCTTTGAAAAAGAAGATTGTAGTCGGTGGGATTGCCGTTGTTGCACTCATTCTCCTTGCTTCGATGTGCGGTGGCGGAAGTTCGGGCAGAAAGAACACCATAAAATACCTGCGCGGTGTTAACACGGAAGCGGCGCGAAACTGGGCGGATTTTATTGAGGAATATGGAATAAATGCTGTCACTTCAGATAATACTACCATTTTGCAAATGGCTGTAGACAGTCAGAATAAGGAACTTGTAGAAACCTGTTTAAAGGATGGGGCGGATCCGAATGTTTTTAGCGGAAAAATCCTTCCTGCCGTTTGTATTGCAACTCGCTATAAAAATTACGAAATCGTTAAAATGTTGCTTGAAGCGGGCGCAAATCCAAATCCATTGGATAAAGAAACGCAAAAGAATATGTGGGATGCCGCTCAGTATGATGCGCTTTCTGAGTTGTTCACAAGCTACAGAATAGGCGATGATGGAGTTCGTGAAATAGCAAAACTTCTTATTCCATATTATAAAAAGTACAACTGTTTTGATTACACAGGTATTTCTCAGAAAGACATATATAGGGGAATAACGACAGGTGATGTTTATGAAGAAGTGTTTGATTTTGAAATAATAAAATCAATGTTCGATGCGGGATTTTTGCCTGACAGTATCAGCGGACTTTTGATGTACGGTTACAAAAGAGATGAAGTGCACAAGGATTATTATTTGGAAACGGTCAAGAAACTTCTTGAAAATCACAGGGATGTATATGGAAGTGGAGCATTTTCACTCGCATATACTTTTGAGGGTGATGAAGAATGGGAAATGATAAAATGGCTTATCGGTCTTGGCTATGATTTTTCCAGTGGTGCTGTTGATTATATCTCAAAATATATAAATTTGGATGTAAATAGTGCAAAAGAGAGAATTCAATATCTTATTGATGTAGGAATGAATTTCAATGAATTAAAAGATGGCGGAGATAGATATACAATCCTTTCTGAATTAGCAGAGAAGATTATGTATTATTGTGCCACAAAAGAAGAAGGCGCAAGTAAAATAGAAATGTTCAATTTTCTGAGCGAAAAAGGAATCTACAAAATAACTTATCCCCGAACAATGACATCAGAAGAATTTGTTGAAGAATTGTATGACCGCTATCCAAGAAAAATGGATTTTGGCTTAAAGCCATATCATCTGCAATAGGAGACACTTTATGGAAGATGACGATGAGAGCATTTTAGACATCGGGGCAAGAAATATCCGTGAGGATATGGAGAGCAGACCAAGCAGGGAAGATTTATGTGACATCTATAACTGCTCTGATGAAGATCTTGATAGAATTCTTGATTATAACGAAATGGGATAACTATGGCACAGTATGTTGTAAAATCCGTGAAAACACGGAAAGGAGAACCCAATGGCATCAGGACTGTACATTGACCAAGATGGCTATGAAGATTTTTATCTTGACCCCGAAGATGTAGACGAAGCGGCAAAAGACGAATGGAAATTTGTCCGAAACCACCAAGAATACATTGACGGAACCGAAGAAGAAAACGATGAGTAACCTAAACGGGCAGAGGAATTAACCTTTGCCCGTTTTTTGTCTATACGCCAAACTTCACGCGGGCTTTTTTCTCTTGAAAAATCTATGGAATTCGCTATAATAAAAGTGAATATTCTTACTGAAAATACATTATAGGAGATGCGCTTATGCTTTACAATGCACTTTTGCAAAAATATGGCACGAACAAGCCGATTTTCGTCTCAAATATTCGCTACAATGGCATGACGCAGAACAATATCCGCCAGCAGATAATGAATTACACCCTGAGCGGAAAACTCAAAAAATACGACACGGGGATTTATTTCATTCCTGCGGAGAGCATTTTCAAATCGGGAAGCCAGCTTTCACAGAGCGAGGTCATTTCGCAAAAATACCTTGTTTCTCAAAACAAACGCTGTGGTTATATCAGTGGAATCAACTTCGCCAACGCAATCGGAATCACGAGCCAAGTTCCCGCGAGTACGGAGCTTGTCACGAATAAGGCGAGCAAGGACTACCGCGAAACCACGCTCGCAAACGAAAAAATCATCTTGCGAAAACCGCGCACCACGGTCACGGAATCCAACTACAAGGCTTTGCAACTGCTCGACCTTTTGAAAGATGTGGAATTGTATTCAGAATTAGAAGAAAAAGAACTCGGCGATAAAATCAAGTCATATATGTCAGGCAACAAAATATCTTTTTCACAGCTGAAAACATACTTGCCGTTGTACCCCGATAAAATTTTCCGTAACATGTATAAGGTAGGAGTGCTGAATGGATTTTCTGCATAACGACAAAACGGTATTTTTGCAGGCAGTGAACCTTGTGACTGCAAAGAACGGAATCCGCGCGGAGATTGTCGAAAAAGATTACTATGTCACGGTGATTCTCCGCTTGCTTTCCGAACGCTTGCCGTTCATCGTGTTCAAGGGCGGCACATCGCTTTCAAAATGCCACGGAGCGATAAAACGGTTTTCCGAAGACATTGATGTTACGATAGACACCACGATTTCACAAGGGCAGAAAAAGAAAGTGAAGGATGCCGTAGTCGAGATTGCGGAAATTCTTGGTCTTTCAATTCCGAACATTGGCGAAACGAGAAGCCGCCGAGACTACAACCGCTACGAAATTGCATACGAGCCTGTGCAGAGCGTTGAGGATTACGCCGTTCAGCCAAGAGTGATTCTTGAAACCTCATACACCGCCGTTTCTTTTCCGACCGTGCTTTTGCCTGTCAGAAGTTATATCGGCGACATGATGGAAACGGAAGCCCCCGATTACATTGAGCGGTACGGCTTGCGACCCTTCACCATGAAAGTGCAGGGCTTGGACAGAACGCTTGCGGACAAGGTTTTTGCTATCTGCGATTATTACTTGCAGGGAAAGACAGCAGGGCATTCACGCCACCTCTACGACATCTATAAACTGCTCCCGCTCGTTCCGCAAAACGAAGATTTCAAAAAACTCGTGCAGGAAGTGCGGATTGTGCGTTCTTCTTCCCCTGTTTGTCCGTCCGCGCAAAGTGATGTTGCTATTCCCGCCCTGCTTGAAAAGATAATCGCCGAAAATGCCTACAAAGCGGATTACACGGCTGTTACTGAAAAACTGCTTGAAGAAAAAGTGAATTACGAACAGACGATTGAAGCGGTGAAAACGCTTGCGGAGAGCGGGATGTTTGAATCTTTAAAAAGGTGAGGTGAATTCTCCCATGAAGTCAACGTTTTTCGGCTCGGTGTGCATGTTTGTGGTGCTTTGCGCGATGGTGGCGGCGGCGGAAGTGACGGGCGAAGCGGAAATTATCTTTCCCGAAGTGGCGGCTCTTTCGGTGGGCTGTTTCCTTGCTCCGAGCCTTGTGTGGCGGACGAGTGCGCTTCGGATGATTTTGTGCATTGCCGTGTGCGCGGTGGGCGGTGTGTGCATTGTGCGGTTCGTGCCGCTTCCGCTCTGGGCGCAGTTTTCGCTTGCGTTTGCCGTGGGACAGATGGTGCTTTTCGTTTCTGGGACGACTTTCGCGCCGCTCATCTCGGCAATCGCGCTTCCCGTGCTGATTCAGACACGGAGCGTGGTCTACATTGTGGCGGCGATTTTGCTCACTTCGCTTGTCTGCCTGCTTCGCTCCTTTCTCGTGCGGGCAAAAAAGGCCGAGCGGAACGATTTTTCTCTGGTGACTTTTTCCGAGCGACAGCCCCGTGCTTTTTTCGCTGATTTTGCGTTCAGAACGGCGTTTGTCGCGCTCGCGGCATTTTTCTGCATTCGCTTTGACACGCGGTTTTGCGTTGCCCCGCCGCTTTTGGTCGCGTTCACGGAACTTACGGGAAAGGAAAGCAAGGCGGCGACCCGCTTTTGGGCGGTGATTTTGCTCGTGACTCTCTGTGCACTTTCGGGGGCGGCTTCTCGCCTCGTGCTTTCGGTGCAGTTCGGTCTTCCGCTTACGGTGAGTGCGCTCGGTGCGGGCGTGTGCGTGATTCTGCTCGTAAAGATTTTTTCGCTCACCTTTCCGCCCGCCGCGGCAATGGCGATTCTTGCGATGCTCATTCCGCAGGACGCGCTCGTGCCGTACCCGCTTGAAGTGTGCGCAGGGATTTTCGTGCTTTCGCTTGCGGCGCGTGGGTGGCGGGCGGTGAGAAAACGGTTATCGGCAAGGTAATTTTTTTTATCGGCAAAATAAAACGCTTATTTTTTTACATAAAATTCCCTTTATATTTTGCCGATAACATGCTATAATCTTGCCGTGGAGCAAGACGAAGAAATCTTTGGCGAAAAAGCATTTTTCTCATCGGAAGAGGTCGCCGCGATGTGGGGCGTGTCGGAGCGGAGCGTGCGGAATTACTGTGCGCTTGGGCGAGTTCCGGGAGCGGTGCTTGACGGTAAGATTTGGCTCATTCCGAACGGGGCGGCAAAGCCCGTGCGGGAAAGGCGGCACTCAACAAAGTCGCTCAAAAATGAGACGGTGCTTGCTCGTCTTGTGCGCGAAAAGGAAAGCGGCTTGAAAGGCTCGCTCTATCATCGCGTGCAGATTGACCTTACCTACAATTCCAACCACATCGAAGGCTCGCGCCTAACCCACGACCAGACACGCTACATCTTTGAGACAAAAACGCTCGGCATTACCGACAGCGCAGTGAAGGTTGACGACATCGTGGAAACGGTGAACCACTTCCGCTGCGTTGACCTTGTGATTCAGAACGCGGGGCGCAGGCTCACGGAAAGCTTTATCAAGCAGCTGCATTTTATCCTCAAAACTGGAACAAGCGACAGCGAAAAATCATGGTTCCGCGTGGGCGGCTACAAGTTATTGGAAAATGAAGTGGGCGGAACGGAGACGGCAAAGCCCAACGAAGTGGCATCTCGGATGAAAACGCTCCTCAGCGAATACAATGCAAAAAAATCCGCGACTTTTGACGACATTCTTGATTTTCATGTGCAGTTCGAGAAAATCCATCCCTTTCAAGACGGCAACGGACGAATCGGGCGGCTTCTCCTGTTCAAAGAATGCCTCAAAAATGACATCGTGCCATTCATCATCACCGAGGAGTTGAAGCTGTTCTACTACCGCGGAATACAGGAGTGGGCGAGCGAACGCGGGTATTTGCGCGAGTTTTCGTCAGAAAACTCGTTAAACAACCGAAGGTTGTTGACGGACACTTGTCTTACGGCGCAGGATGAGTTTAAGGCGATGATGGGAAGTGCGGGATAGTTACTTTTCCAGCCTGTCCGCCACAAGTCCTAGAAACTCCACTTGTCTTTCGGGTAGTTTTTCGCATTTTGAAATCAGTTCGTGATATTTTCGATAGAGTTTTAGTTGCACCTGCTCTTGTTCAATTTGTTTAACTGATGATTGATTTTCACCTGTAACTAAATATTCTACACTTACGCCAAGCACATCTGCAATTTTTACCGCTGTTTCGGCGGACGGAGTGCTACCAAGTTTTATGCCTTGACCGATGTTCGTAACACTGAATCCGCATTTTCTGGCTAAAAAGGCGCGGTTTATCCCTTTGAAGTCAATTTCTTCATCAACTCGTTTCCAAAAATCACTCATTTTAACTAATTATGTGAAAAATTTCTGACTTTTTCGCCTAAAAGTGAATTTTTAGAGAGTTTCTGTGTTATACTCAGTAATTACTGAATTATTTATGATTCACAAGAAATTGCTGAACTATGGAGAAAATTTATGGAAAAGCAGAAAATTGCATCGTTTACAGGGGTGAGATCCATAATGATTATGGTCATTGTGGTATCTCATTTTGAATTTTTGGAACAAGTTGAGTCGTTCGGGAGATTTTATACAACATATTTACATAATGCGACATTTGCTGTTGATTTTTTCTTTTTGCTTTCTGGTTTTGGAATGATGCTTGGAAACTTGGGACGAATAAATGACAAGGACTTGAAATTTCCGAAAATCTCAGAATCACTATCGTATGGAATTAACCATGTGAAGAAGATTTATCCTGTGTATCTTGCGACAATTCTGTTTGGACTGTTTGCTCAAACAGCGTATGCAGTTTATAGCGAGAAATTTTCTTTTGGTTTTATCTGTAAAGAAGTAATAAAACTCGTTGTGAATCTCCCTATCTTACAATCAGCAACAGGAATGATGACTTTTACTCATGCTTTTAACGGTGTGACATGGTTCTTGTCGGCCTTGTTTTGTATATATCTAGTTTCACCGTTTCTGATGTATTGCCTCAGAAAGATTTCTAAATCACTGCAAGTGGACTTTCTGCTTTTGCTCATTGAGTTTGTCGCGATACTGGTACTTGCGTATTTATTTGGAGCTGTCGAGTTAAAACTACAGAATATACATGGAATTGAGCATCTCAGTGTGAACAATTTGGTTTATGGAAGCCCATACAGGCGTGTGTTCTATGTCCTCTCTGGAATGACTCTTTCGAATATGTATTCCAAACTGCGATTGAAAGAGATATCGGTATCGAAAAGTCTTTTTACTGTTCTTGAAATAACAATTTCGATGCTAGTAGTCATATATTTCTTTATGCGAAACAGTCTTCCAAATACACATTTTTATTATAAATATTTGATTGATATTTTTTTATGCTCTTGCTTTATGTTTATTTTTGCCTTCGACAGCGGTTGCATTTCTAAGTTTTTGGAGAAAAATAAGATGCAAGAATTAGGAAATCTGTCGATGTATATTTTTTTGATACATTATCCAATCAGAATTTATTTTGGCTGGTTTTTCGAAAAATATTTTGAGCAGACACTTCTTAATTGCTTCATCTTTATTGTGTTTATTTTGATTTCTACATTTATATTGTCTTATGTCGCTGCATCGTTTTCAAAACCCAAGAACATACGGATGTCAAAACTATGAGCGATTTGCCTAATACTTGTATGAGCGTATTTTTCAGTTTTTTGCTATAATTCGAGGCATGAAACAGGTAGGCTTTTACCTCACCACATCGTTCCACATCTCCAGCAGCCACTTCCACACGGGAAGCACTTCGATTTTGATTCCGTCGGCTTGAATTTCGTTTTCTTCCTCGCTTGTGATGATGACGAATCGTTTTGCACCGTCTACGGATTTTGCCGTCTGAACGAGCGAGTCGGTTTCACGCGTGTTTGTGATATTTGAAAGCGACCATGCCACCTGAACGACCAGACCTTCACTTTCCACGAAGAAATCAGCGTCAAGGTTCTGTGATTTGAGGTAGTAGACATCTTCACCGTATTTGTTTTTGAGGCTGAGGGCGACGAGATTTTCCAAAAGGCGGCTGTCCTCGTTGCCCAAGAAAAGGTGCAGAAGCCCGTTGTCGTTGAAGTAGTATTTTGGTGTGGTTTCTTTTTCCACGAACTTTGAGAAATAGTTTTTGACTGCAAAAATGAGGTAGCTGTCCTTTGCGGCTCGGATATAGTCGATGATGCTGTCCTTGCTCACGGTCACGCCGATGGTTTTGAGTATATTGTACAGTTTTGAGTAGGAAAGCTCGTCTTTTACGGTTTCGGCGATTTTTTTCATCATAAGGCGGAGCGCGTTGAAGTTGCGGATATTGTTGCGGCTTGCGATGTCGCCCAAGAGGACTTTTTGGTACACGCTTGAAACATAGCCGCGCTTGTCGAGGTAGTTCACATTTTCGGGAAAGCCACCGAAGTAGAAGTATTCCTGAAAGGCACGGCGGATTTTGCCGTTTTCTTTTGTGGAGAGAATTGAGGCGGCGGAATGGTCGATGAGCTTTGCGTTCAAAAATTCCGCAAAGTTGTAGGGGGTCACATATTTTGTGAGGTATCGCCCGCCCAATCGTTCTTCGATTTCGCGGGAGAGCATTTTTGCGTTACTTCCGGTGATAAAGGCGTGCTCTTTTGTGTCGGCAAGACGGCGGGCGAATTTTTCCCAGCCGTCGATGTTCTGAACTTCGTCCAAGAAGAACCAGCCTTTTTTGTCGCTCAGTTCTGCCTGCACGGAAAGAATATCGTTGAAATCTGCGGAAGCAAATCCGTCAAGCCGCTCGTCCTCAAAATTGATGTAGATAATCTGATTCCAGTCAACGCCTGAAGCGACCAAATCCTGCGCGAGTTTGTAAAGAATCGTGGATTTTCCCGCCCGACGAAGCCCCACCACGACATAATTTGCGTTTAGGTCAAAAGTGTAGTCACGGCGGACAATTTCGTAACCGCGGATAAAATTGTGCTGGTCAAAAATGACTGCTTTGAGTATGTCGTGATTCATGGTCGCCTCCTGTGTTTTTTCTTCTGTCGATTATATTCTATGATAAGCTGATGATTTTGTCGAGTATATTCGATGAAAATTGTAATATTTTGTCGATTATGTTCGATGAGATGGCTTTCCTTATCACAAAAACGGGGTTTTGCCATTAAGTTTGTAACTTAATGCTTTTCCGATGATTTGCGGTTATCCTATGAAAAATCAAGGAGGTCGCTATGGCTAAAACGGAAAAATCAGAAGAAAAGCATGACCGCGAGGAACTTTTTGAAAAATTCAAGACGGTGGAGATTACGCCATTACCTCATTTTTCGCTGGAATTGATGCAGTTTCCAGATGAGGTGTATTCCTTTTTGCGAAAGACGGCGGATGAACATAATTGTACGGTAAGCCGTGTCATTGAGCAGTGCATGGAAGACCTGCTTTCTGAGCCAAAGGATATTTCGGAAATCAGCCCGGAAACGCTGGAGCAGGTTGCGAAAGAAAAGCCGTATGTGCTTGTAAAGAGGGAAGGAAAGCCGTTTGCACGGATTAGTTTTTTTGGTGACGAAAAATTAGAGCAGAAAGAAGACTAGGGTTAGCTATTGCTTGGAATACAGGGGGCGTTATGAATATTCAGAAAGCGATGCGCGTGCGGTCGGAATTGAAGGCGGCAGCGAGTAAGTTGCAGATGATGGTGGAGAATGTGCCGTACATCATTTCGTTTGAGAATGAGGCGACGGACGAGGCGAAACTTGTCGAAAAGCGGAATGAGCGGCTGAAAAAGCTGGACGGGCTTTCGTATGCAGAGGCGGTGAAAAAGCTTTTTGCGATTACTGATGCCTGTCTTTCGCTGAACACGGCGATTGAGGCGGCAAACAAAAAGGGGCACGAGCTTCTGTTCAAGGAAACGGCGGTAAAGTCCAAGCTGAGTTATGTGGAGCGACTGCTTGAAAAGGAGCGGAAACTGACGGCGGTTTCAACGGAAAGCAGAATTGATTATGATGAAACCGATGCGAAAGGAAACTTCAAGCGCACAGAAGTAACGGTGTACAATTATCCGATGCTCGATGATTCGGTTTTTGGCATGAGCCTTGTGCAGTTGAGTAAGCATCTTGGAAAAGAACTGGAAGCGGTGCGTGATGAGATTTCGGCATTCAATGCGACGCAGAAGGTTGACTGGGAAATGCCGAAAGATTTGCTGTAGCCGTATGTAATTGGAAAAATCAGCAGTCTGTCGTGTCGTTTTTGCGCTTGCATGGTGGCGCGGTTGGCTTGCTGTTTTGGCTGCGGTCGGGCAGGTATGGGAGTGATTTCACGCTTGTATTTGTTCATTCGGTTTTGCCGAAGTGTTTTTCAGAATTGATATATTGCTCTTGAAAAAAGCGATGCTAACAGTCGTCTCGCTCATAACGAGAAAGGACACCAGTTTTTGGGACTGGGCAGCAGTCTTGTAAACTGCCTTGCGCAACATGCCGTTAAAACTGTACATCTTTTATTGATTTATGTTTTTGAAGATTTGAGATTTGCGTTTTTCGGCGGTTCAGCACTTGAAAGTTTCAGCCTTTGAACAGTGCAAAAGTTCAACTACAAATCTGAAAACTGCCGCAGCCCGCGCTGACGGAGCAATCTGTCAGCGCGATTTTTCTTGCTATTTGTGGTATAAAATCGCCGATGAAACGGTGCACATGATTAGCAAGAAGTTTTAGTTGTGTAAGGGGGATGGCTATTCTTGGCTTTGAATAGTTGCATTAAATACAGTCCACAAACAATCTGCAATGTTCTTCATACCATAATCTCCGGGATGCGTCCCAACTCCTGGTTGCTTGTATTTTTTATACGATTCTGCGAAGTTTTGTTTGTCTGCACCGCTTCCGAGATGACTTATATCAACTAAATAAGCCGAAGAGTCCATAGCAACCTGAGTAATGAGCATGTTCTTCTGTGCGTCTTGCCACCATGGAAGACAAATGATTTTTGTACTGTTGGTAAAATGATTTACGGCGTTTGTATATCGCGCTATAAATAATTGCTCGTTTGTTGTCAACGACTTATTTGCTACATTTTCTCCGATTTGGAAAATAACATAATTGGGATTTTTCACGGTAGCATTTGTGAAACGAGAAAAATCCAACTCTGCCTCCATAAAATGGCGTTCAAAATCTGCAATATTCGTGAGTGAATATATGACATTTACTTTCTTTTCCTGTGCAATTCGCTTTACAAGTAAATGGACATAATCTTTTTCTTTCGCTGTTGAGGTGAGACCTCGCGGTGTTTTGTCAGGCTCTTCTTCAGGCACACCTGTATATGTCAGACTATTCCCCAAAAACAAGATACTGATAGTCCGAGCGTTTTCTGAAAAAAATTGTGTGTCATTTACAAATTGATATGGTTCTTTGTTAAAAGTTGAAAGCACTTTCTCAGATGGTTGAACAAACATTTTTTCAAATCGTTTTGCTATTGCATCTTTTTTATAAATACATAGAGCAGTAAATCCTAGCAAAAAGAAAATATTTATAATAACTGAAACTACTGTGATTTTTCGTACAGATTTAAACATTATATATCTCCAACTGATAGCGAATTATTACTATCAAAAACACTATTAAACAGACTATACCACAAACGCTATCAAATACACAAGTTATAAATGTAAAAACAATATCAAAATTGATAGTATGGAAAATGAGCTTTCGTCTTTAGAAAAAACAGTAATCGACAATATCAGAAGAATCAGGCAGGAAAAGGGAATTTCTCAGCTACGGCTTTCGATATTCAGCGGCACTTCTGCGAGCTATATCGGTCTAATGGAAACCTACAAAAATATCCCCAAACTTTCCACGATTGAGCGGATTGCCGAGGCATTGAATGTGCCGGTTTTGGATTTGTTTAGTGCAGACACAACGGTGACTACACAACCTACGGAATCAAACCGCGAGGAAGAGCGAAAACAGAAAATCCGTGAGCACTTGAAGGCGGAACTTCTCAGCCGCATGGAAAGCGATTTGGATGATGTGCTACAGATGATTTAGTGTGAGCATAGTTTTTGTATTTTGTCATTAAGTTTCTAACTTAATGCTTTTGCAAAGATTTGCGGGTATCCTATTGAAAATCCATAGTACTTTTCTAGCGCTTTTATTGCTGTCGAACTTGCATTTTCTCGCACGAAGTCCAGCGCATCTTTTGAAACGCCATACGGGGCAACTGGTTCACAAACGGCAAGCCCGTCTGTTTTTTCGGTGCGGATAACAATCAGCTCGTCAATCGTGACTTTGTACAACTTTGCAAGGGTAACAAGGTTATCAAGTCGGGGAAGAACTTTGCTTTCGGCATTTTCCCATGTGTAAATTGACTGCGGATTTTCCATGCCTAAAAACTGTTGGATTTGCGCAACGGTGATATTGTGGGCTTCGCGGAGCGATTTAAGATTCTTTGAGGTTGCTGGCACATCAATCACAGGGATTGCAAATGGCGAGCCTATTTCGTAGTTCATTAACATAGAAGATAGTGATTTTTGCGGCAGACGGCAAGTTTTTGAATCACTTTTTATACTGTTTGTCATTAAGTTTTTAACTTACTGTTTTCTGCGAGGAGAGATTGTAGAATAAAAGGACAGGAGGACGATATGAGAAAATTGGCAAGTGTTCAGACTGTTTGGGATGTTCAGCAGATTGAGGGCGCGGACAGAATTGAGGTCGTTTCTGTTCTTGGTTGGAAATGTGTTGCCAAAAAGGGCGAATTCAAGAAATATGATTTGTGTGTGTATTTCGAGGTGGATTCATTTTTGCCCATAAAGCCAGAATTTGAGTTTTTGCGCGAAGGGTGTTACAAAAACAATGAATTAAATGGAGAGGGCTTTTTATTGCGAACAAGAAATTTCAGAGGTCAGGTTTCGCAAGGGCTTGTGCTGCCGCTTTCCATTTTAAACGGAATCACGCCAACTGACGGTTCTGTATGGAAGAGTGGTGATATTGTCACCGAGCAGCTTGGTGTAAGAAAATGGGAAATTGCAGAGGTGGCGACTGGCAGCGGAAAAATAATCGGTAATTTTCCTCACGGAATTCCAAAGACTGATGAAATAAGAGTGCAGGCGGAACCAGACCTGATAAAAGAATTTGAGGGTGTTCCTTATTACATCTCCACAAAAATGGATGGAACGAGTGTGACTATGTATTTGATTGACGGTGCATTTGGCGTTTGCTCGCGGAATTATGAGATTGCGGATGACGAGGCAAGCCCTGCATGGAAGTATGTCCATAAGCATGGCATCATAGAGAAAATCAAAAAGGGGGCGGAAGCAGTGGGGCTGAAAAACATTGCGGTGCAAGGCGAGTTTTGCGGTGAGGGCATTCAGAAAAATCCGCTTAAACTTGTCAGCCCTGCATGGTATGTCTTTACTCTGCGCAATATGGAGTCCGGCAAGCGGCTTGGACTGAAGCTTATGCAGGAATTTTGCAAAGCAGCAGAACTTGATATGGTTCCCATTGAAGAAACTGGCGATAATCTTCCGTATAAAACCGTAGAAGCGTTGATTGAGCGGGCAAAGGGGAAATATGCGAGCGGGAACTTAAAAGAAGGAATCGTAATCAGACCGGTTGAAAGCACATACAGCAAGATTTTGGAAGGACCGCTTTCTATGAAGGTGATTAACAATGATTATCTGCTGCGGCAAAAATAGTGGAGGTGAAAAAATATTCCTCTTATGAGACTGTTTGCTAGAATTGTATGTAAAAACATCGGTTTTAGTGTTATAATGCCTTATGGTCTCAACGCAAACTCTTTCCGAGCGCGACATCATCACAAAATGCATTCTCCCTGCAATCGCAAGAAGCGGCTGGGCGCAGTCGCAGATTCGCGAAGAAGTGACTTTTACCGCAGGGCGCATTTTTGTCAAAGGCAGGCAGACTAAGCGCGGCGAACGGAAGCGGGCGGACATCATTTTGTATTACAAGCCGAACATTCCTGTCGCCGTGGTGGAAGCGAAAGATTGGACGCATACGGCGGGGGCGGGCTTGCAACAAGCGTTGGGATATGCTGAGACGCTTGATATTCCCGTGGCAATCAGCTCGAACGGAAAGGGCTTTGTGATTCAGTACCGCAAGAACTGCGGCGGCTGTGGCTCGGACGGAAACACGCTCGTAACCGAGGAAGCGGACTTAGAGCATTTTCCCGCGCCCGAAGCCTTGTGGGAGTGCTACAAACGCTACAACAACCTTGCCACCGGCGCGAGCGAGGAGACCGCGCTTTCTTCATACTTCTTTGGCTCGGGCTGCCACACGCCGCGCTACTATCAGCGCATCGCAATCAACCGCACGGTGGAGGCAATTGCCCGCGGGCAGAACAGAATCCTGCTTGTGATGGCGACCGGCACGGGAAAGACCTACACAGCGTTCCAAATCATCTACCGCCTGTGGAAGAGCGGCGCGAAAAATCGAATTCTCTACCTTGCCGACCGCAACAACCTCATTACGCAGACAAAGAAGGGCGACTTCAAGCACTTCAAGGACAAGCTCACGATTATCAGAAACAAGAAAATCGACAAGGCGTATGAAATCTACCTTGCGCTGTATCAGGGCTTGTCGAATTATGATGAGGAGGCTGACGCATACCGCCAGTTCAGCCCAGACTTCTTTGATTTGATTATCGTGGATGAGTGTCATCGCGGTTCGGTAGACGAAGACAAGGCATGGCACAAAATACTGAATTATTTTACGAGCGCGACGCAAATCGGCATGACGGCAACGCCGAAAGAAACAAAGACGCTTTCCAACATCGAATACTTTGGCGAGCCGATTTACACCTATTCGCTCAAAGACGGCATAGATGACGGTTTTTTGGCTCCGTACAAAGTGCTCCGCGTGGGAATGAATGTGGATTTGGAAGGCTACCGACCGGAGCATAACAAGACCGACATTGACGGCGAGCTTGTGGAAGACCGCCTGTACAACACGAAGGACTACGACCGTACGATTATCATTGACGAGCGCACAGATATGGTTGCCCGCAAGGTAATGGAATATCTTAAAAATTCCGACAAGGCGGATGCGGTGCGCCCTGCTCACATACGCGCCGTCAGAAATCACCGCGCGGACGGACAAGTACATCGTGCGAATCACGGGCGACGACCCGGTTGCGAAGGGCTATCTTTAGGACTTTATCAATCCCGAAGAGCCGTATCCTGTCATCGCCACCACTTCAAAGCTGATGACCACGGGAACGGACGCGCAGACCTGCAAGCTGATTGTGCTGGATTCCAACATCGGAAGCATGACCGAGTTCAAGCAGATAATCGGGCGCGGAACGAGAATCAACGAGGAGTACGGCAAGCAGTATTTTACGATAATCGACTTTAGGAATGTGACGGACAAATTTGCCGACAAGGACTTTGACGGCGCGCCGGTAAAAATCAAGGAAGCCGCTGATGACGACGAACTTTCGGAAAATCTTTTGGACGACGGCGACAGCGACACGCAGATTGATCCGGTGACAGGCGAGGAAGTTTCCTTTGCGGAATATAAAATTGACGAGAACTTTGGCTTGCTTTCCGTGGCAGAACCAGAGCCGGAAGCGTTCGGCAAGCGCGAGAAAGTCCGCATTGCGGGCGTTGATGTTCGCATCTTAAGCGAACGCCGTCAGTTTTTGGACGCGGAAGGACACCTCATCACCACGAGCCTTAAGGAATACACCAAGAACGGCATTGTCCGCTCATACCGCACGCTCGATTCATTCCTGCAATCGTGGAACGATGCTGAGAAGAAGCAGGCGGTCATCGCGGAACTGGAAGCACAGGGGCTTTCGTTTGACGAGCTAAAAGAGGAGACAAAAGCCGACCTCGACATCTTTGACCTCATCTGCCACATCGCCTACGACGCGCCAGCCCTCACGCGCCGAGAACGCGCAGAAAATGTAAAGAAGCGCAACTACTGGACAAAATACGGCGATAAGGCGAGGGTGGTGCTTAACGCCCTGCTTGAAAAATACGCCGAGACAGGCATTGAAGACATAGAGGACATGAAAATCCTTACTGTAGACCCGCTCAAAAGCCTCGGCACTCCGCAAGAAATAGTCGGCTTGTTCGGCGGAAAGGCGGCATACCTCAAAGCACTGCGCGAGCTGGAGGCGGAGATTTACCGCGCGGCGTAGGCATACGGATAGAACGCAAAATGTATGGTATAATTGCAAGAACAGGAGATTTTCTTGAACACAGAATTGCAAGTGTCGCAAATAGAAACTAAAATTCTCGTAATCCGTGGTCAGCAGGTGATGATTGATAGTGATTTGGCGGAATTGTACGGAGTGGAGACGAAACGACTGAACGAGCAAGTAAAGCGAAATATCGACAGGTTTCCAGACCGCTTTATGTTCCAACTGACGAAGGAAGAAGCAGAAACTTTGAGGTCGCAATTTGCGACCTCAAAAGACTTTTCAAGGTCGCAAATTGCGACCTCAAAAGACTTTTCAAGGTCGCAAATTGCGACCTTGAACGAAACTGAAGATGTAACTTTACAGCAGGATGTTTTGAGGTCACAATTTGTGACCTCAAAAACCGAAATGCGCGGCAAAAACATAAAATATCTTCCCTACGCCTTTACCGAGCAGGGCTGCGCGATGCTTTCAGCCGTTCTCCGCAGCGAGACCGCCGTACAGGTGAGCATACGGATTATGGACGCTTTTGTGCAGATGCGCCATTTCTTGCAGACCAACGCGCAGATTTTCGCGGAACTCAGATCCATAAAGCAGCACCAGCTGGATTCCGACCTTCACCAGAAGGAAGCCGACAAGCGGATAGACGAGCTGTTTTCCCGCATGGACAAGTACGCCGTGGACGACACGCAGGGCATTTTCTTTCAGGGGCAGATTTTTGATGCCTATGCCAAGTTCGAGTCGTTCATTGCAAAGGCAAAAAAGGACATCGTTCTGATTGACGGCTATGTGGACTTGTCCGTGCTGGAGCGGCTTACAAAAAAGAAAAAGGGCGTGAGCGTCACGATTTATACCGACGCAAAGACAAAACTGACCGTGCAGGACATTCAGAAGTTCAACGCGCAGTACCCCGCGCTTACGGTCAGACACACGGCAAAAATGCACGACCGCTTTCTGATAATCGACGGCGCGACGCTGTACCACATAGGCGCATCCCTAAAAGACTTAGGCAAAAAATGCTTTGCGTTTGAAATCCTCGACCCGTCGCTGATAAGCGCGATTCTGGCGAATGTGTAGGGGGCAAAACATGGAACAAATGAACGAAATTGTATACACAAAAACAGATAATCTGCTGAATGACGCAAAGAGCATAATCGAATCGGCGCAGCAATTTGCCTACAGCGCAGTGAACTTTGCAATAATCCAGCGCAACTGGCTTTTGGGAAAACGCATTGCGGAAGAAGAACTGAACGGCGAAAGCAGGGCGGAATATGGCAAGCAGATTGTAAAAAATCTTGCCGACTCCCTTACGTTTTTGTACGGTGCGGGATTTGATTTCAGCAGTTTGTATAAATATGTCCGCTTTTATACGATGTTTCCGATTTTGGACACACTGCGTCCAAAATCTTTTTCAAGGCTTTCATGGTCGCACTACCGGACGCTTTTGCAGGTGGAAAACAAGGAAGCCCGCGACTGGTACATGAAGGAGGCGCAGAATGAGACATGGAGCACCCGCACTTTGCAGCGCAATATTTCCTCGCAGTATTACGAGCGTACGCTTTTGTCGCAGCATAAAGAACTCGTAAAAAAGGAAATGCTTGAAAAAACTTCTCCGTTGCAGGACAAATTGGAATTCATCAAAAATCCTATCGTGGCGGAGTTCTTGGGGCTTCCGCAGAACACGGATTTTACCGAAAGCGACCTTGAAAAGAGCATTATCACAAACATACAGCATTTTCTTATGGAGCTTGGAAAAGGCTACGCTTTTGTAGCCCGCCAGCAGCATATCCGCACGGAAAAAGAAGACTATTACATTGACCTCGTTTTTTATAACTACATTCTCAAATGCTTTGTGCTGATTGATTTGAAAACCGCGAAGGTCACGCATCAGGATGTCGGGCAGATGGACATGTATGTGCGCATGTACGATGAACTGAAGCGCACCGAAGGCGACAACCCGACGCTTGGCATAATCCTTTGCGCCGATACCGATGATGATATTGCTAAGTATTCAGTTCTTCATGGCAATGAACAGCTTTTTGCTTCCAAATATAAACTCTATCTCCCCGATGAAGATCGGCTCCGCGCGGAAATAGAAGCCCAAAAACAGATTTTTTACGAACAGCACGGCGATGATAAGGCAGAGGGCAACAAATGAGCGAGTGGAAGAAAGTAAAAATCGGCGATTTTCTCACGGAGCGTGAAGGACGATACAAGCCCGATGACACGGCAATCGCAAAGTATCAGCGGCTTGATAAAATTGATTTTTCTGGCACGATACATCTTTCCAACAAGCCGACCAAAACGGACATGATTTTGGTTCAGCCCGGCGATTTGGTCATTTCGGGCATCAATGTTGCAAAGGGCGCGCTCACCGTCTATCAAGGAAACGAGCCTGTCTGCGCCACAATCCATTATTCAGCATACACTTTTGACAGTTCGATTGTGAATCTTGATTACTTCAAATACTTTGTTAAAAGTCCCGCGTTTTTGGAAGTCTTAAAACAGCAGGTCAAGGGCGGAATCAAGACGGAAATAAAACCGAAGCATCTGCTCCCGCTCGAAATTGCGATTCCCGATTTGCCCACGCAGAACAAAATTGTCTCGGAAGTTTCTGAAAAACTGTGCAAAGCCGAGCAGATTGCCGCTGAAATTGAAGCGCAAAAAGAATATGCAAAGCAACTCCGCCAGAACATTCTTCAAGAAGCCATCGAAAGCAAACTCACAGCAGACTGGAGAGAGGCACATAAAACTGGAAAAAATGCAGATGAATTATTAAAAGAGCTTTCTTCAAAAGTAGTGGATAAAAAGTTGAAGAATTTGCATACTATCAGCGAAACTGAAAAGCCTTTTGAGATACCGTCATCTTGGAAATGGTGCAGACTTGGAGAAATAATTGAATCTGCTCCCAGAAATGGATATTCACCAAAAGCAGTTGATTTTGAAACTCCTTATAAAACATTAAAACTTGGAGCAGTTACCTATGGATATTTTGATTCCAATGAGTACAAATATATAGACGAAGAAATAGCTTCTGATTCATATTGCTGGCTAAAAAACGGTGATTTCCTTATCGAAAGAAGCAACTCCCTTGAATATGTCGGCATTTGTGCAATTTATACAGGAAATGACAATGAATTTTTATATCCAGATTTGCTGATGAAATTTCGTGTTTCTGCGCCAATATTAAAGGAATATGTGCACAAGGCTTTAATCGCACAGTTCAATCGTGCTTATTTTATGAGTAATGCAAAAGGTGCGCAAAAAACAATGCCAAAAATTAACCAAGACTGTGTTATAAATGCAATGATTCCGCTTCCCCCGCTCGCCGAACAAAAAGAAATCGTCGCCCGCGTAGAAGCAAAACTGCAAACCGTAACCGCACTGGAAGCCCAAATCTCCGAGCGCGAAGAACTCACAAAACAACTCATGCAGAGCATACTAAAAGAAGCCTTTGAGGAGGGGTGATAAAATGGCAGATAATATAGCTATTGATGTGCAAGCTGGTAGTAGAAGTTATAATAGACTCGATATGCAAATCAGCCAAGCTCTTCATATGGCAATAGAGCTGTTTGAAAATATAGATTTTTTACTTGTTATGGATTATTACGATGATATTAGTATTTTTGATAATTCTGATAATCCAAAATCTGTAAGTTATTATCAGATAAAAACGAGTGATGATACGATTATTTTTAGCACAATATTGCGAGAAGAATGGTTGCCAAAGCTCTATGCGCATTTAAATAATCCTGTATATCTAATTGAAACTCTTGGTCTAATTACAAATTGTCCAGTAAAAATAGATGATAAAATTTTTAAAGAAGAGAAAACTCCATTTTCAAAGTTTAATGATAAAACTGTAAGAAAGATAAAAGAAGATATTTCTAATAAAATGAACATAGCAATGGATGCTGTGGACTTATCAAAATTCGTTCATATACGAACAACGCTTACTATAGAGAAACATAAAGATATAGTAGAGCAAGAATTAAGTAATTTTTTGAAAGCATTATATCCCAAAATTACTGTTGATTCCGTAAAAACTATTTTTCAGAGTATTGTTGATATGCTTACGAAACGGCAAACATATGAGTTATTGGATAAAAATTCCGATTTTCCAACAGTCCGTGCAAAAAAAGGCGTATCAAAAAATGACATAAGTAGGGTTGTAAAAATGACAATGCTTATATCTATTCCGGAGTTTTCTATTATTGAAAGACTCGCAAATTATAATGAAGATGAAAAATATAAAGCGTCATATGAATATACAAGAATCCTCAATGATTCACAAAAACATGACGATGGCTTTTATTCATTACTAATGAAATTACAAAATATAATAATAGAAAAACCTATTTATAATGCAGAAAATTATGCAGATTATGCAAAAAGAATCATTACACAGATTCCTCAAAATCCTATTTACAATGATTTGTATAAGCAAATTATTGTAATCTCTATACTTTATAATAATTGGAAGGATAATTAAATTATGAAGGAACTTATTTTTAACAGTATTTTGATAGCAGATATTTCAAAAAAAGCCGCACGGTTTCAAGAATTTTCGAAGGGGTTTAATGTTATTACAAGTTCTGATAATCATGTCGGGAAATCCTCCCTTGTGAAATCCCTTTATTATGCGCTTGGAGCAGAGGTAGAATTTGACAGAACTTGGGATAAGAATTCAAAAATATATATTGTTAGTTTTACAATTGACAATAAGAAATATCAAATTGCAAGATTTTTAAAACGGTTTGCTCTGTTTGAAAACGATGAGATGATACTTCTTACTGATAGCGTAACTAAGGAACTTTCCAAAAAGTTTGAGGATTTGTTTAGCTTTGGTGTTTATTTACCAAATAAGTCTGATAATAAAGTTGAACTTGCACCACCCGTATTTATGTTTATGCCATATTATATAGACCAAGATAGAGGTTGGGTGGAAATCTATGATAGTTTTTCTAATCTTGAGCAATATAAAAAAGATGCAAGAATAAAGTCTTTGTATTATCATCTTGGTGTTTATAACAAAGATACAATAGACCTAATGGCAAAAAAAGATTCTCTGTTTTCACAGTTGGAAAAACTTGCTGTAGAGGGAGAACGGTTGAGAACAGTTATAAATGCTCTTTCTGATGAACTAAAAAATATAGTTCCTGCTGAAAATATTGCAGAATTAGATAGAAATTTGGCAGTTCCAAAGGAAAAAATCTCGTTGCTCGTCAAAGAAATTGGAGCAAAACGAAATGAAATTCAAAAACTAGAAACTTCTTTGGAAAATCATAAATATCAACTAACTGCAATTGATATTGTAAAACAACATGTTATTGAAATACCTACTTCTTCTTCTCCAATGAAAAATATCTTGTCTTGTCCAAATTGTGGTTATGTCATGGATAGGGAAATATTTGATATTGTTCAGAAGAATTATAGTTCTTTAAATAAGAAATATGCAAAGCAACAAATTTTATTGTTAACTCAACAAATAGAAAGCAAACTCACAAAATTAAAAAGTGAATATGTTGATTTAATGAATAAAATGAAAGAAGAGGAATCTATCTACGATGAATCCAAAGATGCATACGATACGTATTTAGCACAAAAAGGCTTGAAAACCACTTTTAATACTATGTCTGACAGTTATGAAAATAATATAGCAGAACAGGCAAAAATAAATGAAGCAATAAAAGAAATTTCTTTGGAATTACGCAACTTGCCAAATAAGAAAGAAGTAGAAGAAAAATATATTGAATTTGCTACACAAAATTTATTAGCATTGGGAGCCTGGGAACCATCTTATGAAGGTCAAATAAAACTTTTAAAGCCTTTAAAGGGGCAAGGTACTTTAACAAATAAAATTATTCTTGCCCAAGTTGTTGCCTTATTTCAAACAATGGATTTTCTTCAAATAGAATCAAACAAATTTCCATTTATCATAGACTCGCCAAGAGGAAACGAGGCTAGTGTCATTAGCAGTGAAGAAATTTTGCGGCTGATATTTAGAATAGATTGTATTCCGCAGATAATTCTTGCTACAATTGATTTTTCGGATTTTAAAGATTCTGTTAATTATGATGGTGATATAAATACGGTGCATTTGACAGAGAAATATAAACTTTTGAATGAAGCTAGTTATAAAGAACATATTGAAGAAATAGAATCTTTACATGATTTGCTTTCTAATCTAAAAAAAGATGAAATTTAAATAGGGCGTTGCGGGGTGTCCCCGCTAGAAGGGGTAGCGGAAAACGCCGCAGGCGGTTGGAGCGAGGGGAAGGCTTTCCCCTCCTGAATTGAAAACAAGGAGCAGATAAAATGCCAAAGAAGACAGATAAAAAAGACATCTCAATCCGCAGTTCTGCTGCGGAGTATCTTACTTTTGTTGCGGCTACTGGCGATGACAAGGACAGTATTGAAGTTCGCTACGAGGATGAAAATATCTGGATTACGCAGAAGATGCTTGCGACTTTGTATGAGATAGATGTTGCAGGTATAAATTATCATATAAAAAAGATTTATGAAGATTCAGAATTAACAAGAGAAGCAACTATTAAAAATTTTTTAATAGTTCAAAACGAGGGAGAGCGTTCTGTTTCGCGTGAAGTTAAACATTACAATCTCCAGATGATAATCGCCGTTGGATTTAAGGTAAACTCAGAAAGGGCCGTTCAGTTCAGAAAATGAGTGAATCAGATTGCAAAAGATTACACGATTAAGGGTTGGGCGCTTGATAGTGACAGGCTGAAAAACGGCGGTTCCGTTCTGACTAAGGAATACTTTAAGCGGTTGCTCGAAGAGATTCGTGAAATACGGCTTTCGGAGCGTCAATTCTATCAAAAAGTCACTGACTTATATGCTACAGCGGTCGATTATGACAAGACTGCAAAAACGACAAAGGATTTTTTTGCTAAGGTTCAGAACAAACTGTATTGGGCGATTCACAAGCATACTGTGGCAGAATTGATTTATGAGCGAGCGGACAGCACTAAGGAAAATATGGGGCTTACAACTTGGGAAGGCAGTCCTGATACTAAAATCAGAAAATCTGATGTTAGTGTTGCAAAGAACTATTTGACCAAAGAAGAGCTTCATGCTTTGGAACTTATTGTTTCCGGTTATCTTGATTTTGCCGAAATGCAGGCAAACCGCAGTATTCCTATGACAATGGAAGACTGGGCAAAGCACCTTGACCGCATCCTTACCGCTACCGAACACGAAATTCTGACTGATGCCGGTAAAATCAGCATGGAAGTTGCAAAAGCCCATGCCGAAACCGAATGGGAAAAATACCGCATAATCCAAGACAGGCTTTACAGAAGCGACTTTGACTTGTTCTTGGAAGATGTGAAGCGATTGGAGAAATAAAACAAGGAGCAAAACAGAATGCCGAACATAAACGGAATCATAAAGACATTGCAGAACATTATGCGAAAGGATGCGGGAGTTTCGGGCGACGCGCAGCGGATTGAGCAGCTGGGGTGGATGATTACGCTCAAAATCCTGGACGACAAGGACGCGGAGATGGAGCTGATTGAGGACGATTATGTTTCGGTGATTCCGGCGGATTTGCAGTGGCGCGCGTGGGCTGGCGACAGTGAGGGGATTACGGGCGATGCGATGAAGGAGTTTGTGGACTCTAAGCTTTTCCCCGGCTTGCAGAATCTTGATGTTACTGATGCGGACGGCGGGGTGAATGCGCGGGCGGTGCTGGTGCGCGACATTTTTGCGGGCACGAACAACTATATGAAGAACGGCACGATTATCACATCAAATCTAGCGATTTGATGTGGCTGATATAGGAATTAGATTATACATCATTGCTTACGCAATGTGACAGTCCGTCAGGTCGTGAACAAATTGAACGAGATTGACTTTAATGCGAGCGAAGACCGCCATCTGTTCGGCGACATTTACGAAAGCCTTTTGCGCGACTTGCAGAGCGCGGGAAATTACGGCGAGTTCTACACGCCACGAGCCATAACCGAGATTATGACCGAAATCGTGAATCCGCGCTTGGGTGAGGTGGTGTTTGACCCTGCCTGCGGGACGGGAGGATTCTTGACGAGCGCCATTGAGAACATCAGAAAGCAGGATGTTCATTCGGTTGAGGACGCGCGGCTGCTTGAAAAGACGATTCGCGGTCAGGAGCTTAAGCCACTTCCGTTCATGCTCTGTGTCACCAATCTGATTCTGCATGATATTGAAGTTCCGAATGTGGTGAACGGAGACAGCTTGAACCGCGAGTACACGGCTATCAGTGCAAAAGACCGTGTTGATGTGATTCTTGCTAATCCGCCGTTTGGCGCGAGCGTATCCGACGGCGTTGAGACTAACTATCCCGCGCAGTTCAGAACGACCGAAAGCGCGGACTTGTTTCTTCTTTTAATGATGCGGTATTTGAAAGACGGCGGGCGGGCTGCGATTGTTCTGCCGGACGGTTCTTTGACTGGCGACGGCGTTAAGCAGCGGATTCGCGAGGAGTTTTTGAAGCAGTGCAATGTTCACACGATTGTGCGCCTTCCGAATTCGGTTTTCCAGTCCTATGCGAGCGTGGCGACAAACCTTCTGTTCTTTACGAAAGGCAAACCGATGCGGGAGATATGGTATTGGGAGCACAAGCTGCCCGAAGGTCAGAAGTCGTATTCCAAGACGAAGCTGATTCAGAAAGCAGAGTTTGCTTCGCTTAAAGCGTGGTGGAACAAGCGCATGGAAAACGAACAGGCTTGGCGTGTGAGCGAGGAAACGCTTGGTGCAAACGGCTGGAATCTTGATGTGAAGAACCCGTTTGTGAAGGAAGAAGAAAAGACGCACACAACGGCGGAGCTTCTGGACTTGCTGAGAGAGTCGTTCAAGAAAAGCGAAGCGTTGCTGGAAGAATTAAGATAGAATAGTCTTGCAACCTGCACGAGTCATTTGTATGAAACGATAAATTGCCTTGTTTCGTTTACAATAAAACTTTACCCCTCCAAAATCTTCTCCGCAGCCCGTTTTACTTGCTCGCGAAGCTCCGGCGGGTTAAGAATCTTCGCACCGCCTGCAAATCCAAGCACCCAGGAAACGGTCTGGTCAACTTGGTTCGTCTCAAAGCTCAAAAGTATGCTGCCGTCGGGGTTTTCGCGCATGGTCTGGTCTTTGTGGAAGATTCGCTCGGAAATAAAGGTCTTCAGGTGCGGGGCAAATTCTATTTCAACACGGAATTTTTCGCCTGAGTTATTCCATACTCCCATTTCCGGGTCGATGTGCTTTTCAATCGTAAAATCGGCGGGAATCGTAAAGTGCTTTTCTGTAATTTTGCATGAGCGGATTCGGGGGAGGGCATAGAGGCGGACGGCTTCGGAGCGGTGCGAGAACCCCAGAAGATACCAGCTCCCCTTCTGGCAGATAAGATGGTACGGGTCAAAGTCGCGGCTTTCGTAGTCGGGGGCAAGCGCGGTCTTGTATTCGAGCCTGAGCGTGCGGTGCAACTTTGTGGCGCGGAGTACGGTCTCAAAAACGCCGTCGGCAAGAACGGTCACCGGGTCACAAATAAAATGCACCTCGTTGTTGATAAGCGACGAGTCCACCGAAACGCTGTCGGGAAGCATTTGCACAAGCTTCTGCATAAGTGCGCGGAAGGTCGGCTCAAGGCTCGTGTTCTTGTACTGGTCGAGCATCGGAAGAATCGCCGAAAGCGTGAGAAGCTCGCCCTCGTTCAGCATCACCTGCTGGATAAAATAGGCGCTGTCGGTGTAAAAGTAGCCGTTCTTCTTAAAGTCAAATTCCACCGGCGCATTGTAGGTGTCGCGCAGAATATCCATGTAGCGCAAAAAAGTGCTGCGGCTTATCGTCCACCCCATCTTCTTGTTCATCTTGGCAGCATTGGGGTACTCGCCGTTACGGATTGCTCGGTCAATTTCCATAATGTATGCAAGAATGTGCGGTGATTCGTGCTTGGTCTTGCTCATCGGTTGCTCCTTTGTTTTCTAGGAGGGGAAAGCCTTCCCCTGCTCGCCCACTTCGTTGGTCGCTACCCCTTCTGCGGGGGAATCCCCCGCAACGCCCCCATTATAGCACAAAAATTTTACCTTCGCAGCATAGCTGCTCGGAGACTCGCCTAAAAAGTCGTCTCACGACTTTTTTCGCTTCGCGAACGGCTCCCTAGGTGTAGCATTTCCTGCGACACCACTTGTTTTATAATGGGGGCAGATTAGCAAGGGGCTATGGACTGTAATTTTTTGTAGATTTATGCTATAGTCTTCATAAAGGTGGGTAGAAAATGAATTCAAAACAAAACATACACCGTCTTGTAAATCAATATCTTTCCAACATTGAAACCTACAAAAACAATGAGCAGTACAATGAACAAGCCTGCCGTGATGAATTCATCAGTCCTCTTTTGGAATGCTTCGGGTGGGATGTTCAGAACAAAAAAGGCGTTTCTCCACAATACAAAGAAGTTGTCGTTGAAAAATTCTCAAATGAAAAGGAACGTCCCGATTACACGCTCACGCTGAACGGACTGAGCAAGATTTTCGTCGAGGCAAAAAAGCCGTCTGTATCTATCCTGACTGATAAGAAAACTGCGTATCAAGCCCGTTCTTACGGCTGGAATGCAGGGCATAAGCTTTCAATTCTGACTAATTTTGAAAACCTAATTATTTATGACACGACAAACAAGCCTGATGAATCAGACAATGCCGTTGTTTCTGTGTACAAAAAGTATCATTGCTCTGAATATGAAGAATACTATGAAGAAATATACAACCTGATTTCACAGGAAAGTGTTTATTCGGGTGCATTCGATGAATTTTTATCGTCGCATTTTCAGGACGCAGGACGGACGACTTCCGAGATTGACGAGCAGTTTTTGGAGCAGCTAAACTATTGGCGACTTCAAATCGGATTGTCGCTGTTCAACGGCTCAGAGAAATATCGCAATGTGGACTTGCTGAACGATGCGGTGCAAGAATTCATAAATCAGATTGTATTCTTGCGAATCTGCGAGGACAGAAATCTGCCGCTTTATGAAAAATTAAAGGATGCTTCAGAAACAAAAGACGAACTTAAAGCATCTCTGACAAAACTGTTCAAAGAGGTTGATAAACGCTACAACTCAAAACTTTTTGCAGGCGAAAACATCCTTTTTGATTTGGATAACGAAGTTATCTTCAATATGATTTATTGCCTTTATTATCCATATAGTCCTTATCTGTTCAATATCATCGAACCGAATATTTTGGGTAAGATTTACGAATCATTCTTGACAGAACGACTTGTTGCTGATGGCGATAATTTAATGCTCGCAAAAAAGAAAGAATTTAAAGACCGCGCTGTCGTCACAACTCCGATTGAGATTGTAAAATACATGGTCAAGAATACGCTTACGCCGTTATGTAATGGCAAAACACCACAAGAAATTCTGAGTCTCAGAATTGCAGACATAGCCTGTGGGTCTGGAATTTTTCTTGAAGAAGCCTTTCAGTTTCTTTGCAATCACTGTATCGACTGGTATCTACAGCATGAGCCGTCACATCTGATTGAACTTTCCAACGGCAAGCGAAAATTACCGCTTGAAGATAAAAAGGCAATTCTGAAGCAGTGTATTTTCGGAATTGACATTGATTATCACGCAACCGAAGTCTGCAAATTCTCCCTTTTGATAAAACTCATTGAAGATGAGACGGAGGCATCCGTATTCGATTCTCGTCCGATTCTTCCGAACCTTGATGACAATATCAAAAACGGCAATTCCTTGATTTGTCGTGACGATTTGGGCGATGCTTCTATCGACATTTTGAAAAAGATAAAGCCATTTGATTGGAATAGTATCAACAATGGAAATCTGTTTGACGCGATTATCGGCAATCCGCCGTATGTTGCAACGGAGGGGATGCACAATCTTGAAACGGAAGCAGAGTTCTCTGTTTATAAGGATAAGTTTTCGTCTGCCTTCAAACAGTTTGATAAATATTTCTTGTTTTTGGAACAAGCACTTTCTAAAATCACTGAGCAGGGCAAAGCCTGTTATATCGTTCCCAACAAGTTTTACAAAATCAATGCGGGGGAAAAACTACGGGCATTGTTTGCTAAAAATGTTGAGCGGCTTGACGACTTTGGAGCAACACAACTTTTTCCCGACAAAACGATTTACTCTTGTATTCTCTCTTTTTCAAAAAAATCAGAAAAACTCACTTATTGTGAGGTTGATTCGCCCGTAAAACTGTGGGTGGGGAATAATCTTGCGGAAGCGAAATTTCCGACAAAGAATCTTGATGAAAACCTTTGGAAGCTGACAACAGATTCAGATTTGTTGCGAATTCTTGAAAACTGCAAGACAACGCTCGGTGATGTTACGGATATTTTTAACGGCATACAGACAAGTGCAGAATGCCCGCCTGTCTATTGGTTTTCACAGGACGAAGTTTTAAAAGAAGATAAAAAATATGCTTATATATGCAAATTTGGCTCTGATTATAAAATTGACAAAGCCCTTTTGCGTCCATATTACAAGCCGACAAAAAAAGATGAAAAAGGACAGGAAACATATTCTATTTTAAAGACCGACAAGCGGATTATTTTCCCTTATAACGAAAACGGAAAGTTGATTGATATTCAAACAATGAAAACGGATTATGCGGAGACTTTCAAATATCTTTTTGACCGCTATGATTTGCTCGTTCCAAAATGCCTTAACAACGGAAAAGGTCGCGATGTAAACAATGCCACCGCAGACACTTGGTATCAATACGGACGGACACAGGCACTCACTTGTTTTATCAACAAGCCTAAAATCATCGTGAAAGTCTTAAGCAAAATTCCGATGTACTGTTATGATGACAAGGACACTTTTATCGCTTCTGGTGGAACGGCGGGATATTGTGCGGTAAGCGCGAAAGAAAACTCGGAGTACGATTTATTCTATATTCAAGCTTGGCTCAATCATCCGTACACGGAAAAATTGGTTGATGTACTCGGAAGCGATTTTGAGGGCGGCTTTGTTGCTCGAGGAACTTTCTTATTAAAGAATCTGCCTTTTATTGAACTGGATTTTTCAAATTCTCACCAAAAAGAAATTCATGATACTGTAGTATCTCTTTCAAAACAAGTCCGCGATATTTGTTTCCAACTTGATGATAATATCGACAAAGCAACAAGAGAAGTTTTAGAAGCTGAAAAGCAGAGGCTTGTTTCTAAAATTGAAGCACAGATTACTAAAGTCTACAAGCAGGAGTTTTAGGGTAAGCGTATGATTTTAAAAGAAAACACAAGCCAACAGAAACTTCGTGGTGCCTATTACACGCCTCTACCTCTTGCAGAAAAAATCACTGAATATTTTAAGGGTGATGCTTCCATAAAAACAGTTTTTGAACCTAGTTGTGGTGACGGTGTTTTCTTTGACGCTCTCATAAATCAAAAACTTATTTTTTCGCTATCTAATCTTACAGGCGTAGAGATTGAGAAAAGTGTGACAAAAAAATTAGCGGAGAAACTTTCAGTTTATTCGAACATACAAATTCAGAATGCGGATTTTTTTGATTTTTACAAACAGAATGCAGACAAAGAAAGATACGACCTGATTCTTGGGAATCCGCCGTATATCCGTTATCAGTATCTTACGGAAAGTCAGCGGGAAGAAATGTCAGAAATTCTTACTTCTCACAACATGAAATCCAACAAGCTTATAAACACTTGGGTCGCGTTTATGGTCGCTTGTGTTCATCTGCTTTCAGAAAACGGCAAGATTGCGTTCGTTCTTCCCGCCGAGATTTTACAAGTTGCCTATGCGGAAGATTTGCGAATGTATCTTTCAAAAAAACTTTCAAATATTACGCTTCTCACTTTTAGGGATTTGGTTTTTCCCGACATTGAACAGGAAATCGTTGTTCTTATTGGCGAAAAGGTTTCTAATCAAAAAGGAGTCAGGATTGTTGAGTTACAAAACCTTGATGATTTGAATATTGAAAACATAAAAACTGAAGAATTCCAGCCACTTTCAAATGTTCACGAAAAGTGGACGAAATATTTTACCTCGAAAAAAGAAACAGACTTAATCTCTGCAATAAAGAATGATGACCATTTTCAGAAATTATCTGACTGTGCATTGATAAATGTGGGTGTTACGACAGGAAACAACAAGTATTTTTCCGTAAATAAAGCGATTGCGAAAGAGTACGATTTGGAATCAATATCTTTGCCACTTATCGGGCGAAGTTCCCACGCAAACAGCATATACTTTGAGAAAAACGACTGGGAAGATAATGTGAACAAAGGAAAAGCCGCCTATTTGGTCAATTTTCCTGATTCGCCGTTTGATTCATATTCAGACGGACAAAAAGCATATATCCACTTGGGCGAAGAAACAAAGCAAAACACAGGTTATAAATGCTCAATCCGTGAGAACTGGTATCAGATTCCGTCAATTTGGATTCCTGATGCGTTCTTTTTACGGCGGAACAATCTTTATCCCAAATTCGTACTGAACCGTTGTGGAGCAATTTCCACGGACACCATGCATAGAATCAAATTCAACGAAGGTGTTGAGCCTGAACAGATAGTTTTGTCATATTACAACAGTATCTCTTTTGCATTTACGGAAATCTGCGGACGCAGTTACGGCGGTGGTGTGTTGGAAATTTTGCCGGGCGAGGTTGGAAATATCTATATTCCGAAACTGGATTCCGTGCCAATTGAAAAAGTGCGAAAAATTTTGAAAAAAGTCGATACGATTGTACGCAATGATGAAAACATTGAAAAAGCGTTAGATTTGGTTGATGAAGAAATTCTTATTTCGGACCTCGGGTTGGCAAAATCGCTTTGCAACTGTGCTAGAAGTGTCTGGAAAAAATTACAAACGAGGCGACTTGGCAGAGGTGAGTAAGTTATGAAAAATGATGATGACGGGCTTTCGATATTAACAGATTTTGTTTCAGGTATTGAAAATAGAATGGATTTTTCAAATTCCAAAGTATTTGAGAAATTTATGATGACTTATCCGAGTATGGATATATACAAAAAATATCATCAGAAATTATCAAAACAAAATAATGATGATCCAAACTTAAATTCCTTGCTTTTCTTGAATCTATTTCTGATGGATTTGCAAAACTATATTGCACATAATCAGCAAGAAATTATGAAAACTCATCAATTTAGATTAGGTGCGATTGGTAAAATTACTTTACGACAAATAGAAATTACGGATGAAAATTTGGCTCTTCTTAGAAATGGTTACGGCACTTCCGTCATTTCTAATTTACGGCTTATGTTGGAATCGTACGCAATCGCCAAATACTTAATGAATACTGATGATATGGAATCAGATAAATTCCAAGATTTTGGAATTGTTCAGGAATGCAAAATTCATAAGACAGACCCAAGAATAAAATTATCAAAGAAGGGCTATTCGGATGACCTTTTTGATAGTAAATCCGATTTTGCATGGGTTTCTGACAAGAAAATAAAAACACCGATAGATTTTATAAATCGCTTGGATATGGAAGAAATAAATGATTGGTATAAGTTTTTCTGTAAATATGTTCATGCCTCTCCCTATTCATGTGGAAAAGTTCATCAAATGAATCAAAGTTCTATGAATAATAAAAACACATATATGCCTATAAGTATGGAAAATCTGATTCAACAAAACAAATACTACATCACTTTATTTATTGAATTGCTTGCAGATAGTTTTATACTTGATGAAATGTACAGGGAATTATTTAAGAAAATATCTTTATTGATTTATGAGTTCAAAAAGTAAACTCATTGTCGAATATTGTTTTAGGGCGTTGCGGGGTATCCCCCGCAGAGGGGGGGAGCGTAAGAGTTCTCCATGTAAATTATTATATCTCCGACTATGCGCAGGATTTGACTTTTGAAAAACTTTTTCTGTATTACGGCGCAAAGGGAATCGCGTTCAGACAGGAGACTTTCAAAAAGACGCTCAAATTGCAGACGGCGGACGGTCGTTACAACATTATGGCACTGCTGCTTTCGGACTCGAACGACATTCCAATCCGCGTGTCGGTGTTCAGCGGAAAGACGAAGGCAGACACTCTTTTTTCGGTGAAGGAATACGGCAACTCCTGCATTCTGTATGCGATGGACAAAATTCTTGACTACGGAGACGCAATCAATATCATTCAGGCAGACGAACGCGGGCGCATTTCCGAGCGAAAGGATGTGCCGCTTTTTGACTACGAGGCTTTTCACGAAGCACTTTTGAACGCCTTTGTTCACAACAAGTGGCTTGGCTTGAATGCCCCGATGATTAGCGTGTTCACTGACAGAATCGAGATTCTTTCGCACGGCGGTCTTGGAATCGAGCAGGATTTGGAAGGCTTTTACAGCGGCGTGAGCATCCTAGTGAATGAAGTGCTTGCTTCGATTTTCTTGCAGCTAAGATTAAGCGAACGGTCTGGTCGTGGCGTGCCTAAGATTGTGGGTGCGTATGGTCGGGAATCAATCAGAATTGAAAAGAATTTTATCGTGGTAACAATTCCGTTCAACAGAATCAATGTAACGCCGTTTGAACTAAACGGCGGTGAAGAATCGGCAATACAGAAAAACGCTACAGTAAACGCTACTGTAAATCTTTCGCCAACCCAAAAGAAGATACTTGCCGCGTTATCAGAAAATGCCTATGTTACACAAGCCGAACTTGCTGAAAAAATCGGAATCCATCGAACGAGAATCAATGATAATATGGCGAAACTGAAAGAAATGGGAATTATCAGGCGCATCGGGTCTGATAAGGCGGGTCACTGGGAGATAATACTAAAAGACAAAAACTGATAAATCTCTAAAAAAAATCTTACCCTGTAGCATTTTCTGCGACACCCCTTGTTTTATAATGAAATTATAGATAAGGAGGTGTTTTATGAACGCACAGATTTTGATTAAAACGGCAAACGCGTGGTTTGACTTCTCAAAGAGCAAAACGGGGCAGCTGGATTTTGTGGGGAAGGCGGAAAAGGTGAATGAGGCGGAGCTTTCGACCTGGCAGAAAATCGCGAGCAGCACTTACTTTACGCCCAGCTACTACATTTTCCTGCATTCCGTGCTGAATATGAATCCGGTTGTGTATGTCGCGGGCGATGTTGATGTTTCGGATGCGGACACTTTTGACTACCTTGTGCATATCGGGCCGCTTCTTGCCGCAGTGGATGCAAAAGATTCGCTTTTGGCGGGCAAGCTGTATCTTCGCCGCCGTGAGGTGTTCGAAAAGTTCGCACAGCTCACTTCTTACATAATGGAAAAAGTTTGCGTTGAGGTACTTTTTTCGCTCTGCTATGGTCGGATGCAGAATGTCGAGGCGGATGAAATCCCGCTTGTGTTCAATTCCGCAAAGAAGAAACTAAATTTTGACGCATCGCGCGAAAGCCTTGACCAGGCGTTCATGCGCTACTTCAAGCAGAACTCGGTTACGCTCACGCTTCCGCTCGTGGGAACGAATTTTTATAACTGGACGGACGACATCACTCCAGAGGCGTTGGAAAAGCTTACCGACAACCTGAGCGCGGACGAAATTTTGGCGCACGCACAAAAAATCCGAAGCGCAAAGCACAAGTTCTACGAAGGCTTGGAATGCACCGTTCAGGCAGAGCCGTACAATCCGCACGACAAGAACGCGATTCTGGTCAGCATCGAAAGCCCCTCTGCAAAAATCAGCGGAAACGCAGGCTTGGAAAAAGCGGGGCATATCCGCGCCCTTGCCGCAAAAATCATCCGCGAGGCAAAGCCGCAGAAGATGGCATATGAAGCAAAACTGCACAGCCTGACTTACCGCAGTATTTGCGTACAGGTGACGGTGTAGGGGGGAAAGACCACATTTTGCCTGCGGGCGAGATGTGGTATAATTGAAAAAAGCGAGGTGAGTATGAGAATTGTAGTATGCAATACGAAATGGGCAACAGGAATGAGAAGAAATATCTTGAATGAAATGATATTTGACTTGAATCCTGATATTGTTTGCGCAACAGAAGTTAGGAAAGATTTCTTCAAAGAACCTGCAAATGTCATTTATTCAGAATCTGACTATGGATACAACACGGACGGACGATACAAAGTCAGTTTGTGGAGCAAGAAGCAATGGAGCAACATAAAGCAATTTCTTGAATATGCACCGCAAGGACGATTTTTATCAGCGTCTACTGATATTGATGGGAAATCAATTGGAATTGTGGGTGTTTGTATTCCCTGGAAATCAGCACATGTATCAACAGGAAATAAAAATCGTAAATTGTGGGAAGGACATCTGTCATATATTTCGGGTCTTGAAAGATTTTTGCAAGGCAGAACAGATGATTTTCAAATAATATGTGGCGACATGAATCAACGGATTCCAAAGACAATGCAGCCCGACAATGTTTACGAAAAATTACAATCGATGTTGTCTGAGTATACAATTATCACATCGGGTGTTGTTCCCAGAATAAATAAACAAGTCATAGACCACATCGCTATTCGAGGGCTAGAAACGCGAGATATTTACGGAATCCCACGATTTAAAGATGGCATTGAACTAACAGACCACGACATAATCTTTGCAGAGATTTTAAAAAAATAAGGGAAATAACTTATGCTTTCTGTAAAAATCGAGAAACAATTGTTTGACAAAAACATTTCTGTCTGGATAACGCCGGAAGAGCAGAGCGTACGCTTTGAGTATGATGTTGAGCATATAGCGGAATGTTACAATGGCGAGACTCTTACTAAAAAACTTTCTCATTCTGAATATAAGCCGCTCAAAGAGGAAATCGGGAACTTGAATCTTCAGAAGGTGTTTGATGAGAACACTGGCGTTGCGGGCTGTGATGGGTGGACGCTTGTTTTTGCATTGCAGAACGGAGCGACAGTAACGGCAGAGCTTTGGAATCCTGAAAAAGATGCAGAAAAGCCAGAAACGGGCAAACTGATTGCTTTGTGCGAGAAGATTTTTGATGTAGTGGGGAAAGACTTTTGGGAAGGAATAGAAGAATGCGAGGAGAAAAGCTTATGATAGAACTTGCAAAGGGAACTCATTTTCCGACAAAGGAAGAAGTCTGCTGTGTTCCAAATATGGAAGGGCAGTATGAGGCAGCAAAAAAAGAATTCGATTGTGTTATAATCAAAGCATACCAGTATAAATAGAGGAAACCTTATGACCTACGACCTATCCCGTTTCAAAAAAGCGCAAGAACACAGTTATGAAACGGCTCTTTCCGAAATCCGCGCGGGCGAAAAACAGAGCCACTGGATGTGGTTCATTTTCCCGCAGTTTGAAGGACTTGGCTTTAGCGAAATCGCGCAATACTACGGAATCAAGGGAATTGCAGAAGCCCGCACCTATCTTGCAGACGACTTGCTCCGCGCTAGGCTTGTAGAAATCTCACAGGCTTTGCTTGCTTTGGACTCTAACGATGCCACGCAGGTGATGGGCTACCCCGATGATTTGAAACTTAAGTCTTGTATGACGCTTTTCTTGCTCGCGGCAAAAGACGGCGGAGAACGATATGCTAGGGAAGGGGAATTGTTCAAAGGTGTGCTGGAGAAATTCTTTGATGGGGAGTTGGACGAGCGAACGGTGGAGATGTGCGGAAGAAACGGAAAATTGAAAATGGAAAAATGAAAATTTTTGCTGTTTTTGTGATATAATGAATGAAGGAGCGAATGCATATGGCGGAAGAATGGTGGCCAAGCGAAAAGGAATATGTACCGGGTATTTCAAAAGATGAATGGCTTAAACTGCTAAAAGACGAAAAAGTCTTCAATTTCAATTCCCTATGCATGATGAAACGATTCCTTCATCATGGTGGAGAAGCAACGTGTGCGGAACTTGCTAAAAAATATGGAAGAACGGCTTCGAGTTATCAGGGAATCTCGCTCGGTCTTGCGCAAAGAATTAAAAGTAGCAAAACCGTAAAATGCAATCAGCCGCCGGAACGGGAAGAAAATGCCCGATGGTGGCCGATTCTCTATGTTGGCCGCCGTGTAACAAACGAAGATAGTCACGAAGGTGTTTACATTTGGAAACTGCGCCCTGAACTTAAAGCGGCTCTTGAAGAACTTGATTTGCTGAATGATGAAAAGTATCCGTTGTATGACCAAAAACATGATTGGAAAATCTTGCTTTCTGAATATAAAAAACTTCTCGAAAAAGCAGAAACTAGTAAAGTCGCCTTCGATGATGAAGAATATAAGTGGAAAACGATAACCTATGCAAACGAAAAGTCGTGGAAAGAGATTCTGTTGTATTTGCTCGGAAAAACAGAAGAATCAAAATCACCGTCGAATCTGTTTTATTATTCAGCGTTGAATAATGCAAAAGTCTTCCTTGATGATGTTCGGCTTGATTCCGTGATGGATTCTCTTTGCGATGAAAAAGCGGACTTGAATACACGGCTCAAAAAATTCGATTCAGACATAAACAACCTTACGGCAAATTTAGAAAAGAATTATGCGCGTCCAGATGATGAGCGGTCTGCCTCTGTGTTCTTGACATGCAAGAATCCTAAAGAGCACACTTTTTATAAGCCGAGTTACTACGAAAAACTCTGCAAGTATCTTGAAATTGAGCAAGAGTCCGCGGGCAACAAATATTCCCATTATCTTTCACTCATAGAAGATTTTGAAAAAGCCGTCATTGCAGATTCGGCTGTAATGGATTTTTATAAGGGGCACACTGCAAATTATGTTGAATCTACCAAGCTGATTGCCCAAAATATTATCTATGTGCTGTTTGAAAGCGGCAGAAATCTCGTAAATCTTTCCAAAGGAGCCCCCGAAATGTCAAAAACTACTGAATTAGCAAATCTCCTGCTTCACACCCACAACCTTATCCTGCATGGTGCGCCGGGAACGGGTAAAACGCATCTTGCAAAGGAAATCGCGAAGGAGATGGGTGCGGAATGGGAAATGGTGCAGTTCCATCCGTCGTATGACTACACCGATTTTGTGGAAGGCTTGCGCCCTGTAAAGACTGATGACGGAAATCAGATTGGCTTTGAGCGGAAAGACGGCGTGTTTAAAGAATTCTGCGGGCGGGCGTTGAAGAATTTTCTTGACAGCAAAAAATCTGTGGAAACATTGCAAGAAGAAAACTCGATTGAAGAAAAAATAGATGAATTTATTGCCAATGCAATTGACAATAAAACGGAATTTGAAATCGCAACTGGAAATAAGTTTTACATTGATAGGACAACAGAAAAATCAATTGTCGTTTCAATTCCTGCAAATGAGAAAGTAAATGAACTGTCTTTATCAAAATCAGAATTGACTAGTTTATTGTCTACAGATAAAAAAATTGAAAATGGAAACGATGTAAAAGAATTCTTTTCGCGAAAATGGCGAACGCAACAGGATTCGTACACAATCGTCTTGTACCGGGAAATAAAGAAAATAAAAGCTGTTTCGCAAAGTCAAACTGTTCAAAAAATCGAAGAAAAGCCTTTCCTCTTCATAATCGACGAAATCAACCGTGGCGAAATCAGCAAGATTTTCGGTGAACTGTTCTTTTCCATCGACCCGGGCTATCGCGGCGAGAAGGGAAAAATCAGCACGCAGTACCAGAACCTTATAGAGCCGAGCGATGTTTTTGCGGACGGATTTTTTGTCCCCGAAAATGTCTACATCATCGGCACAATGAACGACATTGACCGCAGTGTTGAGAGCATGGATTTTGCGTTTAGGCGGCGTTTTACTTTCTGCGAGATTAAGGCAAATGAAAATCTTGGAATGCTCGATGAGCTTGAAGAAGCAATCCGCGAGGAAGCGAAAGCGCGGCTCCTTAATTTGAACGAAGCCATTTCAAAAATCGAAGGGCTTTCTTCTGCCTACCACATCGGCGGCGCGTATTTCCTCAAACTCAAAGAGCTGGAAAACGATTTTGATTCGCTCTGGAGTTATCATCTTGAAGGCTTGCTCCGTGAATACCTGCGTGGCATGGAAGGTGCGGACGCTTTGCTGGAAAAATTAAAATCCGCCTACGAAAATCGCGGCTCAGATTCTGAACTGGCATAACAGAACGGATTTTTATGAATCATCTTGCCACTACGGACAACAATCTTGGCATCTCTCTTTCCGCTTTGGCGTGCGTGAGCGAAAATGCAGCCGAAGTTTACAAGGACTTGTCAAATGTCGCGAATCTTCCGCTTAAAGAGCTTTGCGCAAAAAATCCTTCTCTGATTGTGTTTCCCAAAATTCTTGGGCAAGCGCGCGACGGTATAGATGAGCAGAAAATCTTTGAGATGGCAGGCTCGTTTGAAAATCCACAGAATGCGAAAATCACGACAGGAAATTTGATGGGCTTTTTAGGCGTTGGAAATACCCAACTTAAGATTTCTTCTAGATTCACTAAAGATGACAAACAAGATTTTTTCCTGTACTATATGCTTCAAAAAATTTTTTCTATAAATCTGTTCGACTACAAATACACGAGTTCGTTAAACGGTGCGCTTGATTTGCTTCTTTTTTTATTTCCGTATTTCCTAAAAAAAGCATTGGCGCAAGGCATGTACAGACAGTACCAGACTTTTGAGAAAAACGACGCAAATGTTAAGGGCGTAATCGATGTGAATCGGCACATCAGACAGAATATTCCGTTTGCAGGGCGCATTGCATACAACAGCCGAGAACGAAGTTTTGACAACTCCGTAACCCAATTAATCCGCCACACAATCGAGACAATAAAGACAACACCGTTTGGAAACACGCTTTTGACGAGAGACAGTGAGGTCAAAAACTGCATACAGGAAATTGTCGCCGCAACAGACTCTTATACTGTACGAAATCGTGAAAAAGTGATTGCCAGAAATCTAAAACCTATTAGTCATCCTTACTACACGGCATATAAACCTTTGCAGAAACTTTGTCTCTCAATTCTTCAACACAGGAAAAATGGCTATGGAAATTCCAAAAATAAGGTTTACGGAATTCTTTTTGACGGAGCATGGCTTTGGGAAGAATACTTGGCGACAATTCTGACTTCATGTGGATTTTCGCATCCGAAAAATAAATCGGGAACAGGCGGCATTTCGGTCTACAATGGGAATCCCCGTTACCCAGATTTTTATTTTGGGAAGCAGATTCCCAAAAACTCAAATCACAAGGTTTTAGAACAAGCAGCCAATGAAAATTTTGTCTTAGACGCAAAGTATAAGCATCTTGATAATCATATTTCTAATAGCGATGAAATCAAAGGCTGTTTTTCGCGTGATGATTTGCATCAGCTGATTACCTACATGTACATCATGCCGGCAAAACGAGCAGGACTTATCTATCCGTATGACAAACCTGACCGACGTGAGATGAGGCACATCGTTACGAGTGAGCCAAAAGAGTTGTTCGGCTATGGCGGAAGCATCCAGACGTACGGCATTCCGATTCCAGTAAAGGAAAGCTACGGTGAATTTTTGGACTACATGAAGTCCGTGGAAGGGCAGTGTAAGAGCATAATCGCTCGCTAACCATTGCGCTTTTTTGCACGCGAGGACAGCTTTGATTTTTCGTGACGAGAAAATCTATTTGTGCTATGATGAAAAAAAGGAGCGGTTATGAAAAATCTTCTGCATGTCTTAGTGTTTTCGTGCGCGCTGGTGGTGAGCAGCGTCGTTATTGCAGTCGGGCTTTCCCATGTGACGAAGGACAATCGCACGGTGACTGTCCGCGGGCTTTCTGAAAAGGAAGTGCCGGCTGATATGGCGGTGTGGCGGCTTTCGTTTTCTCTCGGCGGAAACAATCTTCCCTCGTTGCAGCGTGAAATCATCCAGCAGACAGAAATTGTGACTGACTTCTTAAAAGCGCACGGACTTTCAGATGCCGATTTTTCTGTTCTTTCGCCGAGCATCACCGACACGTCCGTTGATTTGTACATCGATTCGTCAAAACGGAGTTTCGTGTATGTCGCAAAACAGACGGTGCTCGTCCGCTCTCAAAAAGTTGCTTCGGTCAAAAAGGCGAGTGAAGATACGCTTGAGCTTGTGGGCAAGGGAATTTCCGTTCGCTCCGATTATGACTCAAAAGTAAACTATGAATTCAACGGGCTGAATCAGATTAAGCCTGAGATGATTGCGCTCGCGACCGAAAATGCGCGGGAAGCCGCCGAGCAGTTCGCGCATGACAGCCACAGCAAGGTCGGAAAAATTCTCTCTGCGTCGCAAGGTCTGTTTTCTATCGAAGATGCGGCTCCCGGTCTTGAGGAATTAAAGCACGTTCGCGTGGTGACGACGGTCGTATATGCGCTCGCGGATTAGCTGTGCAAAACTCGTGATTTCGGTTATACTGCTCGCATGAAAAACGAATCTCTCATTACCGATTACAAAAATTTTTTGGATAACGGCAAGACTGAGCGCGAATGTGTGTCTCAGATTATTTCTTGGGCGGAAAAATCAGGATTCCGCGATGTGTACAAAACCGATTCGCTCAAAGCGGGCGATAAAGTCTATGTGCAGAAGATGAACAAGGCGGTCGCACTTTTCGTGGTCGGCTCGGAATCAATCGAAAAGGGCATGAACATTCTTGGAGCGCATGTCGATTCTCCGCGCCTCGATGTAAAGCAAAATCCCCTCTACGAAAACAATTTCCTCGTTTACCTCAACACGCACTATTACGGCGGAATCAAAAAGTACCAGTGGGTCACGCTTCCGCTCGCGATTCACGGCGTTGTCTGCAAAAAAGACGGAACGAGCGTGCAGGTGTGCGTGGGTGAGAGCGAGGGCGACCCCGTTTTCTGCATTTCTGACATCTTGCCGCACTTGGCGCAAAAGCAAATGAAGGAAGCGGCGAGCGATTTTATTCCGGGCGAAAGCCTTGATTTGATTACGGGAAGCTCTGTTCCCTCAAAAGACGACGAAGATTCCGAGTCTAAAAAAGACAAAATCACCGCAAAAAAAGCGATTCTTGCGATTCTTAAAGAAACATACGGAATCGAAGAAGCTGATTTTGGCTCTGCTGAACTTGAAGTGGTGCCGGCGGGAAAGGCGCGCGACTTGGGCTTTGACCGCTCGTTGATTCTCGCCTACGGGCAGGACGACCGAAGCTGTGCCTACACCTCAGCTCGTGCTTTAATCGAAAGCAAAGCGGGCAGTCGCACAAACTGCTGTCTCTGCGTCGATAAAGAAGAAATCGGCTCGGTGGGAGCGACGGGCATGGGAAGCCACTTCTTTGAGAACGCGCTTGCCGAAGTGATTGCCCGCCTGCCTTCTGGCTATTCCGAGCTTTCGCTTCGCCGCTGTTTGGCGAATTGCAACATGCTTTCAAGCGATGTGAATGCCGCCTTTGACCCGATGAACGCGGATTTGTTCGACAAAGAAAACGCAAGTTTCTTGAACGGCGGAATCGTCTTCAACAAATACACGGGAAGCCGCGGAAAGAGCGGGGCGAGCGACGCAAACCCAGAGTTTATCGCACGATTGCGGGGGCTTCTCGATAAAGCGGGCGTTACCTATCAAATGGCAGAGCTTGGCAAAGTCGATCAGGGCGGTGGCGGCACGATTGCCTACCTCGCCGCAAAATACGGCATGAATGTGCTTGACGCGGGCGTTCCCGTGCTTTCAATGCATGCCCCCTGGGAAATCACCGCCAAAGAGGATATTTCTCAGGCGTACGAAGCCTACAAAGCGTTCCTCACTTTAAACTGAAAGATGAAAACTAAAAATTGAGAATAAAAAAAGGAGAATTGAATACAATTTCCGTTTTCAATTCTCCTTTTTTCAGTTTTAAGCCGTTTGCTGTGTAATCAAAAGCTGCTCTAAATCGGGCTTTTCTTTTCCCACAACGATGTCTTTTGTGACCGTGAGGTGCTTTCTGCCCTTGATGCTCGGAGCTTCGTACATCAAATCCATGAGCAGTTTTTCGACGATTGAGCGCAATCCGCGCGCGCCCGTCTTTTGTTTGATTGCCGTTTCGGCGATTTCGTCAAGCGCGTCTGCTGTGAAGTCCAAGTCCAAGTCGTCCATCTCGAACGAAGCCTTGAACTGCTTGGTGATTGCGTTCTTTGGCTCGGTGAGAATGCGCGTAAGGTCGGCTTTTGTGAGTTCTTTGAGCGCGACTGAAATCGGCATACGACCGATAAGCTCTGGAATGATTCCGAATTTAACCAAATCATCCGGCGTGCACTGGTTCAAAAGCTCCATGCGTGCCGTTTCGTCCATCGTGCCCACATTTGAGCCGAAGCCGAGCGAGTGAGCCGCAATTCGCTGCTCGATGATTTTATCCAAACCAACGAACGCGCCGCCCAAGATAAAGAGAATGTTCGACGTGTCAATCTGGAGCATTTCCTGATTCGGGTGTTTTCTGCCTCCCTGCGGAGGAACGGAAGCCTGCGTGCCCTCGATGATTTTAAGGAGTGCCTGCTGAACGCCCTCGCCTGAGACATCACGCGTGATTGACGTGTTTTCGCTCTTGCGCCCGATTTTGTCGATTTCGTCGATGAAGATGATTCCGCGCTCTGCGGCGGCAATGTTTCCGTCTGCCGCGTTAATCAGTTTGAGAAGCACATTTTCGACATCCTCGCCCACATAGCCCGCCTCAGTGAGCGTTGTTGCGTCCGCGATTGCGAACGGAACTTTGAGCTTTTCGGCAAGCGTGCGTGCGAGAAGCGTTTTTCCGCTTCCTGTCGGCCCAATCAAAAGGACATTCGACTTTTCGATTTTTACATCGTCGTCAGCTTTAATCGTGTCGAGTTTTGACATGCGCTTGTAGTGGTTGTACACGGCGACCGAAAGCGCTTTTTTTGCATAGTCCTGACCGATGACATATTCGTCGAGATATGCCTTGAATTCTTTTGGTGACGGAACTTCGGTCATATCGATTGGGTCAACGGACTTGTCTTTTTGAGCGACAATGCCCTCGCACACGGCGATACACTTGTCGCAGATGAAGATATTGTTTGAGGGAGCGGCTACCAAGTGGCGTTTGTCGTCGCCGGGCTTTCCGCAAAATGAACAGTACTGAACATCACTGTGAAATCCACGCATTATTTGACCTCCGAGGCACGAGACGGCATGACTTTATCGACGATTCCGTAGGCGAGTGCTTCTTCTGCGCTCATAAAGAAATCGCGCTCCATGTCTTTCGCTATTGTCTCTTCTGATTTGCCGCATTTTTCAGCGAGATATTTGATAGAGAGCTTTTTGAGACGAAGAATTTCCCTTGCCTGAACGGCGATGTCGCTTTCCTGACCTTGCACGCCTCCGCGCGGCTGGTGAATCATCACACGGCACGAGGGAAGGGCGAACCGCTTTCCTTTGGTGCCGCCCGCGAGCAAGATTGCGCCCATTGAAGCCGCCTGACCGATACAAATCGTCTGAATGTCGCATTTGACATACTGCATGGCATCATAAATCGCAAGCCCTGCCGTGACGCTTCCGCCCGGAGAGTTGATGTAGATGCTGATGTCTTTGTCGGGATTCTCTGACTCCAAAAAAAGAATCTGCGCCACGACCAAATCCGCGTTCAAGTCGTTGATTTCGCCGTCAACGAAAATGATTCGGTCTTTTAAAAGCCGTGAATAAATGTCGTAGAAACGTTCGCCGTTACCGCTTCGTTCGATAACGCTCGGCATGTAATTGTTCATCTGTTCGTTCATTAAATTATCCTTTCTACAAATATACTGAATTTAGGGTAAAAAATCAAAAAAAAACGGAATGTTCCCGAAAAAAAGGAGCATTCCGTTCGTCAGTTTCGGATACTAGCGGTTGAACAAGTCTTTGAACGCTACTTTGTCGCCCTTCGTGACTTTGACCTCGGCAAAAATCTCTTTGTAGAGCTTCTGTTCTTTTGCCTCATCAATCAAGTATTCCTTAGAGCGCGGGTCAGCGTAGTGCTGTTTGACTTCATCGACCGTGATGCCGTTTCCGTCCGCGATTTTCTGATATTCAGCTTCGATTTCTTCCGGTGTGACCGAAATGTTCTTTGACTTCAAGAGTGAGTCAACGATGATGCGGCTCTTGAGCATCTTTTCTGCGTCGCCCGTCCATTCTTTGAGCATGTCTTCCTTTTTCTGACCAGAAGCAGAAATCATGCGGTCAAGCTCTTCGACGGTTGTCTGGAACTGCTGAGCCATCATTCGCCAGCGTCCGTCAAGCTCTGCGTTCAACATGCTCGCCGGAATCTCGAACGGATATTTTTCAATCAACTGAGAGAGCAAATCGTTTGTTTTGAGCTCGTTGATTTTGTTGTTCTTTGCGTTCTCAAGATTGCGCATGATGTCCTTTTTGAGGTCGTCGAGCGTCTTGAATTTTTCGTTGACGTCCTGAGCAAGCTCGTCGTCGAGGGCTGGAAGATTGCGGACTTTAATCTGTTTAACGGTGACCGCGTATTTTTTCGTCTTGCCTTTGAGAGACTCGTCTTTTTCGTCGTCTCCGTATGTTTTGGTGATTTCTTTTGAGTCGCCTTTTTTGAGACCAATCAAATCATCGTCGATTTTGTAGACGTTTTCGGCAGTGCCAATCGTGAACGTGAAGTCTTCGCGCTTTGTTGAAGCAATTTCGGCTCCGTTTTCGTCTTTTTCGACGATAGAAATCGTGATGATGTTGTCTTTTTCGGCTTTTTCATCGTCTTTTTTGTCGATGACGACTGCGTTTCGCTCCTGAATGCCTTTGAGCTCTTCGTTGAGTTCAGCGTCGCCAACCGTGACCTGTGCTTCTTTGATGGTGATGCCGCTGAAATCAGTGACCTCAACCTTCGGGAAGACGTCATAGGTGACTGTGTAGACGAAATCTTTTGAAGTGTCGAACTCCGGCATGTTTTCGAGAACCGGCTGTGCGTAGGGAAGCGGGCGGTTTTCAAGTTCTTTTTCGTCAGAGAAGATTTCATTCAATGATTTGTCGATGAGGTCGCTCGCCGCTTCCATTTTGATTTGCTCGCCGTACTTGCGCTCAAGAACAGAAGCCGGAACATGCCCCTTTCGGAAGCCAGGAATCTGAACATTCTTTGTATATTTGCCCAATGTCTCTGAATAGCTGTCTGCGACATCCTTTTTTGCAACCGTAACGGTGAGTTTTGCTGCTGAGTGCTCCAATTTTTCGATTTCTTTGGTAACTTTCACTCTGGTTTCCCCTTACATCTGAAATAAAAAAAGCGATTCAGATGAAAATCTAAATCGCTCGCTTTAGAGCGGAAAACGGGATTCGAACCCGCGACATCCACCTTGGCAAGGTGACGCGCTACCACTGCGCTATTTCCGCAAGTAAATTTGCATCTGTTTTACAGTTGGGGGAAGTGCTACTAAAACGCGTTTTAATAATACTTCCTTAGAGCGGAAAACGGGATTCGAACCCGCGACATCCACCTTGGCAAGGTGACGCGCTACCACTGCGCTATTTCCGCAAAAATTTCAAAAAAGTGCGAGAGAAGGGACTTGAACCCTTACGCCGAAGCACTAGATCCTAAGTCTAGCGTGTATGCCAATTTCACCACTCTCGCGTGCTAACCGGCACTGGCAAAAAAGCCGCTTCCGATTCCCTCAAACTTTCGTTCAAACCGAAGTTTGAAATGAGCGACCGGGGGCTCGAACCCCGGACCCACAGATTAAGAGTCTGTTGCTCTACCAACTGAGCTAGTCGCCCGATTATCAGTTAAAAGTATGCGTCCGACACGGATCGAACGTGCAACCTACGGATTCGAAGTCCGTTACTCTATCCAGTTGAGCTACGAACGCATTGTTTATAATTGCCGCTTTTGGTCGAGCCGCTAGCGGTTGGGTGCCTGATGGGGCTCGAACCCACGACAATCAGATCCACAATCTGACGCTCTACCACTGAACTACAGGCACCATGTAACTGATGTGTGAAACTATATCAAAAATCTGTGTACAGTGTCAAGGTCTTGAGTGCGAAAAATGCAAAAAAAATCTGCGCTCATCTGCCCTTGACCGTACCGAAAAATCTAAACTCCCAGTTTCAAATTCCGATAATCAAAAAGAATAAATCTAAGTGGAGAAATCCAATGGCTGAAGAAACAGTTGGGCAGAACAGTACGAACGATACAATTATCGCGCAGAAGGAGAATCTCATCTCCGTCATGCAGGAAGAGAACGCGCTTTTAGACAAAATCTTGGAGCAGCAGACGCTTCTTCACAACTGCGTGAAAGAGAAAGACTGGGATAGCCTCAACAAAAACATTGAGAATCTCCAGAACCTAAGCGACCAGTTCGTGGAGCTTGAGGAAAAACGGATGGCTTTGAGCGAGCATGTCGATATGGCAAGCGATGAGACGATTTCGCCCGTGTTGAGCGAGGTGAGGGGAAAACTTCAGAAGTCGAAGGTGGAAAACAAAGTTTTGAACGAGTACATTTCCACCACGCGGAAGTTTTTGCAGGGCGTGTTTGATTCGGTCGTGCCGCAGAGAAGGAATGTCCTTTACTCAAACAAGGGGCAGATTGTAAAGCCTGAGCTGAGCAGCGTTGTGCTCAACCAGATGATTTAACTTGGTAACAATAGAGGAGAATAGATTATGGCGAATTCATTTGCAGCGATTGAGATTGGAAAGCGAAGCCTCATGGCTCACTCGACGCAGATTAACACTGCCGGTCACAATATTTCGAATGCCGATACTGAGGGCTACTCTCGCCAGCGTGTTCAGATTAAGACATTCGACCCGATTTACCGCCCTGATTTGGAACGTGAGGAGCGGGCGGGACAGCTCGGTCAGGGAACGAGCGTTGAGAGCATCAACCGTCTTCGCGATGAACTTCTCGACCAGCGAATCGTGGCGCAGACGAATCAGGAAACTTATTGGACGACGCGCGAAAAATATTACACGATGATTGAGCAGGTCTACAACGAGCCTGATGAAATCTCAATCCGCTCAAATATGGACAAATATTGGCAGAGCTGGCAGGAACTTTCTGTGTACCCTGAAAGCCAGGCGGCTCGTCAGGCGGTGGTGACACGCGGTGAAACGCTTGCCGAGAGCATTCAGCAGCGATACACGGCGTTGAGCGGAATCGGAACGCTCATCAACGGCGACATTGAGGCGACCGTAAAGCAGATTAACACCATCACCAAGCAGATTGCGGAATTGAACGGCGAAATCGTAAAAGTTAAGGCGATGGGCGACAATCCGAACGATTTGCTTGACCGCCGTGACTTGCTCGTGGAAAAACTCTCAGGCTTGGCGAACATCACGACCGACACGCGCGACAACGATGAATTCATGGTTCACCTTGAAGGAAATATTCTCGTGCAGGGGCATATTGCGCGCTCTTTTGACATTGAGCCGATGACCGATAACAACGGCTACAGCCGCGTGATGTGGGCTGACACGAAAAACACAGTGCAGGTTTCAGGCGGCACTTTGGGAGCGTTGCTTGAACTGCGCGATGTGGATATTCGCTCTGAGGTTCAGACTTTGAACACCGTGACGATGAACTTTGCCGACCTTGTAAACGATGTGCATAAGGCGGGCATCGGCATGAACAATGTGACGGGGCTTGATTTCTTCGTGCAGCATCCGTTTGTCACGAGCGTAAACGGAAACTACGACCGAAACGGCGACGGCGTTGACGACCATTCATATATTTTCAGATTTACGGGCACGAATGAGCTCAATCCGCAGGAAAAAGTCGGGCTTGAAGGCACGATGACGCTTTCCGGGAAGAGCGGCACGATTTCCGTTCCCTACCATGCGACCGACACGATTGAAGAAGTCGTTGCGCGAATCAACGATTCAAACGGTGAAGTGAAAGCCTACCTTGACCGTGAAAATCACCTCGTCTTGAAGGCGACCACGGCACAGGAAATGGAAAATCCCGACTTCGTAATCCGTCATGTCGAGGATTCTGGCATGTTCCTCACCGCATATTCTGGCATTTTGCAGGGAAGTGGGGCAGAAAACGCGTATGATTTTGCCCAAGCGGACGCGGTGAACGCACTTCGCGGCTCATTTGCGGTCGCTCCCGTGTTGAATCCGGCGGGCTATATCGCGGTGAATGACGAAATCAAGGGCGATGTCTTGAGCGTTGCGGCGGCATACCCGAACACGCAGGGAAAATCAATGATTGGCGACGGACGGGCGGCAGTTGAAATCGCCGCAATCCGAAACACCGCCGTGATGATTGGAAAAGACCGCACTTTCGACGACTACTTTGCGAATTCAGTCACGAATGTCGGCTTGAAAGGCGAGCAGGCAGAAATGAACATGCTGAGCCAGAACGCCATCATGGACGACCTCAGAAACTTGCGCGACTCAATCAGCGGCGTGAACATCGATGAGGAACTTGCCGAAATCATCAAATTCCAGCACGGCTACAACGCGGCGGCGAAATTCGTCAGCGTAATCGATAGCCTCTTGGATACGGTGATTAACCGACTTGGCGTGTAATAAAAGCAAAATCATGGAGGATGCATTATGCCCACGAGAATCAGTTCACAGCTGAACAACAATCAGACTCAGTATAATCTTCGCCGACAGGAAGTGAAGCGCGCGAAAATCGACAATCAGATTGGAACGCAGTCGCGCATTTCCTCTCTCCGCGATGACCCGATTGCAGCGGGGCACTTGGTCAAGTATCAGTCATACCTTACGCGCGTGAACAATTTTGAGAAAAACGCGAGCACTCTGAGCGACCAGTACCTGTACCGCGAGGGCTACATGACCAATTCCCTTGAAATCATGCAGCGCGTGCGCGAACTTGCCGTTACGGGCGCGAACGGCGTGTACACGAAAGACGATATGCGCAATATGGCGGTCGAAGTGAACGAGCTTTTGGGCGAGCTGGTTCAGAACGCGAATGCGGTCGCTCCCGACGGAAATTCTCTTTTTGCGGGAACGAATTCAAATATCCGTGCGTTCGATGTTGACATGGGCGCGGTCGAAGGCTCTACCGTTCCGCTCATTTCGGCGGTTCATTACAACGGCTCAATCGAACAGAATAAAATCGAAGTTGACGAAAACAAATACATCACCGTGGAGACGGCGGGAAACCGAATCTTCTGGGCGGAAAATCAGCGGCTTTTCGGCGGTCGTGATGCCCGCGAGTGGCAGGCGCAGAACGACTCGATTATTTCCGTTGACGGTCAGAAAATCGCGGTGGAGACGGGCGACAATGTGTACGCGCTCGTCTCAAAAATCAACGCGAGCGGGGCGGCGGTAAAGGCTTCACTTGACCCCGTGACGCACGGCTTGAACCTTGCCACAACCGATGCCCGCCAGCTTTGGCTTGAAGATGTGTCGGGCAGCGCGTTGAATGAGCTTGGAATCATCAAAGATTCGAGCCAGCATCCGCCGTACAATATCGGCGACTCGGTGCGCGTTGCAGGCGGCTCTCTATTTGATGTGGTGATTGCCCTCCGCGACGCGATGTTTGCGGGCGACAGCGAGGCAATCGGCGGTCGCGTTTTGATGAGCCTTGACTCAGGAATCAACACGCTCGTGAACCGCGTTGCAAAATCGGGCAGCGAGTACGAGAGATTGCAGAACGATATGACGCGAAACGGGGCAGTGGCTCTCAATGTCACAGGGCAAATCAGCCGCGAAGGTGACTTGGACTTAACCAAAGCCATCACCGACGAAAAAATGCTCGAATACACCCAAAACGCAACCCTCTCAAACGCAGGAAAAATGTATTCATCAACTTTGCTCAATTATATGCGATAGAATTGATTTTAAATTCCTCACAGAGCTTAGGAGAACACAGAGAAAAAGACTCTCTGTGCCTCTGTGTACTCTGTGAGAAATTTTATGGAGTATAACATGGAAGTTAAGACTAAGACGATGGGAAGCGTTTCGGTTGATGACAAAAACATCATTGACTTTCCGAACGGGCTTCTTGGATTTGAGGATTTTCACCGCTACGCGCTCATTGAATCGGAATACAAGCCGTTTTTTTGGATGCAGTCGCTTGATGAAAGCTCGCTTGCTTTTTTAATCGTTGACCCGTTCATCATCGCCGACAACTACGAGCTTGATGTTGACGACAAGGCATTGTCTGAAATCGATGTGGCTTCTAGTGCCGATGTGATTGTGTGGGCAATCGTCACCGTGCCTAGCGACGGCGGACCTGTCACGGCGAACTTGCAAGGTCCTGTCGTGGTGAACAAAAAGAATAACTTGGCTCTTCAAGTGATTCTCGCCGACACGAAATGGACGACGAAATACAACATCATCAAAGCCCTCAAAGCGAAGGGGGCGAAATAATGCTCATATTGTCACGAAAAGTCGATGAAAAAATCAAAATCGGAAATGACATCTCAATCCAAATCATCGGAATCTCAGGCGACCAAGTGAAAATCGGCGTGGACGCGCCCAAAACCGTGAAAGTCTTCCGTCAGGAAGTCTACGACGACATTCAGCGTCAGAATAGAGAAGCCGCTCTTGGAAGCACAGCACTTGACGCGCTCGCGAATCTTTTGAGCTAATTTCCCGATTCTAATTTTATTTCTGCCTCGGATTTTCTGAGGTATACAGGGCCGTCGTAATCAGCGAGCGGCTCTTTTTTTTGCTCAATCATTTCTTCTGCAATTGTAAAAAGCGACTCGGTGCAAAGTGGCTGTGACGGGTACACGGTAAGATTTAAATTCGGATTGATTTTTTTGAGTTCTTCAGCAAAAACGGCGGCATCAGGCCCGCAAAGCAGGATTTTTTTGCTTGCATCGAGTTTTTTAGCAACTTTTTCCGCCGTGGTGTCCTCAGCTTCAGAAATCGTTTTTCCACTCTCATACACCACGGCGAAGAACTGGTCTTTTTTTGCGTCAATCACGCTCACGACCGTGCCGTCAAATGCGCTGAAAGGAAAGGCATATGCGTCAAGGCTCGGAATTCCGTAAACAGGAACATTTCCTGCAAGTTCAATCGCTTTGAGCGCAGAAAAGGCGAGCCGAAGACCCGTGAATGTGCCTGGCCCGCTTGTGAGGGCAGTGTAGTCTAAATCTGCGGGCTTTAGTTCAACTTGTGAAAGCACATAATCAATCGCGGGGAGCAGTTTTTGCGACTGCTTTTGCCCCATGTCGAGCGAAAGGCTTGCTTTTATATCTTCATTTTTTGCGGCAATCGTCATGCAAGAAGAAGCCGCGTCAACAACCAGTGCTTTCATTGTATTTCCCCGTGATTCCAGTTTTCGAGCGTAATCGTGCGTTCCGTTGTGCCTTCTTTTGCTTCGAGGCGCAAAATGATTGTTTTTTTGGGAAGCTCGCTCATGATTTTTTCGCTCCATTCAATGAGCGACACGCCGTTTCCGTAGATTAAATCTTCCACGCCCAAATTGATGAAGTCATCTCCGCCCTCAAGACGATACACGTCCATGTGGTAGAGCGGCATGGTTCCTTCGTATTCGGAGATGAGACAGAATGTGGGGCTTGTGATTTCGTCCTGAACGCCGAGCGCGCGCGCAATTCCCTTTGTAATCGTCGTTTTCCCAGCGGCGAGCGTGCCTTGCAGGGCGATAATGTCGCCTTTTTGAAGAAGAGAGCCGATTTTTTCGCCTAGTTCAATGGTTTCTTCCGCCGAATTGGTGTGGAATGTTACGGACACGGCAACTTTCCTTCGTTGTCGGCGTCAAGTATATATGTTTTGAGTGCAGATTTTACTGGAATGAGCGGATAATCGATGTCTTCGCCAGGCGCAATATCGACATACAACATCTTATCGCCGAGCGGACCTGTCTCGATGGTGAATGAGATTTTTATGTCGATTGTTTTAGAAAGCATCTGCAACTTTGCAACCGCGGCATAATTTCGGCGGTAGTAGATGTAACTTGGATCGGGTACGATTTGATTAAGCTCTAAAACCTGCATATCTTAAACTAACCTATAAAAAACCTTCCGTCAAGAAGTTTATTCGTCATATTTGCTAACCATCGCATTAATGCGGTTAACAACTTTTGTGTCAATTTTCAAAAATCTAATATGAAGAATGAAAATACCGTCACTCCGTTTTGTGGTTCTGACTATCGTGCCAACAGCCACGTCTGTTTGCTTTGCGTTGAACGGTCCCTCAATATAAATATATTGATCGGCCTTTATCGGCAACGTTGAAACAAGACGACAACCACCGGTAGAAATATCTTCAAGTGTGCCTTCATATGTTTTTTCGGAAGGAATATACTGAATCGATTCTTTTTTGCCGGTCACTTCGGTTGCGACTTTTACCGAATGGAACTGGCATGGAAGATTCAACTCAACACGTTCCTGCTCGCGTTTTTGCAAAGTCGCGACTTTATCGGAATGAACAATAATCATCTGCGTGTCGTTTTCTTTGCCTTGCTGATAGCGAACAACTCTCGTCTCTATATTATAAGGCGTTCCGTCCTCTAATTCAAAGATAAAATTTATTTTTTCGAGCGGTTTTGGCAAATCAGCGTTCTTTAACAGCGGCGGCACGGACAAAATCAAGCCGTCTGTGTTATTTTCGACAAGTTTGAGCTTGTAATGAAAGCCTTTTTCGATAGTAAAGGTGAAAATGGTGTTCACGGAAATAAATTTTGAATGTTTTATGACATCTTTTTGCTTGAACACTTTGAAAAGCTTTTTTCGGAGGCCGAAAAGATGCGATTTTCCGGATTCATTGCTCGTTGCGTCAAAGGTCTTGAAACATTCTTTGAGGACTTCATTCAGCGCATAGTAATCGTGAACAAGATAAATGATATTCGGCGTTTTGTGCACGGAACAGATTTGACTGAGAATATCGCGCTCCTCTTTTACAAGACCGCATGTTGTGCTCAGTTCGGTAATATCCTTTTGAGACGTGGGGCGATTTTTCTTTTTTTCGATATAGGCGGGCGAATGCAGATAGTTGGTGATTACCCGTGAGATGATGTATATGACTGCGAGTACAAAAATAATCGATAATGCGATGATAATTACCGCAAAGACGTTGACTTCAAGACGGGCTTGAAGGGGGGAGCCACTTTGAAGCAGTAAGAGTGATGCGTTGCTCATATTATAACTCCTTGATAGTAGCTGCGATTGACAAGAGTCTCGGACTGATTTCATATTCAGCCAAATCGCCCATTAGCACGGTGTCTTTTGAAGCGATTGCCTGCTCGAAATCATTGAGAATCTGTGAGAAATCTTGAAAAAACTCGTTGACTGACTTGCCGTCAATCGTGATTTTTGAGTGGATTGCCGGAAAGAGGGCGGAAAGCGTCGCCGTGTGACAGAATTTCTCGATGAAATCTGCCAGTTTCGAAATAAGAACGCCCGCTTCTTTATCTTTTCCGCTCTGCAATTTTACTGAAAGCTCAAGCAGCTCATTTGAAAGAGACTCGCATTCAGCAACTTGATTTGTGAATGATGCGCGGATTTCACTCTCAGTGACGATGATGAGTTCAAGTTTTGTGTCATCGGTGAGCGGCTCTGCGGAAATCATATCAAATTCATCTGCGGCAACGTCTTTACCGTTGAGCGAAATATGTATTGTGGTCGCATTGTTTTTTTCGCATTCGGCTTCGAATGACTTTAATACATCGCCGATCGTTTTTTCGTTTTCGAGAACGATATCGATTTTTTCATTGTTGACGTACAGTTCCATAAAAAATCCTTAGTTGAAAACAAGTGTCGTGCTTTTATTATACTACTGTTTTCCGTTATTTGCAAAATTAGTTATCGTATTTGATTGCGCATTTAGATTATTGAGCGTACCTTCCATTTGGCCGTATTTGTTGCGTAGCTGTGTCTCTTTTGAGCTGAGCTGCGTTTCAAGCCGGCGGATGTTCGCCTCTGATGCCTTGATTTTCGTATCGATGCCGCTGTTTTTCGTGGCAATGATGCCACCACTCTGCACCCATGAGGTGAGCTGTTTGTCGATTGCGTAGCCGATACCTGAGTCAACGACCAAATCTCCGTCTGAATCATAGCCGAAAAGATTTTTGATTTCGTCCATGTTTTCATCGAGCGCTTGATCGAGTTTTTTTTCATCGATTTCAAGATAACCGCGCATCTGGCTTGCGACATACCCACCCGTACTTCCCGATGCACGGCTTGAGATTCCGATTTGATTGAGCATGGTGAGCGTGGCGGTATCTGACCAGCGGTAGTTTGCGGTGACGATTGCACGAAGCGAAGACTTTCCGTTTGTAAGTGAAAAATCATTCTGGAACATGCCGAGCTTTGATTCTGCGTCTTCTTTTTCGGCATCGGTGAGATAATCAAGCTCTGCGATGATTTCTGGCTTATTCTCGCTTAAGATGGTCATTTCCGCAAGCACCTGATTGTATCGTCCGACGAATTCAATCAGAGCGTCTTTTGCGCTTTCTTTGTCAGATGTTATGTCGATTGTCGCCGTTCGTTCTGTCGGCTGATGCACGTTGAGCGTAACGTGCGGCACTACGTCGTCGATTTTGTTCGTGGGGCGGGTAATCGTGATGCCCTCATATTTGATGATTGCGTCTCCTGCCTGAGAAATAGGATTGACGGGCGCGTAACCGAGGTTCTTTTTTTCGTCATATGCCGAGAATTCAGAGAGTGCAAGCTGCGTGCCCGTGTTGCGGTTTCTGACAACGATGCTTTCGATGTCGGGATAGTCTTTGAGCGAGAGCGTGACCGTCTTTTCGCCAGTTTCTGCGTCAGTGAGCAGTGCCGCCGTGTTGATTTGGACTTCGCTTCCGTCCTTGTTGTGCACGTAAAAGTCCTCTCGCCCGGAGATGGGCACGAGCGGCTCTTGCGGAACGGGCGGGAGGTTTGTTTCGCTCTGCTCATTCTGCACGGTAATTGTCTCGAACGTGGCGACGCCTGCTTCAGGAAGCTCAGGGCGCGTTGTGCGCTTGATGTTGAGTTCTTCGGTTAAATCTTCGACTTCCTGCGTCGCGTAGCTGAATTCAAAGACCTCGGAAGTGACCGTCTTGAATTCTTCCGGTATGGTGAGCGTAAATCCGCTCCGTGGCGGAACGATAAGTTTTCCTGAGTCTGCGTCGAAGTCGACGAATGTTTTAGTGAGCGGAGGCATGCCAGCTTGCTCAACGTCGGGTATCTTTTGATTGGCAAGCGTTGACTCGTCAATAGGACTTTCTAAGTCAGAGAGTGTGGTGCCAAAAGCGGTGGCGTCTTTTTTGCTTTTTTCGATGAGCTTGTTTTCGACCGCGTAGGTGAGTGCGTCGTCTTTAAAAACGAGGGTGTTGTTGTCGCCTGTTTTGAGCGATTCGATTGAGAGCGCGGATTTTCCGTTGCTCACGCCCACAAGAGAGACTTTAAGCGTGTTTGCGCCTCGTTTGTTGAGAGCCGTAACGAAATCAGTGAGCTTCCCGCCTTTCCAGTTGAACGTGATTTTCTTTTCGCCGATTTCAAATGTGTACACGCCTTTGGGAACTTTTGAGGATTTATCGATTTCGCCTGATAAAAAGCGGTCTGCGGTTGCTTCTTTTATGACATCGACTTTGATGGATTCGAGCGACGCGTCGCGTCCGGCTTCGGCGGTGATTGCGCGTTCGTCTGAAGATGTCGCGATTTTATTGTTGAAAGGATTTTCGAAGGAGTAGAGCGTTTTTGTACTGTCGCGGAGAGCGGACATCTTTTGGTTTACGCCACGCCACGCGCTTTGCTGCTCTTTGTACCTGTCAAGCGATTCCTGCTCACGAGTGAGAGGAATACGCTCTTTTTTCATCAGTGCGTCAATATAATCGTTTGTTTTATATTTATCACTGACGCCAGGTATTGCAATTTCAGCCATAGTAATATCCCCTCAGATTACAGAAAACCAAAATTAATCAAGTCGATTACGGTGTGATAAGACGATTAAATCATCTCATCAAACAAAAGACCGATGGTCTTTCGAATTCTCACCTTTAGTTTCTGCAAGTCTGCGGATGGAATCTCCTTGATGACTTTATCTGTTGACGGGTCAACGATAGAAACGACAACTTGATTGAGTTCTTGATTGACGTTGAACTGGACTTTTCGTCCCATTACGACATCAGACAAGCGTTGAAGCTGCTTAGCATCTTCTTTGACCTGGGCTAGATTATTTGTAATGTTCTGTACCACTTGGGCGGCATCAGCCATAGGAACATCCGCAGACTTGATGGGTGCGGTGCTTTTTATAACCTTTGCTGCTCCGGAGTCATACGCGAAGTGGCCATCCATTGCCAAATTCTGCCCGACTGAACTAATATTCATGGGCTGTTCCTCCTGAAAGTAAAGAGGAAAAGGGGCGCACCTCTTCCTCTTACGATTGCGTCTACGAAAAGACAACATCCAGAAGTCTCTTTGAGCCGTAAAACGCAAGCGATTTTATTGGGTGCTATCCTAGCGGAGCAAAGCCAAGACGTTCTGTGACTGGCTGTTTGCCTGTGCGAGCATAGCGGTTCCAGACTGTGTAAGAATCTGGTTCTTTGTGTATTCAACCATTTCAGAAGCCATATCTGTATCACGGATGCGTGACTCAGCAGCCTGAAGGTTTTCGGCAGCAACGTTGATGCCGTTAGCAGCCATTTCAAAGCGATTCTGGTATGCACCGAGATCTGCACGCTGTTTAGAAACATTTTTGAGTGCTTCGTCAACAGTTGCAATCGCCATGTTAGCTGTGTCAGGTGTTGCGATTCCAATGCCCTCTTCTGCTCCCTGTGCTCCTTTGAGACCGAGTGACTGAGCGGTCATTGTGCCGATATATACACGTTCGTTCTGGTCAACGTTAGCTCCAATCTGGAACTGCATGATGCGGTCTGAATTCTGACCGAAGCTGCCGGTGAGCATATTCATTCCGTTGAACTGTGCCTGTGAAGCAATTCTGTCAACTTCGGCGACAAGCTGTGAAACTTCCACCTGAATCTGCATGCGGTCTTCGTCTGAATAGATACCGTTCGCTGACTGGACTGCGAGCTCACGGATTCGCTGAAGAATATCTGTAGTTTCCTGCAAATATCCCTCGGTAGCCTGGATAAATGAAACACCGTTCTGGATATTTCGGTTAGCCTGGTTCAATCCGCGGATCTGGCTGCGCATCTTCTCAGATACTGCCAATCCTGAAGCGTCGTCGCCAGCTTTGTTAATGCGCTGACCTGAGCTGAGTTTTTCGATGTTTCCCATCAACTGGTCATTAGAAACGCCCAGTGTGCGGTTTGCATACAAAGAACTCATGTTGTGATTAATTACCATATTTGTGCCCTCCATGATAAAAAAAGACAGATACAACATCGTGTTGTACGTCCCGATCTGTGCAGGCTACTTTCGGTTTTTGCGCCCCCGAAAGCGATTTAGACCTCGTACAGCGGGAATTGATATTGATGAGACGCCTTGCGGCGAAAAATTCAACATCAACTTACGCTGTCACAGAACGCATGAAAGGCAATTTTCAAAGAACTCTTGGCATGTCTAAACTCATGCCTGATATGGTTTCGGAAAGAGCGAAAAATCACGATTCCACTCTTTCTTAAAATTATCTTGCTACTACAGTTTAACGGGATGTTCGAAGAAAATAAAGAGAAAAGCTCAAAAAAACACCGCGTTAACCGCCGAAAGTGAGTTGTTTTTAGACTCTTGCCAAAAAATAACGTCCTTTCAGCGGCTTATTATAATGCACTATCGAAGCAAAGACAAGACATTCTGAGACTGCGTGTTTGCTTGTGCAAGCATTGCAGTTCCAGCCTGCTGGAGCACTTCGTTCTTCGTGAATTCGACCATCTGTTTCGCCATGTCGGTGTCGCGGATGCGTGATTCTGAAGCTTGAAGGTTCTCTGCTGCAACATCAAGACCTTTGACGGCGTATTCCATGCGGTTCTGATAACCGCCGAGATCTGCGCGCTGTTTGTTGATCTTTTTGAGCGCTTCATCGAGAGTGCCGATTGCGCGGTTGGCCAATTCTGGTGTACCGAGGTTCATGACTTCTTCGTTTGAGCCGTCACGAACTCCGAGGGCTGCCGCGGTCATAGTTCCGATGAATACCTGCATTCGCTGATCCATGTTTGCTCCAATGTGGAACCACATAGAACCGGTGACTGCATTCTCACCCTGTGACAAAGCAAAGCGGCCGGTGAGCATGTTCATACCGTTGAACTGCGCCTGTGAAGCGATACGATCAACTTCTGCAACAAGCTGAGACACCTCAACCTGAATCTGCATGCGGTCTTCATCCGAATAGATACCGTTTGATGACTGGACAGCAAGTTCTCGAATACGCTGCATGATGTCAGTTGTTTCCTGCAAGTAACCTTCTGTTACCTGAATGAAACTGATGCCATTCAAAGCGTTTTCTGAAGCCTTGTTGAGACCACGAATCTGGCTGCGCATCTTTTCAGATACTGCGAGTCCTGAAGCGTCGTCACCTGCGCGGTTGATTCTTTCGCCTGAAGAGAGTTTCTCCATGTCTTTTGAAAGACTGAGACCTGTTACGCCGAGCTGTCTGTCAGCGAACATTGCGGACATGTTGTGGTTAATGACCATAGTGTTTTCCTCCGTGGAAATGTGTTTCAAGCCGAAATCCTTTTCAGCTTGTTTGAAAAAGGAAACTTCTGTATTACAAGGCTACATCCGTCTCCTTTTTCGTGACTCGCTTGCCGGTATTCTTCTACGAAGCTGTACCGAACATAACTTGTCCTTATTGTTATCGGCTATGGTCTTTAGAAACTTTAGCAAAAAAATTCATTTTTTTTAAATTTTTTTTCTAAAGATTCTTCAAAATCTGTGCGATAGCGCGTACCGCTTTTCCACGGTGTGAAATCGCGTTTTTTTCTTTGGCGGAGATTTCGGCGACCGTTTTTTTGTATTCGGGGAGATAGACGATAGGGTCGTAGCCGAATCCGCCTGTACCCGCCTGCTCTTCGATTGAGCGAATCAGCTCGCCCTCGAATGTTTCCTGAGCGACGAAAAACCGGTCGGGATTGAGAAGCAGCACCATCGCGCACGTGTAGTGACAGGCGCGGTTCTGAGAGCCGGTCGCATTGAGTTGCTCGATGAGAAGCCGGTTCTGCTCGCTCTGGGGAATCTTTGTGCCGTCGCTTTTTCCGTGCATGAAATCAGGACCTGCGTACCGTGACGTGTAGATTCCGGGTGCGCCGTCAAGCGCGTCCACGCAGATTCCTGAGTCGTCAGCAATGACCGGTGCGTGCACGAGATGCCACAACGCCCGTGCTTTAATCAGTGAGTTTTCATAAAAGGTCGTGCCGTCTTCGGTGGGATTAAAATCAACCCCGTCGTCCGCGGGAATGCGAATCTCAAAGTTTGTGAGAATCTGCTGCATTTCCTCGCGTTTGTGTCTGTTTCCTGATGCCAGATAGAGTCTTTGTTTTTCCATGATGCCCAATCATACAAAAATGCCGTGGTGTCGTCTATAAAAGGCGTCGAACTTCATTCTTCAGGCTCCTTTTCATCTGTTTCCTCAAGAAAATGCTTTATATCAGTTGACAATTCCCCCTTTCGCGCATGGTTTATATAAAACAAGACGGTTCGTGTTTTTAAGCCGAGAGCATCTGCAATCTCAGCACTCGTCGGTGTGTCTCTTTTTCTTTGCGCCAGCTGTATGTTTTGTCGTTCCCATGATTTTGTCCGTTTTTCATATTGCTTTTTCACTTGCGTAAAGAGTTTGGAGTTTTTATCAACTCGCAACATTTCGATTAGATATTTGCGATGGTAGAAAAAGGCGTTGTTTCGTTTGCTGATGAGTTGTTCTTTCCGTTCCGTTCGGTTTTTTATTGTATCTTTTAAAGATAGAATGGCACTATGAATATATGTTGCGTCTATTCCAGTGAATTTGCTTATTTTCGTAATCAATTCGTCGTCAAGATCTTTGCATGCCTTCATCGCAAGAATGATTACTATGACTTCTGCAATTCTTTTGTTTCTATCTTTTTCTGTCGATGGTTTCCGGCCGAAGACATCTGAAAAATCCTTGTCGTTTTGGTGAGGACTTTCATCTTTTTCTTGATTCAAAAACTCGCTCACCATAAGATTGTATTTTTGTACTTCTTCATCATAATTGATACGCAAGAATGATTGCATGCTGTCGTTTGCGATTCGGTTTTTTACTTGTGTTCGGATAAAATTGGTCCGATGATTAAAAATAAAACCAGTGATAAACGTCCTAAACTGAACAATCCCCGGAATGAATGAATCAAATAAATTTTGAAATTTATCGGATAGCTCAATAAGAAAATCGCTTAATTCATCTTCCGAAAAACCCGAAAGTCCGTATTCGTGCGGATGCATATAAACGTTTTCCCAGATGTATGCCCCGGCACGTTGTTTTGAAATGTGCCCCTCGCTTACCAATTTTGGTAGATTGTTGATGTCTTGCTTGTCCATAAAAATCTCCTGTGGTCTAGGAGAAAGCAAAACGTATGCCAACTGCGTTTTTTTAAGAAAAGCATGGTATTAGAAACGCAAAATGCAAAAAAAAATAACAAAAACCAACAGAAAACAGCAAAAGCCAACGAAAACCAACAAAAAACAACACTGAGAAACAAAAAAAATCCCGTCGCATTCATTTTGAACCAACGGGATATTTCAGTTTTATTTATAAGACTTTTTTGAACTCGGCGCAGATTTTTTCAACTACGTCAGGAATCTTTCCGTCTATACTCAGTCCGGCGGCATTTTTGTGTCCTCCGCCACCGAATTTTGCGGCGATTGCGCTGACATCAATCTTGTCGCGGGAACGAAATCCACAGGTGCAGGTGAGTTCCGTATCTTGCCGAACAAAGAGAACTGCCTCGATCCCATCGACAGAGAGCAGAAGAGAGTAGAGCGAGTCCGAATCCCTGCCTTCCTGTCCCCATTTTTTTGTGTCGTCCAGTGTTTCATACGTGACGGCGAGCTTGTTGTTGTATCGACGTTCAACTCGGTCGAGCATAATACCTAAAAGTTTTCGCGTCGTATATGGCTTACCACCTGTAATCTCGTCGTAGGTTTTGCGCGGATTTGCACCAGACTCAACGAGACGGGCAGCCTGACGAAATACTTCAGCAGAATCTGTATTCAGAAAGCGAAAGTAACCGGTGTCAGTGGAAAGTCCCCTGAAAAGATTTTCCGCGGTCTCTTTTGGCACCGTTCCAATGAGTTTTTCATATATCTGTTGGACGAGACAGGCAGTTGCCGGTGACGTCGGGTCGATTATACACTGTGTGCTTACTTCTGCGGTTTTATGATGGTCGATGATGTATGTGTCGAGATTTTTTAAATCGCCCTCAATTTCGCCAAGACGTGCCATTTCTGAGCAGTCGAGTATGATAAGCCCCGTCTTTTTTCGTTCGGGCTCAGAGAGAAATTTCATCTCGTTTGTAAAGAGTTTTGCTTTTGAGCGTATTTCTGGGCGTTTAAATGGCCCCGCAGAAAGCAATTGGTATGGGAGATTTTGAGCCTTTAAAATATCAGCCATGCCGAGACAGCTGAAAATTGCATCTCCATCTGGATCTTTATGTGCGATGATATAAAAAAAATCATGGTTTTTCAAAAAATGGGAGAATTCGGTAATTTTTTCATCAGAAATGATATGCATTTGTACAAGGACTCCAATGTCAGTTAGGAATTTAAAAAAGAGAAGGGCTGCAGAACAGCCCTCGAGCAAGAGAAAAATATGCGTTTTAATTAGTAAACGATGTCGAGTGTTTCTTTATCTGCATCGCTGATTTTTACCGTGCTGTCTGCAACGCCCCACACTGGATTGTTTCTTGTGACCGGCAAAGTGAGGATGACTCGCTCAAACGAATTGTCACGGTTAATTACAGTCATATACGGATACATTCCTTTGGGAAGCGCACGGAAACCGAGTTTTGCATCTGTGCGAGAGGCGCTTGAGTACCATTTTTTTGGAATGCTGACCGTGCCAACATCTCGGTGACCTTTCGCATACATGACGATATAGGCATCTCGATGATCAAGCACTTTGTAGACCTGAATGTTGTGGTAGCTGATTGCGGCTTCCTGATACTCATATTTGTAATCGGCTTTTTCTTTTGCGGTGGCAGAAAACAAAACGCCGACACAGAGCAATGCAGACAAAATAAACAACTTCTTCATAGTATAAATCTCCTTTTTTGCTTTTCGTATTTAGATGAGCGCGAGCATAATAGCTTTGATAGTATGCTTGCGGTTTTCGGCTTCGTCCCAGATTTTGCTTGCGGGGCTTTCGAATACATCTTCGGTAACTTCCTGACCGAGAACTGCGGGGAGACAATGCATGAAAATCGTAGTGCCCTTGCCTGTCGCGTTCATGAGGTCGGCATTTACCTGATACGGTGAAAGCAGACGGGTTCGTTCTTCTTTGAGCGATTCTTCGCCCATTGAAACCCACACATCAGTATAAAGGCAATCCGCACCTTTTACAACTGAAATGTTGTCAGAAATTTCAATTTTTGCGCCACTTTTTTTTGCAAACGGCGCGCAGATGTCCTGAATGTCCTTTGGCGGGAACAATTCTTTGGGCGAATAAATCGCAAAATCGATACCGAGCTTTGCTGAGATAATCATGAGCGAGCGCGCAACGTTGTTTCGTCCATCGCCGCAGAACGCCCATTTTAAGCCCTTGAGCGTGCCGAAATTTTCTTTGAGCGTCATGATGTCGGCAAGCGCCTGCGTGGGGTGGAAATCGTCAGTGAGACCGTTGATGACGGGAATCCCGGAGAATTCAGCGAGCTGCTGCACATGCTCCTGCTTGAAGCCGCGGAATTCAATTGCACTGAACATGCGCCCCAAAACGCGGGCTGTGTCCTTTACGGTTTCTTTGCCGCCGAGCTGAATGTCGAGCGTTGACATGAAGACTGGATGCCCGCCTTCCTCACCGAAAGCCGTCTCAAAAGAAGAGCGCGTGCGGGTAGAGCGTTTTTCAAAAATAAGCGCAATGGTTTTTCCTAAGAATCGCTGGTGGATTTCGCCAGCATGAGCTTGTTTTTTGACCAAAAAAGCGTAGTCGAGAATCTGCAATATTTCTTCCGGCTCATAATCAAGCCAAGTGAGCAGCGACCGCCCCTTAAACGGTGAATCAAATTTTTCTGCTTGAATCATAAATCATTCTATAATTAAGCCTATTTTTGGTCAACCGAGAGGAAAATTCAAATAAGTTTACAAATATACAAACGGTTGATTCTTTTACAGTTTGTCTGTTGCGTTTTCTGATGGGAGGGGGCGATGTGAAATTTCTTTAAAAAAAAGCGAATACTGTGTTAAAATAGATAAAATACTGATAGCTGCTTTGAGCGAACACTGCGACAATTTCCGTATGGGGGGGGCAAATGTATAGTGCATTTTCCCCAAGGAGACCTACATGAATGAAGAAAACCTCTCTGCGATTGAAATCTACATGAACCGCGTGTTCAAGCTGGTGATTCTTGCCGCTCCCGGTGCGACACTCTGCGCGGGGCTTACTTACACTGCGATTAAATTTCTCGGTTTTTATCCGATGGTCTCTATGCTCGCTCTCCTCATTTTTGACTCTACATGTCTCCTTTACTTTATTACGGCAATCTTGTTCGTGCGGCATTGCGAGACTCCAGACGGATACTTGAAGCCGAACATCATCAAATACGGCAAAATCTTCCTTGCGATTCTTGAAATCATCCAGTGGAATTTCATCTCGTATCTCATTCCGTGCAGGGATTTTTGGGCGTACGGAGCATTTTTCATCCTTTTTGCAGTCTTTTTTCTTGACCATAAATACACGCTTTTAATCAGTGCTGAAATTGCACTTTCGCTTATCGCCTCCTGGTTTATCAAGGGCGACACGCTTCTTCCCGCACACGACGAGCTTTTTATTCCGAATCTGATTATCCGCGCGGTGAATATCTTTCTTGTGGTGCTTTGCCTGTGGCTCATTACCTACCTTGTTCAAAAACGCCTTGCTCACGAACTTGAAAAACTCGCTGACTACGACGCGCTCACGCTTTTGCATAACCGCCGCAGCATGAAAACGCACATCTCGAATGTGATGAAGCAGGCTGAAAAGGGCGAGGGCACTTTCACGCTCCTCATGTGCGATTTGGACAACTTCAAGCGCGTGAACGATACTTTCGGGCATGACTGCGGCGACCTGATTTTAAAGACCGTGGCGAACATCATCAGTTGTGATGTCAAAAAAGACGATATGGTGTTCCGTTACGGCGGCGAGGAAATTCTTGTGATGGTTCTCGCCGACCCCGAAATCACCGGGCGTGTCGCCGAACGAATCCGAAGCGATGTGGCAAACGAAAAAATCACCTACAACGACAAAAATGTCGGAATCACGATTACCATCGGGGTGGCGGGCTACAAACCGAACGCAACGGTTGACGAACTCATAAAAATCGCCGACGACAAGCTCTATTTCGGCAAAAACAACGGCAAGAATCAGGTGGTGAACGAGTAGAAGCAACCTTGTTATCAAGGAAAATATACTCATAAAAAAATCGTGGGGTATAAGCGGTAGGGACAATAGGTAGGGAGCGACCCCGCTTGCGGGGGCAAAACCTGTGAGACAGGTTTTGAGTGAGTCTCGGCGAAGGCTATGCCTGAGCCGCGCAGAGCCGTAGGTTCAAGTCCTAAAAAAAATACCGTACAATAAAAAAAATCGCCCCATCAAAATATGGGGCGATGAAAAAAGTAGGGGCAATAGGACTTGAACCTATGACATACGGAATATGAGTCCGGTGTTCTACCAGCTGGACTATGCCCCCAAGTGATTGCTCTATCTTATTGATGTGAAACGAATGTGTCAAGCGAAAAACGGAAGAAAAACAAAAAAATTAATTTTTTTCTTGCGATGCCTTTGACTCCGCCTTTGCGTTCTCGGCAGTTTTGTCACGCTTGATTTTCCGCGCTTCTTTAATGAACTCGTCCAAATCCTTGAACTTGCGGTAGACTGAGGCAAAGCGAATGTAGGCAATCTCGTTCGTTTTGTAGAGACGCTCGAGCACGATGTCGCCGAGTTCTTCCGTGGAAATCTCCCGGTTTGCCTTGCCTTTCATAATCGCCTGGTCTTCGATGTCGTTGAGAATATTTTCTTTTGTGTCAGATGATATGGGGAGTTTTTCGATTGCGCGCTCGATGCCTTTTTCGAGTTTTGTGCGGTCGTAGGGCTGCCGACGACCGTCGCGTTTTACGACCATGAAGGGCTTTTCTTCGATTCGTTCATAGCTCGTGAAGCGGAAGCCGCAACTTACGCATTCTCGGCGCCGGCGGATTGATTCTCCGTTTGCCATAGTGCGAGACTCAAGCACTTTGTCATCAAGGCTTCCGCAATAGGGACATCTCATAGTCGCCTCCCAGTTTTGAGAAAATGTTACAGACTTCTATTCTGAATTGCAAGTGATTTTTCATATCCTTCACGCATGGCGACATGAAAGAGTTTTGGAAAGAGCACGAATGCTTTTTTGACAGAATCCCTGCCGCCACGGGAAATCCACGCGCGCGAGAGCCTGTTCCAGAATGTCGATATGCGCGGAATAAAAGAAAGCGCGAGCGCGAGCGTGTCGGAGACGGGCGTGGCTTCTTTTCGCGTGATGAACGCTTCAATCGTTGAAAATCCGTCTTTGAACTGCCCGTGGCTCGTCGTCCGGTAAACCAACGACGTGATTTCAAGCGAGAGCGCGAGATGTGCCAAAAGCGGCAGGTAGGTGAGGTTCGGAATGAATATGCGCGACATGCCTGTGTACACATCGCTCCAGTGCGCAACCGGATACTCAAGATTTGAGAGATGGGTTGCGAGGTTGAGCAGAATCGTCGCCACGTAGAGCAAGACGACGTAGGCAATCGTTGGCTTTGCGTCTGAGTATATTTCGGAAAGCGAGAATTTCAGGACAATCGCGGAGAATAACAGCAAAAGCGGGTAGACGATGAGACAGACCGAGACGGGCAGGTAAAAGGCGACGAACGCAAGCACGAGGATGAGGATGATTTTTATCCATGCGGGGATTTTGTGGAGTATCGTCGGTTGTGTTTTGTAGTGAAAGAATTGCGCGTTTTCCATGCATTACTTCCAGATTAAGTCCGTTACGTGCTCATAGTGCGAGAGAGGATTACGAATCGCCCACTGCTCGAGCGGAAGACGCACCGCTTCTTCGGGCGTGCCGTCAAAAACGAGTTTTCCATTTTGCAGAATGACAAAATGGTCGGCGAGACCGAGACATTTTTCAAGTTCATGCGTGAGCAGAATCACGGTCTTTCCTTCGGCGTGAAGCTGGGCGAGCAACTTGTTTACGTCGACGACGCCCGGATAGTCAAGGTTTGCGTACGGCTCGTCAAAAATGATAATCTCGCGCTTCATTGCGAGTATCGAGGCGACCGCAAGCCGACGTTTTTCTCCGCCCGACAAGAATTCCGCCGGGTAATCCGCCTTGTTGAGAAGCGAGACGCTTTCTAGGGCGGTTTCCACGATGGCAGGGATTTCTTTTTTGCTCATGCGGAGATTTTTTGGACCGACGGCGACATCTTCGCGCGGCGTGTCGCCCAAAAGCTGCGTGGAAGCGTCCTGAAACACCAGCCCCGGCTTTGAAGTGACGGTGATGGTACCGTCTGTTGGCTTCATAAGACCGGAGATGAGCATCATGAGCACGCTTTTTCCGCTTCCGTTTGCGCCGCCGACGATCGTGACGCTGCCTTTTTTGACCGTAAACGAAATGTCGAGCAGGGCGGGCGTGTATTTTTTCCCGGGTGCGCTCGCCGGAAAGAGTTTTGAAATGTGGTCTATTGTGACTGCTGTGACTGCGTTTTCCATAGGTGCGTTATTCGCCTTTTAATGCGTCAAGCGCGGCTTTTTCGTCGCTTTCATTCGCCGTATTGAAGAGATAGCGCGCGGCGATTGGACGAAGCAGAGCGGTGAGCGGAATTGTAATCACCCATTTGAGCAGGTCGCCCGGAATGAACGGGATAAACGTGAGACGGAGCGCGCTCGTGAAAGTCTGCGGCTTTCCTTTTCCCGCCATGACGTGCATGAACCATGTGATTCCAGGGAGATAGACGAGCACGTACGCGATGAACGACACGACTGCGATTTTTGCGATAAAGCGCCAGTCTTTTTTGTTTTCGGTACATCGGGGCGTTCCGAGCAGAATCCCGACGAAAAGCGAGCCGAGCGCGTATCCCCACATGTAGCCGCCTGTCGGTCCGAGAATGATAGCAACGCCGCCGTGTGCATTTGCAAAGACCGGAATGCCGACCGCGCCCAGAATCATCCAGATGAAGACGGAAATAGCGCCATAAAATGAGCCGAGAATTGAGCCTGCGAGAATGCAGAACAAATTCTGTACGGTAATCGGAACTCCGCCGGGAAGCGGAATGGCTATCACGCACCCGATGCTGATAATGGCTGCGAAAAGCGCGACAAAAACGGAACGAACGATTTTTGAATTCATAAATTGTCAACCTCTTTTTTATAATAATTGTTGACAATTTTATAAATTCCAGTTGTTCCAGTCAATAGCGAAATCTTGCTCATAGCGCAATTGTACGCGCTCCCACAGCTCATACCACTCGAGCGAGTGCGGAAGGAGCGTGAGCGCGATGACCGTGATTTCCTCTCGCTTTGCGCGCCAGACGGCGAACGCGATGTAGGCAAAAACGAGCGCGATGAGCAGGTAGGGAAGCCAGTTTCCGAGGCGCGCGTAGACAGTCATCGTGCGCGCATAAATCGGAACGCGGTATGAGAGCGCGCCTTCTTCGAAAAGCGGCAGGTCGGCGAGAATCTTTCCGGTGGGATCGATGACGACCGTGTAGCCTGCGTTTGCCGAGCGGATGGTCGTCGTGCGGTATTCGATTGAGCGGTAATGCGCGACGACGAAATGCTGAATCTCGGAGGAATTGGTCTTTGACCATGAGTCATTTGTTATGTTGACGAACACCTCGCTTCCGCAGAGATAGAGCGCGCGGCAGACTTCGTAGGCGGAGTCGTCGAAACAGATGGGCGTTGAGATGACGGCAGTTGGCTTTTCTTTTTTCTTTGCCGTCGTGGCGATGGAGATGATGTCGTAGTCTTTTTCGGGCTGATTTAAATCGTTGAGCGGAATTTCAAACAGCACAGGCTTTTTTCCGGGCGTCCAGCCGTATGAGTAGCCGACGATGTTTTTTATGAAGGCTCGGACAGCATCGTATTCGCGAAACGGAATAAGCTCTGCAAACGGAACGAGATGCATTTTTGTGTATGAGCCTGAGAATTTGCCGTTTTTGTCGAAGAGCAGCGCAGAATTCCCGTACTCGTGCTTTTCATCATTAAAAATAATCGGTCCGCCAATAATGAACGGCGTATGGTGCTTTTTTATGAATTTGAGCAGCGGCTCTTCTGAGGGAAAAAACGTGTAATATGTTTCAGCGGGAGGAAAGCGCTTTGAGAGGACTGCTTCGCTCCATACAACGAGGTCACAGTTTTCGCCCTTTTTTGAATAATTCTCGAGTTGTTCGAGCGTGAGCCGTTGTGATTTGATGATATTTTGTTCTTCATCTTTTCGTTTTGGGTTGCTGTTCTGCTGGACGAGAATCGTGTTCATCAGTTTGACGGGCGGACGCGCTTTGAGAAGCTGATACCCCCCGTAAACGACCGTGCACAGTAAGAGGGCGGCGCATGCAAGACAACTTTGTTTGTACGTGGCGAATCGGGCTTTTCCCGCTGTGGTGTTGTGCAGTTCACCAAGCAGAAGCGTGCCCTCAGCAAGACATGCCGAAAAAAGCGCGAAGAGAAACGTGATGCCGTATACGCCGGTGATATCGGCAATCTGAGTGACAAGCCGCCATCGGAATGCCGTCATTGAGAGTGTGCCCCACGGATAGGCGAGAAACCCGGTTGATTTGCAGTATTCCCAGACGGTGTAAAGCGCGGCGAACCAAAAAATCCTGAACGGAATTGCGAACGGATACAAGCCGGCGCGTTCCCTGAGCGTGCGTGTTTGTGTAGTGAACAGGAACGGAAAATAGAAACCGAGTGAAAGAAAGGCTTCGAAAAAGCCCGTGCCAAAATCGGAAGCACCGAGCGTAAAAATCGCAAATCCCTCGAAGTTGCCAAGCCAAAAACTGGAGAGCAGATGTGCGACGAATCCATGCAAAAACGTAAGAAAAAAGGCTTCGGTGTATGTCTTTGAGCGTGCGATGACAAGATAAAACGGGAACAGTGCGAAGAGACCGATTATCGGAGAGCCAAAAAGAAGAAATTCATTTGGAATCGCCGCCGCGATGAGAGTAGCCGAAAGAAGCGTACAAAAAACTTGTAAAAATCGAGACATTGTAATATCATTCTATAAAGTTGCATTTAAAAAAGCAATTGCGATAAAAATAGTTATGGTGATGGTATGGAGCTCGTTAAGGATATTCATAAATCTGAATACGGAGAAGCCCCGTCGGTCGTAGTCTGTACGCCGGGCAGATTCCACTTAATCGGAGAACACTCATGGTTCTTCAAAGATAAAACCTTGTCGATGGGGGTCAATCTGCCTGTCTATGTGGCGGTGTCGTTTCGCGATGACAATGCATTCTATTTCTACTTCCCCCAGCTCAAAGACCGAAAAAAGATTTCTCAGCCCGCAATGAAATTCCGCAAGGAAGACCGCTGGGCAAATTCTATCAAGGCGATGATTTTCGGCTTTATGTCGGGCGGCTATGATATCAGAGGCATGAATTTCACCATCTATTCTGACATTCTTCCCTCGGCAGGCTTCGGTATCAACACGGCAATCAAGGTAGGCTCTGCCTTTGCTATCCGCGAATTGCACAATCTTTCCTGCACCGATGAGCAGCTTCGGCAGGCAATCTCGGTTGGAAACCGCCAGTTCCTCAATACAATCAATTACACATCTGATATTCTGACCGCACTCTACTCAAACGAAAAATCTCTCGTGCTTACCGATCATGCAACGCAGTCGTGCGAGCAAGTTCCGTTTGATTATCCTGAAAAGCGCATCATTCTTGTCGATGCAAAAGTGCCTCGCGTCAACATCTGGAACGAAGAGGTTATCCGAGAGCCGGAATATGCGCTCTTACTCGGTGAACTCAAGGAGCGCAAAAGCTACGTCCACGGCGGCTGGCGCTACGAGGAAAATCCGCACGAAGTCAATCTCGTCCTTTCCGTTGCGCCTGAGATGGTGCACAAAAAACTGCACAGCGTCATCGTTGAGCATCAGTATGTGCTTGACGCGTGGGACGGGCTCGCAAAAAAATCATTCGGCGCATTTGCGCGCGCTGTCAACAGCAGCCACGAGAACATGCGTGGCGAATATGAAATCTCCTGTCCCGAAATCGACTGGATTCTCAAGCGTCTCGCCGAAATCAATCCAAATAACGATGATTCGCGCAATCCGTTCAACTGCGGACGCATTACGGGAAAGGGCTTCGGTCGATGTCTCTATGCGATTCTCGACGACAAGGACGTTCCCGAATTCCGGAACAAACTCGTCGAATTCACGAAGATTTTCGGCTTCAAAACATCAAGCTATGTGGTAGAGCCAGCGCGGGGAGTGCACATTGTCTCTTAACAACACACGAAAAAAAATTCTTGTCACAAACGATGATGGCATTGACGGCGAAGGACTCAACGTGCTTGTCGAATCTCTCTCGGCGGTCGCTGATGTCTATGTGCTTGCGCCCGACTCAAATTGTTCCGCCGTATCGAGCAAAATTACAATGGGGCGTCGTATGCAGTTCAAGCGCTTTTCCGAACGCTCGTTTTCTTGTTCTGGAATGCCAGCTGATTGCGTCATTTGTGCGCTCACGTCGCCGTTGTTCGGCGTTCATTTTGATGCGGTTTTCTCGGGCATCAATTCAGGTCCGAACATGGGCACTGATGTCATCTATTCCGGTACATGCGCCGCTGCCCGACAGGCAGTGCTGATGGGCGTCCCGGGAATTGCGGTCAGTCTTGAGTCTTGCTATCTCGACTATGCGCGTGAGGGATTCAATTTTAAACCGCTGGCTGATTTTTGCGCGAAGAACCTTGACCGATTCATTTCGTTGTGTACGGGAGAGGTTTTTGTAAGTCTCAACGCAACTTCCGCCGATGAATATAAAGAGGCTGTTTTTGCCTCCGCGTGCGTGCGTGATTACGGAGACAGGGTTCTCATCGATGCTGAGAGTGATTCTGTCTTTTCCGGGCTGTGCACGAGCGACGGCATCTCTGTTTCGGGGCGCAGCGATTCTGACTACAACATCGCACGGAGCGGAAAAATTGCCGTCTCACTGATTTATGCCGAGCCGGTCTTAAAACAGGTGAGCGAGAACATACCATTTGCGTTTTGACGTGTAAAACACACGATTGGCTGTTACGGGAGGGCGTATGGCTGATAAAACTATTCTTCGAGAGGGCGTGTCTCTGTATCAGAGCGGAGATTACAACGGTGCCCTTGCGTTTTTTCTTTCTCTGCCGGAAGAATCCGAGGTCGATAAAATTGATTTGGCGTATTACATCGGGCTGTGCTATGCAAAACTTGCACGGACTGATGACGCGCTTTTGTATCTTGAGCAAGTCGTTACAGGCGGCTCAGAACTCGACCGCGTGCTCCAATGCCGCTATGTACTCGCGGTCATCTATGCGAATACTGGGCGAAAAAAACTCGCTGAATTTGAGCTGAATAAGCTGCTTGAGTCGGGCTATCATCTCGCGTCGGTGTATGCTTCGCTTGCCTATGTCGCATGGAAGCAGGATGATGTCGAGCGTTCCCTTGATTTTTACCGAAAGGCAATCGAAATCGAGCCGGAGAACGCCACCGCGCTCAACGGTATGGGCTATGTACTCGCTTGTGAGAACCGGGATTTAACAAAAGCGCTCTCATTTTGTAAGCGGGCGCTTGAAAAACACCCTGATTCCGCTGCCTGCCTCGACAGCGTGGGCTGGGTCTACTTAAAGCTCGGGCTTACCGCAGATGCCTTCAAGTATTTGAATCAGGCAAAAGAAAAACTTCCGCAAAACGAAGAAATTGCCGAGCACATACGCATTGCTGAGGCAAGCTAAGGATTTGATTATGAAGAAACTACGAACGCTCATCGCATCTTTTTTTGTTGTTTCGATTACTGTCTCCGCTCTCAGTGCGCAGAGTGGCGCGCTCAAAAGCGAGGGTGCGACGGCACGCTCTTCTGTTGGCGCGCGAAGTGCAGCTTCAGGGCTTGCCGAGCAGGAATTCCGGCGCGGCGTGCAGGCGTATTATCGCGGTGCGTTCAACGATGCGATTCTCCAGTTTGAAAAGGCTCTTTCATATCTGCCCGAGGAAAATGTTCTGCTTGATTGGCTCGGAAAAGCTTATTATCGCTCTGGTGTTGAAGGCACGGCGCTTGAGCACTGGCAGTACGCCGCAAACGAGGGCTACGGCGGTCTGCTGCTTCCTAACCGCATTGAAATTGTCCGTGAACGCCGTCTCATTTCTGGCTCACCCACGGTAACACCCGTTCGCTATACCGAGGCGGGGAGCTACAATGGCAAAAATGATGAGGGAATCTATGTGTTTAATCAGCCGGTGAGTGTATTGCCGAACAATGATGGCACGTTGTGGATACTCTCGTATGCTACGAATGAGCTTCTTAAACTCGATGTAAACGGTATGATAATCGACCGTAACGAGGGATATTTCAATGGTTTTGACCGTCCGATGGATGTCATTCGTCTCAAAAACGGAAATCTCTTAATCAGTGAATTTGCCGGAGACCGATTGAGCCTGTTCGATGCAAAAGGCTCGTTCATAAAGTCGTTCGGCGAAAAGGGAGTAAAAAACGGCGCGATGGTCGGACCGCAGTATCTCGCTGAGGATTCTGACGGTAATATCTATGTCACTGATTTCGGAAACAGTCGCGTTGATGTGTTTGATTCCGAAGGAAAACCGCTTTTTTATTTTGGCTCAAAATCGGATGCATTCGAAGGACTCAAAGGACCGACAGGAATCGCCGTGTATGACAACATCGTATACGTTGCGGATTGCCTTACGGGGGCAGTGCATCGCTTTGATGTGGCAGGAAACTATCTCGGTATTCTCTGCAAACCAAAAACGTTCAAAAAGCCTGAGTCTATGAAGCGATGGGGACGCTATCTCGTTGTCTGTGATAAAAATAAAGTCTATTCCGTTGATAGTGACACTGGTTCGCTCTTTGAAAATCTTTCATCAGGGAACGCGCCTTCCCGTCTTACGAGTGCCGTTCCCGATGTAAACGGAAATATTCTCGTCACTGATTTTACCGCAAATGAAGTCTATGTTATGGCAAAACTCTCTGAGTTAGTGGGCGGGCTCTTTGTGCAGATTGAGCGGATTGATTCTGCATCGTTCCCGCATGTGACGCTTGAGGTCAAAATCGAAAACCGTTCTCGTCAAAGCGTTGTCGGTCTCAAAGAAAACAACTTTCTCATTACTGAAAACAAGGGCGCGGTCGCTGATTATAAGCTTGAGGGCGCAGCCTACGCGAACGATGAGTCTGACATCACGCTTTTGATTGACCGTTCCCGCGCTTCAAGCCTCTATACAGAGGCGCTTGAGTCTGCTGTCAAAGAAGTCGCTGCTTCAATGCACAATAAAGGCACGCTCCGCATTATCGGCGCGGGTGAGGTTCCGCTCATCGAATACGAGGGCGCTCCCTCGGGAGTGAGCAATTTTACGGCAAAATCGCTCAAAACGCCGATTGCTCAGACCGTTTCGCTTGATATGGCTGTCCGGCTTGCGGCAAATGCGCTCATCAATGCCGAGAAAAAATGCGCGATTATCTATGTCGGCGCGGGAAAAATCACGCAGCGTGCGTTTGAAAAGTACGGATTGTCTGATTTGACTGCCTATCTCAACAACAATTCGATTGCATTCGTCAATCTTCTGCTGTCTCAAGGGGCGTGTGACAATGAACTTGCCTTTATCTGCGAGAATACGCAGGGCGGTGAGTATTACGTGTACCGAGATTCTGGACTTTCTGAAGTGGTGAGCGACATTATTGCGCTTCCGTCGGGCATCTATGTGCTTTCTTACACGTCGTCGCTCCAGACGGATTTTGGACAGCGATACCTGCCTGTCGAACTTGAAGCGTTCATCATGAACCGAAGCGGCAGAGACGAAACAGGATATTTCGCGCCGCTCCAGTAGATGAAACGCACTGGTTTTATTTCTTCTCTTTTTTGTGAAGCATGAGATTCGTGACAATTCCGAGAATGAGCGCGCACGCGACCGTGCGGATTTCGACCTTGCCGAATTTGACGACCATGCCGCCAACGCCCGTAATCAAAATCACGCTCGCAACGAAGAGATTTGCGTTTTTGTTCAAATCGACCTGCTGGAACATCTTGAGGCCTGAAACCGCGATGAAGCCGTACAATGCCACGCACACGCCGCCCATTACGCAGGACGGAATTGTTTCAAGGAACGCGACGAGCGGGGTAATCAAACTGAACACGATGCACAATACCGCGCAGCCCCAGATTGAAATCGTTGAGGCGTTCCGCGTGATTGCCACACAGCCGATTGACTCGCCGTACGTGGTGTTCGGACAGCCGCCGAAGAGGGTAGAAACGAAAGTTCCCACGCCGTCACCGAGGAGCGTTCGGGTAAGCCCCGGCTCTTCAAGCAGATTCACGCCCACGATAGCCGAAAGATTTTTGTGGTCAGCCAAATGCTCGGCAAACACGACGAATGCCACGGGAACATAGGCAGCAAAAATCGTGAGAAGGTACGTTCCCGTCACTCCTTTTAAGCCTTCCGTACCGCCAAGCGCGAATGTGAATTTTGGAAGGGAGAAATACGCAGAGAATTTTGAGAAATCGAGCGAGGTGAGGGCAGAGTAGTCAATCACGATAAGCGCGGGATTGTTTGTTGCATGCCCGATGAGTGAGAAAATCGATGCAAGCACATAGCCCGCCAAAATTCCCTGAATGAACGGAATGAGTTTTCCGATTTTGCTTCCGTAGGTTGAGCAGAGCATGGTGACAAAAAGCGTGAAAAGTCCGCAGATAAGTGCGACATATGAACTTCCGCCCTCAATGTTTGATTTCATCAAGTCGCCGATTGCGTTCCCCGAAAGCGAAAGACCGATGATTGCAACCGTCGGCCCGATAATCACGGGCGGCATAAGCTTGTCAATCCAAGCGACTCCGCAGAACTTGACCGCGAGCGCGATGATGATGTACACGATTCCCGCCATGAGCGAGCCTATGATTAAGCCCCAGTAGCCCACTGTAACGCTCGCAGCCCCGCCGAACGCGCTGAACATTGAGCCGATGAACGCGAACGAGCTTCCCAAAAAGACCGGGCTTGCGCTCTTCGTGAAAATCAAATAGATGAATGTGCCCACGCCCGCGCCGAACAAAGCCGCCGAAGCCGAAAGCCCGTTCCCCACAATCGCCGGAACCGCAATCGTCGCCGCCATAATCGCAAGCAGCTGTTGCACTGCGAACAAGAAAACCTTGCCCAAAGAAGGGCGGTCTTTAATTCCGTAAACCAATTCCATTTTTTATTCTCCTTACTTTTTATCCTAAAACCGTTCTCTCAATCTCAAACATCTGGCTTCGGTAGAGGCTTGAAATATTGTGCCCGTAGTCTGCCAAAAGCTGAATGATGTTTCGTGCGTGTTCTTTTGTGTCACAGCCGTTGAGTCTGTCGCCTGCGTCGCCCAATCCTGGCATGATGTAGGCTTTTTCGTTCATCACGGGATCCATCCAGAGCGTGTAGCAGGTGAGATTCGGCAGTGCGCGCGTGACGCGGATTGAGCCTTTGAGCGTTGAGATTGTGTTGAAGAACGCAATTGAGGCGGGCTTTACGCCTTGCTCCTGCAAATATTTTACGACCGTCACGAGAGAGCCGCCCGTTGCGTTCATCGGGTCTGCGAAAATCAAATCCTTGCCGTTCAGTTGCTCCAAATTGAAGAAAGACTTGTCCAAGTCCATGATGTATTCCATGTTGCTTTCGTTTTTGGTGTCGTTTCGGCTGATTTTAAAGAGCGCGAAAGGCGTAAGGTAGCCGTTTGAGGAATATTCTTCGATTTCCTTTGAGACAATCATGCTCGGAAGGAGCGCGCCACGGAGCATAACGCACATGACCGTGTTGTTTATTTTGTGGTCGATTGCGGGGATTTTGTGAACCGCGTAGTTCTGAACGGGGAAGTTGACCGGCGTTTTTACGATGATGTGCCCTTTTTTGTCGGTCTCTTGGTTGATGTACGCCATACGGAAGAGCATTTCGTACGCCCGCTGGCTGTAATACATGAATTCCTGATGGTCGGTGTTGATGTCGCGCAGTTTTGAGATGACACGGCTTGCCTCAGCCTGTGCCTGCACATCGGTCTCGAACGAATACACTTTAATCCGCGGATGTTTTTTGCAGATTGCGTGCATTTCGTGACCCATTTTGTCGTAGCCTTCGATGATTTTTTGCTCGTCAACGGGGTCGAATGACTTCATCGTCTCTTTGAACAGTGCGTCGAGTTTGGCGAGGTCGGCGGTGTCTTCATCTGTGAGATAGCCGTCCAAGTCTTCGGCTTTGAGAATAATCTTGTTACTCATTTTTGCTCCTGATACATTTTTCAATCTTACAGTGTAGTACGAGAAGCAAAAATTCTCAATAAATTTATTTTTATCCCCGCAAAATCGCTTCGATTTCGGAAAGTTCTTCCTGTGTGAACGAAAGATTTTCGAGCGATTTGACATTTTCTTCGATTTGGCTCGGTCGGCTCGCACCAATCAGCACGGTTGTGACCGCCTCATTGTGCAAAAGCCACGCAATCGCCATTTGGGAAAGTTTTTGCCCGCGTCGTTCTGCAATCACATTCAGTTTTTTCGCCTTTTCAAGCACTTCGGGATTGAATTTCTGAACGATTGAAGTTTTTCCTTTTGCGAGTCTGGAATCTTCGGGAACGCCGTTCAAATAACGGTCGGTCAAAACGCCCTGAAAAAGCGGTGAGAAGAGCGAAAGCCCCACGCCGTTTTCTTTTGCCCACTTGTCAAGCCCGTCATCTTCGACCCAACGGTTGAGCATTGAATACGACGGCTGATTTACGATAAACGGAGTGCGTAATTCCTTAAAAATCGCAGAAATTTCTGCGGTCTGCGCACGGTTGTAATTCGACACGCCCACATACAAGGCTTTTCCTTCGCGCACAATCTGGTCGAGCGCAAGCGCGGTTTCTTCAAGCGGGGTGTTCGGGTCAAACACATGATGATAGAAAATATCAACATAATCCACGCCCATGCGTTTAAGGCTCTGATTCACCGAAGTAATGAGATATTTTCGCGAGCCGTTTCGGTCGCCGTACGGACCTTCCCACATTTCGTAGCCCGCTTTTGTGGAGATGCACAACTCGTCGCGGTAAGAACGCAGGCCACGGTCGAGGATTTTTTTGAAATTCTCTTCGGCAGAACCATTGAACGGATGACCGTAATTGTTCGCAAGGTCGAAATGCGTGATTCCGAGGTCAAAGGCGGTGAGGCACATCTTTTCGGCATTCTCAAAAACCGAGCCGAAGCCAAAATTCTGCCAAAGCCCGAGCGAAATTGCGGGAAGCTTAAGCCCGCTCTTTCCGCAGTGACGGTAAATCATTTTTTCATAGCGATGTTCGTTTGCTGTGTACATTACGAGTCTCCTTTCAATGGAATGATAGAGAATTTATTTTACATAGTAAATGTAGTTTTCTTTGCGCGGGGCGGGTGCGTTTTTGGGAGCGTCGGCAAAGCCCACGGCGAGATTTCCGATTCCCTCGTAGTCACCGGTGATTCCCCATGAAGCGAGCAATGCTTTTCCTTCGTCGCTCTCAAAGACTTCCTTTGCACGGTGAATCCAGCAGGTCGCCACGCCCAAACTTTCCGCCTCGTTCATCATGTTTCCGAGTACGAGCGAGCCGTCATGCGTGTGGGTGGGAACATCCTTTGCGCCAAGCACGACGATGATTTCGGGTGCGCCATAGAACGGGTCAATATCGGTTTTTCCCATAACGCGGGCGTTCAGTTCTGAAATTTTGTCGCGGATTTCCTTGTTCGTAATCGCAACGATAATCGCGCTCTGCTTTCCCATTCCGCTTGCAGCGAAAGTGCCCGCTTCAAGGATTTTGTCCAATGTTTCCTGCGGAATCAGCTCCGACTTGTACTTTCGGCAGCTTCTGCGTTCCTTGAGTGTCTGTAAAATATCTGACATGGTTTGCTCCTTTCTGTGTGAGATAAGAAAAGTATTGCATAAAATATAATTTTAAGCAAGTGAAAGTGGCGCGCGAAATTTTTTTTTTGAGTCTGTCTACTGTGTAAAAAATTCGCCGAATTCTCGGTTGAAAAATCGCCAAAGTCTTGGTTGAAAAATCGCCATTTTCTGTATCAAAAACTTGCCAAATTCTTGGTTTGGAATTATACTTTTTCTTGGGTATGGAATACAGAAAACGATATTCAGATGAAGTTTTAAAAGAACGGCTTGAGGCAAAAGGCGCGGTTCTCGTGGAAGGTGCGAAGTGGTGCGGAAAAACGACCACCTCAAAACAGGTTGCACAGAGCGTTTTGCTCATGCAAGAGCCTTCCCAAAAAAAACAGAATTTGCAGATGGCAGAAACGAATCCTCAAATCTTGTTGCAAGGGAAAACGCCCCGCCTGATAGACGAATGGCAACTGGCGCCAAAACTGTGGGATGCTGTTCGTTTTGAAGTGGACCAGCGCGATTCATTCGGGCAGTTCATATTGACTGGCTCTGCCGTTCCGCCTGATACCAAAGAAATCTCGCACACGGGAACGGGCAGAATCACGCGGATGCTCATGCGCCCCATGTCGCTTTTTGAGTCCGGCGAGTCAAACGGGCAGGTCTCGCTGAAAGGGCTTTTTAACCCGGAATATCAAGTTGCGGCATCTTCTGAAATCGACTTGGAAACGCTTGCCTTTCTTATCTGTCGTGGCGGTTGGCCAAAATCCGTCGGTTGCTCGCAAAAAGTCGCGTTGCGGCAGGCGTTTGACTATTACGATGCGGTGGTCAATTCTGATATTTCTCGCGTTGATGAAAAAGAGCGCGATTCAGAACGGGCAAAGCGGCTTATGCATTCCTACGCGCGGAACATCGGAACTCAGGCAAAATTTGAAGAAATCCGAAAAGACATTCTGAGCAACGATGTCGATTCATTCAGTATAGACACTTTGTATGACTATACGAGCGCACTGAAAAAAATCTTCGTCATCGAAGACTGCCCCGCATGGAATCCGAATATCCGCTCAAAAACCGCAATCCGCACCACCGACACCCGCTATTTTGTGGATTCTTCCATTGCGAGCGCGAGTTTGGGACTTGGACCGAAAGACTTGATAAACGACCTGCACACGATGGGGCTTCTTTTTGAGAATTTGTGCATTCGGGATTTGCGCGTGTATGCACAGGTCATTGACGGCGAAATTTACCACTACCGCGACAAAAATGGGCTTGAATGTGATGCCGTGGTTCATCTTCGGGACGGAAGCTACGGTCTGGTCGAAATAAAACTGGGCGGCGACACTCTGATAGAAGAAGGCGCAAAGAGCCTGAAAGCCTTTGAGAAAATTATCGACACCGACAAAATGAAATCGCCGAGCTTTAAGATGATTCTTACCGGCATCGGAAATTACGCCTACAAGCGCGAGGACGGAATTCTGATTGTTCCTATTGGAGCATTGGGAGCGTAGCCACACATGCAAGATTTTCTTCTCGGAACGAGCGGCTACGACTACCCCGAATGGAAGGGCGTGTTTTATCCGCCTGATTTGAAGCGACGGGATTTTCTCAGTTTTTATTCCACGGTCTTTAACGCGCTTGAACTCAATTTTTCGTTTTACGGAATGCCCATGCCTCATCAGATGCGCTCGTTTTATGAGCGGAGCGAGGGGAGACTTTCGTTTTCCGTGAAGGCGAACCGTGCACTTACGCATGAGGCTGGGCGCGACTGGAAGGAAACGGCGCGGGAATTTCAGCAGGCGGTAAAGGAACTTTTGGAAAAGGACGCTTTGTGCGCCGTGCTGTTTCAGTTTCCGGAACATTTTCATTACACGAGGGAAAATCGCCTGTACCTTGCGGATTTGCTCGCCGAGTTCAACGGCTTTCCGTGCGTGGTGGAATTCCGCCACCGTGAGTGGGTGCGCGAGAGCGTGTTTGCGGGATTAGAAGAGCGCGGTGCGGGGCTGGTGTTCTGTGACATGCCACGCTTGGGGAATCTGCCTGTCGAAACCTCGCATACCTTGCCTTTTGTGGGGAATACGGCGTATATCAGACTGCACGGGCGGAATGCGGGTGCGTGGTATTGTAAGGAAGATGCTTTTGGGGCGAGAGTCGCTTCTTCGGGGGAGCGAAACGGGAGTGCGCGGTATCGCTATGATTACAGCGATGACGAATTGCGCGAGTTTGTGCCGGTAATACAAAGCGCGATTGGCGCGGGAAAGCGGACGGCGGTGTTTTTTAACAACCACCCCGATGGAAGCGGAGCGCGGAATGCGAAGCGGCTGGGGGAGATGGTGGGGAAAATTTGACTTTTGCTTCATCTTGAATATACATCGGGTGCTGTGTTGTTACTTTTTAAAATAAGCAGTATATTTTAATATAATATGATTTCGGACGGTCTAATCCTTGCGGCAAAAGAACAGATAAGAAAATCCTCTCTTTCCAAAGACACCGATTTTTTCTGTGTTTCACGGGATATTTTTCAAGCACGGTTAGATTCATTCATTTATAAGACCGGAAAATACATGGAGTCTGCGGTTATCGGAGAGATTGGAAATAATTCTTTTGATCATAACTGGGAATACGCGGCTGGGCAAATGAGAGGCGCATATTTCAACTTGAATTTTAATGATTGTGCCGTCCTTGCTGATTATGGAAGAGGAATAAAACAGTCTTTGGGAAAAGTCCTGAAACTAGAATCGGATTTAGACGCTATTACCGCAGGATTCACAAAACAAATATCAGGACGCCTGCCAGAGCAAAGGGGCAATGGACTTAAATTCGTAGCCGAAACAGTAAAAAAGAAAAACTGGGAACTGTACTTTCAAACAGGAAATGCCTGTTGTAAGATAGAAAACGGAGAAATTGCTTTTTCAGAGACAGAAGACAATTTTGGCGGATGTCTGGCAATTTTGAATTTTCAGGAGTAGAAAATGACCCTTGCAATACACAATTTTGGCGAAGTTTTAATGTCCCGCCCCGCAGGAAAAGAAGCCTTCCTTATGGCAAAGGCGTATATCCTTGATAAACTGAGCGCAAACGAAAGCATTTCTCTTGATTTCGCCGATGTAAAAGTTCTTACACCCTCTTGGGCAGATGAGTTTATCTCAAATCTAAAGGCAAACTATAAAAACACAATAGATTTTTTGAATACGGACAATGAATCGGTAAGGGAATCCTTGAAATGGGTGTAGTGGTTGTGGTGGTAAAGTAAGATGGCAGAAGAACTAAATAAAACACAGGTGGGGGAAGTCTCCCCCTCGCTTCAACCGCCTACGGCGTTTTCCGCTACCCCCTCTGCGGTGGACACCCCCGCAACGCCCCCGAAATTTACTTTTATCGACCTCTTTGCCGGAATCGGCGGATTTCACCTTGCGATGAAAAAACTTGGCGGCGAGTGTGTTTTTGCAAGTGAGTTGAAGCCTGATTTGCGCGAACTGTATAAAAAAAATTTCGGAATGGAATGTGCAGGTGATATAACTGAAGTTGATATAAATAATGATATACCAAAGCATGATGTCTTATGTGCGGGATTCCCTTGTCAACCGTTTTCTAAGTCCGGCAAGCAGCAAGGCTTTGGTGACGAACAAGGGCGTGGAAATTTATTCTGGAAAATACTGGAAATTTTAAAAGCAAAGAGACCTGAATTTATTTTGTTGGAAAATGTACAGAATCTTGAAACTCACGATGGTGGCAATACATGGCATGTTATAAAAGAAAATCTTGGAGCATTGTATGATGTTAATTGTGGTATTTTGTCTCCTCATGATTTTGGAATTCCTCAGCATCGAAAAAGAATTTATATAGTTGGAAGATTATCTGAGAAAGGAGATTTAAAGAACTTCGAGTTTCCACCTCACGACGAAAAAAAAGACTGTAACATAAACTCAATAATAGATGAGTCTGAAAAAAACTATATGCATCTAAAAGAACAGACAAGGATACATCTAAAGGCATGGCAGCATTTTCTTGATAAATTGACTGAGAATAAAATAGATATTCCGTCTTTTCCTATTTGGGCTATGGAATGGGGGGCAACATACGATTATATGGGGAAACCTCCTTGTCAGCAGTCAGAAGACGAACTTCGGGGTAAAAAAGGAAAATTTGGGAAACCGATACAAGATGGTTCACTTGATGATATGCTCCAGCAACTGCCAATTTATTCACAGATAGCAATAACTGACCCGAATGAGCAGTTTCCTGATTGGAAAAAGAATTTTATAAAATGGAACAGGGAATTCTATCTTAAAAATAAAGAAGTTCTCGATGAATGGCTTCCTGAAATTCAAGAAAAAGGCTTTGAAAACAGCCATCAAAAATTTGAATGGAACTGTGGAAAAGATAAAAATGCGAAGCCTACTCTAAAAGATAAGATAATACAATTCCGTCCTTCTGGAATTCGTGTAAAATTGCCAACCTATTCTCCCGCCCTTGTACTTACAACGACTCAAATTCCAATTTTTCCATGGGTTGAGACTCCAGAAGGAGAAGTCGGGCGATATATGACAAAACGAGAAGCTGCACGGCTTCAATGTATGGAAGAACTTGAATATGTACCAAATACAATAGCGGAAGCATTCCGGGCATTTGGAAATGCTGTAAATGTCGAAGTCGTAAAACTGATTGCGGAACGATTGTTAGAGGTTAGATAAATGTCTGTAAAACAAGTGTCAATTGCATTGAAACCAAATGTTTATACTACATTCCGGGATTTACCAAATACACTTTCAAATACTCTTGGTGAATATGTTGATAATGCTGTTCAAAGTTATTTTGATAATAAAGAACGGTTAAAGTCGTATGAGCCAAATTATAAACTCTGTATAAAAATAATAATGGACTGGGAACAAAAAACTCTTTCTATTATAGATAATGCGGCTGGAATAAGTGAAAAGAATTATCTTCGTGCATTCGAACCGGCAAATATCCCTGAAAATCGAGCTGGACTTAATGAATACGGAATGGGAATGAAAACGGCTTCTGTTTGGCTTGCGGACAACTGGACTGTAACCACAAAGGCTCTTGGTGAGAATAAAGAAAGAGTGCTATCATTTGATTTGAACAAAGTTATTGAAGATGAAAAAGAAGTCCTTGATGTAATTGAGAACGAAAAACCATTAGAAGAGCATTATACAAAAATTGTTCTTACCAATCTTTCTAAAAATGCACCTAAGACCAACACTTTTGAAAAAGTTCAACGGCATCTATCAAGTATTTATAGATATTTTTTACGAACTGATGAAATTGAAATTTTTGTAAACGGTGAACCCCTGAGAGCACCTGATTATAAAATATTGAACGCTCCGTTTTATAAGACTCCTGACGGCGAAAGTATTCTTTGGAAGAAAGAGATTCATTTTAACGCTGGTACATACAAAGCGAACGGATTCATTGCTCTTCTTGATAGAATTGACCAAAATGAAAATGGACTTGTACTGCTTCGAAGGGGGCGAGTTATCATTGGTGGCGGCGATGAACATTTTTTTCCTACTTCTATTTGCGGTTCGAAAGGAACATTCAAGTATAAGCGTATTTTTGGTGAGCTAGAATTAGAAGGTTTTGAGGTTACTTTTAACAAAAATGGGTTCAAAGCCGAAGATGATTTGCAAGCCCTTCTCGATGACATAAAAGACGAAATAAAAAGAAGTGAGCCGAATATATTCTCTCAGGCTGATGGGTATCGGCAGAGAAGCCGAATCCAAAAAGCAGAAATTGCACAGAGTCTAAAAGAGAATTTTGAGAAGAATTCAGTTCCTGCTTTATTCAAGAAAGAAAAAATTGAGCAGGAAGAGCGGAAAATACAAAATGTTGACTCAATAAAAAAGAATGAAGAGTTAATTAATAGTTCCGTCCCTGCTGAAACTTATTCTGAACCAATTTTATTCGATAACAAAGAATGTGAAATAAAGTATGAACTGATTACAGATACGGAAAGTACTAATTTATATTCAGTAAGAAAAGAAAATGACAGTTTCATCTGTAAAATAAATTTAAACCATACTTTCTTTGACTATTATCCGCAGTTCAAAAAGAACAAAGATTATGAACCAGTTATAAAAATCCTTATGGCTTTTGCAAAAGCAGAAATAAAAGCTCCAAGTTGTGGCACTACTGCCGAATGGAATATAAGAAATCTTTTCAATCAATATATAGGAGAGGATGACTGATGGAAGTGCAAATTCAGAAAGACGAAGAAAACAAATCATTTAAACCTGTTTTTGGCGAACGGGCAACGGAATTGTACAGCCGTTTTACTAAACTTTCCCAAGAAGAATTGGAAACCTCAAAGCGAGAGACTATCTCCATTCTGTCCGATTGTGTTGACCCAAAATCAGATAAAGTACAGTCAGTTACAAATCTTGTAGTTGGATATGTTCAAAGCGGAAAAACTATGTCTTTTACCGCTCTTTCTGCTCTTGCAAGTGACAACGGTTATAGAGTCATAATTTATTTGGCAGGTAATAAAAATAATCTTCTTGACCAGACTACAAATAGATTGAGAAAGGATTTGATAAACGAAGGAAATAATCGTAAGTGGTATAAACTTCACCCAAATCCAGTACTAAAAGATTTAGACAGAATTTCAAATGACTTACAAATGAGCACAAGTCCAACTGTTTTAATAACTGTCCTAAAACAGCATCAGCATATAAAAGAACTTTCAGATATTTTCAATTCGCCAAAAATGAAAAATGTTCTAAAAAATGCTGGGGTAATGATAATTGATGATGAAGCAGATCAGGCAAGTCTTAATGGATATGCATATAAAAACAGCAAATCTGAAGAATGGGAAGATGATGAATATACAACAACATATCGCCGAATAACAGAGTTGCGGAGTGTTCTGCCAAATCATTCTTATATTCAGTATACCGCGACTCCTCAAGGTCCTCTTCTTATTAGCATAATGGATTTGCTTTCACCTAAGCATCATACTGTATTGACGCCTGGAAAAGCGTATACAGGTGGAAAAACATTTTTTAAAGACCATCCGGGCTTAATTCTTGAAATTCCTAATCAAGAAACTTACAACTCAAAAAGAAATGATTTATCCGAGCCGCCAAAAACGCTGATAACTGCATTACAACTTCATATCCTTGCTGTTGCTATTGTTGTTGATTATAAAAAAGATGAAAAATTCCTTTCAATGATGGTTCATGCAGATAAAGAGCAGGATGCAAGTGAAAAGTTTTATCATTGGGTATCGAATATAATAAATGGTTGGATTGCGACTTTCAATTTGGGTAAAAATGATATTGCCTTTGGGAATTTACTTTCAAGTTTTGAAAAAGTATATCCAGAGGCAATAAAAGAATATAAAAAGAATAATGCAAATTATCCAAGTTTTTCGGAAATTTCATCTTTTATTCCTGATGTAATAAAAGACACAAATATTGAACTTATTATCAGTAGAAACAAGAAAAATAGTGAAAATAGAGAAATTCCATGGAATGATTATTCATCCCATATTCTTGTTGGTGCGGATATGCTCAATCGTGGTTTTACTGTTGAAAACCTTGCAACTACATATATGCCACGATATACAATCGGAAAATCGAATGCCGATACAATTCAGCAGCGTTGTCGCTTCTTTGGCTATAAACAAAAATATCTTTGGTCATGCAGAGTATTTTTGCCACTTGATGTACAAATTGAATATAAAGAATATGTTGACCATGAAGAAGAAATGCGAAAATGGCTGAAAGAAAATGACAGCCTTGAGAATGTAGAGCATTTGCTTTTATTAAGTCCGTCATTCAATGCGACTCGAAAAAATATTCTTACGAAAAATATTGTTACGAGCAAGTTGAAAGGTTGGCGAAAAATGAATGCTTTTCAACTTAATACAATCGAATCAAATATAATTACAGTTGAAAAACTTTTTTCAACTCATGAAAAAGACTTTCTTCTGTGTGAAAAATATGATACAGATGATAGAAATCATAGGTATTTAAAATTAAATATTAATGAAGTGGTAGAGTTCCTTTCAGATTTTAAATGCCAAAATGTACCCGATGCAGCTCGTAAACAAGCAACTGTGAGATATTTAAAATATTTAGCAGAAAAGGAAAAAATAACATTTGTATATATTATTCAAATGGCATATAAAGGAAAACCTAGACAGCGTTCGTTTGATGTAGAAACAGAAAGAATAAGTACAGAATTGTTTTCAGGTCATTCGCCAAGCGGAAAAACAGTTTATCCAGGTGATAAAGAAATAAAATTTGAAAATTCAATCTGCATACAGATTCATAACATAGAGCTAGATTGTGAATCTAAAAAGTGGAATGGAAAAACAGCGTATACTATGGCGATTTATTACCCTGATGGCTTTGCCATTAATTATGTCGGATAAAGAAACATGGAACAAATTTGTAAATTATACTCTGATTTGCAAAACAGACTCTCTGAAAAAACAGGTTTCACGCCTGTTGTGGATATTCTGAAATCCGAAAAACTCTTATTGGGAATTTCCGAGAATCGTACGCCAATGTTTTTGATAGACTGCAAATTTGAAAATGCTGTTGCAGATTTGAAGTTGGAATGCATTTCCGTATTATTCAACAAAACTTGCAAAGTAATTGATGATGACAAGCAAGAATACTCACGAATTTGTACAGTCATAGTTCTTAACTCTGAAAATTATGATTTTCAAAACTATTTTCTTGAGGTCATCTATTTACTTCTCCAAAATTTACCTACGAATCCCTCTTCAGAACAAATAAAAAAAGAAATTGATAAAATTGTAACTTTATTCAGTTATGCGTCAAAAGCCGCAATGAAGACCGTTCAAGGTCTGTGGGCAGAACTTCTTGTTATATCCCAGTCTCAAAATCCAGAATATCTTATTAAGGCATGGCATTCGACTCCAAAAAGTAAATTTGATTTTAACGATGGAACTGACAAGATTGAGGTAAAAAGTTCTTCGGCAATGGAGCGAATTCATGCTTTTGCTTTGGAGCAATTAATCCCAAATGAAAATTCAAAACTGATTGTTGTGTCTGTATTTGCTGTCCAGACAGGAGTCGGTAAAAATATTGCTGATTTACGAACAATAATTTTTTCTCGGATACATGATTTGCAGATTCAGAGTTTACTTGATTCGATTGTTTTTCAAACTTTAGGAAGTGATTTAGAGAGTTCTTTTGATTATTGTTTTGACTATCAATTGGCGGTAGATGAGATTCGTTTTTTTGATTCAAATTCGATTCCAAAAATCAAAAAGGAAAACATTCCTGTTGAAATCTCAAATGTAAAGTTTTCATGTAACTTATCATCTTTACCATATATGACAAAAGATGAATTGAACTTATCTCAAAGCAATTTGTTTAGGAGTTTGTAAATGGTTGAGAAAATCAGTGGTGAAAAATTACTTTTATTGTTTACTCATGAGATGAATAGGTCTGAGAAATTTTCATTTATAACAGGTACACAACCTTTTAAAATTTCATTTTCATCAAAGGAATATTTTGTGTATATAAAGAATGTATCATCTGCGTATTTTAAAAACAGACCGGATGTAAATAGGGCGCAACTTCCCATCCGCGAAGAATTTTATTTTATAAAAAATTCCAGCATTCCTTTTATTTTTTTAGGATATGATTCGGTTAATGATTTATATGTTTGCTGGGATTTTTATATTGCCAAAACAAGATTGAATGCACAAAATAATGTTTCGTTCTATTCTCGCCAAACTTGGCAAAATCAAGTTCAAGAAAATGAATTCTTGGAAAAAAAACTGACAAATGGTGACAAATTAATTTTATTCAAAAGAAAATTAATCATAGATTTTTTTGAAAAGATTGACGCCTTTTTTGAAAAGAAAACAATTTCCGCTAGTGCTGAAACTAAAAGTAATTCTGTTGATTCGGCTTGTAATTCTGGAAAAGTATATAAAATCACTGATGTCGAATTGTTGAAAACATTGAAGCCCTTGCTGACTGGTGTTGCAATACATACTTTGGAGGCAATTCAAATTGTGCAAAAATTTTATGGAGAAAAATACCCCAATATGACATATCGAGATTGGTCGAATTTAGTAAAGGGAATAAATTTTTAAATTTAAATTGTCATATCGATGTTACGATATTTTGTCATACTATATTTAGGAGGTCGTCCGTCACATGCCCAACCAAGAATCCCAAACAATCGAATATAAGCAGGAACTCTCCGCATTTAAGCCGTATTACCTTAAAAAATTCGGCATGACGAGCGAGGGCTGTTTCTTGCGTGTCGGCTCTTCAAAGCGGGCAATGACCGACAAAATGATTATGGAGCAGTTTTCCTCGCGGGCAAAACTTTCGCTTGGGAAGATTCCCTCTCCGCGCCAGGATTTGAGTTTTGCGCAGCTGCGCATTTATTATGAGGAACTGGGAAAGCCGCTGAACAGTCAGTTTGCAAAAACGCTGGAACTCTTAACTCCTGACGGTCGCTATAATTACACGGCATACCTTTTGGCGGATGAAAACGGCATGTCGATGAAGCTTGCTCGGTACAGCGGAAGCGACAAATACGACTTGATTGAGTCTGAGGAGTTCGGGAATTGCTGTCTTGTGAAGGCGGTAAAATCCATGTTGACCCGCTTGCAGGTTGCAAACATTACGCGGACAAAAATCACACCAATGGAGCGCCAAGAATCAAACCTTGTTGACCCGGTTGCGCTCAGGGAAGCGGTCATCAATGCGGTCGTTCACAATGACTACACGCGGGAAGTTCCGCCTCTGTTCGAGGTTTTTTCTGACAAATTCGTAATCACCACTTACGGCGGTCTTGTCGAAGGGCTTTCTCGGGACGATTTCTTCAACTGCTGCTCAATGCCCCGTAACCGTGAGCTTATGCGTGTCTTCCACGATTTGGAACTGGTGGAACAGCTCGGCTCTGGCATGACGCGAATCATGCGCGTGTACAAGAACGACATTTTTACTTTCACGAGCAACTTTATGAAGACGACTTTCTTCTTTGATGAAGAGCAGAAGTTGGGTGATGGATTGGAGAATGAAGAAAAGTTGGGTGATAAGTTGGGTGATGAAGATACCCCGCCCTTATCACGAAAAAATCTTTCAGAAGTGCGGTGTCGGATTCTTGAACTTATGGAAGAAGATTCCCGCATTTCAATGCCGACAATCGCCGAACGGCTTGGTTACAGCACCACGGCGATTGAAAAAAATGTGGATTTCCTAAAAGCGAATGGCTATTTAAAGCGCGTCGGTAACACAAAGTCCGGCTATTGGGAAGTTTTGGAGTAAAATATGTACACCCCACCGTTTACCATCACAGCAAAGGCAATCAATCTCATCGCTGAGATCTCCGCGCAGGTGGAGCGGTTCGCTATCCGCATGGAGCAGGAGGACTCCCTCATGCTTCGGAAGGTCAACCGTATGCAGACAATTCGCGGCACGCTCGCAATCGAGGGAAATACGCTGAGCGAAGAGCAGGTGACGGCGCTGATTGACGGAAAGCATGTGGTCGCGCCGGTAAAAGAAGTGCAGGAAGTCCGCAACGCGATTACGGCGTACGATTCGTTTATGGATTTTAATCCGTATAATCAGAAGGACTTGCTCAAAGCGCACGGCATGATGGCTCTGGGACTTGTGGATAATCCGGGGCATTTCAGGCACGGTGCGGTCTGTGTCGCGGGCAAGAAGGGCGTTTCGCATATCGCGCCCCCTGCGGACAGAGTGCCGTTTTTGATTGGCGACTTGTTTGAATGGCTAAAAAATTCCCAAGACCATGCGCTCATAAAGTCTTCGGTCTTTCATTATGAATTTGAGTTTATCCATCCCTTTGATGATGGAAACGGTCGCATGGGGCGGTTCTGGCAGTCTCGGATTTTGGCGGAATGGAATCCTGTTTTTGCGCATCTTCCGATTGAAAACATGATTTGGGAAAATCAGGCGGCGTATTACAAGGCGATTGAAGATTCGACCGATGCGAATGATTCGGGCATTTTCGTTGATTTTATGCTCGAAGTGATTCTTCATGCGCTGAAAGCAAGAATCCAAAAACAGAAAAATCTTAACCCAGATGACAGCGTGACTGCAAACGACACTGTAAAGGTGACTGCAAAGGTTACTGTAAAGGTGACTGCAAATCAGCAGAAAATACTTGATGCAATAAAAGAAAATCCTCATATTACGCAAGACGAACTTGCGCAGATTGTCGGAATCGCGCGAAAGAACGTCATCGCTAACATGAAAAAATTGCAGGAAGCGGGGCTTTTAAAGCGTGTCGGCGCGGACAAAAACGGCTATTGGGAAGTCTTGTAACAATGAAACACATCTCCGTCTCCGCCGCCGTCATCTTCCGCACTTCTCCCGCAGGCGAGCGTTCCGTTTTCGCCACCCAGCGCGGGTACGGCGACTGGCGCGGGTGGTGGGAATTCCCCGGCGGAAAAATAGAGCAGGGCGAAACGCCAGAATTCGCACTCGTCCGTGAAATCCGCGAAGAACTTGCCACCGAAATCCGTGTGGGCGAGAAACTCGGCACGGTGGAATATGACTACCCGAATTTCCATTTGACTATGCACTGCTTTGCCTGTGAAATTATTTCGGGGCGGTTGGAACTGCTTGAACACGAAAACGCCGCATGGCTCACGGCGGAAACGCTCCGTTCAGTCAAATGGCTTCCCGCAGATGAGTTGATTTTGCCCGCGATTGAAGAGCGACTGTGAGTTTCGCTATAATTTCAGTATGGCAAACGGAATCGAAGACTTGCACGAAAAAAACACGGACACTCCACTTCAAAAGCAAAATCCCGCCAAATACGACGAGTGGCGCACTTTTCAAGGCAGGGAAGACGCGGACATGTTGCAGGAAAAATCGGTAAACTGGAAGAGCAAAAAAGACTGGCGCGAATCGTACGACCGTGCCTACGACGACTGATGCGCTCACGCTTTCACTAGCTCGCCCAAAATATCCCTCGCGTTCTTCTCCAAAATCGCCTCGGTTTCTGCTTCGCTCATCTGTTTCGCGCTTGCAATGTCTTTCACGACTCGCCGAATCAAAAGCGGTGAATTGTCCGCGCCCGCGATTCCTTGTTTTTCGCACAGCCACGGCTCGCCGGTGGGATTGTCGGTCTCGCTCAGCAAAAGTTCGTTCGGTGTGAGCGCGAGCAAGTGGCGGATATGCTCGGAATAGCGCGTTTCGCAGCCGAAAGTCTGAAAGTAGCCGCGGTCAAGGTAAGTTTTGAAAGTCTCTTCGCTCCCGTCGTACCAGTGAATCACGATTTTCGCGTGGGGGAAATCCCTCAAAATGTCACAAATCCGCTCTTCCGCGCCCTTCGTGTGAATCACCGCCGTTTTTCCGTTTCGCTCGCAGTGGTCAAGGCAGGCACGGAAAACACGCTCCTGCTTTTCGTGCGGAATTCTCGTCTCCCAGAAAAAATCCAGCCCGATTTCGCCAATTACGGGGCTTTGCGTAAGGTACGGCTCTAAAAGCGTGGCGATTTCGCCCGCATGTTCGGGAAGCGTGGCACAATACGAAGGGTGAACGCCGAAAGTCGGAATAATAAGGTCGCTCGCACTTTGCGCAATTTTTAGATTTTTCTCCCACGAAGCGATGTCGCAGCTCGCCGCCACCGTGAGAATCTTGTTTTCGCGAATGCAGTTAATGGCGGCGCGGAGGGCGGAAGGGCTGTACTGGTCAAGGTGCGTGTGAAAATCAACGAGCATACTTCGCACACTATAGCAGAATGCGTGAAAAGAAAAAATTGGGAATCTCTAAAAATTGCAATTTTTAGAGATAACTTTGAAAATGCAAGTTTTAATTCTTGCTATTTCCAAGAATTAAAACTTGTCGAAATCTCGAAAAATCGCTGAAAGCGAGTTTTCGAGATGCCCAACTGTTTTAAGCCGCCGATTTGTGCTAGAATGTTCTCATGCCGCATCCCCCGTTTTCCACCTACGCAGTTTCCCTCTCGTTTGACGCGCCCTTTTCAGGGGTCGTCGCCTCGCTTGCAGAAAATCTCGCCCGCGTAACCGAAAACCAAACGCTCATCGAAAAACACGCGCCCGTCCATCTTACGCTCGGCATGTTTCATGTTCCTTCTGAAAAACTGAGCGACCTGCAAGCCGCCTTTGAGGATTTTGCCGCGAGCGTGGAGCGTGGACTCACGCTTGATTTTGGCGACATCGACTCTTTTCAGCAAAAAGTAATTTTTCTTTCTGTTAAAACTGTCTCCGATTCATTTGAAAAACTCAAAGCCATGAACGCGCGTCTGCATGAAATCTTTTTGTCGCAGTTTGAGCCGGGCGCGAACCGCAACTATCTCCCCGAAACTTTTTTCCCCCATGTCGCCCTCGCCGTAAAATTGACAAAAGCGCAGTTTGAAAAGGGTATGAGTTGGGCGCATCCGCCGACAAGCGGCGGTCGGGCTATCCGCCGTTCCGCCTTTCGGCTCCATTCTTCCGCTCTCGATGGTCGCTCCAGAACGCCTGACGGCGCGGCTCCTATCCCTTGCGCGGAGCTTCCGCAGACAAAAATCATCGCCGTGTCGCTTGCAAAATGCAATCCGTATGAAGAGCTTGCCCGCCATTCGCTCACGGACACGCTTTCACCCATGCAACGCCACAACAACATGGCGCATATCCGAAGCACGGGCGGCTCGCTTGAAACTTCCCTTCGCTCGCAATTGTTCAAATTCGGCTTTCGTTTCCGCAAAAACGACAAGCGGCTTGTCGGAAAGCCCGACATCGTGTTTCCACACTACAAAGCCGTGATTTTTGTGAACGGCTGCTTTTGGCACGCGCATGGCTGGGAACCCAGCCGAAGTCCAATAATTTCCTCTCATGCGCACGACGCGAAAGCGGCGTATGAGCACGGGTGGAAAAGCGAAGAATCGCTGATACAATCCGCGCTGCTCGATGAATCGGTCTTGTATTCTCTCAAATGCGAAAAATTCCGTATGCCCACCACGAATCCCGAATTTTGGCACGCAAAGTTCACGCGAAACCGTGCGCGCGACTTACGAGACATCGAAACTTTGCTCGCCGAAGGCTGGCGCGTTGGCGTGGTGTGGGAATGCTCGATTACCGGGCGGGGCAGGCGCGAAAAAATCCGCTCCATCGCCGAAAAAATCTCCCTTTGGCTCGAAGAAGAATATTCGGTGTTATTCAGAGAATTTTAGAAACCACAGATTTCACAGATTATAAAATATCCGCGTTCATCCGCGTCTAATCTCTATTTGTTTTCCTTTGCTTGCTGTTCCAATTCAAACAACAGTTCCCGTTGCGCGTCGAAATCTTTTGGCACGGTTACTTTTTTGAGCGGGCGCGGGGGCTTTCCGTTTGTGGGCTTTGCTTTTGCGGCGTCTTTTCGCTCCAAGTAATTCGCGTAGAGTTTTTTGATTTTCGCGTGCTTGAGGCTACGGCTGTCGAGCGGGCGGAAGGGGGCGAGCAGTTCTTTAATGGGCTTTTCAGAGTCTTTTAAAAGCCGTTCGGTGACTTTCATTGTAAAAATCGCGTCCGCCTTGCTGTCGTGGAATTCCATTCCGTGCGTGTCGATTTCAAATTTTTCGATGAACGCGCCGAGCGAGCCTTTTGTTTCGTAGAATTGTTCAAGCGCGTTGTGAATGTCGTGGCACTCAAAGTCAATGAGCTTCGTTCCGTAGCGGATGCACTCACAGGCAATCGTCGCTACATCGTTCAAACAACCGAATCCGAACACGAGACGGTCTTTTGCTTCGAGCAACGACTTGATTTTTGAGTAATAATGGGAAAATTTCGGATTCGCCTGATAGTCCTCGCGGCGGTAGGCGAGTTTGCACTTTGCGTTTTTTGAAAACAAATACCAATCAAAAACGGTGTCCGGATTCATCAATAAATCGTCGCTTTCAATCACCGAAAAATCCTGATTGCACAGCACATAGCCGAACGAGCAGATTTTCCCGATTCCGCCAAAATTATTCGCACATTCAAGGTCAAAAAAAAGATAAGTCATACATGCATTATAGCATGAAGAGCCGTTTATTTGCTATAATGGCAACATGGAAGAAATTGAAAACAAAAACATTGCGGTCTTGATTGACGCTGATAATACTCCGGGGAAAAAGCTCCGTGCGATTTTGCAGGAAATTGCGGTGCACGGGCATATCATCACCAAGCGCGCGTACGGCGATTTTACGATTCCCACGCTCAAAAACTGGAAGAACGAGCTGAACGACAACGCGATTATCCCCGTTCAGCAGTTTGCTTACACGCAGGGGAAGAATTCAAGCGACAGTGCGATGATTATCGACGCGATGGATTTGCTCTACACCGACAAGTACGACGCGATTGCCCTCGTTACGAGCGATTCTGACTTCACAAAACTTGCCACACGACTTCGCGAAAGCCAGCTCTATGTGTTCGGGGTGGGGCAGAAGAAAACGCCCCAGTCATTCATAAGCGCGTGCGATGACTTCATTTATATCGAAAATCTTGTTGACGAGCAGGAAGAATCGAGCGCAGAGGAAGACGCGGCATTTGCCGAGCAAAAGCGGAAGAGCCACAAAGCCGCCGACAAGCCGAAAAAGTCTTTCTTAGGGCTTTTGCGCAAGAACGCGAACGGCGAGGTTGCCATGAGCGACCGCCAGTTCCGAAAGATTTTCAAATTGCTCAACACCGCCTACGACAAATACGCCGACGAGACGGGCTGGGCAGATGTGAGCGCGGCAGGTTCGTTCTTCAAACGCCAAGACCCAGGCTTCGACACGGTTGATTATGGATTCAGAAAGCTCACTGATTTAATCGAATATTTTGACGACGACTTTGAGATGAAAAAGGAAGCGGGAAGCAGCCGCCGTCATGTGACATTCTATTACCGCCCTGTGGAGAAGTAGCGGAGTTTTACTTCTTGACAATCTCTCGGTTCACATCTATTATTTTTATAGTGCTGGTGTCGTTTCGGGCGTAAAGAGTGGGGTGACGCGAAAGCGTGTATGCATCACTCGTGCCAGACATTTTATAGATGGTGTTTCCCGCAAGTTCATTTCTGCCACTCCGCACCTCTTCCACAAATAAAGTTGAGCCGTCACTTTGATTTTTCACGAAAATGATTATGTCGTTCTTGATAGCGTTTTTTGCCCCGTAAACAAAAAAATCGGCTTCTTGCAAAATATCGGGAATATTTCGTATGTCATTAATGGTTATTGCGACTTGCCCGCGTAATTTTTCCTGTTTTTTGTTTCCATGTCCTTTGAACGCGTGTTTTACAAAATAATTGTCAATCGTATGATGAAATCCGCCGATACAAAGCCCGTTTTTTGCCGCATTCTTTACGAGCCACGATTCTGCACAGCCCAAATCAGCGGATACTTTTTCGTTTGAATTGGCATCCGCCGCACGAATCACAAAATCTATGTGCTGTATAATTTCACCAAAGCCCATGATAAGAGTATAATGATAAATTATACAGATGTCTAGTTTATTTTCTTCTGTTAAAACCTCACCGTCGCTCCAATCGTTGCTGTGGCGGTGAGGGTGGCGATTTTTCCCCAGTTGGCGTAGTAGCTTGCGCCCACATCGGTGTTAATTGAGACATATTTCGTGACTTGCGTTTCAGTCTCGTGGGTGTAGGCGACGGTGTATTTTCGTGTGGGCTTTCCTGTTGAGGAAGCGGGCGAAGAGCTGCTTGCCGAAAAGTTCAGGCTGTCAGTTTTGGTGATTTTTGCGATGTTCTCGGCTTTTTCCGCGCTGAAAATCGTGACGATTCCTTTTGCGAGCGAGGTGCGAGCGTTTCGCTTCCAGACGAGCGTGTATTTTGTTTTCCAGTCTTCTTTTCCTTCCACGCTTCCTTCAAATCCGTTTTTGAGATAATTTTGGCTCGTAAAATAGAAGGTCGCCTGCACATAGCCCGAGACGAGGTAGGTGTAATTCGAGGGAGTTTCGCGCGGGAGTTTTACGGCGGCGGTGAGAGATGAGGCGTATTCGTCGCTTTCAAAGAATGAAAAGAGCGGGAGCGTGCCGTTCCTGCCGAATATGTTGAGTGCGGTGTAGTTCACGGTGTTTTTGATTTGGTAGAAATCGCTCGTGCTTGTTCCCGTGCGGATGTCGCGCGTGGCTTCGAGTTTTGCGCTTTGCGGAATGAAAAAATCGTATTTGTTTGCAAAAAATGCCCGCTTCCAAGTGAACGCGTATGCGCCCGTGTAGAAGTTTGAGTCATGCTCCGTGTCGTAGACTTCTGTTGCGAGGCGGCGGCTTGCAAGGTCGTACACGGGGGCGGCTTTTAGGAAATACGATTTTTCGCCCAGCCGTTTTGCCAAATCTTCGCTGTCGCGCTCATAGTCGCCGCCTTTTTCCGTGTTCGCCGTGCTTCCCGCGGATTTTTTCCATGAGAAAGAGAAATTGTTTTTTGAGAGCGAAAAGGGAATCTCAAAGCCCGCTTTCGTGCTGTCGGTGAAGGTGGTTTTTGATGAGGATTTGTAATTTCCTTCCGTTTCAAAAAGCAGGGCGGGCTTTAGTTTTGCCGTCTCGAAAGAGTAGCTTGCTTTTCCGTCCATGCCGACCGTGCGTTTTGAGGCTTTTTCGTCTCCCGTGTCGAAGCTGAATGCGGTGATTTTTTTCCATGCAGAGCCGTAATGTTCGGTCTCGAATTTTTCTTTTCCTGTTGAAGAAGAGCTTGCCGCCGAGTCGGTGAGGATTTTTTGACTTAGCTTTGCGTTTGCTCCGAGCGAGAATGAGCCGAGTTTTAAATCTGAAGCCGCTTTTGCCGTCTGGGTGAGCGACCATGAATCAGAACTTGCCTTTGTGTCGGCTTTGAGCGTGAGCGGAACATGATAGTCTGAAAAATCGAGTGTTGCGCCGTTTGCTTTTTCGAGCGAGCCGTCTTCTGCGCTGTAGGTGTAGTGTTCTGAGAGCGAGAGGAGCGAAAAGAGCGGCGATTCGGTTTCGAGGGAGTGGCTTGCCGATGAGAGGGCGTTTTTTTGCGTGGAATCGGACGATTTTGCGTTTTTGTAGGCGTTTGAAAGGCTCGCGCTCGCGTTGATTTTAAAATTCGTGAGCGTGAAGCCGAGATTTCCCGTTGTTTTGAGCGTTTTTTCTTTACTCGTTCCATGCTCGGTTTCGATTGAAGTTGCCCCGTTCCCCGTGGCTGAGGCGGAAAAGTCTTTTAGGATTTCGTGGTTTTCCGTTTCAAAAATCGTGCCGTCAATTTTGTAGCTCGCTTCGATTTTGTCCTGCAAGACGACGAAGGGCGTGTTTTCGCTTAGGTAAAGTTCGTCGAATGAAAGCGAGCCGTTTTCGCGCGTGGTGACGAGAATCGTGACTTTTGTCGGAACGATGTCCGTGTCGAGCGCGGTGAGCTGAGAATCTGTGCCGCCTGTCAAATCGATGGTGTATTCTTGCCAGTCGCTCGCGGGATTTTCTATGGTGTAGACGAGTGCTTTTTCTTCATTTTGTGATTTCGGGCGGGAGAGCGTGAGCGTGACGGATTGGGCATTTTCGGCTTTGAGAAAGAACGCGAGTTTTTGGTATTCGCTCAAATCGACTTCGGAAAAGGTTCGCGTGAAGGTGAGTTCTGCATTTTCGCTTGGTGCGGAAGAAAAATCCCAGTCGAAATACTGCACGGTGTTTTTTGAGGATGTGTTGAATTTTTTCACTTTTGAAGAAGAAAGGCTTGCGTCCGTGGTCTGATAATTCGTGGCGGTGACATCGGCGGAACTTTCAAAAGTGAAGGTGAGTTCGCCTGTTTCGTACGGACCTAGAAAAATCGTGCCGCTTGAAGGAAGTGAGGCTGTGTCGCTTGCGGTGAGAATGAGGCGGGCGTTTGTGTCTCCGAGCGAAGAAAGTGCGCTTCTGTCCTCGTCTGAAAGCGTGACGGTGACAATCTGCCAGCCCGGTTTTGAAAAATCGAAGGATTTTTTCACTTGTTCCGCCGTGCTGTCTGAAATCTTCCAAGTGGGAATCTTTTCAGATTCTTCGACCGAAAAATCATCGTCTGATGAGACACCTAATTGCAGGTAGAGCGCACAATCCGCTGTGTTAAAACTTTCCGTGTACGCGGGATTTTTAAGTGCTAGTGAGAATGTGCTTGCATTTGCGAGCGTGGAAGAAACTCCGGGTGTGTAGAGCGAGCGTGCCGCCCATGCTTGCTCTTCGTCCGCGCCCGCCGTGATTCCCGAAAAATTCCACTCGAAGGGAATGGCATAGCCTGAAATGTCGGAGTCCGTTTTGCCGTCGGTGGATTCAATTGAGCCGTCTTTTTCTGATTTTAATTCGATTGAAGTAGTGCTTGTCGCCGATTTTTCATTCAAAGTGGGTGAAAATCCGCTCGGAAGGTCAATTCCCGCCGTCTTTGAAAGATAGTAGGTTTCGCCGTCAGAATCATCGTTTCCCAAAATGCGGTACAGACCCGTGGTGTTCGTGTTCTCGTAGGTGGAAGCGACCGTGTTTTTTGCAGAAAATCGCTCGCCTGTGTATGAGACTTTGCTTGCAACCGTGGCGAATCCTGTGGAAGCGTAGGAAGAATCGGCAAATTCCCGTTCGGGAGAATAGCTCCACCGTGAAGAAGCGGAAAGGTCGGCTGAAACGCGGTCTGTGAAGTCGTATTTAAATCCTGAAGCCGTCGCGACCGCCCCAGATTCTGAGTCCTCGCTTTCTTCGTACCACCGCGCCGTAATGTGGTCACTGCTTGCTACTGCGGAAGAGAGCGTAATCGTGCCTGACTCTGAGTCATAGTGGGCGGTCGGGTCGATTACGCCGTTTTTGTAGACCGTAATTGTTCCCGAAACGGCATCTGTTCCGATGTCAAGGCGGTTCACGGGCGTAAACGAGCGCACTTGCAGGCACAAATCTTCGTTCTGCGCGATTCCTAGATAAATTTTGGGGTGTTCTTTCGCAAGCGGAAAAGCGGCGTGAATCAGTTTTTCGATTTCGTCCGTTGATTCTTCGTCTTCCGTTCGGGAAATGTCTGCGTACAAGTGGTTTGCATAGAAAAAATCCGTACTCGCAAAAGCCACATTGTCCTCGTCGATGACCGCCGTGTAATCCGAATCTGCCGTTCCCGTGCTCGAATACGCGACCTGCGCATCGCTCGCCGAAGAAGAGCCACAATCATAGCGGGAAGCCACCGCAAAAGGCGAAAATCCCGATGGATGCTGCAAAAACAAACAATCCTCGCCGTCAATCGAATAATACAGCTCTCCCACAGATTTTCCCGTCACACTTGCATCTTTCGCCTTTTCAACGAACATCGCATAGAAATAATTTTCCATTTTCAATTTTCCGTTTTCCGTTTCACCAAACCAATCCTTGATTTTTGAGAAAAATGTTTCAAAGTCACTCTGCGTAACGCTCCCATAAAATGTGACCGCCACCGCTGGCAACACGCTGCCCTGACGGTAGGCTTTCGCATCTTTTGAAAGCAAAATCTGATTCTGGCTTGCAACGAGCAAATACTGGCTTTCGTCGAGTTTTTTGTACTTTCGGCCTTTTGAATCGCGGTAGCTTCCCGAAGAACTTTCGACATACACGGCTTTTACATTCTGCACGAGGCTTTGTTTTGGCAAAATGTACTGATTTCCCGTGTTGTAAGAAGAAAGCGCGATTTCGTTTATGCTCACGGCGTTTTTTCCGTACCACGTTTTTTCGTGCGCTTCAAGCAAATCGTAGCGGAGAACGGCATCTGCCTGCCATTTTTCGCCCGCCCAGTTGAGCGAGATTCCAGGTGACTGGTTTTCGCCTCCGCCGATTCCGCGGTTCATTTCGTTAACGGAATAAATCGACGGAAAAATAATCTTTCGGTTTGAAATGCGTGCGTGCTTTAAGTAGCCGTCACCGATGTAGCCTGCCGCCACGGTGTTTTTGGTGAATTCATCGGCAAAGGCGGCTTCAAAATACCAGTGGTGGTTCAGCATAAAGTAAAGGCTCAAATCCACATTCTGCGCGAAGACGGGCGAAGTCGTGGAGAGCGTGGGCGTTGTGCCGAATCCGAACGAATAGGTCGCCCCGCCCGTGACCGTGCTTTTCCAGTAGCCCTCGGCGAAGAATTCAACATTCTGTTCGCCGAAATCCTTGTTAAAAAGCGAGACGAATTTCCCCGAATCCGAAAGCGGAAGGCGAGAAGTGTCGAACACGATTCCCGCCGCGCCGTCCGCTTCTTTTTCGGTGGAAGTGGCGGATTTTTCGCTCACAGGCGGCGTTTCAGCCCGCGCCGTTTGAATCGGGAGCAGGGCGAAGAGCAGTGCAAGCGTAGTCGAACCCAAAAGGCGGGCTTTCGTGATTTTGAGCGCGGGGTCTTTTTCCTGCGCCTTTAGAATCGCGCTTTCAAGTTTGCGTTTTTTTTCGTCGCCGAAGTCAAATAATTCCCGCTGCCTCGGGGTGGTGTCGTCCTCAATGTTCTGCAAGGCGACCCCGAACAATCGCACGGCGAGCCGTGTGTCGCGCTTTTTTTTGCAGAGATTTTTTGCCCGCTCAAACAAATCGTCTACGCTTGAAACATAGCGTTCGCTCGTCTCTTGAACGCTCACCGTCGTAAAGTCCTCGTAGCGGATTTTGAGCGCGACCGTGGTACTTCGCACCTTTTCGCGCAAACTTCGGAACATGACCGTGTGGCAGAGCGAGAGAAGCGCGGTCTCAATCGCGTCGGTGTCGGTTAAATCGTATTCGTAGGTGTTTTCCGCGCTGATTGAGCGAGATTTCGGGTCAGCGTGGAAATCGACTCCCTCATTTCCGCGCACCGCGTTGTACAAAAAAGTTCCTGCCGCGTTCCCAAAGAGGCTTTGGAGCAATTTTTCGGAGCGATTGTAAATGTCGCGCGTGGTTTTGATTCCATATTGGTCGAGCTTTGCGAGCGTTTTCTTTCCCGCGCCCCAGACTTTCGTGAGCGGAAGCGAGAGCATGAATTCACTTTCTTTTCCGAATGGCACGACCGTAAGCCCGTCTGGTTTTTGCAATCCCGAGGCGATTTTCGCGCAGTATTTGGTCGAAGCCAAGCCCACCGAGACGGTCAAGCCCGTTTTTTCGCGCACTTCTTTTTTGAGCCGCTTTGCCGTTTCTTCGGGCGCACCGAAAAGCCGTTCCGTTCCCGTGAGGTCGATAAAGGCTTCGTCGACGGAAATCTGCTGAATGTCGGGCGAGTATTCCCTAAAAATCGCCATCACTTCTTCGCTCTTTTCATGGTAGCGGCGCATGTTCGGTCGCAGGTAAATTCCGTTGGGGCAGAGCTTTACCGCCTGAAAGGTGGGAAGGGCCGAGTGCACGCCGAATGCACGCGCTTCATACGAGGCAGTAGAGACAACGGAACGGCGGTCTGTCGGAAGCCCGCCAACAATGACGGGCTTTCCCCTATATTCTGGGTGGTCGAGCTGCTCGACTGAGGCGAAAAAGGCATCTAAATCGACATGGAGAAAGACTTTATTCACTTATTCGACCTTCAGCTCGCGTTTTTCGGTTCTGAATGTGTGCGGCTCGTCCGTTCGGTAGAACGCCGTGATTTCGATTCGTGCAGATGAAAACATGTCTGCGGCGTAATCGATGGTGATGTTTTTGGGCGGATAGTCTGGAATGATGAAATTGATGATGTCGGCATCGCCATTTGAAATGACCTCATAATCGTAGACGGAATCATAAATCGGGTGGGGCGTGTCGATGCCGTGAATAGTGACGGTGTATCGCACCGCCTCATCATATGAGCGAATATGTACGTGATGCGTGTTCATGCCGGAAAATGCATCGGTCGACAGCCATGCAGAGAGCGTTCCCTGCTCATCGGGGACAATCACTTGTTCCGCTCTCTGTCGTGTGCGGGTGTCTGGCTTGTAGATGAACGTAGAAATCAAAAACAACGCGGAAAAAATAAAGGTAATCACGATGAAGAGGTAGAGCAGACTGTTGAGTATCATGCGCCGTGGTGTGTAGCCCTTTGCGCCAGAATATACGTTGAGCAAAAAGAGAATGCGAAGCCACATAATCTGAAACGGAAAGAGCGCGAGTGTCAGCAGAAGATTTCCGCCGAGCGTCGAATAGACATGTCGCGCGATACCCGCTTCGTCAGCGTATTTTATGATTTTGAATGCGTAGGGCATGAACGGCAGCGTCATCAAAACAAAAAAAACGATGAGCACTGAGAGCCGTTTTGTGATGCGTGAAAGATAAATGATGATGTACTCGGCGACAAAGGCGATGAACAGAAGCAGGTTCTGGCTTGAGAACAAAAAAATATTGAAAATCGACACGAGTGAAAGCAGGTATCCGTAGACGAAAATAGCGACCGACAATTTCAGCCGTTCTTGAATGTTGAACATGAGCGAGACGACCAGCATTGAGAACAAAATCTTGATGCCATATTGAATGAGCAGGTTGACGGGCAGTATGCGCGATAAGAGCGTGACGGCGTACTGTCCGAGATACAGTGAAAGCAGCGAGATGCCGAGCGTAATCGGAATGAGGTAGAATGCACGCTGAAAATCACGCTTGTTTTTCTCGCCGTTTTTGCCAGTAAAGGAGAAAATGCAGACGAGCATGATACTAATCAGACCGAAGATAAAGCAACTGAGCAGAATCGCGCGTTCATTGATAAAAAAAGGCTTGAAAAATCCGCCGAACGATATGTAGAAGTAATGCTGATCCCAGAATTCCGTGCCCTCGATGGTGTAGGTGTCCACAAAATGCGTGAGGACTGCAATGTCGCTCTCATGCGCGAATGAAATCTCAATCGCGGGAATGCCGGCGTGCGCGAAGTGGGCAAGCCGTTCGCTTCCTTTGAGCAATCCGAGCGTGTAGAGCGATGAAAGCGAGGTCTCAAAGACGAAATCGGTGCGTGTGTCAAAGAAAGAGCCGCTCATCCGTTCGGTGAGCCAGAGCGGAGAGGTCGCCCGCAATCCGCCCGTTCTGATTGCCGTTTCCGTAGTGCTGTCGAAGGTGACGGGAATTGCGAATGCGTTTTCCGAGCCCTCAAGAGCCGTGGTGAATACCTCGGTTCCGTTCAGCGGATGGAAAAGACCGTCGCTAAAATCAAGCGTGGAGAATAACACGGTAATCGAGAACGGTTTTTCGAGCGATTTGAGGTAACGCAAGAATTCGACAAGGGCTTCTTCGTGCGAAAAAAAATCTTCCTGCGTGAAGCAAAAAATCATCTCGGTTTTGAGCGAGTCAGTGTGCGAATCGCTGAGCGAAGAGTCGGTATCTTCTTGCTCTGAAAGGATTTTTCCTGTTTCTGACGGAGCGAATTCAACGGAAATGTTGTAGGCGAATGCATCTTGCCCCGTGGCAGAAAGCTCTTGCGCGATTGGTGAGAATCCGTTTTTGTGCAGGGAGGCCTCAACGGCGGTGGAGAGTGCGTTTCCGACGGGAATTTCCCTCGTGTGTTCTTGCAGTTTTTCCTGCGAGAAAATGAGAAAATCTGCCGATAATACTAATAGAATTGTAAGAATCCTTCGGAAGCACATTGAATTAAGGATATAATTTGTGAGTTTACAATTCAAGTGCCTTGTTGTACAATAAGTCCACGGTAAGAATAGGAGTTTTAGATGCCTGCTGAGAAAAAATTTATTTTAAACCTGCCACTTAAGGTAATCCTCACCGAAGAAGGCACCTCTCACTTTATCAGCAACAAAAAAAAGCTTTTGCGAATCAGGCTTGCAGATAACGTCGAAGAATACGGTATCTCTTTAAATCCATTCTCCCCGCAGTCAATCCAAAACATGATTATGGTTGACTACATCTCCAAAATCGAAATCTCCATGTCGGAGTTCGTGTCTGTCCGTCAGGAAGTCATGGACTTGTCAAAGGTCGTCGTCTACTCAATCCTGTACAAGCAGTTTGACCGTCAGGTGTTCGCTGATGTAATCAAATGCGACTGCGTCCGCAAGCACAACCGCGCGAATCCGAGTGAGCTGATTGATGAGCGCACCAAATTCGACGACAAGCAGCTCCGCGCCATGATTTCCAAAAAAGAGAGCGTCATCCGTCAGGCAAAAAAAGAAATCCTCGACCCGGTCTGGAAGTCAATCATGGAGAACAAAGAGTATTCTCTCGAAGAGCGCAACATCTATCTCCTCATGACCGAAAAATTCCTCAACCGACTCTCGCTCATGAACTGGTACATCATCCTCAAATTCTTCAAAGACAAAGAGGGGTTCCCGCAGATTAACATCGCAATCCGCCATCTCTTGCAGATTTACATGGAAAAGTCGCGCGTCGCCGAGTACATCTCCATTCTCCTCATGGAACTCGCGCTCAACGCTGAGAACAACAATCTCAAAAAAGAGGCAAAAGTCATGTACGCGGGGGTCGATGACATCGATTCTCTCATGTTTGACCCCGAAGTGCGCTCCAAAATCATCGCTGAGCTTAAACGAAAGCACGAATTGGTTTCTCTCTCATGGAAACTCGGCGGCGGCTCAACGGCAATCGGCAAGCAAGGTCGCTTGCAGATTATGGTCATGAACAAAAACGACGAGCAGCAGGAAGTCAAAGAAAACATCGAGGCAAAGATGGCGGCTGACACAAACAAACGCTCGCTCATCGATTTTTACCGCGAGATTCCCGACGGGCAGGGTAGCACCGATTTGGGCTTGTATTATCTTTCATATCTTGACGATGCCTGTAAAAAAATCAACGTCAAGTTCGAGTCAATCGTCAATCAGTTCTCTTCAAGCGATTTGACGGTCATCAATTTGATTTTCAATTTTTAGCCCATCATGTGTTTCCTCAAAAAAAATCACAGTCGCGCTTTTCTCACTCTCGTATCGCTCTTCATGCTGTCTTTTTTGTGCGCATCGTGCGCCGACAGCGAGGCTGATGTCATTTCTGCTACGTCAACCGTCGTCTTTGATTACGACTCTGCTGATGCATCTCCGTCTGTACGGCTTGCCGTTTTTTTGCAGGTCACGAATGAAGTGCAGCGCACCGACCATTTTGAGGTCAGCAACGCGGCGAGCGGATACACGTGGTCGGTCTCGAATCCGGGCATTTTTACCGGAATGAACCGAAGCTATGCCTATTCGCTGAATTTAAATGCACCAGAGGGCGCGGATATTCCAAAAGGCGATTACAGTGTCACCTATTATGATGCGGCGGGCAATGAAGACAGTGTGCGTTTTTCGGTCAATTATGATGACGCATTGCTCTCTTCTACGACAGAGACATGCAAAGACTATCTCAAAAATCCGGTCGAGAATCTTGCTATCTACGATGACGCGAATGAATTGCTCTTCATGGGAAAAGAAAAACGCTCATGGAAGAATAACGCCGCGATTCTCAAAGATTATCGCATTGCTCAAACAAAACGGGTTTGCTATGTTACGCCCGGAAACGCGCTTATCTGCATACTTCCCGCAGAGAGTCTCAAAGAAACTGAAGAAAACTAAAACGGAACAGTAAAAATGGAAATCGAAACAAATCCTCGAAAATCCGATGGCATTCACCGCGAGATTCACACCTTTGTGCTCCGACAGGGGCATTTTACGGCTTCGGAACGAAAGGCATACGAAGAACTGCACGAAGAATTCTGCGTTCCCTATTCAGAAGAAAAGCTTGATTTTGAGCGCATTTTCGGAAACAAAAATCCCGTCGTGATTGAAATCGGCTTTGGTATGGGAAAGGCAACCGCGATTATCGCAAGCGAAAACCCGAACACGAATTACCTCGGAATCGAAGTGCATAAGCCTGGCGTAGGAAAACTGCTCGGAGAAATCCGCGAGAAAAATCTCAAGAATCTTCGCATAATCGAGCATGACGCAATGGAAGTGCTAAAAAATCAAATTGCCGATGAGAGCGTGAGCGCGTTCCACATTTTTTTTCCCGACCCGTGGCAGAAAAAGCGGCATTTCAAGCGAAGATTAGTGCAACGCCCGCGTACCGACTTGATGAGCCAAAAACTCGTGAAGGGCGGCTACCTCTACTTTGTGACGGACTGGCTTCCCTACGCTGAATTCGGCATGGAGCAACTTGTGGCGACCGAAGGGCTTAAAAATCGCTACGACGGCTTTGCGCCTCACCAAGAATGGCGGCCAGAAACACGATTCGAGCAAAAAGGCTTGGACGCTGCTCGTGTGATTTCCGAGCTGATGTTCGAGAAAGTATAAATTCCTCACAGAGAGCACGGAGCACACAGAGAGTATTTTAATCTGTCTCTGTGCCCTCTGATACTCTGTGAGGAATTTTATTTAAGGAAAAATTGATGGCAGATTTATTCGACATTGACGAAAGCGCGCGCATTTCAGAGCTTGCGACGCTCATTAAAAAATATCAGGACTCATACTACAACGGCGAGGGCGAAATCTCTGACGCTGAATTCGACAAGCTCTGGGACGAACTAAAATCGCTCGACCCACAGAATCCCGTGTTGCAGAGGGTGGGCGCGGACTCAGGAAATTTTGCAAAAATCCGCCACATTATGCCGATGGGAAGCCAGGAAAAGGCTGCGAACCCAGAGCAATTTTTGGCGTGGGCGAAAAATCACGCCTATCCAGAATATTTGGTTGAGTACAAACTTGACGGAGCTTCATTGGAACTGCAATATTCCCACGGAGAATTGGTGCGGGCGGTCACGCGCGGAGACGGCACGATTGGTGACGACATCACTTCAAACGCAAAGAAAATGCAGGGCGTGAAAATCGCGCTCTTTGACTCAGAAAACAACAGAATCGACTTTACGGGCGCGGTGCGCGGCGAAGTGATTATGAGCCACACCGTGCACGAAAAATTCTATTCCGACAAAGCAAACTGCCGTAACGCCGCGAACGGTCTTATGAAGCGAAAGGACGGCACGGGGAGCGAGCATTTGCGCCTTATGACTTACGACGCGCTTTCCACAGAGGGAGAAAGCCCCTTTTCAGACGAAGAAGGAAAAATCAACTGGCTCATTTCGTGCGGATTTACGACTTCACCGCTTAAAATCTGCGCTTCTCCCGAAGAAGTGATTCACTACCGCGAAGAAGTTATGGAAGTGCGGAAATCGCTTGACTACGACATCGACGGTCTTGTCATAAAAGAGCGAAAAATTGACTTGGCAGACGCAAGCCGAGCGCGCCCCGACCGACAGATTGCGTTCAAGTTCAGCCTTGAAGAAGCGGTTTCTGTCTTGCGCGAAGTTGAGTGGAGCGAATCGGGTGCGACTTACACCCCCGTTGCCATTTTTGACGAAGTGCAGTTGAACGGAACCACAGTTCAGCGGGCTTCTCTTGCTAACCCCGACACCATGCGTGCGCTCGGAGTTAAAATCGGAAGCAAGGTCGTGGTCGTAAAGCGCGGCGAGATTATCCCCAAGATTGAAAGCGTTCTCCCCGAAGAAGAAGGGCAGAAAACGAGTGCGATTGTTTTTCCCAAAACATGCTCTACATGCGGAACGGAGCTTCGTGACGAAGGAAGCCGCCTTTTCTGCCCGAACAAATCGTGCGAAAAACGAGTGCTTCACCAGCTTCAAAAATGGGTGGGTGTGGTCGATATTCGTGACTTTGGCGACACGCTCTTGCGCTCTCTCTTTAAAAACAAGGAAATCGCCTCTATTTCAGATATTTATTCGCTTAGTGCAGAAACGCTCGTGCCGTATTTCTTGAACGAAGAATCAATCGAAAGCCAAAAAGACTCGCTCGGAGCAAAAAAAGTCTACGAAAGCATTCAAAATCACCGCAGAATGAGCCTTGCCGCCTTTATCGCAGGCTTTGACATCGAGGGAATCGGCGAAACGATGGTGCAAAAACTCATTGACGCGGGCTTTACTTCTCTTGAAAAACTCCTTTCTGCCACCGAAGAAGAAATCGCCGCCGTGTACGGCTTTGCCGAAATCACCGCGAAAATTTTTGTGGAAGGCTTGGCTGAGAACGCCGAAGAAATGCGCTCGCTCGTTGCTAACGGCACAATAGCTCTCGAAGAAATTGGCGGCGGCGCACTGGCAGGGAAATCGTTCTGCTTTACAGGCGAGCTTCGCATGATGAAAAGAAGCGATGCCGAAGCAATGGTAAAAAAAGCGGGCGGCTCGTGCAAATCGAGCGTCACGAAAGATTTAAGCTACCTCGTCACAAACGACACCACAAGCGGCTCAAGCAAAAACCAAAAAGCCGCAAAGTTCGGCATCCCAATTATCAACGAAGACGAATTCTTGGCACTAGTGAGGTAAAAAAGACGCGGATAAACGCAGATGGACGCGGATAAAAAAAATATATATCTGCGTTAATCCGCGTGCATCCGCGTCTAAAATTTTTCTTATCTCTTTTTGCTTTCTTTCTCAAATGTGAAATCGCTCACAAAAAAGTCCGGGCTTACCGCTTCCATGTTCAATCGTACTTCCCAGTGCAAGTGCGGGCCTGTGGCAAGGCCGGTTGCGCCTGACAGTCCGATTAAATCTCCCTGCTTGACGGTTTGCCCGACTTCGACTTGCAGCTCGCTCATGTGATAGTAGAGCGAATACAGCCCCGGCAAATGTTCAATGCACACGCTCCAGCCCGTTGAAATGCGGTCTTCTGCCATCACGACTTTTCCCCGACCGCATGAACGCACTTCGCTTCCCGTTGGAACGCCGTAGTCGATTCCGTAGTGAAGGCTCGTTGAAGATTTTCCGTTTGAATAGGCATACACGCGTCGGTCTGCGAAGAATGAAGTTCTGCGCGTGGCGGGGGTAGGCGGCGCGAATGAAGAAGGCTCGTAAACGGCGGTCGGATTTTTTGTGTCCAAAATTTTGTTCAAGCGATTGATTTGGTCCATGCGCTCTTTTGAGACATTCGTTTTGATAGCCGTATTGCTCGCATTGAGCGGAATCGTCTCCGAGACGAATTCTTTTTCGATGATTTTTATGGGAAGCGAGATTTTGTGTTCTTCCCCGAACGCCGAAAAACTCACTTCCGCCGAATACTCGCCGGCTTTTGCCCATGACGAGAGCGGCGCACCCGAAAGAAGAACGGCTTTTACTGATTTTTTGCTGGCAGTTTTTTCGATTTTGTAGAACTGTGATTTTGCCGTCGCTTTTTCCGCGAGCGTTCCATCGTTGCCCGCTTTGAAAATCGCAAGTTCCCCGCGCTCCGTTGACTCAATCAACTCTTTGGAAGCCTTTTTTCCTGTCGCCTCAAAAACAAGCCGCACAAACACCGCGTCGCCTGGCTGCACCGTTTCGGGATAATATGCCGTGAGCGAGTAGGTTTTGTAAGTGAAATTCTGAGAAAGCGAGAACGCACTGAACGCGAAAAACGCAAAGAGAAGGGCGAAAACTGTTTTTTTCATAGGGAGATTATAGCACAAAGCCGAGGAATGAGGAACGAAAACTGAGAAGTTGGAAATGAGGGGTTTTAAATTTCGCACAGATTTCACAGAAATCGTACTTTTCGTTTTCATACACTTCTCTGTGTCCTCTTTTGCTCTGTGAGGAATTTTATTGTATCTTTCTCGTTTTTCTGTTACATTCTTTGACATATTCAATCAGATGTTACGGTTAGATGACTGATGACAGACTCGTCAGGATTTCAAAAATCCATGCGTACTGTCTAACGAGTTCACGAACGCTCCTACGTCTACATCAGAAGTGACTCAATGAAAAATCCAATTTTTTATTCTCTCATTTTTAGGTAGGTTCACTATGAACAAGTACGCAAAGCGTTATCTTATTGACGCGTTGAGTGGTATGGCGCAGGGATTGTTCGCTTCATTGCTTATCGGAACAATCATCAAGACTTTGGGGCAGCAGCTCTTACGGCTCGGCACAAATCCTGTCTTTCAGTTTTTGGTCGATGCGGGAAATTTTGCGACTGACGCGCATGTCGTTGGCGCGGCTATGGCGGTTGGAATCGGCTTTGCGATGAGTGTTCCTGCGCTCGTGCTTTTTTCGCTCGTTGCTGTCGGTAGCGCGGCGAATGTGACGGGCGGGGCGGGAGGCCCGTTGGCTGTTCTCGTGATTGCGATTGCGGCGGCGGAGCTTGGAAACCTCGTCAGCAAAAAAACGAAGGTTGACATCATCGTCACTCCGCTCGTTACGATTCTTGCAGGTAGCCTTCTCACAGTTCTTTTTGCAAAATACATTGGTCTTGCGGCTAGCTCTATCGGAAACATCATCGTGTGGGCGACGAAATTGCATCCGTTCGTTATGGGAATCATCATTTCGGTGATTGTGGGAATCGTCCTCACGCTCCCGATTTCCTCTGCGGCGATTTGTGCGGCTCTCGGTCTTGTAGGATTAGCGGGTGGGGCGGCTGTCGCAGGTTGTAGCGCGCAGATGGTCGGCTTTGCGATTCTTTCGTTCCGCGAAAACGGGTGGGGCGGCATTCTTTCTCAGGGCTTGGGAACGAGCATGCTTCAGATGCCGAATATCATCAAAAATCCCAAGATTTGGATTCCGCCCACGCTCGCTTCGGCAATTACAGGCCCGATTGCAACTTGCCTTTTCAAAATGGAAATGAACGGTGCGGCGGTCTCGAGCGGCATGGGAACATGCGGCTTGGTCGGTCAGATTGGCGTGATTGCAGGCTGGTATTCTCCGAGCGAGGCGGCGGTTGCTCACGGGGCTGTTGCAATCGCTCCGAGTGCGTTCGACTGGCTTGGGCTTGTTCTCGTATGCTTTATCTTACCGGGCGTGCTTTCATGGGCGTTCGGGCTTCTTTTGCGCAAAATTGGCTGGATTAAAAAGGGCGATTTAACGCTCGAATGATAATTTTTGCCATTCTCTGTGTTTCATGCTATAATCAGCCATTATGGCAAATGATACAACGATTGCGACGACGAGCCCTGTCGGAAAGCACTTGGAAAAGGTGGCTGAGGGCGCGCCAGTCTCTTATCTTATGTTCAATCAAAAACGCATCAGTCTTGTGGCAAAGATGACGATTGGGCGTTCTCCAGAATGCTCTATCGTCATCGATAACAAACTTGCGAGCCGCCAGCATGCGACGATTCAGAAAATCCGTGACGCGTATTTCTTAAAGGACGAAAAAAGCACGAACGGCACATTTGTAAACGGTCACCGAATTCCGCCAGACAAGTACATTAAGCTTAACCCCGGCGACAAAATCACGATTGGCGCGACCACGCTCGTCATGTCGTAAATCGCTGTTTTGCGAGCAAACCGAGCCTAAAACGGGGCATAATGTCGAATCTCCGCACGCTTTTGCAGTCTTATCTTGATTCTCCCGACTTACCGAGCCATGAAGCATTGCTTTCGCTTTTGGAGACGGGCGTTTCGTCTCTTGAGGGCGAGAATGCGGCGTACCGTCCGCGCGACAGTGAGGGAAACGCGGGCGGGCTTCTTGATTTTACCGATGAAAAATCCGCTTCGCTCCCCGTGATTGTCGTTCCCGATTTGCACGGACGCGGAAAATTCCTTCTTGACATTCTTGATTTTGAGCTTTCGGGCGAGACGGTGCTTTCGCTTCTTGAAAAGGGCGAAATGTTAGTCTGCTGTGTGGGCGACATTTTTCACTCGGAGAACCGCGGGCGCGCGCGGTGGAAGGAAGCCTTTCTTGAATCGATGGGCGGAAATCTCGTGAACGAGGCGATGAAAGCCGAAATGCGCGAGAATCTTTCGCTTTTGGAAATCATTCTTTCGCTCAAATCCGCGTTTGCGAGCCATTTTCACATTCTCAAAGGCAACCACGAAAATGTGCTGAACGAAAATCACCGCGAAAAATACGGAAATGTGCCGTTCCGAAAATTCTGCGACGAGGGAAACATGGTCGCCGAGTTCTTGCGGCATTTTTACGACGACTTGATTCTGCACGAAATTTCCTGTTTTGAAAAAGCACTGCCGATTTGCGCCGCCTTTTCGCGCTTTGTGGTGAGCCACGCAGAGCCGGCGACTCGTTTTTCGCGCGAAGAAATCATCAATTACCACAAAAGCGGCTCGCTCGTCACTTTCGCGCTTACTTGGACGGCGAACGACGCGGCAGAGGACGGCACTGTGGCGCATTTGTTCACCGAATTGCTCGGCGAGGATGCGGGGGAAAATGCCGTGTATTTTTCTGGGCATCGCCCCGTACTCGGCACGTACGCGCTCAGACAGGGCGGAAAACTCGTTCAGATTCACAATCCCGAAATCGAGCAAGTGGCGGTCATCCTTCCGAATAAAGAATTCGACCCCGAGCGGGATATTGTTGATGTTGAGAGAAAATAAAAATTCCTCACGGAGCTTAAGAGTGCACAGAGGGCATTTTGTAATTGAGCGTATTTCGTAAATCTGAAATTTCTCTGTGAACTCTGTGTTCTCTGTGAGAAATTTAAAAATATTAGGAGTAAAATCATGGCTGAGACTTCAAATCCTGTGTTTATCGGAAAATACAAAATCATGGGGCTTGTCGCGAAGGGCGGCATGGGGGCAGTGTACAAGGCAGTTCACCCCACGCTCCGCCGCATGGTTATCCTCAAAAAACTCACGATTAAGGGGAACGCAACGATTCGCGAGCGGTTCAAGCGGGAAGCGCAGATTTTGCTCGACATGCAGAGCCCCTACATCGTCCATCTTTTTGATTATTTCGTCGAAGGAAACAGCCATTATATCGTCGAAGAATTCGTTGACGGGCTTTCACTTGCACAGGTAATCGAAAAACAAGTCTCGCTCGGAACGGAACTCTCGCTGCTCGTGTTCTTGGATGCCTGCTATGCGCTCAAATTCGCGCACGCGCGGGGAATCGTGCACCGCGACATAAAGCCAGGGAATATCCTCATCAGCCGCCGTGCAGAAGTCAAACTCGCTGATTTTGGAATCGCCGCAAGTGACGAAATCGAAGAAATAGCGGTCACAAAAACAGACCGAATCGTCTCAAAGGTGGCGGGCGATGTCACGCAGACGGGCGTAACGCTCGGAACTCCCGCCTACATGAGCCCTGAGCAGATTTCGGATTCGCGTTCAGTCGATAACCGCGCCGACATTTATTCAATGGGCGTCATGCTCTACGAAATGCTCACGGGAAGTAAGCCCTTTGCCTCAACAATCAGCGCGGAAAATCTTGAAAAAATCAAAAAAGGGAAGTACATCAGCCCGCGGAAGATTGACCCGTCGATTCCGCATGTGATTTGCCGCATGATTCATAAAATGCTCAAAGCAAATCCCGAAAAACGCTACAAGTCAATTGATTCGGTCATCAAAATCGTAAAAAAATACCTCCGCGATTACGACACGCACGCAATCCGCATCTCGCTCGCACAGATTATCCTCGCAAAAAATCAGTTCGTTCTTCCCGAATTTGAAAAAAAGAGCCGCCTCGGAGTGAAAATCGCAAGCTACGCTTTCTGTGCCGTCGCCGTTTTCTGTGTCGGCATGTACGCATGGAGCGCGGGAATCTTCCACGCTTCGATTCTAAGCCCCTGGTACAAGCCCGTCACCTTGAATCTCGTTACCCCGGTCGCGGGCGTGCAAAACAACATTTACGGCATGGACATTCCCGTGAAAGCCTATTTCTTCGACGAGACGAAGACCGACCTCCCCGAAGTGAAGGGAAGCCAGCGTGACTTCAAGCAGAGCGAAGGACTCATTGCCCGCACAAAGAGCGGAAAATCGGTCACGCAAAGCTCAAACAAGAACATCAAGTACCTTTCGATAAAGCCCGTGTATCTGAAAGACGGCGCGTATCGGGTCAAAATCCTCATCGGTTCGTATGTGATGTGGTCGAGCTTCGAGGTGAACGGCGAGAGCGTGAACATGAATTTCGACAACTTGCAGCGGGTAGTGCGCCCCGTTTCCGTGCAGACCCGCGCTTTCGACGCAAAGACCGGCGAAACCCTCACCCAAAAGACCAAATTCACCGTCCTCTACAACGGAAAATACCTCCCCTTCGACCAAGTTCCCCAGCGCGAGCTTGTGAGCGGCAAAATTATGAAAATCCACGCCGAGTGCCCGGGGTATAAGACCGCTGAGTTTAGTATGATAGTCGATTGGTATCAAGACAGTTTGTTTATCAATGCTGGCTTGCATAAGTAATTCCCGCATGGAGGCGGGTAAAAGACCGTGAATCTGCGAATCGCGAAGCGAGTCGTCACGGCATGGATGCCGAAGAATGCAGGGCTGGAGAAGTAGAGGGGGAGGGGGCGCGATAGCAGAAATTGCATTTTTGTGATATGCTCCGTCTAGGTTAAAAAATGTGGTGCCGCTTTTGCAATTATGAGACAAGCAAGAAAATCTGTCCTCGCTGTAAGAATGAGACTTCGGAAGAAATTCCGACGGAAATCTATTGGTGTAAGGCTTGCAAAATTCCCGTCATTAAAAATAAAAATCAGGCGGATAAAGACGAATGTCCGCTGTGCAATGGAAAACTCAGCTATCTTTCGCAAGATTTGCGTCCTGTTTTTCCAGAAGAACGCCTGCTTTTGGAACTGCTGCTTGGCAAAACTCCGCACGAATTTGCGCAAAAGTCTGTATGGTGCGAGAATAGCCGCTATTATGTGGACGGCGAGGCGGTCGCGCTTTCTTCTGATGACTTCAAAAATGCCGATACGGGCAGGCTTTCACAAATGCTTGAAACGGAAAAATCCCGTAACTCATATGAATATTTTGATGCGATGATTGAAAAGTTCATTAAGGCGAACAGAACGCATCTTGACGAGCTGATTTCTGAATCCCACACTTTCATACAAAAGACCGCGAGCCGCTTCCCGACGGAAAACATCGTCCTTTCGTTTTCTGGCGGAAAGGATTCTACCGTTACGGCAGATGTGGTTACAAAGGCACTTTCAAATCCGAGCCTTGTGCATATTTTCGGGAACACTACGCTGGAATTTCCTTCGACTTACGACTATGTAAAACGCTTCCGCTCCGACCATCCGCACGCTATCTTTGAGACGGCGTTGAACGATGAGCAGGTGTTTTATAAGGTCTGCGAGGACATCGGACCTCCCGCGCGTATGATGCGGTGGTGCTGTTCCATGTTCAAGACAGGTCCGATTACCCGCGTTTTGAACGGCTTGTACCGAAATCAGCAGATTCTCACCTTCTACGGCATTCGCAAGGTTGAGTCCGTCGCACGGAGCAAGTATGACCGCGTAACCGAAAACACCGAGTCCGTAAAAATCCAGAAGCAGACGGTCGCATCTCCGATTTTCTTTTGGAAGGACATTGATATCTGGCTGTATCTGCTTGCGGAAAAAGTTGATTTTAACGACGCATACCGTTTGGGCTACGACCGCGTGGGGTGCTGGTGCTGTCCGAACAACAATCAGCGGGCGCAGTTTTTGAGCCGAATCTACATGAAAGAGCGGAGCGAAAAATGGCGTGATTTTCTTATTGACTTTGCAAAGAAAATCGGAAAGCCCGACCCTGAAGTCTATGTTGACAGCGGTGCATGGAAGGCGCGGCAGGGCGGAAACGGTCTTGTCGCGGCAAACGATGTGAAAATCCGCTTTACCAATTGCACCGCGGAAGACAACGCAAAGAATTACGCTCTTACCTGTCCGTTTGATGATGAGCTGGTCGGAATGTTCGTGCCGTTCGGAAACATCTCGCGTGAATTGGGGCGCAAATTGCTGAACGAAATCATCATTCTCGACATCAAGACGAATGTGCCGATAATCTCGCTCCAGCCGTTCAAGGTGGACGGCTTTGAACACGCCATAAAGGTCAAGACGATGAATGTGGCAAACCACGAGGACTTACAGCGGCAAATCGGCTACCAAATCCGCAAATTCAACGCCTGTCGCAAGTGCCTTAAATGCGAGAGCGTGTGCAAGGCGGGCGCGATTCATATCTCGAACGCGGGATATTACATTGACCCTGCTAAGTGTGTCCACTGCAAGAAATGCGTGACGGAAAAATACCTCGTTGGCGGCTGTATGATGGAAAAGTATTTGAAGACAAAACGATAAAAAGGAGAGTGTATGAACGAAATAATTTCTCGGACTGATATAGAAAGTAAAATTCTTATTATGCGCAATCAGCAGGTCATGATTGACCGTGATTTAGCAGAATTGTATGGAGTAGAAACAAGGCGACTTAATGAGCAGGTAAAACGAAATAGTGAGCGATTCCCGGAATCATTTTGCTTTCAACTTGCTGAGCATGAGTTTACTGATTTGATGTCGCAAAATGCGACATCAAGTTGGGGCGGAACACGTAAACTTCCGTATGCTTTTACGGAACAGGGAGTTGCTATGCTTTCTGCTGTATTGCGAAGTGAAACGGCTGTAAATGTCAGCGTTCAGATAATGAATGCGTTTGTTTCAATGCGCCGTTTCTTGCTGTCAAATGCACAGGTTTTTCAACGCTTAGATTCTATGGAAAAACAACTCATTGATACGAAAGTTCATCAGAATGAAGCGGATAAGCGTATTGACGAGTTGTTTAGTAAAATGGACAGGTATAATATTGAACAAACGCAAGGGCTTTTCTTTCAAGGACAAATTTTTGATGCCTATGCAAAATTTGAATCATTCATCTTGCAGGCAGAGAAAGAAATTATTTTGATTGATAATTATGTGGATTTATCGGTTCTTGAACGCTTGTCAAAAAAGAAAACTGATGTGAAGATTATAATATACACTGATTCAAAAACGAAGATTACGGAACAGGATATTCAAAAGTTTAATGCGCAATATCCAATGCTGACGGTCAAATTCACAAAGAAAATGCATGACAGATTTCTCATAATTGATGGTACGACGATGTATCATATTGGAGCGTCGCTCAAAGATTTAGGCAAGAAATGCTTTGCGTTTGAGGTTTTAGATGCAAGTTTTATTCCGATGATTCTGAAAAATTTGTCGGTAGATTGATATTCTATAAAACGGTATACTGACCCTATGAAACTCCGCGGACACGAGACATTTTATATACGCAAAGGCTGGCTCACAAAGGGGATGAAATATGTGAGCCAGTTCCCCGATGTATTCACTTCAAAAGACCCCGCCCGCAAGCCGATGGATGTGCTTGGAATCGGCTCGAATATGGTGCTTTCATTGCGCTATTGGCTTCAGACGGTGGGGCTGACAAAGGAAGATAAGGGCGAGAAAGGAAAACGGATTCAAAAGCTCACCCCGTTTGGCGAATTGGTATTCAATAATGATAAATATATAGAAGAAATCGGTACTTTGTATTTGTTGCATTATAAACTTGCTTCAAACAAGGAAAACGCAACTTCTTGGTACTATTTTTTCAATCGCCTGAACCTTTCCGAGTTTACGGAAGAAGATTTCTTTATTGGACTTTCTAAGTTTCTAGCTGATAATGATTATGGAAAAGAAATTTCAAAGCGATTGGTAGATGATGATTTTTCTTGCATCATAAGCACCTATATTTCAAAGGAAAAATCTTCTGGCTCGGAAGTTTCGGCGGAAAACAACATAGATTGTCCGCTTGGAGAGTTGAATCTTTTAGACATTGTTTCCAAAAGGAAAGGTATCGTAACATACAAAAAATCTGTTCCGTCTCCAAAATCATTTGACCCCTATGTAATTCTTGCGGCAATCAACGAAAAAAGAAATGCGGAAGAGGATAAAGGACTTGAAATCCAACTGAACAAACTGATGACCGATGACAACAGTATCGGAAAAATCTTCAATCTTGATGCAGTCTCCCTTTTGGATGTGCTTCATGCGGTGGAGAAAACTGGGAAGCTGAAAATTATTCGCACAGCGGGCTTAGATGTCATTCGGCTTACGCATGATTACAGTTTTGAAGATTGTGTCAGAATGTATTACGAGCATTTAAACGAGATTCGGTAGGAACTAAAAATGAGTGAAATGATAAAAGCCGCCGAAGGCTTTCAGTATTCAGTAAATATCTCTTATGACTTGTACAACGACACCAAGCTGAAAAATTTTATTCCTACAAAGATGGCATTGGACTTGATTGAAAGCGTATTACAAAGCACAAATCCCAATGCAACAAACCGCGCAAGAATCCTCATCGGCGCGTATGGAAAAGGAAAGTCTCATATCGTGCTTGCAATTTTGGCGATGCTTATGCAACGCCCGATTGAACTTTTTAAAAATGCAGAACCAAAAATCAACAGCCGAGAGCATTTGAAGCAAGTCGTTGAAAATTTCTATAAAAGCAAGCGTAAGTTTCTTCCTGTCATTATTTCTGGAACATATACGAGCCTGACACAAGCGTTTTTGCTTGCCTTGCAGCAGACACTTGCACAGAATGATTTTTTGGATATTTTGCCAGACACAAATTATCTTTCTGCCGTCAAAACTATCAAAAAATGGGAAACCGAATATCCTGCAACTTTTGAAGATTTCAAAGGACAAATCGGAATTTCTGTTGAGCAATTCATTTCAGAACTTGAAGATTTTAATATTGATGTTTACAAGCAATTTGAAGATATATATCCAAAATTGACTTCTGGTAGTGTGTTCAATCCGTTTTTGGGTTTTGATGTCGTTGAATTGTATGAAAGTGTCGCAAAGGCAATCAAGGCGAAAGGGTACAGTGGCTTGTATGTCGTGTATGACGAATTCAGCAAATATCTTGAATCAAACATAAAAACCGCTACAGTCAGTGACACAAAAATGTTGCAGGACTTTGCTGAGCGATGTGCTAGAAATGATGATGCTGTTCAGCTTCATATTATGCTTATTTCTCATAAAGAAATTGCTAACTATATCGACAAACTCCCGAAGGAAAAGGTAGACGGTTGGCGTGGAATTTCGGGACGTTTTGAACATATCCACTTAAACAATAACTTTACGCAAACTTATGAAATCATTGCATCGACAATAGAAAAAGAGCCTGCTAAATGGCAGAAATTTCTTGATTTTTGGCAAGAAGATTTTACCTCAATAAAAGAAACTTTTAAGAATCATGAAATATTTTCTGATTTGGATGAAACTTCTGTAGGAAAAATCATTGAAAGTTGCTATCCGTTGCACCCAGTTTCGACATACATCTTGCCCCGACTTTCTGAGCGTATTGCCCAAAATGAGCGGACATTGTTCACTTTTTTGGCGGCGGACACAACGGCTACCTTGCCGTCTTTCCTAAAAAACTATGATGACAAGCGGTTTGAACTCATCACACCCGATTTGATGTATGATTATTTTGAGCCTCTCTTCCGAAAGGAAATCGACTCTGGCTCTCTGCACGATACTTATATTCTTACTTCACGGATTTTAGAGAAAATACACGCCAATATCCTTGAATGTAAAATTGTAAAAACAATATCTTTGATTTACATTCTTGAGCAATTTGAGAAATTGAAACCTACTGTTTCAGAGCTTGTAAGAATTTATTCTGCATCCTATTCTGCTGATGAAATAAAAAACGCGATTGACGACCTTGTGCATCGAGAATTTGTCGTGTATTTGCGAAAAAGTAATTCATACCTCAAACTGAAAGAATCTTCTGGAATTGATATTCTACAGGCGATAAACGATGAGGTTGAAAAGGAAAACAAAAAGATAACGCTCAAAGAAATTTTGAACGCCAGCAATCCCGACAAGTATATGTATCCGTCCCGCTACAATGACGAAAAGGAAATGACGCGCTTCTTCGCCTTTGAGTTTATTTCGGAAGATGAAATTACAGATGATGTGAACTGGAACTTAAAACATGAAAGTGTTTCTGCAGACGGCATCATTTATGGGGTCATGCCGAAATCGAATGAAACAATTGAAAAAGTTTATGACCAGATTTTAGAGACTAGTACGGCGCAGAGAGATATTCTTTTTATCATTCCAAAGCAGATTGATGAGGATAAAGAAATTGATTTACGAAGGTTTAATGCTGTTTCCGAATTGAAAAGAAATGCCGCCGATGACCTTATCTTAAAAGATGAATATGAAGTTGTCTATGATGATTTAAAAGAAGTTGTCAATGAATTTGTCAGCTCGTATACGCATCCAGAGCGAATGCAGTCTTGCTATATTTACAACGGCGAGAAATTGAATTTTTCAAGAAAATCGCAGTTAGCGGAGCAACTTTCAAAAATCAGCAATTCTCTTTATCCGAATACTCCTGTCATCAATAACGAAGTCATAAACAAAAACGAGATTACGGGGCAGGCATTCAACAGCAGAAACAAAATTATTTCTGCTCTGTTGCGCAACGACTTAGAGCACAATTTAGGCTTGCTTGCGAACGGGCAGGATGTTTCTATCATGCGCAGTACACTTGTACGGACAGGAATCTTGCATGATATTGCAAACGAGAATGTAGAAATCCGTTTGCAAACGAATAATAACTTATTAAATCGTATGCTTTCCGTTATCGAAGATTTTATAAAGGAAAGCGTACAAGCGAGTTCAAATCATTCATTTAAGGATTTGTATAATGCTTTGCAGGGAAGCGGGCAGGGAATCGGCTTACGAAAAGGACTGATTCCGATTTATATAGCCGCAGTATTTCATAATTACAAAAAGCAGATTGTAATCAAACAAAATAATCTGCAACAACCGCTTTCTCTTGATACGATTTTGCAGATTGACGAAAATCCCGAAGATTTTACGCTTTCAGCAATCGACTGGAATTCTGACAAAGAAAACTATGTAAGAGCATTGGAAGAAGTTTTTGCGGATTTTGTTGTCGATGCGGAGAAAAACATAAATACCTATGAGTATGTCGCAAAAGCAATGGTGCGCTGGTATCTGTCGCTCCCGAAATACACAAAAGAAATCAAACGGCTGTATAACGACAGTGCCATTCCTAAAGAAAATGCCGAATTCTTGAAATCGCTTAGGCAGAATATCGGAAGTCAGGAATTGCTTTTTGAAAAGTTGCCCGCAATATTTTGCAAGGCTGTCGATAATACGGAGCTGCTTTCTGACATTGTGCAGGCAAAAGGATTTTTTGAAGATATAATCACCAATCTGAACTTGTATCTTCAAGATGAAGTGAAAGAAATCCTTTCAAATTCAGATAACCGCGAACTGCTTCTAAAAACTTCTCTTACAAGTGTTATCCAAACTTGGACAGACAGTTTACCGTTACAGATTTTTGAGCATTTGTTTTCTGACGGAACGAATAAATTTCTTGTGTTGTGCAAAAATATCACAAATAACACCCAAGAGTTTATCGAGAAACTTGCGAAACTTGCGACAGGGCTTCGGCTTGAAGATTGGGATGATAAGACTGTTTCTGAATTTCTCACAAATATTACGACTTACAAAAATACGGCAGAATCATTTATTCCCGAAGAAAAGCAGAATTCGACTACAAATGAGGCAGATTCATCATCTTCGTATCAACTGCAATTTTTGGATGATGACGGAAAGCCTGTTGTACGGCGATTTGATAAAGTTGAAGTCGGAGTGCGCGGAAAACTTCTCTATAATCGAATCACCGATGCCATTGACGCTATGGGGCTTGCCGTTTCGGAACAGGAAAAACGGCAGGTTTTGATGAACATCTTAAAAGAATTGTGCTAGGAGATGTGATAAAAATTGCATCCGTGCAATTTTTATCACTGCAAAGCTTGCCATCGGCAATCTTTGCGATTTCGCACATCCTGTGCGACCGCTAACGCGGAGTTTTATAGGAGGAAACATGGCATATTTTGATAATGCGGCGACAACTTATCCAAAGCCTGACTGCGTGTATTCCTTTATGGATTCATTTTACCGTGAGCATGGAGGGAGCGCGGGGCGCGGAAATTACGGACTGGCGCACTCTGCGGGCGAACTTATAAAGGACACGAGGGCGAGAATTCAAAATCTTCTCCATTGCCCTGCAAAGCAAGTTGTTTTTGAGCCGACGGCGACACTTTCACTCAACATTATAATTCAAGGCTTGATTCAAAACGGAGCGAAAACTATTTACATCAGTCCTTTTGAGCATAATGCTGTTACCCGGACACTTCATCATCCTGAAAAATTGAATCAAATAACAGTAACGCAATTGTCTGTTTCAAAAGAAATGGTCTTCGATTTGGAGCGGATAAAGTATCAGTTTGAGGACACAAAGCCCGACCTTGTGATTGTGAGCCACGCAAGCAATGTTTTTGGTCTGGTTGCTCCTGTGGAAGAAATTTTTCACCTCGCAAAACAGTTCGGGGCGATAACGGTACTCGATATGGCGCAGACGGCAGGGCTTGTTGATTGCAATATCGGCTCAACCGATTTTGACTTTGCCGTATTTGCAGGGCATAAAACGCTGTATGCTCCAACGGGAATCGCAGGCTTTGTTATGAATCCCGAAATTGATTTGCCACCAATTCTGTTTGGAGGAACAGGCTTTGAATCCGCAAATCAAGATATGCCCGAAAGCCTTCCGCAGAAATTTGAGATGGGAACGCTGAACATTGCAGGCATAGCGGGATTGAATGCCTCATTAAAGTGGATTGAAGGACAGGGAATTGAAGCGATTTGGAAACGGGAGATGGAGCATAGGCAAGCATTGTTGAATCTTCTTGAGGAGTATCCATTTGTTAAAGTCATCGGAAATTATGAGCAGAATAAGTATGTGGGAATTGTCTCATGTGTGATTGAGGGAATTCCTAGCGATACAGCAGGTGCGATTTTTGATGAAAAAGGAATTGCTGTGCGTACAGGCTTGCAATGTGCTCCGTTGGCGCATCAGTTCATGGGGACATATCCGAGCGGAACAGTGCGGTTTAGTGTGGGGTATTTTACATCTGAAAAAGATTTCGTAGAGTTGAAAAATGTGTTAAAATATATTGAGGAGAATTTGTAAGGGGGAGAGGAAAAATATATGAAAGAATATCTAAACTTAATGCTTGATTTTGAAACAATCGAACTGAAAGAAATACTCGAAAAAGATGTCATTGAGAATCTGAATGAGTGGGATATTTCAGAGGCAGAAAAGTATTCCAAAAAGAAACTCGTCGAGATGATAGACAGCTTGTATGGAATCAATTTGCTAAAAAACAATCAGATTGTTGAATCGTTGCTTCGCCGAATGCAAACAAAGACTTTTGAGGATTTTTATAAAAATGAATATCCTGATTTAATCGGAAAAAATCAGGCAGAAGTCTGTACAGAAATTGCAAAACGGTGGGGAAACAATACAACGACTTTGAATTTGCTTAAAAAATGGGGTGTGAATGAAAATATATTTGAGCAGAAAGAGCATAAAGAAATGGATGTTCTTACGAGCGTAAATTCTTCTGACAGATTCTATGAACTGCTTGATTATCAGTTTTACATAAAACAGCAGGCTTTGCACATTTTGAATTCAGAAAATTTGCTTGGACGGTTTTTGATTCATATGCCGACGGGAACGGGAAAGACAAAGACCGCCATGCATGTCATAACGAACTATCTAAATTTCTCGCTCAAAAAGAAAGGTCTTGTAATTTGGGTGGCGCATACAAAGGAACTTTTGCAACAGGCTTATGATACATTCGTAAAAACATGGTCGCATTTGGGCGATGGAGAAGTAAATGTCTATCGGCTTTGGGGAAATAACACGATTAGCAATGTTGTCTCTGAACTGCACGGTATGATGTTCTGCGGAATTCAAAAACTGATTGCAATTTCTAAAGCGAACAAAAATCTTTTCAATCGGCTTATTCTTGATTGCAGACTTTTTGTGTTTGACGAAGCCCATAAAGCCGCTGCAACGGAAACGAGAACCGTAGTCGAAGCATTTATGACTAAAAAGCCTGATATGGAAAACCGTTTTTTGATGGGCTTAACGGCAACTCCAGGACGGACTACGGATTATTCTGATGAAAATGCGAAATTCTCACAGATGTTTGAAGATAGGATTATCTCAATTGATACAAAACTTGTCAGCAAGATGAACATGGGAACTGTGGAAGCCTTGAATCTTTCAACTGATGAAAATGTCATAAAATATTTCCAATCTCGTAGGATACTTTCAAAAATGCGAAAACAAACGCTTGAATATGCACAAAGATTTTCTGAACAAGAGTTGAAAATACTACGGAAATCGATAAGCGGAGAAAATGACTACTCATCGCAACAACTTGAAATCCTTGCGAAAAACAAAGAGCGCAACAAGCAGATTATGATACAACTTAGAATCCTTCAATCGGAAAATAAGCCTGTAATTGTTTTTGCTTGTTCTGTTCTTCACGCAAAGATGCTTTCTGCAATGCTTACGATTGAAGGAATTCCTAATTCTCTTGTTCTTGGTGAGATGTCCGCATTTGACAGAGAAAACGCAATCAATTCTTTCAAAGACAGAAAAAATCCATGCAATATCATCATCAATTATGATGTTCTTACGACAGGCTTTGACTCGACAAACATTCAGTGCGTATTTATTACTCGCCCGACAAAATCAATTGTGCTTTACAGTCAAATGCTCGGTCGCGGTTTGCGCGGTCCAATGATGGGCGGACAGGAAGAATGTCTTTTAATTGATGTAAAAGATAATTTGGAATCATTCGACAACGAAAAAGCTTTTTCGTATTTCGATTCATACTGGAATAAATAACTTGACATTGGAGGAAGATTATGGGAGCAAGTATTGTTGATATTAAAAATTTTGGGGATGCACTTAGAAGTTCTGGGTATAAGGACATTGAAAGTGCTGTTTCAGAAATCATCGATAACTCGGTTGAGGCTGAGGCAAAAGATGTTTTTGTCATTTTAAAAGATGAAGTTAATCCTGTATCTGGCAAAAAGAACATTTCTGAAATCGGGTTTCTTGATAACGGAATCGGAATGAATGCTGACATTTTAGGGAAATGTCTTGGGCTTGGAGTTTCAACACGGCAGGAACGAAAAGGAATGGGGCGTTTTGGAGTCGGTTTGCCACAGGCTTCTCTTTATGCTTGCCCAGAAGTCTATGTTTATTCGTGGCAAAACGGCATAGAAAATGCAAAGTTTGTATACCTGAACATCAATCAAGTAAAAAGTGGTGAGCAAACAGAAATTCCAGACCCCAAACCGTGTGAAGTTCCCGATTTTTACAAGTATTACATTTCTTGGCAAAATCTTATGGAACATTTCGATTTTTCCGAACACGGAACTCTTGTCATTTGGAAAAACTGTGACCGCGTTCAGCCGAAGACAATTCCCGCTCTCAAATCTCGACTTGAATTCTCAATAGGACAGAAATTTCGCCACTACATACACGATAAAAAATCCGCAATAAAGATTTTCAATGCAGGGAACAAGGATGATTTTACATCAGTTTTCCCTAATGACCCGCTCTTTCTAATGAATGATAATTATGCACTCGGTAATCCCGAAAAACCGAAAGAACTTTTTGAGCGTGGGAACGGCGAAAGTCTTGAACCAATTTTTGAACCATATACTACAGAAGTAAATAAAACTGGCGAACGGCTGTTAAATATAAAATATCTCAGCAAGGATGGAAGTATAAAAACTTCAGAAGTTAAGATTCGCTATTCCGTTGTAAAAAATAAATTTTATGACCAAACCGCTATTGAAAATGATCCCGGACGTTATGCAATCGGAAAATATGCTAAAAGGCTAGAAGGCGTTTCTATCGTTCGTGCTGGTCGTGAAATTGATTTCCGTAAGTTTGACTTTTATGAAAATGTTAATGAACCTGAACATCGTTGGTGGGGGTGTGAAATCTTGTTCAATCCAGAACTCGATGAAATTTTCGGTGTTTCAAATAACAAACAGTATGTTGAACTAAAAAAATTGGAAACACAGGACTTTGATGACTCAAATGAGATACAGCCTATCTGGAATATTTTGAGTGAGGAAGTTTCTGCAACAATTTCTGATATGTACAAGCGAAACAAGGAAATTCGAAAGAGTTCAAGAAGTCTTGCTGAAAATGCAATACCAGCATCAACTCAGGTTGCAAATATCGTCGAAGAAAATGCAGATGATAATCAAGATACAGAAACAGCAAATATCCGAAAAATAACTCCTGTAGAACAGCTTGAACAGGCAGGTGAAAAAGTTCTTATTGAGGATGTTGGCGTTGAGCAACCAACAAAAGATGAAATCTATCGTTTCCTTAACAATAGCGTAAATTTTGTTTATAAGGACATAGGAAAATTTGGTCCAGCGTTCGATTATTCTTTTAGTCTTGGAACTTCTGTTATTACAATAAATATTGCTCACAAATTCTATACATCTTTCTTTGAGAAAGTTTCGGAAGATAGTAATTCAAAGACGACATTTGAACTTTTCTTGGCTGCATTTGTTCAGGCGGTCAACAAAACAAATCCTCAGCAACGCGATGAAAATGACAGACTCATCTCAACTTGGCTAAAGCGTCTTGATGACTATATTGATGAACAACTCAATCCAAGCAAGGAATAAATATGTTCTCTCTGCTGTTTTCAAAAGAAATTTTGGGCACAATGTATAAAGAACTTTCTCTTGCAAAAGAATCTGTGCAGATTATAACAGCATATTGCAAAATCAATGTGCTAGAAGAATTATCTGCATGGATTTCAAATGCTGTAGCTTCAAAAAGATTACTAGTGCGTTTTCGTCTTAATGATATTGTAAGTGGCAGCACTGATTTTTCAATTTTGGAATATTGTCTTTCTCATGATTGGGAGATTTTTATTCGCTTTGATCTTCATGCAAAAACATACATTGTCGATAATTCTCGTGCACTTGTTGGAAGTGCAAACGCAACGGCATCTGGATTAGGATTAAAAGACAATGCAAATTATGAGATTGCAACTTTTGTTAATTTGTCAGAAGAAGATATTATAAAAGTAAATCGCTTGTTTTCTGATTCTGTGCGAGTAACGCCTAGTGTGCTTTCTTTATTGAAAAAACAATATGAGAATGTTGATAAAAATAACACGAACGAAAAATCCCTTTTATGGAATAAGAGTATATTGAATTTGTTTCAGTCAGAAGTTTCAACTTTGTTTTCGTATGAACTTCCTGATATGAAAAATATTCCAAGTGTTGATAGTTTTATTCCATTTCTTGATATTTCTGCAAACATCGGAATCAAAAAACTAAAAGAGGCGTTTTGTTGGTCAAATTGCTATAGATGGCTCATTTCGATTTTGAAAAAAAATGATGGAAGTATGTTTTTCGGTCATCTGACAGCAGAACTGCATGAGGCATTGGTCGAAGACCCAAAACCGTATCGTAAAGATGTAAAAACTCTTTTAGCAAATCTCCTTTCATGGGTACAAGATTTGCAGATGGAAGAAATCGTGATTGATGTGCCTAATCATTCACAAAGAGTGAGATTAGCATCTTGTATAGCAAGGGGAGACTAATGCAGGATTTGTATTTCAAACTCATCGAAAAATCAAAAGAAGCCTTTGTCATGTCGATAGAAATCTATAACAAGCCAACGATAAAGTATCGCGTGGAAGGCTTTAGTTTCTTTATCTGCAATGCGTGGGAGCTGATGCTAAAGGCGTATATGCTCAAACGAGACGGCGAGGGGAGCATTTACTACAAGGATAATCCGAACCGCACCCTGTCGCTTGAAAACTGCGTAAAAAAGGTTTTCACCAATGAAAAATCTCCGTTGCACCGCAATCTGATGAAAATTATTGAACTGCGGAACACAAGTACGCATTTTATCACCGAAGAATATGAGATGGTGTATATTCCGTTGTTTCAGGCTTGTGTTCTGAATTTTGTGGAAAAGATGCAGGAATTTCATCAGGTCGATATGACGGAAGTAATCCCGCAGAATTTTTTGACGCTCGCCGTCAGCATGAAAGCACTTGATGAGAATACAATCCGCGCAAAATATCCAGAGGAGCTTGCGGAAAAACTCATCACAACAAAAAAGGAGCTTGACCCGCTGATTGCCGACAATAATCAGGGCTTTGCAATAAAAATTGAGCATTTTGACTTCATCACAAAAGACAGAAACAATGCAGGCGGTGGATTTTATTGTGGAGGAAATTGTAAAAGACCCGCAGAATATCGTTGAGAATCTGAAAAGGGCAAAAAAATAAGCTGACCTCAGGGGCAAAGGATTCTTGGTTTGCACCTACTCCCATTCGGGAACCCAGCCTGTATCCTTCACGAGTTAGCTTACATATAGAGTATAGTTGATTTTGGAGAAAAGTCAAGGTTTATGATTTTTGTAAAAAGGGCGCACTAATGTCAAAAATCTCAATCCGTTTTTTCAATGACCGCGAAGTCCGCGCAATCTGGGACGAGGAGAACGCAAAATGGTGGTTCTCTGTCGTTGATATTGTCGCGGCTATTACGGAAAGCCCGAATCCGCGAAAATACTGGAGTGTTCTCAAAACTCGCCTTAAAAAGAGCGGAAATCAGTTGACTACAAGATGTAGTCAACTCAAACTGACCGCCGCTGACGGGAAAAAATATGCGACGGACTGTTTTTCGCAAGATGACATTTCAGAAGTGGTCAAAATAATTCCGAGCAAAAAAGCTTCCGCCTTTCTCGACTGGTTTACCTACAGCGACAACACTATCGACGGCAAGAGCAAGAAAAAAGCGTATGAGTTTTTCCAGAGTAATCTTGTTGCGGACGAAGATATTGGCACGACAAAATCCTTGCAGCAGATTCACGCATATCTTTTTGGCGGCTTGTACGACTTTGCGGGAAAAATCCGCACCGTGAATATCTCAAAAGGCGGTTTTCAGTTTGCTATGGCGCAGTATCTTCCTGAAACATTGCAGAAAATAGAAAAAATGTGCGAATCAACCTTTGATGAAATCGCTGATAAATATGTCGAAATGAATATAGCTCATCCTTTCCGTGAGGGAAACGGCAGAAGCACGAGAATCTGGCTGGACTTGATTCTAAAAAAGAATCTGAAAAAATGCATCGACTGGAGCAAAATAAGCAAGAAGGACTATCTTTCGGCAATGGAAGAAAGCGTCGCTGATGCAAGCCGGATAAACGCACTTCTCCGCAATGCGTTGACCGGCAAAATCAACGACCGCGAGATTTTTATGAAAAGCATCGACTATTCATATTATTACGAGGAAGCGGAGTAGGAGGCGCACTCCCCAAATCTTTCATTTTCTGCTACACTTCACCTCATGTCTCAGCCAAAATTATTCAGCATTATCGACAAAGCGATTTACGACTACAATATGATTGAAAAAGGCGACCGCATTCTTGTGGGGGCTTCGGGCGGGAAGGATTCGACCGCGCTCATCGAGTATTTTGCCAACCGCGCGAAGCGGCGCGACGCTGATTTTTCTTTCACGGCGATTCACATCGAAACGGATTTTGAAGCCTGCACGATGAGCCCGCGTCTCCGCAAGCAGCTTGAAGAATGGAATGTGGACACGCTCAACTATTTCGTCGATGTCGAAAACCGCGTGAAGGAAGGCTTCAAGATGAGTTGCTATTGGTGCTCGAACCAACGGCGGAACGAACTTGTGCATTTCGCGGTCAAAAACGGCTACAACAAACTCGCGCTGGGGCATCATTTAGACGACATCTTGGAGACGCTTTTGATGAATATGCTTGAAAAGGCGAAGCTTTTTACGATGCCGCCGCGTCTGAACTACGAGAAATACCCGCTTTCGATTATCCGCCCGCTCTGTTATGCCGATGTGGAGACAATCAAGGCGCATGCCGCCCAAGCTGGCTATATCAGTACCACCTGCACCTGCATGTATCAGGACAATTCCGGCAGAAAAGACGCCCGCGCCCGCCTCGAAGCCCTCACTCACGGCGACCGCAGATCCAAAGAGCGAATGCTTGCCTCGCTTCGGAATATCAACAAAGAGTATCTGCCGTAAAGGGGAAGTTGGATGTTGGCGCACCCGCCACACGCTTCGTCGTCTTGAAGATTAAGTTATCTTTCGTAGCAAATTGAAGAGTTGACGAAAGCAAAATGACGGTGTATATTTAAAGAAACGGGGACGCTTGTAAAAGAGCGACCGCCTCCGTGTAGCAAGAATAATCCCGCCCTCGAAAGTTGTCAGCTTGGGGCGGGCTTTTTATGCTCTAAACCTTATTTTTTGAAGAAGGTGAGCAGGTCTATAACAAGTGTACAAATTGCAATGATTAACATTGCAATTTCGTAGTCAGTCATAGACAGCCTCCTTCATTCATGAGAAATCGGAGGCAAGCCGCCGCAGATGCAAGCGTCCCACGCTTCAAATAATATAGAAATTTCATGCAAACGACAAGCAGAACCACATTCCCCAAACTTTTCCCGCCCCCTTTTTCCTTGCCGATAGCGATTCTTTCCATTATATTTATAGTATGAACAAACACGATGACGAGAATTCGAACAACGAAAACATAGATTTGGATGAACTCAAAGGGGCTTTTAAGGATTTTATGAAAGATAATTTTGATGTCGATATAAATGTCGATGATTTGCCGGACGCGACTGAAATCCCGATTGAAGCGGAGAAAGTGGCTGAAAAGCCTGTGGATTCGGAATCTTCTGACGCTGGCGCAAATCCTGATTCTGAAAAGGAAGCCGATTCTTCCCCCAAACGCGGAAAGCGCACGCGAAAGGTCACGCTCAAAAATTTGGGTGAGGATGCGCAGATTATTCCCATCGAAGATTTCCTTCCGCCAAAACTGAGCATTATCCCTGTGGCGGGAAGACCGATGTTCCCGGGAATTTTCACGCCGATTATGATTAACTCTTCCGAAGACTCAAAGACAATCGAAAGCGTGTACGAGGGTGACGGCTTTATCGGGCTTGTTTTGCTCAAAGATGACGAGTCGAAGGACGGCGACAAAGCCCCGAATATCAAGGATTTGTACACGGTCGGAACGGTCGCGCGGATTATCAAAAAAATCAACCTGCCCGACGGCGGAATCAACATCTTCATTTCTACTATTAAAAGGTTCAAAATCCGAAAGGCACTGAGCGCGTCGAACCCGATTGTGGCGGCGGTCGAGTATCTTGAAGACGAAGAATTCGACACTTTTGAGGTCAAGGCACTCACTCGCGCGCTCATCAGCGAAATGAAGGAAATCAGCGAGAACAACCCGCTTTTCAGTGAGGAAATGCGCCTCAACATGGTCAACATCGACAATCCGGGGAAAATCGCGGACTTCGTGGCTTCCGTCTTGAACATCGAAAAAGCCGACCAGCAGAAAGTGCTTGAAGAAACGAATGTGCGCGCGCGCATGGAGCAGGTGTTGGTCTACATCAAAAAAGACCAGGATTTGCTCCGAATCCAAAAGAAAATCCAGAACGAACTTAACGAAAATTTTGAAAAGAATCAGCGCGAATACTTCCTCCGCGAAGAAATGAAGATGATTCAGGACGAACTCGGAGTGGGCGAGGACGGCTCTGACTACCAGAAGTTCAAGGCACGAATCGCTGATTTTGAATTTGAGGGCGAAATCTTGGAGACCGTCGAAAACGAGCTTGAAAAGTTCAAGCTGATGGACCCCAGTTCCTCAGAATATTTCGTCTCGCGCAATTACTTGGAGCTTGTCTGCTCGCTTCCGTGGCGTGACGAGTCAAAAGAAAACTACGACTTGGTGAAGGCGGCGAAAATTTTGGAGCGCGATCACTACGGTCTTGACGATGTAAAAAAGCGAATCATGGAATACCTTGCCGTACGCAAGCTCAAAAATGACAACAAAGGCTCGATTATGATTCTTGTAGGACCGCCCGGAGTCGGAAAAACTTCAATCGGTCACTCAATCGCCGAGGCGATGAATAAGCCGTTCTATCGTTTTTCAGTGGGCGGAATGCGAGACGAGGCTGAAATCAAAGGACACCGTCGCACTTATGTGGGCGCCTTGCCCGGCCGCATTCTGCAAGGCTTGAAAATCGCCAAAACGAAGTCGCCGGTCTTTTTGATTGACGAGGTTGACAAAATGGGCGCGAGCTATTCAGGCGGCGACCCGGCTTCGGCTCTGCTTGAAGTGCTTGACCCTGAGCAGAATGTTTCTTTCCGCGACTCGTACCTTGATTTGCCGTTCGATGTCTCGAATGTGTTCTTCATTCTTACGGCGAATACGCTCGACAAAATCCCTGAGCCGCTTTTGGACAGGGCGGAAATCATCTCGCTCGCGGGCTACATCGATCAGGAAAAACTTGAAATCGCAAAAAAATACCTCGTGCCGAAAAATCTCGTGAAAAACGGGCTTTCAAAGCATCAGGTGAAGTACACGAAAGAGGCTCTGCTTAGAATCGCCGAGGAATATGCGCGGGAAGCGGGCGTGCGCCACTACGAAAAGTGCATCGACAAAATCCACCGAAAGCTCATCACTCAGATTCTTACGGGAATCTTGCCCGAAAGCAAAAAACTTGGGGTCGTCACAAAATCTATCACCGACGAAGAAATCGGCTCGCTCAAAAAAGAGACTTTCACAATTGACGCGCCTGATTTGGACAAATATCTCGGAAAGCCAGTCTTTGACGAAAGCGAAATCAAGCGGGCGACGAACCCCGGAACGGCAATCGGCTTGGCATGGACGAGCATGGGTGGCGACACGCTCCTTATCGAAAGCATTTCTTTCCCAAGCGACAAGGGAGGCTTGCAGCTCACGGGGCAGATGGGCGATGTCATGAAAGAATCGGCTCAAATCGCGATGAACTGGGTAAAACAGTACGCAATCGAGCACAACATCAAAAAGCCGCAGTGGTTCGAGCACAATACGATTCACCTGCACATTCCAGAGGGCGCGACTCCGAAAGATGGTCCTTCCGCGGGAATTACGATGGCAACCACGCTTATGTCGCTTCTCACGGCTCGACCGATTAAGCCGAATGTGGCGATGACGGGCGAACTTGACCTAACGGGCGCGGTCATGCCAATCGGCGGCTTACGCGAAAAGACGGTCGCGGCAAAGCGCAACGGAATCAAAACGATTTTCATTCCGAAAGCGAACGAGCGCGACCTTGACGACATCCCCGACCATGTAAAGAAAGGCATCACATTTATCCCCGTCAAGCATGCGATGGAAGTGATGAAAACGATTTTCCAAGCACCCGTGAAGAAGGAAGAAGAAGCGGGGTACGGGTTTTAATTTAAGGAAGAATTATGTACACACGAGTTTTTTTGAATAAAAAGGAAGAAGAAGAAATCAAGCAGGGCTTTCCCTGGGTGTTTGACAACGAGATTTCGCACATTAAATTTGATTCGGCTGAGGGCGTAAAGCAGGCGTCTCTTTCTGAGGCAGTCGTCGATGACGGAAGCGTAGTCGAGGTCTTTGCGAACGCGGGGGCGTTTTTGGGAACGGGCGTAATCAACCGTGCGTCAAAAATCACCGTGCGCATGATTGGTACGGAACATGCTGACCAGATTATGGCGGACGCGCAGAAGTTTTACGACGAAAAAATCCAAGCCGCCTACGATTTACGAAAACTTCACTATTCAATCAAAGATTCCTACCGTCTCGTGTACGGCGAGGCTGATTTTATTCCGGGCTTGATTGTCGAGCGATATGTTGATGTGAATAAAAATGTCTACCTTGTGGTGCAGTTTTCAACGCTGAGTTGCGAGGTGTTCCGAAAGGAGATTCTTCACGCGCTTCGTAAAATCGTCAAGCCGTACGGAATTTACGAAAAAAGCGATGCGCCGAGTCGCGAAAAAGAAGGTCTCAAATTGCGTTCATGCTGGGACGGCGAGGTTCGTGACGAAAAAATCATCATCCGCGAAAACGATGTTTTAATCGAAGTGGACTTGGTGAACGGTCAGAAAACGGGTTACTTTCTCGACCAAAAAGACAACCGCCGTGTGGCAGGCTCGCTCGCACAGGGAAAGCGCGTGCTCGACACATTCACACACACGGGCGCATTCGGCTTGAACTGCGTGAAGGGCGGGGCAAAGGAAGTCATTGCCGTGGACATTTCCCCCGAAGCTGTTGAACTCGTGAACAAAAACATCGAACTGAACAAAGCGGGCAAAAAAATGAAGGCCGTCTGCGCCGATGTGTTCGATTTGCTCAAAGAATACGAAAAATCGGGCGAAAAATTCGACCTCATTATCCTCGACCCGCCCGCATTCACCAAAACCGCAAAGAACATCGAAAAAGCGTACGGTGGCTATAAAGAAATCAACCTGCGTGCAATGCGCCTCTTGAATCAAAATGGAATTCTTGTCACTTGCTCGTGCTCGTACTTCTTCGACTCGGAACATTTCTACGGAATGCTCATGAAAGCCGCCGAAGACTCCAAAAAACGCGTGCAGATTCTCGAAAAGCGCGGTGCTGGGGCAGACCATCCCGTTTTGCTCGGCTATCCCAAGTCAGAATACTTGAAGTGCGCGGTGTGCAGGGTAAACTAGAAAAAGGAAAAGGAAATTGCCCGTGAAGCAGCATAATTGTATCTTCGTAATCGGTCCCACCGCCGTGGGAAAAACCGCAATCGGCGTGCGCCTTGCCGACAAGTATAACGGCGAAATCATCAGCGCGGATTCTCGTCAGGTGTACAAGGGCTTGGACATTGGAAGCGGAAAAGACCTCGCCGACTACACGCTGAACGGGGAAAAAATTCCCTATCATCTTATCGATGTGTGCGACTTAAACCGCGAGTACAATCTTTTTGACTTTCAGGAAGATTTCTACAAGGCGTTTTCAGACATCACTTCGCGCGGAAAGCTCCCGATTTGCGTAGGCGGAACGGGCATGTATGTAGACGCAATTCTTCATCACTACGACATGATTCCCTTCGTCGAAAAGCCGGGCGAGCGCGCGGAACTTGAAACAAAGACCGAAAAAGAGCTTGAAGAAATCCTCACGCGCGAAAAAGAAAAACTCCACAACACTTCCGAATTCGGGGATAAGGAGCGCATGATAAAATCGATTCTCATAAACCGCTTCAACATTTCTGAAGAATGCAAAATCGCCCGTGAAAAACTCCGTGCATCGCGCCCAGAGGTCAATCCGCTCGTCATTGGAACAACCTTAGACAGAAAACTCGTGCGCGAGCGAATCGCCAAGCGACTTTCCGACCGCATGAACGAGGGCTTAATCGAAGAAGTGGAGAATCTCCACAAAAATGCCGCCCAAAACGGGGCAGAGTGGAGCCGCCTTGAAGCGTTGGGTCTTGAATACCGCTTCGTGAGCGACTATCTGCAAGGAAAATACAAATCAAAAGAAGAAATGCAGAACCTCTTGTGCCTCGCCATCGGTCAGTTCGCCAAACGGCAGGAAACATGGTTTCGCTGCATGGAAAAAAAAGGCATCGAAATCCACTGGCTTCCACCCGTCATGAGCGTAGAAGAGCGATTTGATGCCGCTTGTAAAATTATAGAAGATGAAGATGCTTAAGCGTTTGCTGCGAGTTTTTCGGTCTCTGCTACTTTCGTGAGGTAGCCAGTTCGTACGCAACTCTCAAAAAGCGCTTTGCTGATGTAATCAGTGGTGACATCGTCGTAACCGTCTTTGTCGCGTACGATGCGAACAACATAACCGTCATCCATTTCGCGGACAACCGTCATGTAATCTGAATTGCTTCCAATGCTTTTAAGTGTGTATGTTCCCATTTTTTTCTCCTGTAAAGCCCAAATTGGACAACTTTTTCAAAATATCCATCGCTAAAAGCGATGCCGTACACTTATATTTTCGGTATAGTGAATAAATCTTTTAGCTTTTTTTCATAAAAAATGACGTATTGTGACGCTCATATTCATCTTGCACGCTGTTCTTCTCTTCCCCCAAAACGCGATTATTTCGCCGTTTCTTCATGCCACACGCGCGAAGACATTGCATTTTTGCAGGACACATATCTTGCTTCCTATGGCATTCACCCGCAAGCAGTCAGCCCATCTTTTATGGAAAGCCGTTTTTCTTCCGAACTTGCGTTTTTGGAAGCACTTATCGCTTCAAAACGAATCGTCGCAATCGGGGAGTGCGGCTTTGACTTCTTCACTCCCGAATACAAGTCCACGGCAAAAGAACAGGAAATTGTCTTTAATGCCCAGCTTTCACTCGCGCTCCGCTACGATATTCCGCTCGTGCTTCATCTTCGGAAGGCAATCGAAAAAATCTTCACGTACTCACGCGAACTCAAAAAACTCCCCGCCGTCATCTTTCATTCGTTTCCGGGCACGCTCCGTGAAGCCGTTTCTCTCAAAAATCACGGGCTCAACGCATTTTTCTCTTTTGGAAAGCCCATCTTAAACGGCAAAAAAAGCGCGATTGACTGCGTTTCGCACCTTCCGCTCGAAATGCTTCTTCTTGAAACAGACGCACCGTATCAAACGCTCAAAGGCGAGACTGAGACTTACCCCGACGAAATCGCGCGCGTGTACGAAAAAGCGGGAGAATTTCGACACCTCGAACAAGAACAGCTATCTTGTGAAATTCTTTTAAATTTCTGTAGGGCTTTTGGAAAAACCGTGTTATAATTAAATAAACCTTAAAAATAACTACAAGGAATAAGTATGATACGAAAATGTTTCCTTGCATTTCTTTTCCTTTCTCTTTTTTTACTGTCACTCTCCGCAAAGCCTGTCAAAGTTGGCTATTACAGGGACAGTGGCAATTTTATGTCTGGATTTTCTGCTGATGATCCGCGCTTCGGTTATGCCTACGAGTATATTCAGACGCTCGCCGCCTATGCGGGCTGGGAATGCGAATATGTGTACGGTGAATGGGACATGCTCTATCCGGCGTTGCTTTCCGGTGAAATCGATGTGCTGCCAGATGTCTCGCGTATTCCAGAACGGGAACATCTGCTCCTGTATCCGCGCAACACGATGGGGCAAGAAACATACTATCTGTATTCCAACGAGCGAAATCTTAATATCAGTTTGACAGATTATTCGACGTGGCACGGAAAGAAAATCGCCGTCAACACCGATTACTATTATTACAATTTGTTCATGGAATGGCAGAAAGACAAAAATCTTGGCTGTGAGATTGTCAGGTTTTCAGGCGATGACCAGTATTATGATTTGTTTGAAAAGCACGAATTTGACTTGTTGCTTGAAATCGATATGGTCGCGAATAGTGATTGGAATCCGCTTGTCCGAATTGGCTCATCAGATTTTTATTTGGCGGTCACAAAAGGGCGCGCTGATTTAGTTTCTGATGTCAATGCGGCGATGGCTAAAGTGCTTGCCATGAATCCCTATTATAATGCCAAACTGTGGATGCAGTATTTCGCTGATACAACGGTGTCAAAGTCGGTTGCGCCTCATGAAGATGAATGGCTTTCTGAGCATCCGGTTATCAACGTCGGCTGTATGAGCGGGGATCTTCCGTTCGCGGCATACAACGAAGTGACAGGAACGGCGGAAGGTCTCATCGAAGAGCTGTTTTCGTACTTCTCTGACAATTTGATTAATGAAAAATCGACATTTTCCTATATCTTCTACGATGATATGGAGCTCATGTTTTCTGACTTGCGCAACGGAATCATCGATGTGATTGCACCTGTGTACCGCGATTTGAATTTTGCCGAAGACATGGGCTTTATTATTTCAGAAAAACTTTCATCAATGAAGGTCGGCTATGCCTGTCGGGCTGAGACTGTTGCTTCCGCTGAACCAATGAAAAAAATCGCGATTCCTAAGCGGCTTCGCATGCCATTCTACATCAAAAAAAACTATTCGAACGCAGATGTGGTTTTGTATGATACGTACGAAGCGTGCCTTGAGGCAGTGCTTTCAGGTGAAGTTGACGGCGCGGTCTTCAATATTTATAAAATGCGAGGCTTTCAGAATAAAAACAAGCAATTCCGTAAACTGACGGTCATTGAGCTTCCCGCTTCTTGTGAGCTTGCCTTCCTTTTTTCGCGGGAAAACAGCGAATTCTTCTCTCTCGTGAACAAACTGCTCATGGCGTTTCCCTCTGAAAACATCAGCTCTGCGTTGGATACGTATCTCATAAAGGAGCAGGGCTACACCAAAGAAAACTTCTTTACGGAATATTTTTTGTTCATTTCGCTGTCGGTGATTGCCTTTATTGCGATTTTTATTTCGCTCGTTTTTGCATTGCGCCGAATCCGTGATGATATGTATTTTGATTCGCTGACGCACCTGCGGAACAGACGAAGCCTCAATTCGTTCATATCAAAATTTTTCCATCATGCGTCTTCGCGCAATGAGAAATTCAGCCTGATTCTGTTTGACCTCGATAATTTCAAATATTTAAACGATACGTATGGGCATGATTTTGGCGATGAAGTGCTCGTCACAGCGGCTTCTGTCATAAAGAACAGTGTACGGAGCACTGACAAGGTGTTCCGATGGGGCGGCGAGGAATTCCTTATTCTTTTTAAGGGCGACCTCTCAGCCGCGAAAGATATTGCCGAGCGTGTCCGCAAAGAAATCGAAAAGCTCGCCATGAAGCATGAGTATGAAACCGTGCACTTTACAGCTACGGTCGGAGTCGCTAGTTATGAAAAAGGCGTGTCGTACATGGATTTGTTCCGCCGCGTTGACGCGAATTTGTACAAAGGCAAAAACAGCGGAAAAAATCAAGTGGTTGGCTGAGCTTAGGCTTTGAGCGTTGCGAGTGCTTCGGTGTAATCCGCCCACATTTCTTCAACGAGCGGCTGAGTTTCGCCCGTCGTTTTTCCGCGGAGCAGGTCTTCGAGTTTTTGCCCTGAATTTTTGAGTTTTTCCATGCAGAGCTGGCGGGCAGCCCCCTTTGTGGCGTGCACATAGCTTGCCGCTTCGCTCAGTTTTCCGCTTGCAATCAGATTTTCGAGCACGGGCTTTTCAAATTTATTCTCCGAGATGAATGAATCAATCAAAATGTGGAGCAATTCTTCGTCGTTTCCGAGCAAGTCGAGGGCGGATTCGCGGTCAAAAATGTGCTTATCGCTCATAAAAATCTTCTCCGTTTTTGTTTGTAATCACGAAGCAGGGGAGATTCCGCACTTCAACGAGGCGCACGGCTTCCATTCCCAAGTCTTCATAGTCAAGAATTTCCTGACTGACGATATATTCACTTGCGATGAGGGCGGCGATTCCCCCGGGAGTGCCGAGATAGAACGCGCCGTATTTTTTACATGCGCTCGTCCAGTTTTTGCTTCGGTTTCCTTTTGCGAGCGTGACGAGGGCGGCTCCTCGGCTCATGAGCGATTCTGCGTACACATCCATTCTTCCCGCGGTGGTCGGTCCAAAACTTCCGATGATTTTTCCTTCGGGCGTTCGGGCAGGACCTGCGTAGCAAATCGGGTAGCGCGTCGTGTATTCGGGGAGAGGTTTCCCAGAATCGAGCAATTTCTGCCAGCGGGCGTGTGCCGCGTCCCGAGCGACTAAAATCTTTCCGTTCAAGATGATTCGCTCTCCCGGCTGTGCATTTGAAAGAGAGGCAAGAACCGCGGAGATGTCGCCCGTGCTCGTGACCGTGCGTTCCTGTGAATCAGTTTTTTCTTCTGCGAACGAAACGGCTTTTTCAAATCCTTCAAGCTCGCGCGGATTCGCCACTGTTTTTTGCAAGAAAAGCCCTTCTTTTGTGAGAATCGCCTTTAGATTGCGATGCGCTGAGCAGGAAACACCGAATGAAATCGGGCAGCTTGCGCCATGTCGGGGAAGGCGCACGACAACTGCGCTCAGAGCGAATTTCGTGCCGCCGAACTGTGCGCCGTAGCCGCATTCACGGGCAATTTTCATCGCTTCGTCTTCGAGTGCTTTGTCGCGGAAGCCGTGCTCGTTCGGCTCGTAAGTCATTTCATCGTACGCGCCCATTGTGGCGAGTTTGAGCGCAAGCAGATTCTGCTCGGGGCTTAATCCGCCTGCAACGACGGCAATCGTGTAGGGCGGACACGCGCTCGTTCCAAAATGCGCCAATTCTTCTTTCATGAGCGCGGAAAATCGCTCTTTTGTGAGAAATGCCTTCGTTCCCTGAACGAAACTCGTCTTGTTCGATGAGCCGCCGCCTTTCGCGCAAAAAATAAAGCTGAGCGAGTCAGCGGGGGCGTTTTTTACGAATGATGGCACGGGGGCGAGCGCACAGTCTGAGTCAAAAATCGAAATCTGTGCGGGAAGATTGTTTTTCGGGTCTTTTTCTTCGTAGAACGAAGTCGGCACGGTCGTAGAAAAGCGCAATTTTTTTTCATCGTACACTTTTTTTACGCCAGCGGTCAGTTCGTCGTATGCGTTTTGGGTGGCGAAATTTCCCTTTTTCCATGCGAAGATGTTTGCGATTCCCGTGTCCTGGCAGAGCGGGAATGTTCCTTGTGAAGCGACCTCTGCGTTTTTGAGCATGCACGCGCACACAGAGCGGTCGTTGTCGCTCGCATCGGGAGAAAGCGCGGACTCAATGAGCGAATCAAGGTGCTCTTTGGGAAAAGTGAACGAAAGGCGCGAAAAAGCCTCTTCTGCCACGCGTGAAAGTTCCGTTTCGGAGGGAAAAAAATCGAAATCTGAAAGACTGTTTTGTAATTGCATAGAAAAACTATATCACAATGACAATCTTTTCTCTATCTGCTATACTGTTTTTATGAATACAAAAAAACTTTCCGTGCTTTCGTGCGCGTGCGCCGCTTTTTCCGCGCTTTTTTCACTTACTGTGCTTTCATTTCATGCTGATATTTCACTGATTGCTTTTCCGCTTGCGCTCGTTTTTACGGCGATTCTTGCAGTTTCTTCTCTCAAAAAGCTTTTTTCTGAATCAAATCTGGCGTTCATTGCCGTGTTCCGCGAACTGTTGCAGTATCTTCCGTATGTGCTGCTCGTTGCGTTTGTGTTCCGTCGCGCGGGAAATTTCGGCACTCCGTTCGCGCTTGATGTCGTTTCGGTGCTTTTGTGGCTCTTTGCTTCTGCGAGTGCGCTCGTGATTCTTCACTTTTTGAATCCGAAGTATATTTCAAAAGTTTCTTCTGAATGGGCGAATTTTGTCGAAACGCAAAGGGCTGAGCGCAAAAATCCCAAAAATAAATCGCTCGTAAAATCAACCGTGCGCGAGATTTTGAGCTGGATTGACGCGCTCGTGCAGGCGGTGTTCATGGTGCTTTTGCTCAATATCTTTATCGTGCAGCTCTACGAAATTCCGTCTGAATCGATGGTTCCCGAATTTCTCATCAAAGACCGCGTGGTCGTGTTCAAAACGCTGAGCGGCCCGAAATTTCCGCTTTCTGATGTTGGCTTGCCGTACCTTAAAAAATACAATCGCGGCGACATCGTGGTGTTCCGAAATCCGCATTACGCGAACGACCGAAAATCCGAAGTCCGCACTTTCCTTTCTCAGCTCGTCTACATGTGCACGCTCACCAAAGTCAATCTCAATGTCGATGAAAACGGAAATCAAAAGGCTGACCCGCTCGTAAAGCGCGTGTGCGGTGTGGAAGGCGAGCAGCTCATGATGCAGGACGGCGTGCTTTACGCTCGAACAAAAAATTCCCCCGAATTCAAGGCGGTGGAGCTTGATTCTCGGTGGGCGACTTGGAATTTGAATGCGGTAAAACCGAGCCTCAAAAAAGGAATCCGCGATTTCCCGCTTTCAGAAGATGATTATGCGGATTTGCTCACGGTCGAAGAAGAGCGTCGGAATCTTAAGCTTGAAGAACTTTCAGCGGAATGCAAAAACATTGCCGCGGATTTTGCCGTAATTGCGCGGCGCATCAACAGCCAAAAGCGCGGAACGGTTTCTTTCTCTGACGAACAGCTTTCCGTTTACTCGCTTTTTATCAATGCGAGCAGTTTTACGGCATCTCTGTTGTCGAGCGAAAACGGCGCTGAGTGGTTTACGGCGTTCATGAGCGACTGGTGCGATACGACCGTCGATTTTAACGGCGATTTGTATGCCGAAGCGAATTTCCGCCTCAATCTGATGATAAAACGAGTCGTCGGGAGATTGATTCTCCGCAATGCCGAGTTGTATGCCTCAAATGCACAGCTCGACGCATGGCAGAGAGACGCAATTCAAGTTGCAAATTTGACCGAGGCGCAAAAACTCTACACGTATGTCATGCTCCTCGATTTGCGCAATATGCCGGTGTTTCCTGCGAATGCGGACGATGGTTCTCCGCGCTACATCCCCAAAAACTGCTATTTTATGATGGGCGACAATCGCTTCAATTCGCTCGACATGCGCCATTCCTACGATCGCTGGAATACAAAACTCACTGATGCCGACACTTACAGCGTAACATACATGACGGACATGCAGCCGCAGTATGTAAACCGAAGCCGAATGCTTGGCTCAACATCATACCGCTTTTGGCCAGTTTCACGAGCGGGACGACCGGGAAATACGGGGAGATAGAAAATTGAAAACGAAAAATGGAAAATTGAAAATTTTTTGTCATTTTGAGCATGGTCGAGAAATCTCTCAGCCTTCACTGCTCCTATTTCTTATTTCTTTTTCATTTTTCCTCTTTCCGTTTTCCGTTCTACATGCGCAGACAACACAGGGGGGCGAGGGAATTGTCTCTGTACGGAATGAAACGGCTTCGCTTCCCGCGGTAACGGCGCACGTGTCGACTGAGAGCGTTCCTGTGCTTTTACAGGGAATCTGGCAGGGAAGCGACCGGCTCATCATGTTTTCAAATCAGAATGAATTCGCGCTCGTGCTTCGCGTGTTTTACCAGTGGTACAATGACCGTGCCTCTGAGCCTGCCTCATTTTCGGAATTGAAATCGCGAGACCGAAATAATACCACGAAATCCCCCGCAGAAGACATTCAGATTCAGTACATTACAATTGTGGAAAATCCGTCTAAAACAGCGGGCGTATACGAGCTTTCAGTGACCTATCCGCATGAAAAAACGCCCGTTCTCATTCCAGTCTGTGTTATCGACGGAAAACTGTACCTCGACTTTTTGATTAAGGACAGCGCGGAAGTGACTGATGTGCCGCGTACGCTTGAAACGCAAGTCGAACCTGCGAATTCTGACGGTTTTTACCGAGCTGCTTCCGCTGCGTCTGGCATTACGATTTCCATCCCTGTGTTTGATAACGAAGTCATCTCGTATTTCGTGAATGACGGCGGAAAAGAAATCTATCGAATCCGTTACTGGCTTTCTGAAATGGAGTATTCGTACGCAAAGGCAAGTTTTTCTGACGGCGATAAAATTTTCTCGGTTGATAAATACCTGAGAATCGGTTCGAATGTCTACCAGTGCACCACGGGGCGGAGTACGAAAATCCGGAATATCCAGAAATCCTCAAAATTCGACAAAACGCCAATCTACGATGGCGATGGTGGCATCGTTGCGTTCGGTTCTCCCTATCTTGTGAAAGTGCCCGAAGGAAACGACCGCGCGGCTTTCCTTTCATCTGTCGAATCTGGCAACGCGAAAAAAAAGCCTGCGCCCAAGCCGTTGTTCCCGCCGACCTTTCCGACGTATCGTTGGAAAGAAATCACCGAGCTTGAGTTGTACAATCCCGCGACATGGAACAAACGAAATCTCGATATTCACAAATAAAATAATTCGCAAAAAAAAATTGAAAAAAAATAAATTTTTTTTGAAAAACCCGTTGACACTTTTTTGCAGATTTTGTATTATCATAGTCGCTGGTGGTCATAGTGAGGTGGCAATACCCGTTCCCGTTCCGAACACGGAAGTCAAGCACCTTAACGCCGATGATACTCCAATTCGGGGGAAAGTAGGAAATCGCCGGCTTTTTTTATTTTAAACGACATTTTTTTTCATAAGGAAGGCGCTTATGGCACAGTTGACCGGTTCTCAGATTATCATCAATCTCTTGCGGCAGAACGGAATTGAGGTCGTTTTTGGTCTTCCCGGCGGAATGATTCTCCCCCTTTACAACGAACTCTTTGTCTCAAACTTCAAGCACGTGCTTGTGCGTCAAGAGCAGGCTGCGGGCTTTATGGCTCAGGGTGTCGCGCGCGTTACGGGAAAGGCGGCGGTCTGCATGGCGACGAGCGGACCGGGTGCAATGAACCTTCTCACTGCTGTTGCCGACGCTCGGAGCGACTCAATTCCGCTCGTGGCAATCACGGGGCAGGTGAACACAAATCTTATCGGCACAGACGCCTTCCAAGAGGCGGATACGTTTGGGCTTTCTTTCCCGATTACCAAGCACTCAATCATGGTCAAATCTGCAAAAGAATTGCTCACCGCAGTTCCGCTTGCCTTTGCAATCGCCGAAAGCGGTCGGCCAGGTCCTGTCTTAATCGATGTTCCGCGCAATGTACAGACGGAAGTATGCGAAGTCCCTTCTGATTTTGATTCTTCTTTCAAGCGGATTTACAACGACTATGTTTCGCATTCCGTGCGCAACAAAACAAAAGACGAAGACATTCCTTCCGTTGTGCAGACAATCGTCGATTTGCTTTCAAGCGCAAAAAAGCCGATTCTCTACATTGGTGGTGGCTGTAATTCTCCTAAAGCGAGCGAAAAGATTCGTGAATTCCTCAAGATTTACGACATTCCAGTCATTTCAAGTCTCATGGGCTTGGGTGTGGTGCGCCGCGATTCGCCGTCGTTCCTCGGCATGGTCGGTATGCACGGCACTTTTGCGAGCGGAAAAGCCGCCTATGAGAGCGACCTTGTGATTGCCGCAGGAGCGCGTTTTGACGACAGGGCGGCGGGAGTGCCCGAAGGTTTCTGCCCGAATGCAAAAATCATCCACATCGACATTGACGCGGCTGAAATCAATAAGATTCTTGCAAGCTCCGTCAGCTTTGTCTCTGATACGGAAAGCGCGTTTGAAAAAATCAATGCCGCGCTCAAAACCGCTGATTTGTCTGCGTTCACTTCTGAACGGGCGAATTGGTTTTCTTCGTGTGTTGAACTTAAAAAGAGCGAAAAAATTGAGTGTGAAATGTCATGCGCGGCGGCGGATTGCTGTGGCGCGAAGACTTGCGGCAAAAAGGGCGGGGCGGAATACCAGAATCCGCGCGATGTGATTGCCTCGCTTCCTTCAAACGAAAATATCATCGTTACCACCGATGTCGGACAGCACCAAATGTGGGCGGCGCAGTTCTTTGACGTGCAGCGACCGCGCCAGTTTCTCACCTCGGGTTCTCTTGGCACGATGGGATTCGGTTTGCCTACGGCTTTGGGGGCGGCATTCGCTGAGCCAGAAAAACGAATCGTCTGCATTAGTGGCGACGGCTCAATCCTCATGAACATTCAGGAGCTTGCGACACTCGCTGAGAACAATCTTAACGTTACGGTCATCGTGCTTGAAAACGGCGCGCTCGGCATGGTTCGTCAGCAGCAGGAATATCTGTTTAGCAAGCACTATTCGGCGAGCACTTTCCCTTCAAACCCGGATTTGCTCGCGATTGCGCAGGGCTTTGGAATCAGAGCAATCGATGCTGACAAAGACGCGGACTGGCAGAAACAGGCTTTTGAAGAAAAAGGTCCGTGCTTTGTGCGCGTAAAAATTGCCCGCTGTGAGAATGTCTTGCCGTTCGTAAAGGGCGGAAGCCTCAACATCGACTCAATCCGATAAAATCTATCAGAAAAAAGAAAATCCCGCTCATAAGGCGGGATTTTTAATGGGCAGTGAGAGACTCGAACTCCCGACAACCTGGGTGTAAACCAGGGGCTCTACCAACTGAGCTAACTGCCCGAAGAATGACATATAGTATCAAAAGTACCTGTGACGTGTCAAGGTGTTTGAAGGAAAGTACAAGAAAAATGATACTATTTTTCGGTTTTTGCCTTATTCTTTGAGGCATTTTTTTCGTCAGTCTTTTCATCTTCTTCGAAAATCTCTCGTTTGAAAAGAACCACATCACGGATTTTTATTGAGCATGCGGTGTTCAATTCTGTTTTTGTGGTGGCGTCGCTGATAATCGGCACGTCAAAATAGTGGTATGACTTTTCGTAACCAGCGGCTTCAATTTCAAGCTCAAATTCGAATTTTGCGCTTTCACCCACTTTGTTAGCGTGTAATGGTCGTGCCCAGAATGTAAACGCCCCCTTTGTGCTTTGGAATGTTTGCGTAGGGTTTGCCCAGGTCATGTCGACCATTTCAACTGGTTCGCCGTTGAGCTTAAGAAGCACCTTTGCGCCGGAAATCGGTTCAAACGTATTGCCGTCAAGCAGAGTTCCTGTAAACGTGGGAAAATTGAAACTCGGATTTTCTTCATGCTGAACTTCGCATTCTTCGCGCGGAAGTGTATGAAATGGCCGTTTCGTTGAAGAAATGATGCGGATTCCATCCATAGCGACTGCGCTGATGTCTGCAATGAGCTGGTGATCAGCGAAAATTTCGTTTGAATGGGTGACTCCTCTTCCTGAAACGACATATTTTGGTGGAATTCGATTAAGAACATAGCTCACGGTGTCAAGACGACAGTTTTTGCAATCACAGCTTAGCCATGATGTTTTGTCACGTTTTATTTGTTCATAAAGTCCATTGACTTCTGCAGTGACTAAATCTTCCATCATGTTGTGTACATTCATAATTCAGTTCTCCAAAACAAAAAAGTGAGTTCTAAGAAGAACTCACTCATATTATAAGTCAGAAAAGTTTTCTAGGCAAATGAATTTTTAGACTATTTATAGATTCGTCCTTAGTTTCCGCCTTTGCGCGTGTATGCCGCCAATCCGCCTGCCATAATAATTTGGGCTGAGCGGGCAGCGATGTCATTCACGCACTCAATTTCGGTTTTCCCGTTGATGAGGACACGGAACGGTTTTCCGTTCTTCAGCGAATCGTCCAAGTCCTTCAGTTCAAGCGTGTCACCCTGCGCAATTTTGTCGTAATCACTCGGATTTGCAAATGTCATCGGAATAATTCCGTAGTTGATGAGATTTGCCTTGTGGATTCGTGCGAAACTCTTCGTGATGACGGCTCGAACGCCAAGATACATCGGTCCGAGCGCGGCATGCTCTCGGCTTGAGCCCTGCCCGTAGTTTTCGCCGCCGACCACACAGCAGTCAGCGAATTTGGCTTCTTCGCTTCTTGTGTAGAAAGTTTCGTCAAGGCGAGTGAGCGTGAATTTTGAGATTTCGGGGATATTTGAGCGGAGCGGAAGCACTTTTGCTCCAGCCGGCATGATGTCGTCGGTTGAAACATTGTCGCTTGCCTTTAAGCGCACGGGGAGCGAGAGATTTGACTTGTACTCACGGCATGCTGGGCACGGCTTGATGTTCGGACCGCGCAAGATTTCGACCTTGCTTGCCTCGCTTTCTGGAAGCGGCGGAATGACCATCGCGCGGTTTGTCGCACAATTTAAAACCATTGGGCTTGAAAGGCGCGGGTCGTTTCCATCGAGCATTGAAATGCGAACGCCCGTTTTGTATGCAGGGTCGTCATAAGAAAGCGTTTCCGCTTCGGTGAACACGCCCGCAACTGCCGCTGCCGCCGCTGTCTCAGGCGAGACGAGATAGACATTTGCGTCTGCCGTGCCGCTTCGTCCCTTGAAGTTTCGGTTGAATGTTCGGAGCGTTACGCCCTCGGAATTCGGTGCAAATCCCTGACCGATACACGGGCCGCATGCAGATTCAAGGATTCGGAAGCCCGCTTCGATTAAGTCTTCGAGGATTCCCGCTTTGCTTGCCATTAACAATGTGGTGCGGCTTCCCGGTGCGATTCCCGCCTCAACGCCTTGCGCAATGTGCTTTCCTTTTACGATTGCCGCAACGCTTTCAAGGTCGTCGAGTGAAGAGTTCGTGCATGAGCCGATTACGACCTGCGTGACTTTCTTTCCCGCAAGGTTCTTTACCGTGTCGATTACATCAGGATTGTGCGGGCATGCGGCTAAGGCGTGAAGTTCGTCAAGGTTGATTTCAATGAGTTTGTCGTATTCTGCTCCCTCGTCGGCTTTCTGCTCAGTCCAGTCTGATGAGCGACCCATTGATTCCAAGAATTTTTTTGTTTTTTCGTCTGATGGGAAGATTGAGCAGGTTGCGCCCAGTTCCGCGCCCATGTTCGTGATTGTCGCTCGCTGGGGAACGGTAAGGTCTTTTACGCCCTCGCCGAAATATTCATAAATCGCGCCTGTTCCGCCTTTTACGGTTTCGCGGCGCAAAACTTCAAGAATGATGTCCTTTGCGCCCACGCCCTTTTTGAGCTTTCCTGTGAGCTTTACACCGAAGATTTTTGGCATGGGAGTGTGGAACGCGCCTCCGCCCATTGCGACTGCGACATCCAAGCCGCCCGCGCCGATTGCAATCATGCCGATTCCGCCGCCCGTCGGGGTGTGGCTGTCAGAACCGAGCAAAGTCTTTCCCGGTTTTCCGAATGACTCCAAATGCACCTGATGGCAAATGCCGTTACCCGGTCGTGAGAAATAAAGCCCGTATTTTGCGGCGACTGACTGCAAGTAGCGGTGGTCGTCCATGTTCTTGAAATCGGTCTGCAAGGTGTTGTGGTCGATATATGAAACGGAAAGCTCTGTTTTTACGCGCGGAATTCCGATAGTCTCAAACTGAAGGTATGCCATTGTGCCCGTTGCGTCCTGCGTGAGCGTCTGGTCAATGTGGATTGCGATGTCCTCGCCTCGTGGAATGGGCGTTCCCTTTTTGAAAGTGATATTCGGACAAGCCTCTGGAACGATGTGTTCCTGCAAGATTTTTTCGGCAAGCGTAAGAGCCATAGTGTACCTCTGTAATAAAAATATTGAAAAGAATTATATCTTTTTCTTTTTTGAGTTACAATAGATTGTGAATTGTGCTATACTACCGCTGTGACTCGGAATTTTTTTTCTGAGATACGTAAAAGTGATGATTAAAAAAACAGTCAGATGTGCATTCTGTATTTTCTCTCTCCTTTCATTTTTCGCGTGCGGGAATGTTTTTCTCTCATGCTCTAATGCGAATCAAGATACCCTTTTGTCTGATGACTCTGGTACGTTACGCTCAACGGCGGACTCTCTGTATTCGGCAACACTATGGACAGAAGAACTTGAACTTGATCGGCTCAATGCAAAAGTCTCTGCTGTTGATGGCATTTCTTCAAAGTTGAGTCTTACACCGCTCATCGTTGCGGCGAGTGTTCCTGCGGCGGGAACTGAGATTTTTCCCCAGCTGGGAAGTTTTGGCTCGCTCGACACGACGCTTATTCCCAAGCCATTGCGGGAAATGCTCACATCATTTTCCGATGCAATCAGCAAAAATGAGGATGCCGACCGTTTTTTTGCAAAAGAAAATCTCTATTCACTTGCGCTGTTTTATACTGATTTTTTTCGCATTTTTTCAGCGCCACTTGATATTGATGGTTTTGAGTCGCAAAAAAAAGCGCTCACTGAACAAAAAAATGCCGAGACTGAATCGACGGAGGGCTCGGAATCCATATCTTCTGAAACGGTAGCTGTCGGCTCTCCGGAGAACGTTGACGACTTGCGTTTATTTACGCAGGTTGTTTTGGGGCAGCCCTTTCTTGACGGACGCTATTATGATGTTCCTGTGCTGTTCACCTCTGAAAAAGCTTCGCTTACCCTGTCGGTGTACTGTTTTGAAGAAGCAGGAAGCTGGAAAATCGACCAAATTCAAATTGCAGATTGGGAGTTATTTGATGTCGGAGAATGAACTGAACGGAATCAAACGCCAGCTTATCATTCGGTATCTTGCTGAAAATTCGGGGCAAGGCGTGGGTAAAAAAGATTTCTCAATGACCGTCACGCCTGTTGAAAAAAAAGAAGCTGCTGTTTTTCCTGCCGCTCTCAAGCGCGAACAAATGACCATCCTTGAGCAGGGCATCATTCTCGTAAAAAATCCTTCTGCAACGCTTGCAGCCTTTATCGGTTCCTCAGTCAGAGTGCAATTCTATTTCAATAAGCTCGGGCTTTATTTTATTACCGAAGTCACATCCTCGAGTTCTGGTGTCGCCCTCTTTATTCCTGAAACGCTCTATCGGGTTTCTGATACGAAATCTACAAAAAAAAATGGATTTTCTGTCCTCGTTTACTATGAGACGGGAACTGCCGTCAGTGCATCTGATAAAAAAGAGCCTAAAATAAACGCAGAGTGTTTTTTTGACGATGATTTTGCTTTATTTGAACGTGTCGATTGGAATGAAGTGGTACAAAAATACCTCGCCAATGAGCAGTTGGTGCAAAATAAAAACGCAGAATCGGTTGAAAACCGCGCGCATGCGCCGACAGTCATTTACCTTGATGCTGAGCGTATTGTGTTTGCCGCAAAAAAAAGCGACATGATGCTCAAGTCTGAGTGCGAGTATGCCCTTGCTCTGCGTTTTCCGCTTCCAGGTCCGCTAAAAGAGCGCCGTGTGTTCACAACGTGTTTTGTCGAAGACGTTAGTGAGAGCTATGACCGCACGCGATTGTGTGCAAACGCCCGCTTTACTTCGCTTAAAGAAGAGGATGAGCGTTTTTTGTCAGAAAAAATGTCGTGAGTTTCGCAGATTAGCTTTTCTTTCCGCTGCCTAAAAGTATCCCAATTGGGCGCAAATACGAGATGTTTTCGCAGAAAATTTTGACGATGACCATGAGAGGCACTGCGAGAATCAGCCCCATAAATCCCCAGAGCCAGCCCCAGAGAGACAAACTTACCAAAATCACGAAGGGCGAGATTCCCAAATTTTCGCCCTCAATGCGCGGCTCGACCACATTTCCCAAAACGAGATTGATGACGAGCACCGCGATTGCGATGAAAATGATGGGCGCGGGGTGCGGGTAGCACTGCAAGAACGCGAAAATCGTGGTGACTGCCCAAGAAATGATTGAGCCGAAAGTGGGAACGAAGTTCAATACGAATGCCAAAAATCCCCACACGAGCGGAAAGTCGATTCGGGCGATGAGACAGCACACAAAAACGAGCAAGCCCGTCGCGAGCGAAATGAGGAACTTGATTGAAATGTAGTGCATGGTGTCGCTTGCGATTCGGTGCATGATGTCGTTGATTTTCTGGTTGTTTTCGCTTGAAAAAGCGTTCGAGATTTTTGCCTTGAATGATTTCATCTCCAAAATCAAAAAAATCGAAAGCAAGAGGACTAAAAAAGTGCTTTTTAAGAACGCAACGAGCGAGTTTGTGAAATTGAGTGCGAAATTCTTTAGAAACGGCAGAATGTTGAGCTGATTTGAAAGATTTTCGAGCAGCGTTTGGTCTTGGTTGAAGTCAAAGAAGAAATTCAAAACCCCTGAATTGGAATTCGCTGAAAATTCGTTTTGAAGCGTGTGGTAAATCGTGCGGAACCGCTCTTCGTATTTGGGATAGGTCTCAACGATGGTCATAAGGCTCGTTGAAAGCAGGTTGAAAATCCCCGTGAAAATCACGAGAAAGACCACATACACAATCACGATTCCGAGCATCCACGGAATTTTGCACTTTGCATTGAGTTTTTTGACGAGCGGATAAAACACCGCCGCCAAGAGAATCGCAAGCACGACAGGTTTGAAGAAACTTTCAAGCACCTTGAGCATCGTTCCCGCAAGCACAACGCTCATAAAGATGAGAAAATAGAAAATCCCTTTCAAAAACCTGTTGCTTTCCATGCCTTATTTTTTTGCCGCGTGATAGACGGGGTCTTTTTTGGCTTTGGGGACGATTTTGTCGAAGCCGCAGTAGGGCACGAGCACTTCGGGAATTGTTACCGAGCCGTCGGCGTTCTGATAGTTCTCCAAGATCGCGAGCATTGCCCGCCCCACCGCGATTGCCGTTCCGTTCAGCATGTGCACATATTTGTTCTTGCCGTCATCGTCGTGGTATTTTACATTGAGGCGGCGAGCCTGATAGTCCGTGCAGTTTGAAGTTGAGGTGACTTCGCCATAGTCGCCTTCGGGGTGCGCCTCGTTCGCGCGACCTGGCATCCACGCTTCCAAATCCCATTTTCGGTACGCGGGTGCTCCCAAGTCTCCCGTGCAAGTGTCAACGACATGAAACGGGAGCCCAAGCCCCGTGAAGATTTCTTCTTCAATCAAACGGAGCTGCTCATGGATTTTGTCTGAGTCTTCGGGGAGAGAATAAACGAACATCTCAACCTTGTCGAACTGGTGCACGCGGTACAAGCCCTTTGAGAACTGACCCGCTCCGCCCGCTTCCCGCCTAAAGCAGTGAGAAAGACCGCAGTAGAAGAGCGGAAGGGAAGATTTGTCCAAGATTTCACCTGAGTGGAAGCCTCCGAGCGTGATTTCTGCCGTGGCGACAAGGCAAGTGCCTTCTTCTTCAATGCAGTACACATTCGATTCGTTTCCGCGCGGGTTAAAGCCGATGCCCTGCAAGATTTCCTGCTTTGCGACATCAGGCGTGATAAAGTGCGTAAATCCGTGCTTTCGCAAGATATTGAGCGCGTACATAATCAACGCCTGCTCCAAGAACACGGCTTCGTTCTTCAAATAGTAGAATTTAGGGCCAGAGACCTTCGTTCCGCGCTCAAAGTCGATGATGTCCAAGTCCTCGCCCAAAGCAACATGGTCTTTCGGCTGGAAGTCGAATTTGCGCGGAGTGCCGACCTTTTTGACTTCAAGGTTTTCGGTGTCGAGCTTTCCGATTGGCGTGTCGGGGTGGTGCATGTTCGGAATCTGCCGACCTGCTTCGTCAAGTTTTGCCTCAACTTCGGCGAGTTCCTTTTCAGCGGCGGCAACATCGTCCTTAATCTTTTTGCCTTCTTCGATGTATTTTGCGCGAGTGTCCGCGTCGAGTTTTTGCTTCATGGAAGCGGCATTTTCGTTTCGCTTCTGCTGCAAGCTCTGTAATTTTGTGGTGAGGGCAGTGCGCTCGTCAAAAAGACGCACGACCAAATCAGCGTCCGCGACCATGTTTCGGTCAGAAATATTCTTTTTTACTTCGTCAAGATGTTCTTTAATGAATCGATAATCAAGCATTTTGTTTTCCTCTGTTGGATTATTGTAGTATTTTAAGATTTTTACTTCAACTGATACACGGCGTCGACGCTTATGGTGACGGTGGAGCTTCCGCCTGAGACGGGCGTTGCGACGGCTTCTTCGACGGCACCCATGTCGGCGTTTGCCGTGCTTTTCATGAGCATCGCGCGCGGGTAGGCATAGTCCGCGTGCTCAGAGATTGAAAGCACTTTTCCGAGTTTCGCGCCGCTTGCACCCGCAAGAAGATTCGCGCTTTCCTGTGCCTGCTGAATCGCAAGACTGCGCGCCTGTTTTTTTGCGATTTCGGTATCGGTGACACCGTAGGTCAACGATGAGAGCTGATTTGCGCCGCTTTTGAGTGCAAGGTCAATCACATCGCTTGCCATACTGATTTTTTTGACGAGAATCTTGATTTGATTCGTTACGCGGTAGTCATCGGGAATCTGCCGCCCCGTTTTGTTGTCGTAGTGGCTCTCTTGGTAGACTGAGAAATTCTGCGTTGAGATACAATCCTTTGCAATTCCTGCCTTGACGATGGCGTCCTGAACGGCGGTCATTTTCTTTGCGTTTTCAGCTGATGTTTCGGCGACTTCTTTGCCTTTCGTAATCACTGAGAGAATAATCGTCGCGTTGTCAGCCTCAAGCGTAACCGAGCCTGTTCCCGAAACACTCACCGTACGCTTTGAATACGAGTCCTGCTGAATTGAACATGAACTGAGGGCAAAAACTCCTGCAAAAAGAGCACTTGCGATAAAACAAAAAGTCTTTTTCATGAAAAACTCCTTTCAAATTTTCAATCTTCTGTTTTTAATTTTCAATTTTATCTAATGTCGATATAGAATCGCTTCAAGTAGATGGAGCGGTTTTTTGCGTCTTTCCATAATTTGCTCGCGGGAAAGCGTTTTACGAGCATGTCGTAGGAATCGACGGCAAAGCGAATATCCTTGACGGTGCTGTTGCTTTCGGAAATCTGCCCGAGCAAAAAGAGCGCTTCGTCCAATCGAGTGGACGCGTTATTGTAATACTCCTGCGCTTCTTTGAGTGCATCCGCGAATTTTCCGTCGACAAAATCCTGTTTTGCCTTTTCAAGCAATGACTCATCGACGCTTGCCGTTGTGGCTGTCGTGTCGTCCTGCACCGTATCGGTGACCCAGGGATCGCTTTGTATGATTGTTTCGGTTTGAGCCGCGACAGGCTCGCTCTGCGATGAAGTTGGCGTATACTGAGTGGCTTGCACGCTCTGTTCGTTTGATGACGACTGCGCCGATGATGAAGGAATAGTGAGTGACGGGGTGCTCGCGGCAGAAAGTGCGGTGTCTGCTGCTCCGTCCGTTGTCTGAATGACGGTTTTTATATCGCTTTCTGTGTTTGTGAGCGGAGCTGTGCTCTGATTGGTACGGGCGGTCGGCGTTTGGCTAGGCTTACTCTGCTCAGTTTCAGTTGGTTTTGTCGTCTGATTTTGGCTCGATGCTTTTGAGGCGGTACTTGTGTTTTTTGAGCTTGTTTTCGTTTCGTTTGCGCTCTGAGCCGAACTTTCCGCTGATGTGGCGGCTTGTGCTTGCTGCTCTTTTGCATTTTGCGCGAGTGTTTCTTGTGCGCGGTCGATTCGGCGCTGTGGTTTTGCCGGAACGATGTCTGCATAGGCGGGTGCTTTTACGCGTCCTGCGCTCTTTTTTGCCTCTACGGTGACTGCGAGATAGTCGTCAATGTACTCGCCCGTGAGCGCATCATTTTTGTAGAAGTGAAGAATCGTGTTGCCCGCTTTTTTTGCACGGAGCGAGAACGTGGTGTTGCTCGTGCCGAGTTTGCGTCCAAAATAGTTAAAAAGTCCCTGCTTTTCTGTTTCGCCGATGTATGTCCAGCCTTTTCCCGGGTAGGTGACATCGAGATACTGATTGATTTTGACTGCAACCGAGCGAGATGGCACAATGGGCGCGCTCTCTTCGGCTTCTGCTTCCTGCGTCGGCGTGGCTTGTTCGTCTTTTGCCGTTGAGTCGCTTGTATTTTCTGTCGGCGGAACGGTAGCAACGGCGGTATTTTGCACTGCGGGCGTTTCTACGGGCGGCTGCGCAGCCGCTTCTGAGGCAGGCGCTTCGGCTAGAGGGGGCGTTGACTCCGTGTGCGCGGGAGTCTCAACCGAAGCAGTGGGGGGCACTTCTTCGGGAATAGGCACTTGAACGGGCTGTTCTTCTTGCTTCGGTTCTGGCTCTGGCAAATCAAGCACAACGACTTCCGGTTCTTCAAAAATCGGATACTCAGAGACTTTGCCGCGCTCATCGGTCGTCGGTGCATGCGCTCTCGCTCTGTCGAGGTTTGAGTCCTCATCGCTGACCTTTTCGGCTGGCGTTTCTTCGTTCTGTGAAGATGGCACTTCGTTCGTTGTGCTGATTACCGTGTCTGTGGTTGCTGCGGCATTTTCGGTAGAAAGAGACTCATTCGCTGTTTCTGCTTCGGAAGTGGCGTCTGTCGGTTCTTCGGCTTGTACTGTATTTTCGCTTTCTGTCGGTGGCTCTTCGGCGCGGGCAGGAGCATCAGTATCTGCACGGGCATTCAGTTCGTCGGCGATTGCGTTTGCGACATCTTCTTGCGTTTGCGTGACGGCTTCGGCGGGCGTTTGCGCGACATTTTCTGTCGTTCCGCAGGATGCGAGAAGAAAAACTATCGGAATAAAAAGCGCAAAGCATGAAATTCGTTTTGTCACGGCGCTGCTCCTGTAATATCGCTGACGATGCTGTCATTCGCTTTTTCGAGTTCTTTCATGGTCTCATCTTCGGGATAGGTGAACCATTTGTTGATTTCATCGGTTGACCACTGGTTTTCAGTGATTCTGTTCGGATAGTAGTCTTTTTCGATGTCGGGACTGTCGGGAATAAGGACGGGCGCGTCTTGCGTAAACGGTTCGGGCGCGGCAACTTCAACCTTTTTGATCGGACTTGTCTGAATCATGAGGATAACGAGCCCAGCAAAAAACAAAAAGACAATGAGCACAAGCACCGCAAGCAATATCGGTTTTTCGTGCGCGAAGTCTGAAACTGTTTCTTTTATGTCCTCAAAATCAAGCATGCATTTGTCCTACTGCACCTGAGCGTCGGAAGCCGTCTGCTCAGAAGAATCGCTTTGCTCGCCCTCGGGAACTTGTTCGCTTTCCTGCTTTGCTTCCTCTGCCGCGCGTTTTGCTGCTTTTGCTTCTTCGCGGGCGCGTTTGGCGGCTTCTTTTTGCTCTTCGTTGTATTTTTCGACCACGGGGTCGGTGATTGTGCCGTCTGGGTTGTGGATTCGTGGCTCGGGGCGCGGAGGAACTACAACGCCTTCTTCTTGCGGCACTTCTTCTTCGATGAATTCTTCGGTCTCATCAAAAGAATCGTCCGTGGAGATTGACTTGTCGAGGCTGATTGCGACGATTTTACTCACGCCCGATTCCTGCATGGTCACGCCGAGCATGGTGCTCGCTCCCATAACGGTTTTTTTGTTGTGCGTAATGACGATATACTGCGAGAGTTTTGCGAATGAACGGAGCGTGTGAACGAAGCTCGTGACATTTTTGTCGTCAAGGGCCGCGTCAATCTCGTCGAGCAAGCAGAACGGCGACGGGCGAACCTGATAAGTCGCAAAGAGTAGGGCAACCGCCGTCATTGTTTTCTCGCCACCTGAGAGAAGCGCAATGTTCTGCAATTTCTTTCCCGGCGGCTCTGCGTAAATGTCGATTCCCGAAGCAAGCACATTCTGCGGGTCAGTCAGGCGCAATTCACCGCGACCGCCGTTGAACAAGCGGCGGAACATGTTGTGGAAATTCTTTTTGATTTTATTGTAGGTCGAAATGAACATTTCGGTTGATTTCGACTTGATTTCCTCAGAAACGCGCAAGAGATTTTCGAGCGATTTGTTCGTGTCGTCGAAGCTCGCCTGCAATTTTTCGTAGCGTTCTTTTTGCTCGCCGAATTCTTCGGGAGCCATGAGGTTGACCGAGCCTAAATCGGCGAGTGCCTTCCGTGAATCAGAAAGTTTTTCGCGCAGAACGGCGGACGGCGTATTGATTTTATACATGCGCTCCTCAAATTCCATAAGGTCGCGCGAGTGCGTTTCGATGAAGTTCTGCTTGATGTTGCGGATGTCGTTTTCGCTTGTGACGAGCTTTAAAGTCAAATCTTCATATTGAGACTGATATTTTTGCTGTTCCTCGCGTTTTTTGTCAAGCGCGTTCTTTTTGCCGCTCACGCTCGTGTTGCACCGCTTGATTTCTTCGTCGAGGTTTCCCATTGTCTCGGCGCATTCAGAGCCACGGCGTTCGATTTCTGAGAGGGCAGAAGCAATATCGCCGAGCCGTTCGTCCATGTCCTCTTGGTTTTTCTGTTCGAGGTACAAATCCTGCTCGTTCTGCCGGAGCGCGTTCTGCTCGCCCACGAGGTTTCGTTTGAGCAAGTCCGCCGTCTGCTTCGCGTTGAAAATCTGCTGCTGCATTTGCGCCTCAGAAACGCGGAGCTGAGAGAGCGTGTCTTTGTATTCGCCGATTTTCCCGATTAAGAGGATGTTTTCTGCCTTAAAGCCATCGATTCGCTCGCGGATTGTGGCGACCTTCTGCACATTTTCCTGAATATGCTGGTCGATGCTTCGTTTTTTGGTGATAATGCCTTCGGGTGATAAGAATTCATCGATGAACGCGGGCATTGTCTGCGCGTAATTTTGCACCGCGCCTTCAATCTGAGAGACGAGCGAAGCCACTTCGTCCAAAGCCTTGATTGCGTCCTTTGCGAAATTCTCGTTTTCTTCGTTTGAGTGCCCTTGCAGAGAAGCAAAATCGCTGAAAATGTTTCGGCGACCTTCCGCAAAGACTTTGAGCTTTCCGACGAGCGAGTCCAAATCTTCCTTTGCCTTTTTGCTCGCCGCGCTTGAAAATCCCGAGTCTTTGAGTTTTGCATCGAGTTCTGTAACAATGTCCTCGGTGATTGCTTCGAGTTCTTTTTGGAATTGCTCGCGCTCAGTGAGAAGCTGCTTGATTTCTTCCTCGCTTTCGCTCACTTTCTGTTCGTTTTCGTTGATTTGATTCTGCGAATTCTCGATGTTTTTGACGAATGAATCGATGTTCTGCTTGACATCTTCGATTTGCTTGGTTTTTGCGTGCAAATCGCTGTCTTGGTCGGCGATTTCTTCGTTTAAATCGTCGATTCGCTCTTGGATTGAGCGGGCTTTGAGTTCGAGCGTGCCGATTTTTTCGCGGATAGTGCGCGCCTGTTCGTTCAAGAGCTTTTGCTGGTCGAGTTTGTTCGTTTTTTCGGTCTGAATGCGGACAAGCTCCATCTGCAATTCGCCCATCTTCGACTGCAATTCCTTGATTTTGTCGCTATTTTCGGTGAGCGTGTTTAGAATCTCGTCGATTTCGGCTTGGACGGCGTTTCGCTTTTCGGCGATTTCTTCTTTTGCCTGCGTTTGCCGTGCCTGATTCTGCACAAAATCCTTTAGCTTCAAAAGCTGAATGTCAAGCTCGAAGTTGAAAATCGCTTCTTTTAACTCGCGGTATTTGATTGTTTTTTCGCTCTGTACTTTGAGCGTTTCGTAGCTTCGTTTGTTTTCGGCAAGCGCGACTTCGATTTGCGCGAGATTTTGCCGTGTGCGCTCCAATTCGCGCTCTGCCTCGGCGACTTCTGCCTTGCTGCGTGAAATTCCTGCGGCTTCCTCAAAGAGATAGCGGCGGTCTTCGGGCTTGCTTGAAAGAATCTGGTCGATTTTTCCCTGTTCCATGACGGAATAGGCGGCTTTTCCTACGCCCGTGTCCATGAAAAGGCGGCGCACTGCCGTAGCCCCGACCTGCTTGTTGTTGATGTAATATTCGTTTTCGCCCGAGCGGTAGAGGCGGCGTTTGAGCGTGACTTCCGAGGGAGCGACTTCTGAATCATCGAATTTGAGAAGCCCGTTTTCGTTTGCGAGCGTGAGCGTGACTTCGGCGATGTTCAAGGGCGGGCGCGTTTCCGTTCCGTTGAAAATGACGGATTCCATGGTGTCTGCGCGGAGATTTTTTGCCTTGTTCTCAGCCAAGACCCATTTTACCGCATCGACGACATTGCTCTTTCCGCAGCCGTTCGGCCCTAAGAGCGCGGTAATGCCGTCAGCGAATTCGACATGGGTTTTGTCGGCAAACGATTTAAATCCAAAAATATCCAGACTTTTTAGAAACACAAGGAAACCTCATTTTGAAATAATTCTGAACAGTATAGCACGAAATCGCCTTATAGTTCAATGATTTTGCCCCTCACAGAGGGCACGGAGTTCACAGAGTGAAAAACCTCTGTGTTCTCTTTAGCTCTGTGAGGAACTTGTTTCCATCACTTCGTTTGGATCGACCAATTTTCCCTTGTACAACATTCTCGGGTACACGGTTATTTTGAGTTTCTTTTCGATTGCCGCGTATTTTCGCATCTCAAAGGCATCTCCAATCACGATGTTCACGCCCGTTTTTCCCATGCGAGCTGTTCGCCCTGCGCGGTGAATGAAAAAGTCGTCGTCTGCCGGCATGTCCATTTGGATAACATGCGTAATGTTCGGAATGTCCATTCCCCGCGCGACCAAATCGCTTGTGACAAGAATCTTGATTTTTCCGCTTCGAAATCGGTCAATCGTTGCCTTGCGCTCTGTTTTTTCGGTTTTTGCGGTAAGCGCGGAACATTCAATATTGTGGTACTTCAATTTTGCGGTGATGTTAGCCACTTGGTCGAGCTTTGAGGTGAAGATGAGTGCTTTTTCGGGATTTTCAGCGGCAATCAGTTTCCGCAAGGTTTCGATTTTGTCACGCGTTTCGGCAAAGAGCGCGTAATGCGTGATTCGTTTTCGCAATACATCTTCGGGCGGCAAAAAGAGCGTTTTTAAGTCGCTTTCGGTCGTGCCATTCTGCTTTATGCGCGTGTCCTGTAAGATTTTCTGCGTTGATTTTGTAATCGTTGCGCTCGCGGCGATAAGCTGAATGTCTTTTTTCATCGCCTTGATAAGCTCAACCGTGTCACTAATCATTTCTTTTGCGGTGAGGCGGTCAACTTCATCAAGAACGAGTGCCTGCGCTCCGTCAAGTTTGAGTTTTTTGAGATGGAAGAGTTCCAAAAGGCGGGCAGGACCGCCAATCACGACGAGCGGCTTTTCTTTTAAAAGCTCAATCTGCCGCTTGATTGGCGCACCGCCTACGAGAAGGGCAGTTTTGCTTTCAGTGACGAGCTGAACCTGCGTTTTAATCTGTGAGGCAAGCTCAATCGTGGGCGCAATGATAACGATTCGCACTTCTTTTTTTGGATTTTCCTGTTTTTCGATATTTTGAAGCAGGGGAAGGAGATAGGCGAGCGTTTTCCCTGTTCCCGTCTCGCTCTGAAAGAGAAGCGACGTGCCTTTTAAAATTTCGGGAATTGCCTGCGCCTGAACCGCCGTTGGCTCGGTAATCTGATGTGCTTCGAGTTTTTTTGTGTATGTTTCTTCGATTGTGAGAGATGTGAAGTCCATGCTCTTAGTATAGCAGAGACGCGCCCTTTTTGCTATAATACAAGCGAGTTGCAAACATGAAAATCGGCATTGACACTTTCGGCTGTGAGCACGGTCGCTCTGGAATCGGCTCGTATTTAAGTTCTCTTTCCCAGCATTTTCAGAACACAGAAGAAACGCAGTTTGAACTGTTCGGCGCGGAAATCGACCGCTACACGTTCGGGCGTGACAGCAACATCGGTTTTGAGAGCGTATTGCTTCCCGACACGGAGCGTGCCGAAAAAGCCTGGCACATGCTGTTGTGCAATTCGTTCGCCAAAAAACAAAAATATGACGCGCTCTTGTTCCCTGCGTCTTCGTATGCGATGCCACTCCATTTTTCGACTCCCTCGGTTGCCGTCGTGAATGACATCGTTTCCGAGCTTTTTGCAACAAAGACCCTCGCCGAGCGCGCGCGAATCAAGCACAGTCTCAAAAAAGTCAATAAAATCATCGCGCCGAGCAATTTTGTCAAAAAAGACCTAAAACGGCTTGGCATCAACCAAGAAAAAATCACGGTCGTGCACAACGGCATCAATCACTCAGTGTTTTATCCGCGCGAGTTGATTACGGCAGAGAGCGAGATGATTAAACCGTTCGCAATCCGCCGCCCCTATTTTTTGTACGCGTCAAAAATGTCCTCGCCATTAAAGCGCCACGTCGAGCTTATCAAAGCATTCGAGATTTTCAAAAAGAAGACGAATTTGCCGCACCGCCTGGTGCTTGCCGGAAGCGAGGGCGAGTGCGCCGAATCGGTCAAAAAAGCCGCGCTCAATTCACCGTTTGCCTCGGATATTTTCATTACGGGCTATTTTCCGCACGAAAGTTTCCCCGCGCTCTATGCTGGAAGTGAGGGCTGTTTGTTCCCGTCTGAGATTGAGGGCGTCGGTCTTCCGATTTTGGAGGCAATGGCAACAGGAATTCCCGTCGCGTGCGCAAAAGCGGGCGCGTTGCAGGAAATCGCGGGTGAAAAAGCGATTCTGTTTGACAGTTCAAATCTTGAAGAAATCGCCACTGCTATCGAAAAAATCGCAACCGATGTGCCGCTTCGAAAAAAGATGATAAAAGAGGGGAGCGCCTGGGCAAAAAAATTCAACTGGGAAGCCACTGCCCAAGAAACGCTCGATGTGCTGAAAAGCGTTGTAAAATAAATTCCTCACAGAGAACACAGAGTTCACAGAGAAAATTTTGTATATGAAATAAAAAACACCACAATTCTGTTTTTTAAATAACAGAACTATGGTGTTTTTATTGCTTTTATGAAGAACTCTCTGTGTTCTCTTAAACTCTGTGAGAAATTTAATCCTCGACTGCTACGCCCAAGTGCTTTTTCTGGAATTTCTTGAGCATTGCAACGCCGTTGCGCTTGCCGTTGTAGACATAGCCGCCGTCCCAATATTCGAGAGCGGCGAACAATGCGTTACCGCCGTCCTGATCGTCTGACTTTTTTGTGCGGAATGAGACGTAGTTTGCAAGCTGCTCAAAGTCTGAATTGTGAAGCGCTTCCAAACGTTTGCGGTTGAATTCGTTCCATTTTTCCAAATCTTTAAAGCCCTCGCCCTCGTCCTGCACGATGATGTGCGCGTGTGACGGGCTGAATGAATACCACACTTTGACCTTTTTGTTGATGTCGCAGTTGTTGCCGTGTTTGACGGCGTTTTTGATGACTTCTGAAATCTGCTGCTCAAGAAGGTTGATTTCCTTGATTTCAAGCGGCGCTGACTGAACAATAAGAAGTGTGAAGTAGCGAATCTGGCGGAAATCTGACGGGAATTCCTTGTAGAGCATGTTCGTGGTGTCGAACAACGGATCGTTATCGTCTGAGCGAAGTTCTTTAATCTGTTCCATTTCTGTCCTCTCCTTTTTTATTCATTTACCATGAGCAATGCTTCTTCAACGCTGTTTGCGATAGGGAAGTAGCCCATGAGTTTTGTGAGTTCGATAACTTTCTTTACAGAGCCATGAATGTTTGAGATGGCGAGCTTGAGGTTCATCTTTTTGATGGTAGAGCAGATGTAGATGAGCGCACCGATTCCAGACGAGTCGATGTAGTCGACCTGCTCAAGGTTGATGATGAAGCTCTTTACATTCTTCTCAAGCATTTTCATGACGAGTTCCTTTAATTTATAGGAGTTGTAAAGATCCATTTCGCCGTTTACATCTATGATATAAACTTCTCCATTTTTTCTAATTTTCAGTTCCATAAATTAACTCCTTTAGTTACTGAATTTTAAGAATAAGAAGCGTTTGGTCATCGTGCAGCGCCTCTGTACCAATGAACTTCTTGATATCTGTTTTTACAAGATTTGCAATATCTTTGCCAGATGATTTGGCATTTGCCTTGATGATAGCGCTGAGAGCCGCGATTGAATATTGCTGCCCTTGCGTGTTCAAGGCTTCGACCAAGCCATCAGTATAACTTATTATAATATCTCCTTGGTTTGCTGTAAACTCAATATCTTTATAAGTTGTTGTTTTTTCGACGCCAATCGGTTCGCAGGTAGTTGAAACCTTTTCGATTGCGTTCTTTGCTGCGTTGAATCTGAGAACGGGAACGCTTCCGCTTGTTGCAAGCTGCACCTTTCGTTTTGTGGGGTCGTAGTTGATGAGCGCCACTGATGCGAAGTGATCGAGGTTCATTTCACTACAGATACCGCGGTTTGCCCAGCTGAGGATTGTACCAGCACTCTGCGTTGTGTTGACGATGAGGCGGAACATAGCGCGAATCATCGTCATGACGAGGAGTGCGTTCATGCCCTTTCCTGCGACGTCCATGACAACGAATGAAGTGCGGTCTGCGCGCGCGGGAATGACATCGTACGCGTCGCTACAAACTCCCGATGTGTGCTCGGTGTATGTGCCGACATTCAAGCCAGCCAATGGCGGCAATTTTTTGGGAAGAAGCGACAGTTGAATGTTTGAAGCGATGCCAGCCTCTTTGGTGAGTTCTTGCTTTTCGTTGTATTGTTTGAAGCGGAGCGTTGTCTGCAACGCTGACTCGGCGAATCCTGCAAGCGTCTGAGCCCAGCCAAATTCTTCCTCGTTGAACGGCTCTGTTCCCGGGTTGCGTGAGAGCGCGATGAGACCGACAACGATATCGCTTCCGTGCAATTTGATAGGAATGAAGATGAAACTGCCGAGCTTTAAGAAGTCTTCCGGTCCATTTTCAAAAATGCGGTCGTCAATGGTGGGGACGGCAAGCAATTCTGCTTTTCCTGCGGTGGCGACTTCGCCGAAAATGTTGTCACGGAGTGGAAACTGTGCGTATTTGAAACTTGTTGAAACGCGGAGTGGCTTATGCGGAAGGTCGTCAGGAAGTTTGTACGGCGGCGGGAAGTCGCCGCTAAATGATTTGACGGTGACCAAATCTTCGAATTCATCGACCATAAGAACAGCACCGCCGTTTGCTTTTGTGACTTCAATGCAGGTTTTGTTTATTTCATCGAGAAGTTGCTGGAATCCGTCTTTGTTTGTGAATGATTCTGCTGCGAGCGAGACGAAATTCTGACCTTTTTCGACAAGATCGATTTTTTCTGCTTCAATGGCTTCGACGATTACCTCTGGAACAGTGGCTTCTTCGGCTTCTTCTTTTTCTTCTTCCTCGGTGACAATGTGCTGAGGCTTTCCGAATGCGAGCATAACACAATACGGAATGAGTAAGAGGGCTGCAAGAAGTATGAGCAACGCAAATAACATCATTCCGGGATTGAGCGCGGTATAAATACAGGCAAAAATGACGACTAAAAGTGCAAAATATGCAATGAAACTGACTTTTGCGGTTCTCCTGATTTTGATAACGGTAATGAGCACTCCGAGAACAATTGCTACAACTGCCGTACAAAACAAAGGAACGTAAGAAATCGCATCTGACGTGAACATTTGACTCCCTTACTAAACGGTATGTTTTTTGAAATTATCTGCTATTTTTTGCAGATTACTAATCTTATCATCGGAATATTTCGCCGTCAAGTTTTTTGTTTTTAAGAAATAAAGTAAAATCAGACTCTGTTGAATAGAAAATCAACCTTGTGTTAGAATAGGTAGATATGAATTATGAAGTGTTAGATATGCCACAGGCGGGCGATACGGTTGTCGTCGGGATGAGCGGCGGGGTCGATTCGACTTTGACTGCCCTCATGCTCAAAGAGAAGGGCTGCCGCGTTATCGGAGTCACGATGTCGCTCTGGGACGGTCATTTGCCCGAAATAAAGAGCGCAAAGCCCATGAAAGAAGCGTGCTACGGGCCGGGCGAAGAAGAAAATATAGAAGAATGTCAGAAATTTTGCGATGAGCACGGAATCGAATACCATGTGATTGAAGTTGCCGAAGCCTACAAAGAAAAAGTCCTCGAATACTTTAAGGCGGAATACCGCGCTGGCAGAACGCCGAACCCCTGCATACAGTGTAACCGCTACATCAAATTCGGCGCGTTGCTCGACGGAATCCAAAACCTCAACATTGACTACGACTATTTCTGCACGGGGCATTATGCGAAAATCGTGCGCCCAACGGAAGGAATTTTCGGAACGGACAAGAAGCCGTGCATGATTTCGACGGCGGCAGATGTCACGAAAGACCAGACTTATTTTATCCACCGAATCCCGAGCAGCGTGCTTGAAAAGGTGCGATTCCCGCTCGCCACAATGAAAAAGGCTGAGGTCTTTGAGCTTGCCAAAAAAGCGGGGCTTGAAGCGGCGAACCGCGAGGAAAGTCAGGATTTTATCGGCGAGGAGTATTTTGACATTCTCTTTGCAGACAAGCCTGCCGTTCCCGGTGACATCATCGACCTTGACGGCCATGTTCTCGGTCGCCACAAGGGAATCGAGCATTACACAATCGGTCAGCGGCGCGGGCTTGGGGTGGCGGCAAGCTACCCGGTCTATGTGCAGGCAATCGACGCGAAGAACAATGTGGTCGTGCTCGCGCCCGCCGAAGCCTTGAATTCAAGCGCACTCATCGCAGACGATTTCGTGTGGCCAGCCGATGTTGAGCCGCCGGAGAATTTTGAGTGCGAGGTAAAAATCCGCCTTGCAAGCCGCCCCGTAAAAGCCACAGTGAGCCGCTATGCTCCAGGCGAAGATGATACATTTTCGTACAAAGGGCAACCGTGGCTTGTCACATTCGCCGAGCCTCAGCGGGCAGTCGCGCCCGGTCAGAGCGCGGTGTTCTACCGAGAGAATGTGATTATCGGCGGAGGAATTATCGCGAAAGCGGTGAAGTAAATTCCTCACAGAGCAAAAGAGAACACAGAGAATATTTCGTAATAAGAAAATTCACTCTGTGACCTCTGTGCTCTCTGTGAGGGGATTTTCAATTTTCCGTTTTCAATTTTCCTTTTTTTCTTCCAATCCTTACTCCCACGCCGAGCTGTGTGAGCGTGTTCTTAATCGCGTATTCAAGTTCGGTGCGCTGGGGATTCATCGGGAGCACGAAATGGCGGCACTGGTTCCATGTTTTCGTGTAGAGTTCGCCTGCCGCTGTTTTTGTGGAAACTTCCTGCTGCCAGTCAGTGAGCGCAGAAATAAAATCGTAGACGATGTAGGTGAGCCGTTTCCCAAGCCGTGACTCTGGCTCTGATTTTACGAGCGAATCCAAGTCTTTTAGGTGCTGCATGTATTTTTTCTCGTATGCTTTGTTTGCGTACATGAGGGCGCAGGCAGAGGGTTGCAGATACATAAAAAGGTCAGCATCCATTGCCGCCGAAACAATCTCGTAGGAGTGCCCTGAATTGATGATTTTAAGCAATTCTTCGGTGAGACGGGAAGGCGAGATAGGCGAGAGCAAATGCGCGCTCTTTCGGATTTTGGTTTTGAGCGAGTGGGGCAATTTGCAGCCTGTGGTCGCGCTGTATTTTACGGCACGGAGCATTCGCACTGGGTCTTCTACAAAAATGCGGTCGAGCGGAATCACCGGGTGAATAACTTTCTTTTTAATATCCTCAACGCCGTTTACATAGTCAATCACCTGTTCTTTGAGCGGGTCGTAGTAGAGCGCGTTGAGCGTAAAATCGCGCCGCTGAACGTCCTCGTCCATCGTGCCGAACGAGTTCCCAACCGAGCCATCAACGATTGAGCGGAAGGTCGAGACTTCAAAAATCTTCTGACCGAAAAAAACATGTACAAGGCGAAACCGCTTTCCGATGATGCGCGAATTGCGGAAGAGCTTTTTGATTTTTGAGGGCGTGGCCTCGGTTACGATGTCGAAGTCCTTCGGTTTTTTGCCTACGATGAGGTCGCGCACAGCACCGCCCACGATATACGCGTCGTATCCGCACTCACGCAAATGTCTGATAATATAAAGCGCGTCGGGGTCAACTTGGCTTACCGGAATCTTATGTTCTTCTTTCGTATAAATAACAGCCTTTTTGACAGGCTTTCCCCGAGAATCTGAAGAATAACGAACTAACACAATGTCGTAACTATAATATTTTGTTTCATCTTGTTCAACTTGGAAAATAAAGATAAAATAATCCACAGATTAGAAAGATTATCACAGATTATGAATTTATGTTATTCGAAAATCTTTCGCAATTTTCTGAAAGTTTTTCACTTGGATAAACATGTAATCTGTGCACATCTGTGTTAATCTGTGGATAACGAGGTTTAAAATGAAAAAGATTATCAGCGGAAAAGTCCGCGAAGTGTATGATTTGGAAGACGGGCGCATGGTCATCGTCACCACCGACCGAATCTCTGCGTTCGATGTCATTCTGCCGACCATGATTACTGATAAAGGCAAAGTCTTGAACGCGCTATCAAATTTTTGGTTTGACTTAACGAAGGACATCACGAAGAACCACATGATTTCTTCTGACTTAAAGGACATGCCTGCTGAATTCCAAAAGCCTGAGTACGAGGGAAGAACGATTTTGGTCAAAAAACTCAAGATGATTCCATACGAAGTCATCGTGCGCGGCTACATGTTCGGAAGTATGTACGAAGCCTACAAAAAGGGCGAGCCGTTCTTGGGTCACTCGTTCACCAAAAAATACGAGCAGGCAGAAAAACTCGATGAGCCGATTGTCACTCCTTCAACAAAGGCGGCGGAAGGGCACGACATCAATGTCACGCTCGACTACATGAAAAACGACTTGGGGGCGGAACTCGGCACGAAGATTGAGAAAACCGCGCTTGCAATCTACAAAAAATGCTACGACCACGCGGCAAAGAACGGAATCATCATCGCCGACACCAAATTTGAGTTCGGTCTTGATGAAAACGGCGAGCTTGTCCTGGCTGACGAAGTGCTCACCCCCGATTCAAGCCGATTCTGGAACGCGAGCGAATACAAAGTGGGAACAAGCCCCGCGAGCTACGACAAGCAGTTTATCCGCGACTGGCTCAAAGCAAACAACCTCGCCGGCGACCCGAACATCAAGGAAGTTCCCGCCGATGTCGTGGCAAAAACGAGCGAGCTTTACCACGAGTGCGTAAAGAAAATCACGGGAAAAGATTTGTAATCCTGTTATAAAAAAGTACGGAAAAATCCATAATTTTAACAAAACTTAGATAAACCGATGTGGTATCATGGTCGCAATTTCAAAATGTTCCCTACGGGGAAGGAGAAAAACCATGAACTTCATCGGTTTGTTGCTTTTGGCAGCGTTGGCTGCCCTGGCGTATGCGGCTTTTAACTTCTTTAAGGTTAAAAAGCTCGAAGAAGGAACGGAACAGATGGCAAAAATCGCGTCTGCAATCCGTGTCGGTGCTAACACTTTCATCGAATATGAATACAAGGTGTTGGTGTGGGTCGTTCTTGTCGTGGCCGTTATTGTGTGGCTCGCGCTCGACTGGTATGTTGCCGTCGCCCTCTTGCTCGGCTCGGTCATGTCGGCAAGCGCAGGCTTTATCGGCATGAAAATCGCGACCTACGCGAATGTGCGCGTTACGAACGAGGCTCGTAAAACCGAGAACATCGGTCAGACTTTAAAAGTTGCCTTCCGCGGCGGCTCGGTCATGGGCTTGTGCGTGGGCGGATTTGCTTTGCTCGGCTTGGGCATTGTGTTCTGCGTGTTCGGGCTTGGTCTTGGATGGCTCGACAATCTTGAGACGGCAAAATGCTGGCTTACCAAAATCGAAATCATAAAATTCCCGAACATTCTTTCAGGCTACGCGTTGGGCTGCTCTATGGTCGCTATGTTCAACCGTGTCGGTGGCGGAATCTACACGAAGGCGGCTGACATGGGCGCTGACTTGGTCGGAAAAACTGAGGCGCATATCCCCGAAGACGACCCGCGAAATCCTGCCACCATCGCTGATAATGTCGGCGACAATGTAGGGGATGTCGCAGGCTTAGGCTCAGATTTGCTTGAAAGCTATGTCGCTTCAATCGTTGCGGCAATCGCGCTTGCATACAATTTAATCGTCAAAGTGGGCGTTCCGTCTGATTCTCTGAACGCGCTCTACACATTCCCGCTTGCGTTTGCGGCGAGCGGTCTTCTTGCCTGTATTTTGGGCGTGGCTTCGCTTCTCGTCAAAAATCTCTCAAAGTCAAAGAAAGTCCATCAGCAGCTGAACGCGGCGACTTGGATTGGCGCGGGAATCACGCTCGTTGCAGGCTTGTGCCTTTCTTACTTCTTGTTCAACGGCAAGGGCTTGGATTTTGCTGCTCTCGGATTCAAGGCGGGCTGGGCTTCTCCATTTATCGGCGGCGCGGTCGGCGTTGTGGCGGGCATTTTAATCGGAATCGTGGCGGAATATTACACTTCTTCTGACTACAATCCCACAAAGCGACTGGCAGAGGCGAGCCGCGAGGGAAGTGCGCTCACAATCACTTCAGGCTTGGCTTTGGGCATGAACTCTTGTATGCTTCCGTGTATCATTTTGGGCTTGGGAATCATTCTCGCGTACTATCTTGCGGGCTTGTACGGAGTTGCGATGAGCGCGATGGGAATGCTCTCGTTCGTCTCGCTCACGGTTTCTGTTGACACATACGGCCCGATTTCTGACAACGCGGGCGGCATTGCCGAAATGTCAAAGCTTCCCGAAGGCGTTCGCGAAATCACTGACACGCTCGACGCGGTTGGAAACACCACGGCGGCAATCGGAAAGGGCTTTGCAATCGGCTCTGGCGGTTTGGCGGCTCTCTCGCTCATGCTCTCGTACATGTATTCAATTCCGGGCGAAAAGCTCACTGGGGGAGTGCCTCAGCTCAACATCATGGAGCCGATGACGCTTGCTGGTGCTATCGTGGGCGGCGCGATTCCGTTCTTGTTCTCTGGCATGCTCATTGACGCGGTTGCGAACGCGGCTCGAAAGATGGTCGAAGAAGTGCGCCGTCAGTTCAAGGAGAACCCCGGCATTTTGGCGGGAACGAGCGACCCCGACTACAAGACGTGTATCGGAATCTCAACGAAAGGCTCAATCGGTCAGATGAAGGTGCCGGCTCTCATGGCGGTGGTCATTCCCGTTGTGTGCGGTCTTTTGTTCGGCGCGAATTTCGTCGGCGGCATTTTGATTGGCTCAACGATTTGTGCGATTATGATTGCGCTCTTCACGGGTAACGCGGGCGGCGCGTGGGACAACGGCAAAAAGTTCATCGAGCAGGGCGGCTTGGCTGGCATCAAAAAAGGCGGCGAGGGCTACGACGCGGTGCATGACGCGGCAGTCGTCGGCGACACCGTAGGCGATCCGCTCAAAGACACGGTCGGCCCGTGTATGGATATTTTCATCAAGATTATGTCAACGGTCTCGCTCGTCGCGGTCTCAGTCTTCGCGCACTACAACCTGTGGGCGGTGATTTTTAATTAAAATTTCTCACAGAGTTCACAGAGAACACAGAGAATATCAACCACAGACTGCACAGATTATGAAATTCAATCTGTGCAGTCTGTGGTTTCTTTTTTTTCGTTTTTATGCTGATTTTGGCTGCAAGAGTTTGTCGATGACGATGTACACGTCCTCGATGCGGGCTTTTGATTTTTTTTCTATCATGGAAATAACGAAATCTTTAAGCTCGATGCTGATTTGGGTGAGTTCCCGACCGAGCGGAACATCGACCGTGAGCACGAAACTGTAGCCTGATTTTTCGTTTCGGATGGTGAGTTTTTTGATTCTGACTTCTGCGTTAAATTCACCGATGAAATTCATCGTCATCTGTGCGAGGACGGCGTGAGACACGTCTTTGCGCTCTTGCTGAGAGAATGCAGGACGGACGACCGATTTTTCAAAGAGCTTTGTGTTCTGAGAGAGTGTGTCCGGGGCGTTTCTTTTGAGGAATTTGTTGAGCAGGCGCAGAATGAAGCGGTTTTTTGCGGTTGAGACGCGGATTGAGTCGTAGAAAATCTTTGAGTATGACTGATTCTTGACTTCGTAGGCGCGGACGGGAATGACGTGTTTTCCTTCAATTTGGCGGCTGCGGCGGGCTTCGTCCATCTGCTCGGGCGTGGCGATTTCATCGATTCTGATGTATTTTTCGGGCAGGGGAAGCTGCAATCGGACGGCGATTTTGTTCACCATTTTTTCGGATGTGCCGAGAATCAGAATCTTTTTGATTTTTGTTTTTTGGATTGCGCGCGCGACCCCGTCTCGGTGCTCCTTGTCGTCGAACAAGGCGACGCGGACGGCACCCATGTAGTTTTTTTCGAGTTTTGCTGATTTTCCCGCCAGAATTTCGTCGTCTTGGATGAGCAGACCGTCATCGATGACCGCTGTGATGCCATACTGCTGGGCGACTAGTTTTGCCCTGAAACTTTTGCCCGTGCCACTCGGACCGTAGAATGCGTAGACCATCATTCCTTTTTTTTCGAGACCGAGCAATTCTTTGAGAAACAGTGTATTCATTGTGTGCGGAGCATCCTTGACTGCTTTAAATTATAAGGAGCGATTCGCAATTTATCAACGTTTTGCTGAAATATTCCTCGACAAATTGTACGAATGGGCGGGGAAGCGGAGCGAGCAGCGATTCAGGGAGCGAGAGCGGATTGTCGCGCGGAAAGCGAAGCTCGTATGCGTGAAGAAAAAAATCCTGACGTGCGTGCGCGCCTGCGATTTTTGTGCCGCCGTACGCTGTGTCTCCGAAGAGCGGATAGCCATGATGAGCGCTCTGGCTTCTGATTTGGTGCGTTCGACCGGTTTTGATGGAAAATCGCGCGAGCGTGAGCGGCAGGTGCGCGCCCCGCTCCGAAACTGCTCCGTATGCGAGCGGGATGGCGGTCGAAAGCGAGCGTTTTCCGCCGGGCGAGTTGACGCTCACGGTGTGGAAGGCCGTTCCGTTTTGGCGTGTATCTTTTGCGATGTCATCTGCCCATTCTTCCGCTGTTCCGAGGTGTCCTTCGATGACGGCAAGGTAGTTTTTTTCGAGTTCGTGCGCCTGTATCTGCGCGGAAAACCACTGCGCACCCGTAAGATTCTGCGAGAATGCGATGATGCCGGTCGTCTTTCGGTCGAGCCGGTGAAGCGCGCCCGTCCTGAATGAGAGCGAGCGGCTTTCTGTGTGCGTGCGCTCGTAATCGTTTTGCACTATTTCGGTGAGCGAAATGGAACTGTGCGACGATGGCTGCACGGGAATGTCGTAGGGCTTGTTGATAAAAGCGAGAAAGTCATTTTTGAAAATAAGGGAAGATTTGTCTAACGCGGGAATGTGTTTCGCCGGTTTTGTACTGTCTGACTCCGTTTTGATGAGAAACGAGGCTATTTGGATTTCGCTTCCCTCGTGTACGCGGAAACTGCCCTCGCATTTTTTGCCGTCGATTTTAATGAGCCCCTTTCGGAGCGATTTGTAAAGGGATGAGAGACTTTCTTCGCTCAAAAAACGGCGCAGAACCTTGTCGATTCTGCGGCCTTCGTCGTCAGGACCGAGCGTAACGTGCGTGAAATCCATGCGCTCTATTATAAAAAAGCGCGTTTTTGCAGGCAAGTGTGTAATATAGACTAAAACGGCTTCGACTGTTACAATAGAGCCCATGTGGTCAAATGCTGGTGAACAGTTGCATAAGTTAATCGAGAGTCCTGTGTTCTTGGCGTGTATTTTTAGCTGGCTCTGTGCACAGTTTATCAAGACCATCATCAAACTGTTTTCAGGGAAAGTTCACTCCATTCACGAAATGTTTGAGCTGCTTTTATGGCGCACGGGGAGCATGCCTTCTAGTCATTCGGCAATAACGGCGTGTTTGTGCACGACTATCGCATATCGTTCTGGCATTGATTCAGATATTTTTATCCTTGCGCTCGTGTTTTATCTGGTGACTATCCGCGATGCAGTCGGCGTCAGGCGGGCAAACGGCAGGCAGGCGCGCCGTCTCAATGAAATCGGTGAAGTTATCAAAGAAAAAGGTCTTGTTTCTGATTTTAAAAAGCTCAAGGAGGTCAACGGGCATTCACCGATGGAAGCGTTCGTTGGAAGTCTGCTTGGTTTTTTTATCGGAATCGCTTTTTCCGTACTCTAGACAATAAAAATTACATAGTGAATTGAAATTATGAAGTTTGAAGTAAAATATACTGTTCCCGCTGTGGTTTGTCTCCTTGTGCTTGTGTTGCTCTGTCAGTTTCGCTCTGTGCCGATGACTCAGCTGTGGAAAGGCTATCAGGTTCTCTACGTCTATTCTCAGACTCTTTCGGAAGATGATGTTCTTGCTGTCCTCGACAAGCATGGCTGTCATGATGTCATCTCGCGCTCGAATCAGCACGTGCCGCTTCTTTCTCCTGTCGCACCCATACAGGCTCAGAACGAGGATTCATATATCTTCCGTCGCAATTTGTTCTTTACGGACAAAACGCAGAACGCGTTGGTGTTTTATGTTCCCGAAAACCAAACCTCCATGCTCGCTCTTTCCGTGCTTGAGCTTTCTGCGTTTCAGGGAACGGCGGCAGGCACTGACGGCAAGAGTTCGTTTCCGTTTGTCGCGCCGCTGATTTCCTGTCTGTTTGCCGTAGCGCTCTGTTTTTTTTCAAAAAATCGGATGCCGTTTCTGTTGTCATGCGTGTTCCCGCTCTTGTTTGCATTTTCTCAGCCGTTGTACAGCGCGGCGGCAGGTGCGTGTTTGTGCGTCTTCGCGCTTTTCTTGTTCCACCGCTTGTGGAAGAGAGCTGGATTTTTGCGGGTTGCGCTTAATTCGCCGTACATACTGGTGCTGTTCCTCGCGCCAGTGCTCGTCATTCTGTTTTCTTCGCCGCTCGTTTCTGTTTTTTATGCGCTCTCCTGTGTCGCAACGGTTTCTGTGCTCTATTTGTACTATCTCTTCGACAAAAAGCAAGAAGCCCGCTATGATTTCAAGCCGGTGTTCATTCGGAGCGCGCACATGATGCCGGTTGTCGGTCATCTGGGCATCAGATTGTTCGGTGCACTTGCCATCTCTATAGTCTGCATTCTTGCCGCCTACCATTTTTCAGGTGCGGTCTCAAATCTTGCTGAAAGTGCGGCGCGTCCGTCTCTTCCGTCTCCGGTGGGCAGCGCTGAGTCTTCACTCGCGAACATGAACGATGTGGTGAACTGGAGCTGGAACACGATTACGTTTCCCTACCGAAAAATCGGCGAGGCTCAGTTTTCCGAGCCTGCTGAAAACGAATCGGTGGCGATAACGGATTATGTCGAGAATGCAGATGGTACGATTACGGTGGTCGAAAACAAGGCGTATGTCTTTAACGCGCAATTCCGTGACATGGTGTACAATTCCGTAGAAAAGCTTGATTATCCGGCTCTTGAGAAGATGATGCTCAAGCAGGGAAAACATACGTCGTTCGGATACGCGAAGAGCACGGGCGCGTCATCATCAGAAAAATTCGGCTCTCTGCTTCTGCTGGTTTTCATCGCGGTTCCGATTGCGCTGGCTGTCTATTACATTGTGGGAAGAAAACGATATGGTCTCAGCATCTAATTTTGTTTCTGTCGATAAAAATACCTTTTCCGTTCCGCTCCATGCCTTTTTGCCGAAAACGGCATTCATCCCGCTTGCCGAGCATGATGTGAAATCGCTCGTCGTGCTCGTAAAGGAAGGTGATACGGTAAAAGAGGGGGAGGTCATTGCAAAATCAGACAACTCATGCGTGCATGCCTCAATTCCGGGAATCGTAACGGCAATCGAGCAGACGCAGTATCCTGACGGAAAGCAGGGCTTGATGGCGGCGGTGTCGCTTTCGGGGCAGCTTTCGTATCTCGGAAAAAAGCAGTTTGTCCAGAACTGGCAGAATTTTGAAGGGCAGACGCTCGCCTATGCGATAAAAGAAGCGGGCGTTATAAATACGTTTTTGCACCCTGTGCCATTGTATGCGCAGATGCAGCATTTCCGTGCGAAAAAAGCTCATTCCGTCGTCGTTCGGCTTTTTGATGACGATCCGAGCCGGGTGACGGAGCAGTTTGTCGCTCAGACATACCTGCGCGATGTGCTTACCGGGGCTGCCATCATGGCGCGCGCCGTTGGTGCGTCATCGGTAATCATTGCGTATGCGGCATCTGACAGCGCGCTCTTTTCCGACGATGCGCATCTCAGCTCATACGTTCCGAAAGACGTCGCGCTCGTCTTGCAGCCGATGGAGACGAAAAAATATCCTGCGGGAACGATGCACGATATCGTGTCCGCGGTCAGAAAAACGCATTCGGGTAGTGAATTCGCGCACCTCGGGAAAAATGATTTGTTCATCGATGCCACGACCGCGCTCAACGTTTACAATGCGGTTGCGCTCGATATGCCTGTCTTGCGAACATTTGTGCATGTGACGGGAGAATGTCTCAATGCCGCTGCCGTCATGAACGTAAAAATTGGAACGCCGCTCAAATCTCTGGTAGAGCAATGCGGCGGATTCAAGCGCACGCTCTCAAAAATTGTCATAAACGGTATCCTGTCTGGCACAGCGGTCAGCAGTCTCGACATCCCGATTTCAAGCACGGTCAAGTCGGTCGAATTTGTTCCTGTTTCGCAGGTGAAAATGCAGCGCACCGAATCCTGCGTTCGCTGCGGAAACTGCCGGAAAATCTGTCCGGTTGGCCTGTGGCCGGGAAATTTATATCGAATCGCCCATCTCCCTGAGTATGAAGGCTCTGTGCTGAGCGGAACGACAATCGCTGACTCTGCAATTTTGTGCATCGAATGCGGCTTGTGCAATTCCGTATGTCCGTCGCGCATTCCGCTCAGACAGACTATATCGCTCTTAAAATACGCAAAAACTGAGGATACGAACGAATGAAATCAAAACAACGGCTGTATGCATCTGTTTTCTTGAGTCCTTTTTCTTATCTGCGCCCATCGGTCAGAACCGAGTCGTATGTTATATTCGGCTTGCTGCTGCTGCAAGTGCTCATGCTTTTTCTGACGAAAAGCTATTCGTCGCTCGTGCTTGTCCTTGTCGCACTCTGCGCCGCCTTGCTCGCGGAATTCTTGGGAAATCACCTCGTTGAAAAGGCTGAAAAACGCTGGCAGAATCCGTTCGTTTGGGTGAGCGGCATGATTCGCGGTATTCTGATTGCGCTCCTGTTGCCCGCGAGTTTTCCTCCGTTTGCGGTCTTTTTCATCACATTCTGGGTACTGTACATCAACAGCCGTATTCTCGGCGGATTTGCCAATTCCTGGATAAATCCAATCGCCGTTGTCGTCGCTATCTGCTGGATTATTGGCATGAAATTCTTTCCCGAAATCTCGCTGACGATGACTGAATTGCAGTCACGAAATCCGGCACTCCTGCTCATTCAGAACGGCACCTTCCCTGTGGAGAGCTTTGATGTAGGCGTCACCTCGTTTTTGAACAAAAAAGTGTTCAGCTTGCTCGGTGTCTCGATTCCAGACGGGTACGTCTCGCTCTTTTGGGATTCTCATTCGTCGATTCCGGCATTCCGGTTCAACCTGCTCACGATTCTCTCGTCGATTGTCCTTTTGGGAATGGACATGCTCAATCCGATTATTCCACTTTCGTTCATCGCTGTATATCTGCTCTTGGTTCGCTTTTGCGCGCCGATTTTCTACGGCGGACCGCTTTTTCAGGGAGACGTGCTCCTCGCGCTTTTGTCGAGCGGAACACTCTTCTGCACGTTCTTTTTGCTCCATTGGCACGGCACAACGCCGTTTACGAACCGCGGCAAGTATTTCTATGGCATTTTTGCGGGAATCCTCGCGTTTTTCATCATGGGCGCGGGTATGTCGCCGGCTGGATTCGCGTTTACGATTTTGATTTCAAACATCGTCTCGCTCCTTATACAGAGCTTCGAGAATCATATCTCGCAGAAGTTCACGGATTCGGTGCTTGCCGAAAATGTAGCGTCGGTGCGGGAGGGAACGAATGCGTAATTTCCAGCTGAAGCCCGAAGTAAAAAAATATCTCATCATCTTCGCCACGTTTTTTGGAATCATTTTTGGTATAACCGCGATTCTCGTTACGATGACGCTCGTCTCCCGCAATTCATGGAAGACGGCTCTTGCGCAGGAAATGCAGGTCGTCCTCGATGACTATTCGCACGGCTCGTTTTCCGTCGGAAAGTATCTTGAGCTCAATGCAAACATTTCAACAAGCTCGGCTGTCTATTCGCTGCTCAAAAAAGACGGGAATCAGACTGAGAAATATTACGGTGTCATCGTGCGCGTTCCGTCAATTCTCGGCCCGGTTCCGGCTGTCTTTATCTACAACGAAAAAAAAGGCGTGACGTTTGCCGGCTATGCATCTGACTTGGGAAAAGCGGGAACGACGATACAGTTATCGCTTTCAAGCGGTGTCATGAATTACTGGGAGCACATGATACCGAAAATCCTTGATAAAACAGAGAAACGGTGAGGTTTGTATGAAAGACAGCAATAAAATCTATTTTTACATCGCGGCAAGCCTCGCGTTTTTGATTCCCGTGCCGGGACGGTTCGTGTACGGGCTTCTCTTGATGATTCTGTTCAATATCCAGATGGCGACGATTACGCTTTTGTTCCACGCGATTCACCACATGCAGCTCGCTGAAATGCGCAATGCGATTCTCGCGCTTACGATTGTGGGGCTCAGCATTTTCTACAAGCAGATTTTGATTATCATCTGCCCGATTGCCGCGCTCACGCTCGGATACTGCATTTTTTTGCCGACGCTCGTTGCGGTCGTCATCGATTTTTTCTTCCTCGATTACAAAAAAGGGCTGAAAAAGCATCTCGCCTCAAATATGATAAAGAGCGCGTTCATGACGATTTTCTTGCTGCTCTTCGTGTTTTTTCGCGATGTCGTTGGCTATGGAACGATTACGCTGCCCGGTTGGAAGCAGATTATCGTCCTGCATCTTCCGTACAATCTTGAGAGCGCGAGTGCGAGCGTGTTTCTGGCGACAATTCCGGGAAGCCTCGTGCTGATTTCGGTTCTGCTTGCCCTGTACATTTTCGTCCTTAAAAAATTCAAGATTTTATCAAACGTCGTTTTTGACTGATGGAGCATAAGAGCGTATGATTGCCACGTTAGCCTATTATATTATTTCCGCCTCAGCCGTGCTGTTTTACGGTATCGGCATAAACAAATCGATTTCGTACCGCACGGCGTTCTCATCGGCACTGCTTGCCTGCATTAAGGCTTTGCTCTCTGCGAGCGCGACGACGGCGGTCAGCTACCTGCTTTTGAGTTGGTTGCTCGTTCCTGTGCATCTGTGCGAGTTGTTTCCGTTCATTGCGACGCTCGTGTTTATCCTCTTTACAAGTCTTATTGAGATTTTCGTCGGAATCGGCGTGCGTCAGTCTCCCGCTGAGTTTTCAATTCCGCTGCTTGCCGTGTTCCTCGGCCTCAATGAAGGCATCGGCATCGGGTATGCGGTCGTTATTTCGTGCGTGAGTATTCTCTCGTTTTATTGCATGGTGGTTTTGTTTCACTGCGTGCGGGAACGGGTCAGTTTCTATTCAACTGAATCAGGAATCAAAACGTACTGCGTGCTCTTGCTCTGCCTTGCAATCATCATGACGGCAATCTGTGGCTTTAATATTTCGTGGTTTAATCTGTATCTTGGGGGAGGCGCACAGTGATTCTCTCGCTCGTTTTGCTTTTTTTGATGCTGCTCATCATTACGCTCGCGATTTTCTATCTGTTCTGTTTTTTTATCCCGGCACTCAAGCTTCGCTATGAGGGTATAAATGACTCGCTCGCGACGGAGCTCCAGTTTGCCGATACAAAGGATTTTCCGCTCTCGAAGCCTGATGTGTCAAAAATCGCCGTGATTGCGTCTGATGATGCTGATGCCGCTTCCGCTGAAAAACGGCTGCTCTATAAGGGTGAGAAAAACTGCCGGCTCTTCCACAGCATCTATTCTTCGGAATATGCGAATCCGAATATCTGTATCGGCTTCGGTGATTGTATCGAACAGTGTCCGCAGAAAGCGATTTCGATTCAGCAGGGGAAGGCTGTTGTCTCAAACCTGTGCGATGGCTGCGGAGACTGTCTTTCATCGTGCCCCGTGCACTTGATTTCGCTCGCGCCGCGTACCGAAGAAAATAACACGAAACCGACGGAAAAATGCTTTAAATTTTGGTATGCATGGTATACACTTCTCAAACAGGTGAAGGGTCGCTAGTGTATGAATGTCCTTACCATTTGTTTTTATGTGACAGCCCGGTCTTCCATTCTCTCACGCACCGCAGATTTTGAGGAGCGGTATCAGCGTGTGTACAAGAACATCGTTTCATTTATCTATGGGCAGCCAAAAAACAAATGTGCCGTTTCATTCTCAGGACCGTTGTTTTCTTGGATTGATCGGGAGCATCCCGAATTCACGCAGTTGCTTTCAAAACTCTCAAGCCGAAAACAAGCCGAAATCTTGGGCGGCGGCTACTACAATCCTATTTTTCCGCTGCTCTTGCCACAGGACAAAAGCGGTCAGATTGAGCTGATGACGAGCGAAATTCGTTCTGCCGTCGGAAAACGCCCGCGCGGAATGCCGCTGTTTTATTCCATATGGGACAACAATTTGATTCCGAGTCTGCAATCGTGCGGCATGGAATACGTTTTTCTTGACAATTCACTCATTCCCAAAGAGCGTCAGTGCTATCTTCCGCTTATCGTGTCGGAGCAGGGCAAGTCGCTCAGCGTGCTTGGAGTGAGCCGGGAGTTTATCCCCAATCCGCTCGTCCAGCCGCGGGAATATCTGCGCAACCTCTTTGATACGGTGAATTACCTCACGAAGGACGATGACTACAATCTGCTCACCAATGAGCGTGTCGTCACTATCAAAATCGATGAGGCTCATTTTGAAAAACTGTACAATTCGGGCTGGCTCGAGAAGATGTTTGTCTCTGCGCAAGAAAACTACGCCGATTCAATCAAAATTTCGCTTCCCTCCGAATATTTGCACCGCGCGGAGCTCAAGATCCCCTCGTACATTCCGACGGGAATGCAGGCAGATGTCGCAAAGTGGGCAAAGCGCCCCTATGAGGAATATGCGGGAAACTCGACCACCTCAACGACGATTCTCGATTTTCTCCTCACGTATCCGCAGAACAAGGCGTTGTACAACCGCATGCTCTACATCTCGATGCTCATAAACCAGTGCAAGGGCGACAAAGCGCGAAAAAAGATTGCCCGCGAAAAATTGTGGATTGGACAGAGTGGCGAGGCATATGTGTGCGATCCGGATGGCGTTTTTGCGAACAATGCGGTCCGACAGTACGCGTACCGGAATTTGACCGAAGCCGAAAAACTCATCCGCGAAGCCCAGAACGGTGATTTTAAAGAGACAGTCACGAGTTATGATTACAATGGAGACGGCTTCAGCGAATATATCTGCGCAATGAAACAGCACAATTCCTGCATTTCGTTGCGGGGGGCGCACATTGCAGAGCTGAACGTCATGCACAATACCGGAAACTATGCAGACGCTCCGCGTCGAATCAAATTGTTTGACAAGGTTGAGGACAAGTATTCGCGCGGATTCTTTGTCGATCATCTGTTCACGCTCGAGGAGTTTTCCGATTATCGGCGCGGTACGCCGACGGGCACGGGAATTTTCTCCCAAGTGCTGTTCAAGCAGCTTGAATTTGACAGCCATCGGCATGAAATCCTGCTCGGAGGAAGCGGGCTCTTTTCGAATATGCATCTTGCCGTCTCTCTCCGAAAAAAAATCATCGCGACGTCGAACGGATTCATGATTCAGTACATTCTCAAAAATGAAGCCCCGTTCGACCTCAAAGGCAACTTTGTCGTTGAGTCAAACTTTGCCCAGACTGATTTTTCGTCGGTGCGGGCAAATTCCTACACGGTCGAAGTCATCTCAAACAATGAGAAAAACGTAATCGACGCCGCAGAATCGACGCGCTTCGTCAAAAAAATCTCTTTCATTCAAATCACCGATACGTCAAACGACATTTCATTTGTTTACGAGCCGAACGAGGAGTGTGACTTGGTCTGCATGCCGCTCGTGTTCCGCCGCCCCGGCTCGTTGAGCGAAACGCCGAAAGTAGCGGGAACAGCCTTCGTCAATTCATTGTGCTGGAATGTCGAACTGCTCCCAGGCATGGAAATCGAGAAGACCATCAATTTTTCGATTATCGTTCCCAAAAAACGCCGCTCACAAAAAAAAGAGCGCGCTTTTTGATGCGCCAACTTGCAATCGAGTGCTATCGGCGCATTTTTTTCTTGAAGATAAAGCCCCTGACGGCGTGCACAAAACGGGTAATCGGAGTCTCGCCGTACGTTTTGAGGAATGGCGTTGCAATGTCGTCGAGCGTAAAATCATTACCGAATTTTTGCTTGATTTCATCCCAATATTTGATAATCCATACGTAGAGATCGCTTTTCGTGCGATGCGGAAAATAATTCATGATGTGGTATTTGTTGATGATTGTGATGACCGGAAAATACACCGTCGTGAGCCACGAAAGCATCGCTTTGTCCATGCCGATTTCGTCGCTCTTATTCATGTTGATGTAGTATTTGTGCGTGAGAATATGATTGTAAATCACGTCGTACTGGCCAGGCACTGAAAAATCAAGATTCCAAAAGTCTGTTACGTCGCCGAAGCCCGTCTCGCCGTAGAACACGCGCTTTTCATAATTGATGACCTGCCGTGTCATTTTTTTGAGCGAGTCACCCGGCTTGAGCTTGATTTCGCTCTGCAAACTCACGACCTCAGCGTCAAGAAATTCAATGCCCTTTGCCTTTGCCACTGAAACGCGGTGATTTCCGTCGCGCACGAAATACACGCCGCCCAGCTCATAGAGCGAGATAGGGGGGAGCGCGATGTCGTTGATGTGCGCCATGTCGATGTGCTCCCAGCGGGTTTTCAAGTGCATGCTTTTCGGAAAAAATCGGTTGTCGAAGTCTTTGTACCGTCCTTCGCTTCCGACAATCAGTTTTACGGGAATGGTCTGCATTCCTTTGTAGACTTCGTTTTCCGGCTTGAGGAGTTTTTTGATGTCCGAGAACGAGATGAGCGTCGCTTCATCGGGATTTAGGAAATGCTGCACTTCGTTGAAGAGTGCTTTGTGTCGTGCCCGTGAGAAGTCTTCGTCTGTTTCGGCGGTCGTAAGAATATAATCGCTCATTCTGTTTCCTCTGTCTGTACGGAGCGTCCACTTGCCTCGTTGAGCTCTAAAATCGTGTGGCTGTATGCATTGACGACGGTTGTTTTTCCAACCTGCGTGACCCGCGGCGAATTCATGTCGTAGAGGTGAATATGACCGTGTACCAAAAAAGTTGGCTGAAAATGGTGGATGAACCAATTGAAACAGTCAAACCCTCTGTGGCAGGGGTCTTCCTTGTCGTGAATATGGCGCGGAGACGCGTGCGTCAAAAAGATGTCGAGGTATGTTCCGTAGCGGATACGGTTTATGATAAGCGCGGGGAGCAGCGCCAAGAGTTTGATGAACATCTGGCGATTCGTGTACTGATTCAGGCCGTTGTTGTAGCGGATTGAGCCTGACGCACCTGCAATCAAGAGCGGGCGCGTTTTTCCGTTCGGAAGCGTAATTCGAATCGTTTTGTCGCGCAGTGCCTTGAATCCCGCGTAGATTGCACCGAAATTTCCGCGCATGTCGAGTTCTGTCCGCTGCAAATCGCCCCACGTCGGATGTGCGCCGGAGTGTTTTTTTTGCTTGTGGTAATAGCCGAATTCAGAGAGATTGTGATTTCCGAAGATAAAATAGGTCTGGCGGTTGAGCGTTGAGACGATGAAATCGATGTAGTCAGACGGCAAATCTCCCGCGCACAGAATGAGGTCGATATCTGAGAATCGTTCTTTAGCCTGTGTGCTGTAGACGAGCGGGTCTATCTGATCGGAGACGCAGAGTATCTTCATAGAAATGCGCTAGATGCCAGCTTTCGAAAGAATCTCTTCGAGTTTTTCTTTGGGAACAAGCTCAATCGGTCGGTTTTCTGCGAATCTGATTGCCGACGAGGTGAACTCAGAGCTTGTGCAGGCGTATGCCTTTGTGCAGTTCTTTGACTTTGCGAAGTCGAGCACGCGGCGGATTTCTGCGTCTTCGATAGGATCGGTCTCGCGGTAGAAGTTGATGAGGAAGAGCTGCTTTCGGACGTTCATCCAGTCGTCTTTCTTTTGCTCCGTGGCGATAATCTGCGCGCCCCATTTTTTTTCTTCGACGGTTTGCGCTGCCATGTTGAAGCCGACCAGAGCCGCCTTTTTGCAGATTTCGGCGAATTCACCGCTTGAACAAGTGAGGAATTCTTTGAGGCTGTCGTTTGCCTGCAAATCCTTGTATTCAGACAGTTTTGTATTGACATCGCGGAAATTGTGGTTGATTTTTGCGATAATCTGCCACTGCTCGATTGCCTTGTCGATTTTACGGTTTTTCTCGAAACAGGCGGCGAGGAAGTAACGTGCGAAGAGCGTTTCCTGTGATTTTTCGTCTTTTGAAGCTTTGACCGCCTTTTCGAATTCTGCCTGCGCGTTGTCAACTGCGTTTGCGAGCATGTAGCACGAGCCTCGTTCGAGAAGCGCGCGCTGTTTGAATTCGGGGTCGCGGCACGCCTTTTCGAATGCTTTGACTGCGGCGGGGTAGTCTTTGCTCTCTTTTAGGATTTTTCCGAGGAAGTAGTACGTTGAGAAGGTCTCAGGACTCAGGCGGATTGCGTAGTCGATAGCTTTTTTTGCCTCGCCGAACTGCTTTGCTCGAAAAAGAATCATGCCCATCCCCGACCATGCTTTTACGTGCTTTTTGTTGAATTTGATTGCTTTTTGATAAAAACCGAGCGCACTCTCTGCGTTGTTCTGCTGCTCGACGAGCTTTCCGCAATTGTAGAAATTCTCGGCGTTTGTTGGCTCAAGTTTTGTGAGCAACAGGAATTCTTTGAGCGCGTCATTGACCTGATTGAACTTGAGGTAGAGCTGCGCGAGCTGGTTTCGGAATTCAGCTTCGGGAATCTTTTCGTCAAAAATGGCATTCTGCGCGACTGTTTTGTACTCCATGAGTGCGAGTTCATTTTTGTGGTCGGCAAGGTACGCCTTTCCGAGGTAGTAATGCGCATGGTAATCGCGCGGATCTTTTGCGATGAGCGTTTTTGCGACCTTCTGCGCTGCTGAATATTTTTGCTGTTTGATGAGTTTGTTGATGGAATCAATCTTTTTTGGTGTTGCCAGCGATTTGATTACAAAGACACCAAGAAAACCGATAAGAACAAGAAGAATTAGGATAACTGCAACAATTATCATAACGGAAAGAACTCCACAGTGAATATTGAATTTGAATTCTGAAAATAGTATATAGCAAACGGGCGTACATTTCAACAATTACGAAAATACGACGGGAAAGAAGCGTGAAATTTGGTGTGCAGATTTTCGTTTTCTGTCGATAATGAAGAGTTGAAGTGTTTTTTTTACGGGATGCCTATGTTGAGAAAATATGTGCCTTTTTGTGTTATGTGCTCGCTCTTACTGATTTCTGCCGGTGCGCAGAAAAAAAATACGACGTCGGCAAAATTACCGACGACCACGAAATCAGTTGAGGCGAAAAATGCGGTCGACGCGCTCAAAAAAAATCCTAATCCGAAAAAAGAAGTCGTGATTGTCTACAACGCTGATTTTGAAAAAGGCGAGGAACTGTTTCAGCTCAACAGACCGGAAGCCGCCATTCCGTATTTTGTGAAGTCGCTTGATGAGGCGAACGTCAATCCGGCTGTCTATATCTATCTCGGCGTGTGCTATTATCAGGTCGGAGACTACAATAATTCTCTGGCAATCTGCGTGAAAGGTCTCGCAAAAGAAAACACCGACCACAAAATCCTCGCGTACAATGCAGGAAACTCGTGCTACGCGATGGGAAATTACATGCGCGCTGATGCAAGCTATGCGATTGCTATCAAAGAAGACCCCGACTATGCGCCTGCTGTCCTCAACCGCGCGAATGCGCAGCTCAAACTCGACCATCTTGAGGACGCAAAGAATAATTATACTCGCTATCTTGAGCTTGAGCGCGATACTGACCAGCGTGAAAAAATCGAGCTTTTGATTCAACTCTTGAACGAGGAGATTGAACTTCGCGCAAAGCAAAAGCCCGAGCTCATAAATCCGGACTCATTCGTTGAGAATGAAAAAATGGAAGTGCCTGACCCGCTCGAAAAGGTCTTTGTGGAACTTCCCGCTGAGCCGAAGAGCGCCGCGCCTTCGAGCGAGCTTGTGCAGGACGATGCCCGTGCGCCGAAGCTTCCCGAAGCAGTCGCACAGAAAGACAACGGAGAAAAAGTGACCGTCGGCTTGCTTGAAAATGAAGCTGAAACTGAGCAAAAAAATATGGTGAGTGCCGCTCCCGCTGGCGGAAAACTGCTCGCGAAAACCGAACGGACTCCTGCAGAAAGAATCGATGCGCCCGAGATTCCTGTTCCTCTCTCGGTAAAGCAGAGCACTGCGCCCGTTTCCTCAGAATCTCGGTCAGTTCCGAACTCTGAGCGTGTCTATGATTCTGAGGAGCAGGCGCGCTTTGCAGAGGAAAATCGTCTCGCGCTTGAAGCAGAAAAAGCGCGTCTCGCCGAGGAATCGCGAAAAGAACTTGAGGCGGAAAAAGCCCGCCTTGCCGAAGAAGCACGGAAAACCGCCGAAGCTGAGGCTGCCCGGCTTGCCACAGAGGAAAACGAACGGCGCAGAAACGAGGAAATGCGCCTTGCGCTCGAAGTAGAAAAGGCTCGTCTCGCTGAGGAAGCACGAAAGGCACTGGAAGCCGAAAAAGCCCGGCTTGCAGAAGATGCACGAAAATCGCTTGAGCTTGAAAAAGCGCGACTCGAGGCAGAAGAGGCAAAACGCTCGCTCGAGGCGGAGCGCCTTCGCTTAGCGGAAGAAGCGCGAAAAAATGCCGAAGAAGCGCAAAAGCAGATTGAAGCGCAGAAAGCCCAGATTGCGGCAGAAGAAGCGGCTCGGCTCGCGCTTGAGGCAGAAAAAGCCCGGCTTGCAGAAGAAACACGCAAAGCGCTCGAAATGGAGAAAGCCCGCATTGTCGCCGAAGAAGCAGAAAAACGCCGTGTGGAAGAAGCCCGTCTCGCGCTTGAGGCGGAAAAACTCCGGCAGGCAGAAGAATCGCGCAAGGCAGCCGAAGCAGAGACCGCCCGTGTTCGTGCCGCCGAAGCCGAAAAAGCGCGCGCTGCCGAAGAGCAACGCAAGCAGGAAGAATCACGCGCTGCCGAAGAAGCGAAAAAAAATGCTGAGAAGGAAGCTGCGCGCATCGCTGAGCAGAAAGCACAGGAAGAGGCGCGGCAAAAAGAAATTGCGTCATGGCCGTCGCCTGTGTTGTCACTTGGCTCACAGGGAGCGGAAAACTTTACGCCCGATGGCGACGGACAAAACGATACTGTTGTGTTTGCGCCGAGCGTGACATATCTTTCAGAAACGCCAAAAAACTGGACGCTTACCATTCTTGATCCGCATGGAAACGCTTTCCGCACCATAAGCGGAACAGACTCATTGCCCCAAAAAATTGACTGGGACGGAACGAGCGATAAAGGCGAAGTCGTTTTGTCGAAAAATACCTATACGGCGCGTCTTTCCGTTCAACTTGGCGACGCAGACAAAAAGCGCCTCGGTGTCGCTCAGCTTGAGACAAGCCAAAACATTGAGACCGGCTTACTGTTGCAAGTGATTGTGCCCGGTCATGAGTGGAAGATGGTCGTCAATTCAATCAATTTTGTGCCGAACGGCGCGTTGGATACAAAAAAACTGACGAGCGAGCAAAATGCATGGAATGCTACGACGCTCGATGAAATCGCCGCGCAGATTAAAGACCACCCAAGCGCAAAAGTCGTCATCGTAGAGGGCTACGCGAACAATATTTCCGGCACGGAAAAAGAAAACCGCGAGGAACTCATGCCGTTGAGCCAGCTCCGCGCGGACGCAATTGTCGAAGAGTTGGTGAAACGTGGCGTGGACCCGAATGTGCTCCAGGCGACGGGAATGGGTGGCGCAAATCCGCTCGCAAGCCAAGAAGACCACGACAACTGGTGGAAAAACCGCCGCGTTGAGTTCATGATAAAACAGTAGGGAACATCCATGTTCTGACGAGTTTTTTAGAGGAAACGCTATCTTGTGCGGCGGACGCGGGCGAACAGCTCTTCTTTGGTGAGCGTTGTCCAGACGGGGCGACCGTGCGGGCAGTGCGGGTCTTTGAGAAGAAGCGCGTCGCGGGCGAGCTGTTCTGCCGCTTCGGGGCCTAAAATCGTTCCGTCTTTTACGGCGGCTTTGCAGGCGGTCATTGCGGCGATTTGATAGATGATTTCTTCGGGAGACGAGTGCTTTTCAAAAATCGCGTCTCGTAGGTCTTTTTGGCTTCCTGTCCAGCGCGCGGGGGTGGAAGTGAAAATCCACGTTCCGTTTCCCTGATTTTCGCACTTAAATCCCGCCGTTGAGAGCGTGGCTTGAATCGAGGCGAGGTAGTCATCTTCTTCTTTTGAGGTTGTTTTGATTTCGTAGGGAACGAGCAATTCTTGTGTCTCGCTCCCGCCCGACATGAGCCGATTGAACAAAATCCGCTCGTGGGCGGCATGCTGGTCAATCAGATAGAACACGCCGTTTTTTTGCGCCATGAGAAACGTTCCGAAAATCGTTCCGTAGTAAATAAAATCCTCGTCCTTTTTCACACCAAGCGGGCTTCCCGGAACAGAAAAACGAAGCTCCGCCGCCGAAGCATTCTGATTGAAGCGAATGTGATTCGCATTGGCATCTGTGTCCAATCTGTGGTTTTCTGTGTGTATCTGTGTCGAATTTCCTAACGCAAATTCTGCCAATCGTGAAGAATAATTCCCGCTCGTGTGGTCGATTTTGAATTCAGCGTGTTCGTTTTTCTCGCGTGGGAGAAGTGAATCGGGAAGCGGCTCGTCGGCAACAGCGAAAAGCGTGTTTTGCTCGTTTTTTTTTATTTCTTCTTGAATTTCCTGTTCGCGCTCAAACGCTGACTTGATTCCGTAGCTTCTGAAATAATTTCTGACGGCACTGCTCACTCCGTGGTGAACGCTCGAAATGTCTTTGAAGCGCACTTCTTTTTTTGCGGGGTGAATGTTGAAATCGACGAGTTTTGGCTCGACCTGTAAGAAAAGCGCGGCGACGGGGTGCGTTCCGTTCGGGAAAAAGCCCTGACAGCCGTATTCGATTGCTTGAATCAAAGAATATTCCTGCACACGGCGACCGTTCACGAAGATAAAAATCTGCTTGCGGTCGTTTCGGTAGACAGACGGCTCTCCAAGCACGAGCGAAAAACTCCATTTTGAAACGCCGTCGGCTTCCGTTCCAGAGGATTTGATTTCCGCAAACAGATTCGTGCTTTCTTTGAGTTCAAGGGCGCGTGTAAACCGCTCTGGAAGCGTGACTCCGCTCGGTAAATCATGGCGGATTGTGCCGTCAACGGTGAGGCGGAAGGCAATGTCCGGGCGAGGGAGCGATTTTTCGATGAAGACTTCGCGGCACATCATCGTTTCGCTCGACGGTCGCTTTAAAAAGTGGCGGCGGGCAGGGAAATTCTCAAAAAGCCCCTCGCTCATGACGATAGTTCCCTTTCCGTCTTGCACAGGCGGAATCGTCTCAATCAAGTGGTCTTCGGTGATGCTCGCCCTCATGCGGGCAGTTCCGCTTGCAATGGAAAGGCGGGCAACGGCGGCGATTGAGGCAAGTGCTTCACCGCGAAAGCCGAGCGTGGTGAGGTTGAGCAAGTCTTCGGATTCAGAGATTTTGCTTGTGCAGTGGGGGCGGGCGCATGCGGCTAAGTCTTCGCGCGTCATGCCGCTTCCGTTGTCGGCAATGCGGATTTTTTCGATGCCTCCGCCCGAAATTTCAACCGAAATGGAAGAAGCCCCGCTGTCTACGGCGTTGTCCAAAAGCTCGCGCACAATGGCGGCAGGGCGGTCAATGACTTCTCCCGCTGCGATTTTTCGCGCGACATCTACGGAAAGAGGCTTTACAGGACGACGGCTGCTCATTACTGGCGGAGTCCTTCTTGTGGGGCTCCCGCGCTCCCCGTTGTGGCATCTGCCCCTGTGAACAAATCCAACTGCGGCTCAATGTTGATTTGCGCGGTGGGGGCGGTGGAGTCAGCTTTTACGGGCTGATTCATGAGAATCTGAATCTTTCCTTCGATTTTTTCGATGTCTTTTTCAAGTGTTTTTGCGAGCTTGATTCCTTCTTCAAACGTGGAAAGCGCGTCTTCTAAAGAAATGTCGCTCTTACGGATATTCGCGGTCAATTCTTCCAATCGGGAAAGATTCTCTTCAAATGATTTCATGTACGTATCCTATCAAAAAAATAATAATGTAACTACAGATTACACAGAGTTTTTTACTCCACCGTGACGAAGATTTTTCCGTTCGCGGGGGTGATTTCAAGGCGGTTCCCGCTTGCGACATCTTCCGCGCTCCGAACGACTTTTCCCTCGGCAGTGCGAACCATTGAGTATCCGCGATTCAAAATCGTCTGAGGGCTTGCCTGCTCCAGAATGCGGACGCTCTGTTCGACAAGCGATTTTGTGTCCTTTACTTTCTGATTCATGCCGTCGATTAAACTTTGGCGGGCGTTTTCCAAGCGGTTTAAAAGCGGCTGCTCAATCGAGCGGAAGCGTACTTCCATATTCTGCACATCGAATGACTTTACCATGAGCTTTAGCCGCTCGACCTTGCCTGAAATCTGAGTGTAGAATTCCTCTTTGTAAGCCGCCAAGCCCTGCAAAATGTCGCTCTGCTTGGGAACAACGAGTTCTGCGGCGGCGGAGGGGGTTGGCGCACGCATGTCGGCGGCGTAGTCGGCAAGCGACCAGTCGATTTCATGCCCCACCGCGCTCACCACGGGAATGTGGGAATCGGCAATCGCTCGCACGACGATTTCTTCGCTAAAGGGGAGCAAATCTTCAAGCGAGCCGCCTCCGCGCCCCACAATCAACACATCACACATGTCAAAATCATTCGCGGTCTTAATCATGTTCGCGATTGTGACTGCCGCGCCTTCTCCCTGCACGAGCGCGGGCAAAATCACCACATCGACTCCCGCGTTCCGCCGTTTGGTAATCTGCAAAATGTCGCGCAATGCCGCTCCCGTGGGGCTTGTGACGACCCCGATTCGCTTTGAAAAGCGGGGAATCGGCTTTTTTCGTTCCGAATTGAACAAGCCTTCTTCGGCAAGACGGCGTTTTCGCTCTTCAAGAATCTGCAAAATGTTTCCTGCGCCCGCGATTTCCATTTTGTTGATGATAATCTGATAATTTCCGCGCGGCGCGTAGACTGAGACCGAGCCAGTGCATTTGACCTTCATGCCGTCTTTGGGCACAAAATCAAGGCTCATCGCCCGCCCGCGGAACATGACCGCGCTGATTTGTGCCCCCTCGTCCTTCAGTGTGAAGTAGAGATGCCCGCTTGCGTTCGGGCGGTAGTTTGAAATTTCACCCTCAAGCGTGATGTTCGAGAATGTGCCTTCAAGCAAATCTCGGATTAAGGAAGTGAGATTCGTGACGGTAAAAACGGTGTCTGGCGGAAAAAGACGTTCCATGTTGTTCGTATGACCTCTTAGTCGGCAAAATTAAAACTGTTTCTGCCGTTTTCTTTGACGCTGTAGAGCGCGCCATCTGCCCGAAGATAGAGCGATTCAAACGTGCTGTCTCCTTTTGCCATTGCGGCGCCGATTGAGCACGTGACGGGCACTGCGTATTTTTCGGGTGAAAAAACGACCGAAAATTCTTTGACAAGTGCCTCAAGCCGCTCCGTCATGAGCAATGTATTGAACGTGCGTGGCAAAAAGACCGAGAATTCATCTCCGCCCATGCGGCACACAACGTCGTTGTATCTGAAAAATTTGGTAAGCGTGTTCGCGACGGTGATAATCACTTCGTCGCCCACGGAATGACCGAGCGTGTCGTTAATCGTCTTGAATTTGTCGATGTCAATCATGAGCAGCGCGCTCGTGGTGCGTTCACTGCCCGTGCGTTTTTCGAGCATGCCGTCGACGATGTTTTTGTACGCGATGCGGTTGTACAGCCCCGTCATTGAGTCTCGGTTCGCGCGGTCGGTAATCTGCATAATCAGCTTGTTCTTTTTTGCGCGGATACAGCGAATCACGAAATAAAAGCTTCCCGAGGTGATGAAAAGCACAAGAATCGCCGCGATGAGCACCGAGCGCTTCGGGTGGCGAACGATGTAGCGTGTAAAAATGCGCTCGTTTTCTTCGTCGATGTAGGTGAGGAACGAGCGCTCGATTTCGTGCCGTTCAATACCCGCAATCGCTTTGTCGAGCACAGAGAGCAAAACTTGACTGCCCGCTTGTTTTTTGATGACGAGCGACGTTGAGACCGGCATGCCGAGCGGAAGCTGCGAAAACAAACCGTTCTGATAGTGATTCTCGTAGTACATGTTTTCAAAGTCTGAGAGAAAGGTAATCGCTTTATTGTCACTTCGGAGCGCATCGAGACAGTCTTTCATCGATTTTTTGTACTCGAACTGCGCTTCTCCCGTAAACGAGCGGAGCATCGGCTCAAAATAGCGGTATGTTTCGGGAAGCACGACGACATGCTCGCTCGAAGCGATTTCGCTCGGATTTTGCGGGCTGAGCATGATAATCGATGCCTGAATGTATGGCGAAGAGAGCTGATAGTATTTTTTGCTCTCGGCAGAAAGTCCGCAGGCGGCAAAGAGCGCATCGGCTGTTCCGTCAGAGAGCAGTGCCCACGCCTCCGCATAGCTTTGCGCAGTGACGTAGGTGATGGCCAATCCCATGCGCGTAGAGAGCGAGGCGAACGTGTCGATGCTCATGCCCTTGAGCTTTCCGTTCTCCACGTATGAGAACGGCGGCGTGTTGTCGAGGACGGCAATCGTGAGGCTCTTTTTGTGCGCGATGTATGCTTCTTCTTCCGGTGTGTGAGAAAGCCAGTCGTAGCGAGCGCGTGGAGAGATATGATTGATAAACGAGCCGTATGAGCCATTGTCGAGCTGATAGGCAAGCGAAAAACTCGTGTTAATCTGCTTAAAGAGCGCCATATTCTGCGGAGAGGCGGCGATGTAGTAGTAAATCGGATTGAGAACTTCGACGCTTCGGTAGCCGGGCGGCGTGACAAGGTCGCTGTCAACGAATGCGTCGATTTCATGCGCGCGCAGTGCCTTGTACATCTCGGACCGGCTATGGAAGTAGAGCGGTGTCGCGTCATTCAAAAGCGGTGAGTCTCCAAATGGCTGGCGCGTGTCGAAAAGCCCAATCGTCTGAAAATCGTCGTCGAGTTTGTCACTCGCGATAATCATATGCCCGATTGCGGATGGAATGTCGGAGTAGAGGAATTCGGGCGAGTCGTGCTGAGAAAACGGGAGCACGTCGATTCTGCCGTCTTTGAGCGCGGAAACGGCTTCTTGTTCAGCGATGGGCACAATTTCGATTTTCAGCCCCGAATAGCGCTCCATGACGTCGATGACGTGCTGCAAGTAGCTCTGACCGAGGGAGACTTCCCGATACAAAAAATTGTCCTCGATGAACGCGACTTTTACCGTCTGTTGGGCAAAAGCCGCAAGTGCACCGATGAGAAACAAACTGAGGGCAAGGAAACGCCGTCTATGCATACTCTTATTCTACGGTATATCTGAATCTTTTTCAATTTTTCTTGTATCTGAGCGCAGTGATTCTGACCGCTTGTTTCAGATTTAAAAGCATACTAAAATAGGCTGATGAAACATCTGGTGATTTTGTATGGCGGTGACTTGACAAGCCATGCCTTTGATACAGTATTCGGCTCACAGTCCGCGTTTGAGCGCGTTTTTGACTGGGCAACGCTTTTCAGCGACACGATTATTCTGCTTACCAAAAAAGATTCGCGCATCGCGCCGTCCATTGCAGATTTTTGCGCGGCGCAGGCTCAGCGCGCGCATATTGAATGCATCGAAAAAGACTTTTGGACAAAAGCCGACTTTATCGCGCAGATTGCTTCATCGCTTTCGTCTCATAACGCCGCGCACGCGATTGTCTCATATGCCGATACGCCGTTCCTAAACAAAAAGCTCACCGAAGACTTGCTCGACATGCACACGCGCTATTCTGCTGAGTACACGTTCGCCGATGGCTTTCCCTACGGACTCGCGCCCGAAATCATCGAGGCGGGCAGTGCCTCAATCTTGAGCGAGCTTGCAAAAACTGCGCAAAAAGCCGAGGGCGAAAAGCCGGTTTCGCGCGACACGCTCTTTTCGGTCATGCGCGGCGACATCAATTCGTTTGAAATCGAGACCTTGATTGCCGACGAAGACTACCGCCTTTTGCGCTTCGAGTTCGAGTCAAGTACCAAAATCAATTTCCTCGCCTGCAAAAATCTCTGGGAAGAAGCCCGCGCGCAAAACGTCGAGATTTCCGATGCCTACGCGCTCTCAAACTGTGCCGCAAAAACGCCGTCGGTCTGCCAGACCGTTCCCGCGTTCTACAACATTCAGATTTCCGCAAAATATAATCATACGTATTGCTATTCGCTCGCCTCAGTCGGCAAAAATCCCGCGCCTAAAGAATTCATGGCGCTTTCCGACTTCAAAAAAATCCTCGAGCGTATAACAGAATTCTCCGAGAACGCCGTCATTTCGCTCTCTGCGTTTGGCGAGCCGCTGTTGCATCCCGAATTCTTCGACTTTGTGCGCGAAATTTTGTCTGCCAACGACGAAAATCACACCATTTCGCTCTTAATCGAAACGGACGGCGTGCTTGTAACCGAAGAACTTTCCGCAAAAATCGCTTCGCTCGCGTCTTCCCGCCATGCCGAGGTCAACTGGATTGTCTCTCTCGACGCGGTTGAAAAATCCCTGTACGCGAAAATTCACAATTGTTCCGAAGATGACTTTGAAAAAGCGCTCTCTTCCGTTCAAATTCTCGAGCAGTCATTTCCGCACCATGTCTACCCGCAGTTCATGCGCATGAAGACGAACGAAGCGCAGCTTGAGTCGTTCTATCGCTTTTGGAACGAAAAAACGTCTCCGTCACAGGGCGAGCTCATCATTCAAAAATACAATTCCGTCTGCGGAATTTTGCCCGACTTAAAGCCCGCCGATCTTTCGCCCGTGAATCGTCTTCCGTGCTGGCATCTTCGCCGCGACATGACGATTCTTTCTGACGGCACCGTGCCGCTCTGCTTCCAGCTTGCGAACGGAAACGCGGGGAACATTCTTTCCGACGGAATCGAGTCTGTATGGCTCACCGTCCGAAAGATGCTTCACAGTCATCTCAACCAAAAATATACCGATAATTGTAGTATCTGCGATGAATCCTATACCTTTACTTTTTAATCAGCATCAGATAAACATGACAGTTCTCGGTGGCAAGGAAAGCGTGCCCAACATCAAGATGAACATATCCGCGGTCATCATCAACAAGGGGTGGAGCACCTACCGAAGCAAGATGATTGAGAATCTCATGCGCTGCGGCTTTTCTGAAATCATCACAATCGAAGCTGACTCTGAGAACTATAGCATCGAGGATTTTTCTCGCAAATTCCCGTTCGTAAAGATTGTCATTCCGCTCGAAGAATCCACCGAGGGCGATTTAATCAACATCGGCGTCGCTGAGTCATCGTCGGAATATGTGCTCATCTTGCGCGACTCGCTCGATTTTTCAAAAGACATGCTCACGCCGACGCTCGCGTCAAAACTCACCGAAAGTGGCACATTCTGCATCACGCCGCGCCTTTTGGGCAAAGACAATTTTTCGTTCCCTGTGCTGTTCTCGCCGTCAATCCGCCGTGCCTCGCTCAACGTGCTCTCAACGTCGGTCGTGTCCGACGGCGTGCCGAACCTTTTCCCGTTCGACAATATCGCGCTCTATAACCGCAAGAAATTCATCGATTTGGGTGGATTTGACTACACGATTTTAAGCCAATACTGGCAGAACCTTGATTTTTCGTTCCGCTCATGGCTGTGGGGCGAAAAAATCACGTTTTCGACGGCGTTCAGCCTTTCATACAGCGTGGATGTTCCGGTGCTCGACAATTCGCCGAGTCAGTTTTCAAACCGATTCTACCTTAAGAATCTCGTGCCGCGCATCGACAAAAAGCACGCCGACCACGGTTTGATTCCTCTCTCATCGTTTTTTGCGTTTTGGGGAAGCTCTTCGTGCGGATTTTTCGAGGCGAACCGACAATTTAAGGAAGCCCGCGAATGGGTGGAGCAGAACAAATATCGATTCAAAAGGGATGCGCTTGATTTAGTCGAAAACTGGGGGAACAAATGACACTAATCGCTGTTCAATGCAGACTTTCATCAACTCGATTGCCGGGAAAGGCACTCAAAATCTTGGGCGGAAAAACTGTCCTTGACTGGACGCTTGCCGCCATGAAAAAGGTGCGCGCCGACGAATACTATGTGGCGACCGACGAGGCTTCTTTCGACGCGCTTTCCCCGATTTGCGACCGGAACGGCTTTAAAATCTTCAAAGGAAGCCTTGAAGATGTGCTTGCCCGCTATTGTGCGCTCATCGAAGAAACAAAGGCTGATGTCGTTTTGCGTGCCACGGCGGACAATCCCTTTTTGTTCTATGAAGCCGCCCAGTCTCTTCTTGAAGAATGTGAAAAACGAGCCGAATTCCTGAATTTCGACTACATCACGTACACAGGGCTTCCCCACGGAAGCGGAATCGAAGTGTTCAAAGGAGCTTCTTTGCTCAAAGCGCGCGCGCTCACTAATCTTGCCTACGACCACGAGCATGTCGGACCTTCATTGTACAATCATCCCGAGCATTTTAAGTCGCTCTTTGTTCCCGCGCCCGAAGCATTCAATCACCCCAATCTCAGAACCACGATTGACACGATTGCGGATTTCAAAAAGGCGGAGTCAATCGTAAAAATCATCTCGGGTGACAAGATTTCCGAAAAAAAGCCCGTCAAAGAGCCGTACACCACGGAGCAGATTCTTTCGGCACTGGAAAGCCCCGAGCTCTACAAGCCGATTCTTACCGTTCCCTGCGTAAAAAAAGGGAAGGGCACGGGGCACTTGCGCCGCTGCTTGCAGATTGCCATCGAGACGGGCGCGAATGTGTATATTCCCGAGGACGCGGGGCTTGAAGAGCGCGAGGAATTGCTTTCAAGCGCAAAAGAAAACGGGCTTTCTAGCGAACAGATTGTCTCGCGCCTTCCCGAAAAGAACGAATATGACTTAATTGTCACCGATGCCTTTACGCTTGACCGCGAGCTTGCCTTGCAGCTTTCAAAAGCCGCACCCGTGGTCGCGATTGATGAAGGCTCGCTCAACGCGGATTTGTGCGACTGCCTTTTGGACATCATCCCGTCCTACGGCTTGGAGCGACCCGCGAACATTTCTGACCCGTCCTTTGTCACGCTCCCCGAGCACAAGCGCACGGCGAAAAAGCCCGAGACTTATGACGACATAAAATCGATTTTGATTACCGTTGGTGGCGAAGACCCGAGCGATTTGGTCGTTCCGAGCGTGATTGCGTTCGCGCCGAGCGGCAAAAAAATCACCGCGATTGTGCAGAATCCCGAAGAGTCCGAACTTCGCGTTCCAGAAGAATTGCGCAAAAAAGTCACTTTTATAAAGCCCGTCCACAATTTGCGCGAGCAGCTTTCCGAGTATGATGTCGTGGTCACGCACTACGGCTTTACCGCGTTCGAGTCGCTTGCCGCGGGCTGTGGCGTGATTTTGCTCGGCACCACGCCGCTTCATGTGAATCTTGCCCAAAAATACGGCTTTGCCTGCCTTCCGATTGCGCAGATTGCCGAAGAGAACGCGATTTCGCTTCTCAAAACAGTTTCCGCGCTCTATCCCGATTCTCCGTTCACGAAAGAAGGGGCGGGGAAAAAGTCTTTGGGAAAATTCACAAAATCACTCGCCTCGGGGAAACGCTTTGCGTGCCCTGTTTGCCGTGACGAAGCAAATTCAATTGAAAACCCGATTGTCGCCCGAACCACGCTCCACACGTTCCGCCGCTGTAAGAATTGCGGAATGCTCTACATGTCGTGGACGCACGCGAGCGACAAAAAGTACAATTCCTCATACTTTTTTGAAGACTACAAAAAGCAGTACGGAAAAACCTACCTCGACGATTTTTCTTCAATCAAAAAACAGTGCGTGCGCCGAACGAGCGTAGTCGATATGCTCTACCGCTCTTCCCACAAGGCAGTCACGCCCGCCGTCCTTGACATCGGTTGTGCCTTTGGCCCGTATCTTGACGCGGCAAATGACGCGGGCTGGCAGGTATTCGGCACTGATGTTTCAAAAGAAGCGGTCGATTATGTGCAGAATTCACTTCATTATCCTGCCGCCGTCGCTTCCTTCCCCGAATTCGACCCCATCGAAGAATTCGGCGTGAAGAATTTCGATGCGGTCACGATGTGGTATGTGATAGAACATTTCCAAGATTTGGATTCTGTATTGCGAGGCGTCTCAAAAATCCTCAAAAACGGCGGCATTTTCGCCTTTTCAACGCCGTCCGCCGCGGGAGTTTCGGGCAGATTCAACACGCAGTCCTTCTTCCAAAATTCCCCGAGCGACCATTACACGCTCTGGGAGCCGGGCAGGGCGGCTTCAATCCTCAAAAAATACGGATTTAAAGTCTGCAAAATCGTCTCAACCGGTCATCACCCCGAGCGATTCCCGAATTTGCGCGGGCAAAAATCAACGAGCCTCAAATTCGCGCTCTATTCGGGTGCAAGCCACTTCTTCGGGCTGGGCGATACCTTTGAGGTGTACTGCAAAAAAGAGAGAGAAATGTAAAAATGAGTGCTACTATGAATAAAATCTTGATTTTGGGCGCGGGTCTCATGCAAAAACCCGCCATTCTCGCCGCACAACATTTAGGCTTTAAAGCAATCGTCGTAGACGCGAATAAAAATGCCGTCGCCGTGCCTTTAGCCGATGAATTTTACCCCGTTGACCTAAAAGACCGCGAAAGTCTCTTGGAACTCGCCAAAAAACTGAACAAAAAAGGCGACTTAAAAGGCGTTTTCACCGCCGGCACCGACTTTTCCGCGAGCGTTTCATTCGTCGCCGAGAATCTCGGTCTTCCCGCACACTCTTTTGAATCCGCCCTAAACGCAAGCGACAAGGCAAGAATGCGCGCCTGTTTTGAAAAAGCCAGAGTGCCAAGCCCCAAATTCCAAGAACTTGACGAATCTTTCTTACATCAAGCAACCGCCACGGAAAATAAAACCGACACAAACGAAAAAATAATCTGTGCAAATCTGTGCAAGTCTGTGGATTACCCTAAAGTCGTAAAACCCTGCGACAACATGGGCGGTCGCGGTTGCCGCTTAATCCGCACCGAAGGCGAACTTACTCCTGCCGTCACTCACGCAATCGAAAATTCCCGCACGCACCGCGCAATCTTCGAGGACTACATGGAAGGCGCGGAGTTTTCAATCGATTCTGTGGTCTACAACGGCACGCTCACGATTACGGGCTTTGCCGACAGGCACATTTTCTATCCGCCGTATTTCATCGAGATGGGGCACTCGCTCCCGTCAAAGTGTGAGCCAAAAATCAAAAACGAGCTTATCGCCACATTCGCGCTCGGAATCAAAGCGTTGGGCTTAACTTGTGGAGTGGCAAAGGCTGACATCAAATACACAAAAAACGGTCCGATGATTGGAGAAATCGCGGCTCGTCTTTCAGGCGGCTACATGTCGGGCTGGACTTTTCCGTATGCGAGCGGCATGAACCTCACCGAAGAAGCGCTCAAAATCGCCGTCGGAAAAGAGCCCGATTACCTTCTTTCAAACCGCGTTTCGCTTCCGTGGCAGCCGCATGAAAGCGTCAAAGGAAAGGCACAGCCCTTCGAGTTGTATGAAATCACGAACACGCTGGTGAGCGCAGAGCGGGCATGGCTTTCAATTCCAGGCATTGTTGCAAAAATCTACGGTCTTGATGAAGTCAAGCAAATCTACGGCGTGCGCGATGTGCTTCCCCGCGCAAAAGAGGGCGACAAAGTTGACTTCCCTCGGAACAATGTCGAAAAATGCGGAAACATCATCGCAGTCGGCATAAATCACGAGCAGGCATATAAATCCGCCGAAGAAGCCGTTTCCTCAATCACGCTCAGGCTTGAACCGAACAACGCAGAAACCGAAAAATTCCTCTCAGGCTCGTGCGAAATCGACGAAGAAGGATTCCCGCCCTCGGCGTTCACTTTCGCACCCAAAAACGCAAATTCGCTCACGGTGGGCGAGGGGACAAAAATCCCCGAAAACGCCAAGACAATCGACTTCCTTCCCGAAACCTTGATTCCGCTCGCCGATTCTCTGAAGGACTGGAATCACCGCACGTTGCGGAAAACGCTTGAACAATTCGACGCGCTTTGCCCGACCCACGCCGAACTCGACGGAAAAACATTCTGGCAAGCCGTTCTCCGCGGAGGCATTCAGGGCGCGTTGTATGTTGCCGATAATCAAAGTTAGGAGTGAGCAGTTAGCAGTGAGAAGGTAACATCATTTGGTCATTGCGAGCCATAGGCGAAGCAATCTAAAATTGCTCACTGCACATTGCTCACTGCTCACAAAATCACTATGAAACGAATATTTTTATTTCTGACAGTTTTATTTTCTCTGTTTACGGTATATGCTCAGTCAGCAAACTTAAACCTCATTACCGAGTCCGAAAAACTGGGCGCGACGGTGTATTGGGATTCTTTGAGCGGGTCGGGATTGCTCGAAAAAAACGGGCATCAGGTTTCGTTCCGCGCGGGCGACGGCTTTGTGCTTCAAGACTATAAAAAACTTGCGCTCACAGACGCTCCCGTGGTCAAAGACGGCGTTTTGTATGTCACTAAAGCCTTCCTTGACAGCGCGAACAAGCTCTTCAAAACCGAGACGAACGAAAGCAATGGCTACAAAATCGGCGCGATTCTCATAGACCCCGGTCACGGCGGAAAAGACCCCGGCGCGCAGATGACGCACACAATTAAGGGAAAAAAACTCACCGTCCGCGAAAAAGATGTGAATCTCTCGGTCGGAAAAATGCTCTATTCGAGACTCAAAGCCGCTTATCCCGACAAAAAAATCCTCATGACGCGCGACACCGACAAATATCTCACGCTCCAAGAGCGCACCGACATCGCAAATGCGGTCAAACTCGGCGAAAAGGAAGCGATTCTGTATGTCTCCGTGCATGTCAATTCCTCGCTCGACAAAAAAGCGAGTGGCTACGAAGCATGGTATCTCTCTCCTGGCTACCGCCGCACCGTTCTCGAAAAAACGGGCGATGTCGATAAAAATCTCTTCAATGTCATGAATTCCATGATGGAAGAAGAATACACCACCGAAAGCATTCTGATTGCAAAATTCGTTATGGACGGAATCGCTGCCCAAGTCGGAAATCTCTCTTCTCCGCGCGGAATAAAGGCGGAGGAGTGGTTCGTCGTCAAAAATTCGAACATGCCCGCCGTCCTCATCGAAGTGGGCTTCCTCTCAAACGAAAAAGAAGCCGCGCTCCTCGCCGACAACTCGTACTTGCAGAAGATGGCACTCGGTATATATAATGGCTTGTCCGCGTTCGTCACACATTTTGAGCGGTCACGGGGCTTCACGGGGCACTAAAACGGAACTCTACAAAGATGAAAATTGAAAATTGCGTACAGTTTTTGCAAAAAAATAAATTCAAAATCGCGCTTGTCGCAGGCGGAATCATCGCGCTTTTTGTTGCCGTGCATCTTGTTTCTCATCATGGCACTGATAGGCGCGTTTTCTATTATGCTGTTTCTGGCTCATCAAAGAGTCAAAAAGAAATTCGATACCTCACCAAAAATCCTGTGCAGGGAAAACTAGAATATTATGTTGATGAGCTTATTCTTGGTCCTACTTTTTATCGGGGAAGACCGCTTTTTACGGTCGGCACAAAACTTGACAGTTGTTTTGTGCAGGATTCCGTCCTCTATGTGGGGCTTTCTGAGGATGCCGTCTTGCAGGATGGCGATTCCCTCGAACTTATGCAGGCGGTGGCTTTATTCAAAAAAAATATAAAAAAGAACTTTAGTCGAATCAAAAAAATAGAACTTTTTATAGACGGAAATTATATTCCAGACTGAAAATTATTCTAAAATTTCGTTGACAAAAGGTTTTAGATATTAGATACTGTAAAATATACAAGGCTACATCAATTGTGTTAAAAAGGAGCTTCGAAAAATGAAGAAAACTTTGATTTTATCGGCAGCATTGTTGAGTCTCGTGGGATTCTCATCTTTTGCGGATGAGCGAATCCTTATCGACTTCACAAAGCTTAAGGCAGACATCGCTGTGTACCCACAGAACAGCAGTGAGGAAGGCGGCGAGGGCGAGCAGGAAGAGCAAAAACCGAACCAGAATGGCCGAACCTTGATGAACTATGCAAACGCAGCAGGTGCATCGTTCAGCTCAGAGCAGAAAGATCTTATGAAATCTTCTCTCGCTCTTACAGAATGGGAAGTCGTTCTTAACTCATCAGCTCGCAACGTAGGTAGCTTGGCTCAGTCAGTCGTAAAACCTGCGCCGGTAAGTGGAAATTCTAAACAGCCATTCGCTGGTGAAGAAGTCATGGGTGTGCGTATCGTATTCCCGTCTGGTGCTTATAACTCAAATGCTAAAATCGTTCCACCGTTCTCAATTCCGGCATATGAACCATATGCAGAACTTGACGAAAATGGCGATCGCAAAAAGCCAGAAGAAAATTCTTCATCATCATCTGAAAATGCTGAAGGTGGAGAGGGAAGCGAATCTTCTGGACCAAAATGGTTGTTTGAAGCTGATGATCCGTCAGACAAAGCTTCTCCGGCTTACGGTCTCGTAAAAAATGTCGGTACACTCAAAGCTATTTCTGTTACCACAATGGGTATGAACTTCCCGCACGCACTCTATGTTCTCCTCGGAGATACAGACGGTGTTACACGCCGCTACTTCATGGGCTATCTCGGATTCGACGGATGGAAAGAGCTCCGCTGGAACAACCCGGAATATATCACAGAAGTTCGAACTCGTGAAATCCGCATCTATCCAATCTATCCACGTGGCGAGCCGTTCGTAAAATTCGAAGGTTTCCAGATTGTTCGTGATGCATCACATGTTGGTGACGACTTCATCGGTTACTTCAAAGATGTCAAAATCATCTACGACAAAGCTAACCTCACTTCAGAGCGTGATATTGCAGATGAAGACCTTTGGGGTATCATCGGACGTAAAGAAAACGCTCGACAGGCTCTCGAGATGTCTCGATTCGGCAACAAGCAGGTTAACCGCTATGTCGAAAAACAGAAGATGGCTGTTGAAGAGAACTTCACTTCTTCACTCGCTGAAGATGGTGATTCAAATGCACAGTCAAATGGTGGTCAGGCAGCTGATTCATCAGCTCAGTAATTGACTCTAAAACCACTTCTGCAATAACTCAGCAGTAAAACCGTCTGCGCTGGCAGGCGGTTTTTTCGTCATGAAATAATCTTCTTGATTTACTGTGTTTTTATGTTAAGATTGTCTCATGGACAATTTTGTAAATTCACTGCCAAGCAAAAACAATATTAAAGCAACGTATGAGTCGTATAAGCCCATTCTTTCGCAAATCATGGCACGTATTGAAGAACGGCTCAAAAAAACAATAAAGCTTTCCTCAAATCCAACCTATAAGTCACGGGTAAAATCATTTAATAGCTATTATCGAAAGGTCTTGCGGCTAAAATCAGAAGAAGCCGAAAAAAATTCCTTTGTTGAACTCACCGACATGATGGGAATTCGCGTAATATGCGCTTTTCTCGAAGATTTAAGCGAGGTTGAGCAGCAAATCAAGGCTAATTTCGTTGTCAAAGAAGTGGAGTACAAGGGCGCGCAGCAGAGTTTCCGCGAATTTGGCTATGAGTCGGTGCATGTGCTCGTTTCGATTCCAAAAGACTGCATGCCCGAACAGTGCGAACTTCCGTTGCCGGAGACGCTTGTCTGCGAAATTCAAATCCGCACGATTTTACAAGATGCATGGGCCGAAGTAGAGCACGAGCTTATCTACAAGTCTGAATTCACCCCGTTTGACATGCCACTTCGACGAAAACTTGCTTCCATGAATGCCAGTCTCACGCTTGCAGACATCATCTTCCAAGAAATCCGCGACTACCAAAAGAAATTGCAGGGAGAGGTTGAGGCTCGCCGTGCTTCGTTCTACGAAAAGGCTGATGAACTTACGCTTTCTTCAAATCCCAAGAAAATTGAGAATCTCGAGCCAAAAAGCATCAGTCGCGTTTCGCCGTATGTACATGGCACGATTGACGACATGATTCTTGAGGCAATTCAGGCTCACAATCATGGTGATTTGGACAAAGCCGTTGAGATTTATACCATCATTCTCAGCTCAGAGCCGACTCCTCCTGCCCCTGTCCTTGCGGTCATTCATAAGCATCGGGGAATGGCATATTTTGCCCAGAATAACTACACGGCTTCGCTTGAAGATTTCCAGTCAAGCGTTGTATATGATCCCAACGCGTTCCGCTCATACTACTATATTGGAATCGTCTTAAGCATTATGAACCGCCACGAAGAGGCAATTCAGGCGTACGGCGAGTCAATTCGTATAAACGAGTATCAGTCACATGCTCATTTCAGGCGGGCGGTTTCGTACTACAAGCTCGGTGACTTTGATAACGCCCTCAAAGATGTGACGGACGCGCAATCGCTCGGCTTAAATGACGCAGAAACGGAAAGCCTGCACGCGAAACTAATGGAAAAATTTGGCATGAATATGTAGAATAATCGGCATGGAAATCAACAAACGCGTTTCGCCTTCGGTGCGCGAGGAGATGCGCCGGCAGATTGACGAGGCGGGCGGAAATGAAGTTTTTTTTGCGGGAAATATTGATGCTGAGGGCGTTGTTGTCTCGGTTGTGGCGTGTGCTCGCGGAAACGCTGATTCTGTTCCCGTGAATTTTTCTGCGGCACGCACAGCTTCCGTTCTTATTCACAATCACCCCTCGGGCGTTTTGTATCCTTCTGACGCTGATTTGATGGTCGCAAGTGACGCGTCCGAGAAAGCGCAGGGCTTTTACATCGTTAATAATGCGGTGAGCGAAGTATATGTGGTCATGGAGCCGATAAAGCCGACCGTGACCAAAAAACTTGATTCTGATGAAACGGCGGTCTATCTTTCAAAATCAGGCCCGCTTGCAAAAATCTCGCCGTATTTTGAGGAGCGACCGAGCCAGATTGAGCTTGTCAAGGAAATCGCGCACACTTTCAACGATGAGGCGGTGGGCGTGTTTGAGGCGGGAACGGGCGTCGGAAAATCGTTTGCGTATCTCGTGCCGTCTATGCTGTGGGCGCTGAACAATAAAGAGCGCGTCGTTATTTCCACGGGTACAATCAATCTCCAGCAGCAGCTTTCCGAAAAGGACATTCCGCAGGCAGAAAAAATCATCGGAAAGAAAGTGAAGTCGATTCTCGTGAAAGGACGGCAGAATTATGTGTGTTTACGGCGATTGAGCGAAGTGGGCACGGAACGGGATTTGTTCAGCGATGAAACGGAGATTTTCGACAAAATAGCATCGTGGGCAAAAGAAAGCAAAACGGGAAGCAAGAGCGATTTGAGTTTCTTGCCGCCTGAAAACCTGTGGCAGCGCGTGAATTCTGAGGCGGACGCGTGCATGGGGATGCGGTGCAAGTTCCGCGAAAAATGTTTTGTGATGAAGGTGCGAAAAGAGGCGGCGGACGCGAACATTCTCGTGGTGAACCATCACATGCTCTTTGCGGACATTGAGTCGCGCATGAACGGCGCGGGCTATGACGACACGGCGGTGCTTCCCCCGTACAAGCGGATTGTCTTTGACGAGGCGCACGGAATCGAGGACGCGGCGACGAGTTTTTTTTCAAATTCGCTCAATCGGTTCAGAATCGTAAAGCAACTCAATCTTCTGTATCGCCAACGGAAGGGAAGCGCAACGGGCTATCTGTTTACGCTTTCCGCTCTTTCTCGCATTGAAGATAAATCTGAGTCAGTTGAGGACGAAATCGCAAAGACAAAACAGGCGATAGAATCGCTTGAAGCAGAGGCGGCGGTTCTTCTTGAAAAGGAATTCAATCTTCGGCTCTTTTCGGGAACAGCGCATCGTTTTACGGTCTTGCTCGGGAAAATCGGGGAACTGCAACAGCATGTGGCGACAGTAACGGCGCTCGTGCGTGAAATTATCGACGGCATCGACGAGGACGACCGCGACAACTCAGTGATTTATGAAGCGAAAGCGGTCTTGCGCCGGCTGGACGACACCGTTGCGACCGCCCAGAATTTCAAGTCATGGGATGAGCATCCGGAACACGTGTTTTGGATTCAGGCAAAGCGATTGCCGCCTTCAATTGCAAAAAACATGGACAATCCGCTCTATTATGAGTTCAATGAAACTCCGCTTGATATTGCGCCGATGATGAACAGTGGTGTCTTTGAGCCGATGAAAAGCGTTGTCTGCACCTCCGCGACAATCAGCATAAGCAATTCCTTTGACTTTTGGAAAAAACGAGTCGGCATTCATTTTGTTGAAAAAGAGCGGGTAAAATCGGGCGCGTTTCCATCTCCGTTTCCCTATAATACGAATATGTTCTTTGGCGTTCCGAGTGATGCACCGTTTCCCGATAATGAGAACTTCCAAAACTATATTGAAGCGGCAATTGTCAGTCTCATTGAAAAAACGGGAGGAAAAACACTCGTATTGTTTACCGCGTATGATTCTCTTCGCCATGCCTGTGACGCAGCACGAACAAAATTGCGGTCATCTGGCATTACTATTTTAAAACAGGGTGATGATGATCGATTCAGACTCTTATCCCAATTCAAGGATGATGTTTCAAGCGTCTTGTTTGCGACTGATTCGTTTTGGGAGGGGGTCGATGTCCCCGGAGAAGCGCTGAGCCTTGTCATTATCGTAAAGCTGCCGTTTGGCGTTCCATCTGATCCTGTGTTTGCGGCACGGAGCGAGCAGGTTGCAAAAAAAGGCGGTTTTCCGTTCATGGAGCTGAGTGTTCCTGAAGCGGTCATTAAATTCCGGCAGGGATTCGGGCGTTTGATTCGGCGCGGAGACGACAGGGGCGCGGTCATCGCTCTTGACCGCCGAATTATCGAAAAATCTTATGGACGGATGTTCACTTCAAGCATTCCCAAAACACCCCTTTTGTATCAGCCTCTGGGCGAAATTATGAATGCACTAGGCGATTATTGTGGAAAATAAAAAAAATCCCTCTTTTTCCAACTGCTTTTGCTTGCACTAAGTGTGAGTTTTTGGTATATTAGTCACGCGTTGTGAGATGCAAGCGGGCAGTTAGCTCAGTTGGTAGAGCCCCTGGTTTACACCCAGGTTGTCGGGAGTTCGAGTCTCTCACTGCCCATAAAAACGGGATGTAGCGCAGCTGGTAGCGCGCTTGGTTTGGGACCAAGATGTCGCAGGTTCGAATCCTGTCATCCCGATAAAGTCTGCTAAAACGGCAGGCTTTTTTTATACGGGCTATAAAGGACTCTATTTTCCAATGGAAGAAAACACGAATGCAACTGTAACACCTGCTACGCAGGATGATGAAATTTCTCTAATCGATTTATTTGCCGTACTTCTGCATTATAAACTGATGATAATTATTATCAGCGTTTTGGCAGCTGTCGCTTCTGTCGTTTTCTCGGTTGTGTCGATGAAATTACCACCAGAAAAATCTCCATTACCGAATGTCTATACGCCAGAGGCACAAATGCTCATAAAAGAGAGTTCATCCGGAGGAGGGCTTTCTTCGGCGCTTGCCTCATCAGGGCTCGGAAGTCTCGCCGGATTAGCTGGTGTGAGTGTCGGCGGGGGATCGACTAATTCTTCTCTTGCGACATATCTTGCGTATTCAAACAGTTTGCTTGATACCATCACTGACGAGTTCGGGCTCATCGAAAAATACGAAATTGAAGAGCATGTCCGTGCCTCAAGCCGAAAATTACTCAAAAAAAAACTTGCTGTTTCTTATGATTCTGATACCGGAATCTTTTCTGTCGCGTTTACCGATATTGACCCTGAATTTGCAAAATCGGTTGTCAATTTTGTCGTTGACTGGCTGAGCAATAAATTCGACGAATTGGGACTCGACAACAATAAAATCCAAAAAGAAAACCTTGAGCGAAATATTCAATCAAGCTACAACGAGATTCTGCGAATTGAGCGTGAAGTTAAAAAACTGGGAGCGAGTGTCGGTTATGGCAATAATGCGTGGGATATTCCGTCAATAACGACAGGCTCCGCAAAATTGCAGCTAGAGCTTGACGCGCAAAAGCAGGTCTATACTCAGTTGAAGAGCCAGTATGAACTCTTGAAAGTGCAAATGCAGAGTGATGTGCCGATTTTCCAGATTCTTGAGCGTCCCGAAATTCCCGATTTAAAGTCAGGACCAAGCCGCGGAAAACTCTGTATCATTGTCACTTTTGCAGCTTTCTTTATCTCGGTGTTTTTAGCCTTTGCTTTAAATGCATGGAAAAATATCAAAAGTGATCCGGAAGCTGTCAAAAAATTGAAGCTTAAAACAAAGGAATAATGCGTAAAAAATGAAACGAATTGCCACTATCTTTACGTCATTGGCTTTATCGCTTGCCCTGCCTGCTCTTTGGGCACAAAACCTTGGCGGTGCAAGTCAGAATGTCACTTCTGATATGGAAAAATCGGATGCGGCTCTTGCCTCTGATGTTACGAAACTTCCAGACGCGCAACTTGCGATGTCTGTTTCATATTATCCGGTTACCGCTGGTGACGTATATACACTTGCTTTCGCAGCAAGCGGAACTCCCGTTCGTTACACCATTCCCGTTGATTCAACTTACAAAATCCGTGTTGCAAATTTGGGTGTCATTAATTGCTCTGGACTCACATATCTCCAGCTCAAATCGCAGGTTGAGTCGCTTGTTCTCCGTAACTATCCGATGGGCGGCGTTCAGTTTGTGCTTTCATCTCCTTCAACGTTTTTGGTAAGCGTCACGGGAGAAGTGCAGCGTACAATTGAGCGAAACGCATGGGCACTTACCCGTCTTTCAACATTTGTCACGCAGAGTTTTACGCCGTATGCCTCATCTCGAAGTATTACGATTCAAAGTGCTGACGGAAAAACAAAAAACTATGACCTTTTCCTTGCACTCCGAAACGGGGATTTGACACAAGACCCATTCTTGCGTCCAGGTGATAAAATCATCGTCAATCGCTATGACAGAAAAATCACTCTTCTCGGCGCGGTTGAGCGTGAGGGCACGTATGAATTGCTCCCGAACGAGAATCTCAAAGAAGCGGTCGAGCGGTATGGAAACGGTCTTACCGAATATGCTGATACCGAGCGGATTATTCTTCGACGACAGAATAATTCTAAAAACCCTTCTGGTGACACGGTGTACCTTGAGCCAAACGCAATCGAGTCGAACTTTGTGCTTGAGAACGCCGATAGCATTACGATTCCCAGCCGAATTGAGCTTCGTGACACAATGTTTTTTGAAGGGGCTGTTGGTGAGCTCGGTTTAGAAGCACAAAATGGCACGACTGATGATAAAGATTCACTCGCAAACCCAATAAATAACCGTATTCCCGTAAGCTTTATGGAAGGGGAGAATTTAGCGACCCTCGTTCGCCGAAATTCGAAGAACTTTTTCCCAACGTCTGATCTTCGCAATGCATATTTAATTCGAAATGAAGAAAAATTGCTCGTAAATCTTGAAGATTGCTTGTATAAGAGTGATTACATGAGCGACTACTTTGCTCAAAAAGATGACACGTTGTATGTTCCGTACATGCAGAACACCAATACCGTTCTTATTACGGGTGAAGTCAAGAAAACAAGCGAAATTGAGGCGTGGCCATTAAAACGTCTCTCAACGCTTATCACTGAATTGCAGACGGATTATTCTTCTGTCCGAAGCATCGAGGTCACAGCGGTCGATGGAACAAAATCTGTGTATGACTTGTTTCAGGCAGAGCGGTATGGCAAGATGGAGCACAATCCATACATAAAGCCCGGTGAAGTCATTACTCTCAGCCGACTTGACCGCAAGGTTTCGATTACTGGTGCCGTTGAGCGGCCCGGAACGTATGAATTGTTAGAAAATGAAAATTTAAAGGAACTCATTGAAATTTATGGTGGAGGTCTCGCTCCGTTAGCTGATACCTCGCGAATAGAGTTGTACAGGCGGATCACCGAAGAGCCGGGGTCTGGCGAAAAATCCTATCTCGATAACACCAGCATTGATGATAACTACGAATTACTCTGCTATGACAGTGTATTAGTTTCAAGTTATTCTGATTTGCAACCTGTTGTATTCGTCGAGGGCGCAATCAATCCTACTACTACTACTACTACTACTACT
>JAFUTH010000014.1 GCA_017484285.1 Treponema sp. | reverse complement strand
TAAGACGCGCCGCCAGCGTTCGTTCTGAGCCAGGATCAAACTCTCCATGATTATCCTAAAGCCGCCGAGGCGGCTAAAGATTGCCACAAATCATCCTCTCCCTGACCAACCATCTCATTGATTAGGAACCGCCGTCGGGGAGACCCCTCCCCTCCGGCTCTATGCTTTGTACATGCGTCCGTATCCGAGGCGCCCCGTCCGGGGCCGCCTCGCCCTTCCTTTCCCTCACTGCGTCTGCCTCTCAAAGAACGCCCGCCGCCGTTCCGCGGCGGGTGAGAAGTAATCTATCACACTCCCGCATCCCCGTCAATATGAATTCCCGCTTTTTTTCACTTTTTTTTCACTTTTTTTGCGGAAGTCACGAGCTCTATTTTTTTTCAAATGAGAAAAACTATTTTTTTCTAGACTATTTACAGAAATTGAAATAAAATAGTGAAGATTCTTTTTATATAACGAGGATTAAAGAACCGCAGATGACTGGCTCACTTGAAAAATTACAAAAACTTTTCAAAGCAGAACGACTTCTCAACGAAATAAAGGACGCCGACGTTCTTCTTGAGAGGATTCTCACAGAGGCAAGAGCTATCTCAAATGCCGATGCAGGCTCAATTTATGTCATAGAAGATAAACAACCCTCTGCCGTTCCCTCTCCCGTATTCACAAGAGAAGAGTCTATCTATGGCGACAAGCTTCTCCGCATTAAATACGCACAAAACGACACGCAGCAAAAAAAACTAGCTGCTGACGCAAAATCACCATATGTTTATTTTACAGTTCCCATAACGAAAACTTCAATTTCTGGTTACTGCGCATGCACGGGTCAAATTCTGAATATCCCGGACGCGTATCATATTGATGAATCAGAGCCGTACAAATTTAATAGCAGCACAGATATTTCGACAGGATACAAAACGGTTTCAATGCTCGCCCTTCCGCTCGTTACAAGCGCGGGCCAGACATTAGGCGTTCTCCAAATAATAAACGCAAAAGACGAAGACGGCAACATCATCGCTTTTTCTGACGATGCAACTGAATATATAAAACAATTCGCGGCAAGCGTAACACAAACACTCGAACACACGTATCTTACGAGCAATATGATTAAGCGCATGCAGCGTATGGCAGAATTTCGCGACCCAAAGGAAACCGGCATCCACGTCGAACGGGTCTCTGACTTTTCACTCGAAATTTATGACCAATGGGCGCAAAACCACGCCATCCCAAAAAAAGAAAAATTGAAATTCCGCGACACATTAAAAATTGCCGCAAAATGCCACGATCTCGGAAAAGTCGGCATTTCTGACACCATTCTCAAAAAACCAGGTCCGGGCCGATTCACACCGGAAGAGCGCGCCATCATGATGGGGCACACCTGCGTCGGCGCAAAATTGTTCACTCAGCCGGAGTCAGAGATTGACGAGATGTCACGCGACGTCGCCCTGCACCATCATGAATGGTGGGATGGAAGCGAGGCTGGCTACCCTGGAAAAATCGACTTTATGTCATACGAAATCGGCTGCCCTATCCAAAAAGGCGAGCCCATGAAAGGTGACGAAATTCCGCTCTCAGCGCGAATCGTAGCTATTGCCGACGTGTTTGATGCGCTCTCGCATCGCCGAGTCTACAAAGAAGCATGGTCAATCGACGACGCGTTTATCGAAATTCAAAATCTTTCCGGGAAACAGTTCGACCCAGAGCTCGTGCTGGCATTTTTGCAAGTAAAAGAACGAATCATCTCAATAAATGCCGCATACGAGCGCATGGAAAAATAGCACAAAATTATTTTATATGATACGTCTCGTTCATTATGTGCGTTTCAAGCTCACGCTCAAAGGCAGATGAAAATTTCCGCAGTTCTTTTTCGCCGTAATAATTTTCTTTTCCGCCCCCCAGCCCAATCTCCGCAAGGTTAAGGCTGAATTCACGCTCACGAAGCCGATCCGCAATCGAATCAGGCGTAAAAACAACGCCCCGGTCATTCAAAACGGAGATTTTTTTTTCCACAAGGCGGGCTGCAAAGGGAATGTCTCGCGTTACAACAATGTCGTTCGCAGAAACATGGTCGCAGATATAGTCATCCGCCGCCCCCCGCTCTCTTGAACAGACCACCATTTCAGCAATGTCACAGCCCGCGTCAATTTTCAGCTCATGATTGGCAACAAATCGGACGGGAACGGAACGGGATTTTGCATGGGAGAGAATACACTGCCGCGCTTTTGAGGGAAAAGAATCGGCATCAACCCATATTTTGAATTGAAACATCAGCGCAACACCTTGTCAATCTTCTCAATCAAATGTTTTGCGATTCGTTCCGCTTCCTCGCTCTTCTGCTCATCGACCATAATCGAAGATACAGGCGAATCGCCACGTTTTGAAAGTTGGGCTGTTTTCGATTTTTCTTTATATAATTCGTCGCAGAGCATGACTCCCGCAAGGGCAGAAATTTGAACGGGATTTTGCAGAACACCGTTTTTTTGGATTTGACTGACTATCTTTTTATAGTACGAGAGAATTTGCCCTAAATATTCGTCGTCTTCATCGGCACGAATGGAAAAGGGAGTGTCGAAGACATCGATAAGAAGAGAGCCCATAGGCTAGAAAATGTCGAACAGAGGCTGAGCGTCCTCTGGATTCTGCTCAGTAGGATTTTGAGCATCGGTTACCGCAGGGGATTGCTCTTGCGGAGCATCCGTGTCACCGAATTCAAAGTCAATATCGGGAGCGAGAGCGTCAGACGACTCTGATTGTGGAATAGAGTCCGCTTGCGGAGAAACGGTTTCTGGCTGACTAACGGGATTTTGCTCTGAGTGCTGCTCAACCGGCGGCTCTTGCACTGGCTGTGAAGAGACAGCCTGCTCTACCGGAGCAGAAACCGGCTCGCTCTGAACGGGAGCGGCTGGCGTTTGATTTGAAGAAGAACTCTGAGCCGCAGCCGAAAGAACGACATTCTCCACGGCATTGAGACGGCTCAGAGCCTTAAGGATTCCCTCTTCGATCTTGCTCTGGTCAGACTGGAAAGACGAAAACTGCTCCGATTTTGCTTCGAGTGCGTTTGTAAGCTCTGCGCATCTTCTACGCAAAGCAGCATTCTCCGCAGTAAGCTGTTCGATTTTTCGCACAGCGCTTTCAACCTTTTCTTCCAACAACAGGACTTGATCGAATGAAATCATAGATGTTCCTTTTTAAGCAAAAAAGAATTACGCCTCAAGCGCTTTTTTTGCAGCCTCGACGACTGCTTTGAACGCTGCCGGGTCTTCGATAGCAAGGTTTGAGAGAGCCTTGCGGTTCAAGGTAATACCTGCCTTGTTGAGACCGTTGATAAAGCGTGAGTATGAAAGACCTTCCTCGCGGACAGCGGCGTTGATACGCGCAATCCACAACTGGCGGAAATCACCTTTGCGGTCACGGCGGTCAACATATGCATGGCGGAGAGCCTTTACGACTGCGTCTTTTGCTGCCTTGTAGTTAGTTCCACGGCGTCCTGTGAATCCGCTTGCAAGCTTTAAGATTTTTGCACGGCGGTTATTGCGTTTTGTTCCATCTATTGCTCTAGACATTCTTTACTCCTTATAACCTTTAAATTAATTACCGTACGGAAGCATTTGCTTGCGGAGTGCTTTTGTAGAATCCTCAGAGAGGATACCTGCGTGGCGAAGATGCATCTTGCGTTTTGCAGATTTCTTCGTCAAGATATGGCGAAGGTTCATCTTCTTGTACTTGATTTTGCCTGTTCCAGTGAACGAAAATCGTTTCGCTGCGGCTTTCTTTGTCTTCATTTTTGGCATTTTGAGCCACCTCTTTTTGTAACTAAAGTACTCCCGAACGGGGAGATTTTGAACTTTAGGCTATTTGGCCTTAGCGTTCAGTGTCATCGACATGAAGCGCCCTTCCATTGCGGCAGGCTTTTCGATGGTGTATGAGCCTTCGACGAGCCTTTTCAATACTTCGTTCAGAACATCGTAGCCGAGTTCGGTATGGGCAAGCTCACGACCGCGGAAACGAATCGTGACTTTGACCTTATCGCCTTCGTCAAGGAATTCCTGAACATGTTTTGCCTTAGTGTCAAGGTCGCCTGCGCCGATTTTGGGCTGCATGCGGATTTCCTTGAGTTTAAGGGCTTTCTGGGCCTTGCGGGAATCTCGGAGCCGTTTTTCCTGCTCGAACCGATACTTACCGTAGTTTAAGATTTTACAAACCGGCGGATTAGCGTTTGGCGAAACTTCTACGAGGTCAAGATCTCGTTCTTTTGCCAATTTGAGCGCTTCGATTGTGGGAACAATCCCGTTCTTCTCACCCTCATCGTCAACAAGTCTGACCTCTCGTACACGAATCTGTTCATTGATTCGCAACCCTTTTGAATCTGCCAACATTCCTCCTTGTGTTCATAAAACAAACACTACTGCAAATATGTCTTTAGATAGTATCAAAATGAACGGGGGTGTGTCTAGTGATTTTTTTGCAAAAGACAGAAATAAAGCGGTCCCGCGCCGTTCGCTTTGTCGGGCAAGACATGGGCGCCGAATTGCGTTTTTTCGTATTCGGGGAGCGCGCTTTTTGTAAACTCGTTATAATTCAGGGCGATTTTTGGCTCGCAGAGCTTGGCATCATCGAACTTTTTGAGAAGTTTTTCGATTACGCAATCGTTTTCATCTGGAGAAAGCGCGCACGTTGAGTACAGAAGATAACCGCCCGCACGCAACATGCGCCACGCAGAAGAAAGAAGCGCCCACTGCGCCATTGAGAGCGTTTTGATTCGTGACGGCGACCACTCGGAAAGATATTTTTCGTCAGCGAGGACATGTCGCTCGCTTGAACAGGGAGCGTCGAGCAGAATCGCGTCAAAGGAAGATTCGTTCGCGCGGCACATGACCGCCCCGTCCTTGCAGATGACTTGTACGCGCGATTGGATTTCTTGCGGCAAGCAATCGCGCACGGTGTTCAAAAGACGGTTTTTGCGCTCGGGAGAACGCTCGTTTGAAAGAAGCTGCGCGTTTTCGCCCATGTTACACGCGAGCACAAGCGTTTTTCCGCCGGGAGCCGCGCACAGGTCGAGAATGTCGCTTGCATTTTCGAGAGGAAGCGAGACCGCCGCCCGCACGGAAGCCGAGTCGAGGAAGTAGGATTTTTCTCCGCCCGACTTCCATTCGGCATAGTCGGGGGCGAGAGAGAACGCATTTTTGATTGCCTGCCAGCGTTCGCCAAAGAGATTCGAATAGTACGCGTCAAATCCCTGCGCACCGGTCAGTTTTTTTTCTCGGTCTTTTTGTTTCATTTCGACAACTCATAGGCGTTCATGCCCGCCTTGTAATCTTCGTTGAATTTGTGCAAATCAAAATCTTCGTACGTGTCCGTGACTTCCACGGCAAAGCGCGGGATTTCTCCGTCTCCCCCATCGCTCATTTCTTTTAGCGTAAGAATTCCCGCAGAAATCTTAAAGCGAATCACGTTTTCTACGGCGCGATTAACTTCGCTCGCAAAGTCTGCGTCCTCTTTGGCTTTTGAGAGGATAATGCCCGCGACACGCCCGAAACGCTTTTCAGAAAGCATAATGACATCGATTCCCGCGCACAGTGCCTCAAAGGCGGCAGTTTCTGGCGGATAGCCGTTCTCAGCAAGCGCGCCCATGAAGATGTCGTCGGAAAGGACAAGCCCCGAAAAGCCAAGCTCGCTACGCACCATATCATGAACCCAGTATTTTGAGAGACACGCGGGCGTTTTTGAGTCGGCATATTGTTCATCATCGGTAAGCGTCATTCGCGCGTGACTCATGAGAAGCGCGGAAGAATCAGCAAGGAGCGAGCGGAATGGCGCGATATAGTTTTGCTCAAGTTCGGCGCGCGTAAGGCGGATTTCGGGTAAGCCCGTATGCGGATCAGTGCTTGAATTGCCGGGAAAATGCTTGAGGACGACGGCAATTCCGTTCGATTCGTAGCCTGTGACGGCATTTTTTCCATAAGAAAGCGTGTCTTCAAGATTTCCAAACGAGCGCGTGTCCAAAAAATCCTTATTCTTTTCGGTGAGGACTTCGACGACGGGGGCAAGGTTCATGTGGAAGCCGAGATTTTTCATCTGCCGCGCCTGTGCCGAATACAACTCCGCCGCGCCTTCAAGCGAAAAAGAATCGGCGACCTTTTTTTCTGACCAAAGCACGCTCGTCAGCCCCCGCAATCGGTTCACATCGCCGCCCTCCTGGTCAACGGCGACAAAGGGCGGGAGATTTTCGTTCGCGAGGTAAAAATCACGGATTGATTTGATGTATTCGTAGGTCTCAAGCGGATCTTTTGAAACATTGTACGAAAAAAGCAAAACGCCTCCCGGAACAAGCGGCGTTCCTTCTTCGGGATTTCCGTAGAGAGAGCCTGTCTTCTCAACTGCGTGGTAGCGTTCACTTCCCTCGATGTTCACGAGAAAAAGCTGGGAGATTTTGACTTCATCGGAAAGAGAGGCGACATACTCGGAGACTGCGGCATTTTTCGCGTTTTGAATCGATTCTTCGCGCTCGGCTTCGGCAAGCAGACGCTGGGCTTCAAGCTCTTCGGGGGTGAGCTTTTTGGTACAAGAGAGGAAATTGAAAATCAACCACAGATTAACACAGATTACCACAGATTTTATGAAGATTATCTTGAGAGAAAAGAATGCGGAAGAATGCGGATTTTTTTTCATAGTGAAGATTTTAGCAAAAAATGAATTGATATACCACAAAAAAAAATACACCGTTTCTTTACGCCAAAACTGTGCTATACTGAGCACATGCGAAAGATTACGATTATCACGGGCGCGAGTTCCGGCATGGGCGCGGAATTTGCGCGGCAGATTGCACGCGAAACGGAAAGCACGGAGCTGTGGCTTTTTGCGCGCAACAAAGAAAAACTAAACAAATTGAAAATTGAAATTGGAAAATTGAAAACTGGCAATTCCGCAGAAACCAAAACAGAAATTTCAGAAACGCTGAAGAATGTTTCGGGCGAGCCACTAGAGATTAAGTGCGTTCCGATGAATCTTGCGGGGAAGGAAGGTGTCGCGCGCTTTAAGACATTCCTTGCCACGGAAAAACTTTCGGGCGAGTACGAAATTGCCATGCTCGTGAACAACGCGGGATTCGGCACGTACGGCGAATTCAGCGAGACGCCGCTTGACCGCGAGCTTGAGATGATTGACCTAAACTGCACTGCCCTTACGGGAATTTGCGGAAGCGCGCTCCCTTACCTGCATGAAGGCGCAAGGATTATCAATGTCGCTTCGCTTGCAGCGTTCTTGCCGCTCGGAAATTTTGCCGTGTACGCGGCGACAAAGGCATTCGTGCTTTCGTTTTCGGTCGCACTTTCGGCTGAGCTTACCGACAAAAAAATCCGCGTGAGCGCACTCTGCCCCGGAAGCGTTTCGACGGACTTTGCGAATGTGGCTTCAAACGGCGCGCGGAAAGAAGTGCTTCACGGAAAAGACCCGGTCGCGGTGGTGGCACATTGCTTGAAGAGCGCGAAAAAAGGCAAGCGGATTATTCTGTGGTCGTTCAAGTGGAAATTCACCGCGTTCATGAGCCGATTTATCGGAAGATATTTGGGCGCACGGTATACATTCAAGTATAACAAACGCCCTAGCGAGTGGAAATAGTTTTTCAAATTCGCTAAAATACACGCAGATGTCGGTTTTTATCGCTTATGAAGTCGGTAAACGCTGGAGAACACATCTTTCACTTTTCCGTTTTCAACTTTCAATTTGCAAGAGGTACATTTTATGGCAGAACCACAAAAGAGCGTGATTACGAACAACGCGCTTTTCACCGACTTCTACGAGCTGACGATGGCTCAGGGCTACTGGAAAAACAACATGAACCATGCGGTCGTGTTCGACATGTTTTTCAGACGGCAGCCGTTCAACGGCGGATTTTCTGTGTTCGCGGGTCTTGAGAACCTGATTGACGCGATTACTGACTTCACGTTCGGCGAGGACGACATCGCGTATTTGAGAAGCCAGAACATTTTTGAAGAAGGATTCTTGGAATTTCTGAAGGATTTTCGCTTCACGGGCGACATGTACGCGTTCGAGGAAGGCTCGATTATCTTCCCGCAAGAACCGATTGTGCGGATTCACGCGAATTTGATTGAGGCGCAGATTGTCGAGGGGCTTATCTTAAACATCATCAACTTTCAGAGTCTCATCGCCACCAAAACGGCGCGGGTATGGCTTGCGAGCAAAAAAGGCGGCATCATGGAATTCGGTTTGCGCCGTGCGCAAGGGCCTGACGGCGGCATGAGCGCGACCCGGGCGGCATTTATCGGCGGCGCGGCGGGAACGAGCAACACGTTGGCAGGAAAAATCTACGGAATTCCCGTCATGGGAACGATGGCGCACTCTTGGATTATGGCGTTTCCGAGCGAGCTTGAGGCATTCCGAGCCTACGCACAGATTTACCCCACGAACGCAGTCTTTTTGATTGACACTTACGACACGCTCCGCTCGGGAATCAAGAACGCGATTATCGCAGGGCGCGAGCTTGTTGAAAAGGGCTACAACTTCGGTGTGCGCCTTGACTCGGGCGACATTTCTTATTTAACGCGCGAAGTGCGAAAGGAACTCGACAAAGCGGGCTTCCCGCAGGCAAAAATCTGCGTCTCAAACGAGCTTACCGAAGAAATCATCGAAACGCTCGTGCAGCAGGACACGCCGATTAACTCTTGGGGCGTGGGCACGCACATGGTCACGGGCGGAAACGAGGCAAGTTTTACGGGCGTGTACAAGCTCGGGGCTCGGCACGACGAAACGACGAACGAAATGAAGCCCGCGATGAAATTCAGCGACAATCCCGAAAAGAACACGAACCCAGGAATCAAGAATGTGTACCGACTCTACGACGCAGAGGGAAACGCAAAAGCTGACATCATCGCGCTTGAAGACGAAAAAATCGAAAGCGGAAAAGAATACCGCTACTATCACCCGATGGTCGATTACCGGCAGTTCACTTTCACGGCGGCAAAGGTCGAGCCGCTTCTTAAAAAAGTCGTTGCAGGCGGAAAGCGCGTGGGCGAAAAAATCACCGAAGCGGAAGTGTTGCGCAAGGCTCGCGAAACCATGCAGAAACAGCTCGAAAGCTTCGACGGCTCATACAAGCGCATCTTGAACCCGCACATCTACAAAGTCTCTCTCACAGAGGCGATGAAAGAACTTAAGATGGAGTTCATCAACGCGCGGATTAAATAACACAGGCAGCTAAAAACAACTTGTAAAATCCTTTGCGCGTACGGAGCAATTTTAATTTGTACTCTTGCGCGACATTGGATTTTGCAAGAAATTTCTTGAGTCGCGAAAGCTGCGCATACACGATGTTGTTTCTTTCTTTTTCAGAATCAGCGGTAATGTTCAGATGATTTGCAATCTCGCTCACGGAGATTTCCCGCCGCCGATTCTTATACAAAAAGGCAAACAAATTGCATGATGCAGGCGACAGCGTTTTTTCATGCCGCATTGCATCGATGACACGCGTTCCGTGCTTTTTAAGGGACGATCCGCGTTCACTAGATTCAGCAACGGCATCATCAGTGTGGGCATACGGAAGAACTGTTTCGAGGGCATCGTTGATTTTGAGAAACAGCGGAATGAGCCCGTGCATGTCATAAGAATCATAGCGAATTTCATTTTCTGACAGCCAGCGTTGCGCGCGAACCGTTTTATCGAACGCAGGGTCGCCAAATTGCACAATCGGAAGTTTTACGTTTTTCGAGATACACACGTCGTACACAAAATCAGAAAAACCTTTGCAGAACGAAACATCGAGAATCAGCACATCTCCCGAAATACGATTCGTGCACACGTCTTTTAAAAGCAGCAGCGCATCGTCATAGTAAATAAAACAATCTGCATCGCTCGCGATAACTTGATATACCTGACGGCATACCGCCTCATTCTTGCTTGAAAAAATAAAATGCATCACTCTCTCCGCCCTGATTCAACAACAGTATCGGACAATATAAGGAATTATTTAGATTTTTCAGACATTTTTCAAAAGAAAAATAAGCATTTTTTGGACAGAATCAGTCAAAGCGAGTACAGTATACCAAAACAGTGCATACCACTCATTAAAAATGAGATTATGGATTCAGTTCCCACTCGCCTGAGAATTGCAACGCAATTCTCATAACGCGAATGGGAATTAAGGATTTAATTCCCACTCGCCATACTCATCAACAATCTGCGTCTTCATGCTGGCAAGCGGTCTCCATGAAACGCTAATCGTAAAATACGGGCTGAAATCGTAGTACGATTTTCCGTTGTTGCGGCTTGCGCTAAAGCCCGTTGACGAAGAGGTGAGCAAGCGCGGCTTGATTGAGAACGAGCAGTTTAAATCCCAGTCGTCGAGATCATGTGTGACATCAATCTTAAAACTCTGGATTTTGAATGCGCTCGACTTTCGTTTTTCTTCGTCATCAAAGCGGAATGAATCAATCAAATCTTGCAAAATATTTCGCTCACCTGTTCCTTGATAGTATTTTTCATAATCGGAATCAGAACAGAAATAGCGATAGATGATGCTGTTTTTCGTCTCGGCACTGAACGTGATATTCAAAAAGTCGTTCACTTTGAACGTGAGTGCCGGAATGAACTTAAAATAGCTGCTCGTCGGTCGCAAAAAGTCATAGACAACGCTTGTCGAGAGAGAGGGCGCAACGGAAATGCGGTCACTCCAATGCTTAAATGTTTTCGTGCCGCTCGCATAGGCAAGGCTTGCCTGATACGGCTGAAATTCTTTGTCGGAATCGATGACCCAGCCCTTTCCCGTCGCGAACGTGTAGCCCGCGACATACGAAGCGGTATAAGCGGCTTGCAGTCCGTAACCAGAAAGCGCGAGTTTCAAAGAAGACTGGTTGTCGTTTTCCAAGTCATAGACATACGATTCGGTGAATTTTATTTTGCTCGAAAACATGCTCACCGAAAGCGACTGGCTGAGGTTGTCTTTTACCCAGGTAGAATCAGTCGAGCTCGTCTGATGAATACCCGTTCCTGCCGTAAACGTAACGTACGGGAATCCAAGCGTGAGCGTTCCGCTATACGCGTCAACCTGTGGCGGCAATGTCGTCGTAAGAGAAAGCGTCTGATAGACATTTTTGTTGAATTCGCTCGCGCCGAGCACGAGATTCAGGTTATGAACCGTTACGCAGTCCTCATCTGTCAAATCGGTCGTAAGATATTCCCACTCAGGATTTTCCGCATCACCGATAAATTTTGTCTGAATCATCTTAACGGTCGTATTCCAGGTGAGCGCCGTATCGGAAAAGTGCTCCGTGTAATAAAACGGCTTGAACGTGAGCGCATTTACATCGGTCAAGTCAAGTTTGCGCGCAGAATAGTCAGATTTTTTGATTGACTGCGCAGAAGACTCCGTATAGCCGCCTTCTGCCGTCGTAGAGGTAATTTTCAGATAGGGGTGCGCCTGGTACACAGGATTGAACGTAAACGTATCGGTCAGCGTGATAAAGCTGTCACGATAACCGACTTTGCTTGTAAGCACCGTGGGGGATTTCATCTGAATGTACGTTGACTGCATGTCGTTCCAGTCAAAATCCTCGGGCGTCTGCAAAATCGTCGATGAATAAGAAAATTGCGAGGTATAATCGGGAGAAACCGTATAACCAAGCGAATACGTAAGACCATTGATGGTTGTCGTTGAAAAACTCGGTGTCGTGAGAGACGGAAGATACGTATCGCTCAAGACGGGCTCAGTCTCTTCTTCTGGCTCTTCCTCAGTGGAATTTTCCGGCTCGCTCGCTTCCTCGCTTTTCTTCTCAGAAGTGTCAAGTTCTTCGGGCGGCGTGAGAGTCACACTCGTCGTCGACGTTTTTTTTGAGGTCGATTTTACCGGAATCTGAACGAGCGTCCCCGCAACCTTTCCGCTCACCTTGAACGGCGTAATCTGCGACGGATAGTAGAATTTTCGCTCTGGCGTATACGTCGCCCAGGTCGAATCGTCGCTATATCTTGAGTCTGATGACAATTTTTCGTTCGCTTTTGAAGAATAGACGATTGAAGAGCTGAAACTTGAAAGCGAAAGCGTCGTGACGAACGGATTGAGCAGCGTCGGCACTTTAAAAGAATATGAACCGCTCAAACTCCACGTAAATGATGATGTTTCCGAAATTGTGACCTCATCACTGTCCGTGCCCGTACCGCTCATCGCAAAATCAATCCAGTCCATCGTCTCGGCGCGCGTGTTGAAATCGTAGTTGAAGTACGGGTCGGAATAAATCGGCATGCTGAACGTGAGCGAGAACGGCTTTGCAATCGTGAATTTGAGGTTCGCCTGATAGCGAAACGGCATCTCGACGCCCATGAAATTCGAGCTGTCACTTATCACGTCACCAACCGCATTTTTCGCAAGATAAACGGAATCGTTTCGGAACACAGTGTTTGAAAAACCGAGTTCAAGATTCGTCGTAAGACTCGTGAGCACGCTTCCCGGCGCAAACACGCCGTCAAAGCCGACCATCGCGCCCATGTTCGCGTAGTAGTCCGCCATCACTTTGAAATACTTTGACGTGTCGCCCGTAAAATCATCGTCGAGATTGTGCAGCACCAAGCCCTCACGCTTTTGCTCTTTGAGCGTTCCCGTGTTCATAAAGCTAAAGAAGTCGATTTTATCGTCAACATCGTCGCTAGAACTGGAGCTTGCGTTGATGTCGGCGGAACTTTTCGCGTCAGTGCCCTTTCGTCCGTAGAGATAGGTCGTCGTGTTGATGTAATAGCCCTCGCGCTGTCTGAAACCAAACGTCGGGTTGAACAAAAGCTCGTCCTTTGGGTAATAAAACGCAGGAAGATAGAGAAGTGGCACGTGCCCGACATAGAGCGTCGCGCTTAAAAAGGCAAATTCGCCGCCCGGAAGAAGCCAAATTCGGCTCGCCTTGATTCTCCAGTGCGGGTTTTCATCGTCACAGAAAGTAAGCTCGCCCGACTTAAAGGCAATCGTTCCGCCCGAATCGCGCCCGAACACATCGGAAGCCACGATGAGCGTAGAGCCAGAAGGAAGGTTGATTGCGTCGCTTGAAGTCTGCACTGCCCGTCCGTTGTCAAAAACGCCCTCAAGCGTCGCCGTGTTGAACAAAAGGCTTGAGGCCGTTATTGTCTCGCCGCCCGCGCTCCCGCCCGTCTGCTCCAAAGAAACGCTTCCCTCGGCGTAGAGCATTTCAGTTGCGCGGTTGTAGTTGATTCGCTCGGCGGAAATGGTGGTCTTGGTGCTTCCGCGCGACACGGAGATTTTGACATTCCCCGTAAGCACGATGCAATCTTCGCCCGAAACAGCGTCCTTCGTATTTTCGACTTTCTGCGCCTGGTCAATCGAAATCACGGATTTTTCGCCGTCCGCCGCAAAGAGCGGAAGCGCAAAAAGCGAGAAAATCAAAACTGCAAGCGCAAAAAACTTTTTCATATATTTCTGTCCACAGATAGACACAGATTTTCACAGATTATATGTTCTCGACGGGGAACATTTTTCATATAAGCACGAAGATTTTTCGTATCTCTAAACTTTTAATCCGTGTATATCTGTGCTAATCTGTGGATTTCTATTCTTCCCTGTGAGCGTGAGCTAATTGCTCCTCAACGAATTTTCCCGTGTAGCTGCCGGTTGTTTGCCAGCGAGCGGCAAGTTCTTCGGGGGTGCCGACATCTACGATTTGACCGCCTTTGTTTCCGCCGTCGGGTCCCAAGTCGATGATGTGGTCTGCCTGGCAAATCACATCGAGGTTGTGCTCAATCATCACGACAGAGTTTCCTTTATCGACAAGCCGCTGAATCACTTCCATTAAGACTTTGACATCCGCAAAATGCAAGCCCGTGGTCGGCTCGTCCAAGATGTAGAGCGTTTTCCCTGTTGAGGGGCGGGCAAGTTCCGTGGCGAGTTTTACGCGCTGTGCCTCGCCGCCTGAAAGCGTGAGCGCGTTCTGACCGAGTTGAATGTAGCCCAAGCCGACACTTTTGAGCGTTTCCAGTTTTCGCGAAATATGCGGAATCGAGCTGAAAAAATCCGCAGCTTCTTCAATCGTCATGTCGAGCACATCGGAAATATTCTTGCCCTTGTAGCGCACATCGAGCGTCTCCTGATTGAAGCGGTGTCCGTGGCACACATCGCACTGAATGAACACATCGGGAAGGAAGTTCATCTCAATCGTAATCGTGCCCGCTCCCTGACAGTTCTCGCAGCGACCGCCCTTCACATTGAAGCTGAACCGACCGCTCTTGTAGCCCCGCGCCTTTGAGTCGGGGAGCGTGGAGAACAGTTCGCGGATAGAATCAAACACGCCCACATAGGTGACTGGATTGCTTCGCGGCGTGCGACCAATCGGCGACTGGTCAATGTTTATAACCTTATCAATATGCTCAATTCCCGTAATTTCATCGTACGCGCCAGCCTTGTAGTTCGTTCGCATGAGCGCGTTAGAGACCACAGGATAGAACACATCGCTCAAAAGAGTGGACTTTCCGCTTCCCGAAACGCCCGTAATGCAGGTGAAAGTGCCGAGCGGAATATCAACGCTCACATTTTTAAGGTTATGCTCGCGCACGCCTTTGATTGAAATGAAATTTCCGTTTCCTTTGCGGCGCGTTTTCGGAACGGGCATAAAGAGCGTGCCTTTGAGGTACTGCCCCGTAATGCTTTCGGCAACTTCCATAACCTGCTCAGGCGTTCCCGAAGCGATGACATTTCCGCCGTGAACGCCCGCGCCAGGACCGATGTCCACAACCCAGTCCGCCGTGCGCAAAGTCTGCTCGTCATGCTCAACCACGATGACTGTGTTCTTCAAATCGCGGAGATAAGTCAGAGTTTCAATCAATCGCTCGTTGTCGCGCTGATGAAGTCCAATGCTTGGCTCGTCCAAAATGTACATAACGCCCGTAAGACCTGAGCCAATCTGAGTGGCAAGACGGATTCGCTGAGCCTCGCCGCCAGAAAGAGTACCCGCCGAGCGTTCAAGCGTGAGATAATCCAAGCCGACATTCTTCAAGAAAGTGAGCCGCGCCTTTATTTCCTTTAAGATTTGAGAAGCAATGAGTTTTTCAGTCTCGGTGAGAACCAAGTTTTCGACAAAATCAAGGCTTTCGATTACGCTCAACGCACAGAGTTCAATGATGTTCTTTCCACCAAGCGTGACTCCCAGTGCTTCGGGGCGAAGACGCTTTCCGTGACAGCTAGAGCACTCCGACACCGACATGAATTTTTCTTCCATGCGAACGCGCTGAGCCTCGCCCCATGCCTCATTGTGCCGACGCTTCATGTCCGCCCATACGCCAATCCACGGTCGTTTGTATTCGGAATAGCCCTCGCCGCTCTGCTTCTGGTAAATCCAGTGCATGATTTTTGTGTCGTCGCCCTTCCATAAGAATTCGCGCTGGCTCTCACTCAAATCTTTAATCGGCGTGTCGAGCGAAAATCCGCCCGTTTCTGCCACCGCGCTAAAAAGCGACTTGTTCCACTCGCTGTCGGGATTGTAGAACGGAAACGCGCCCTCATTAAACGAAAGCGAATCGTCGGGAAGGATTTTTGAGGCATCCCATTCCATTTTTTCGCCGATGCCCGTGCATTCAGGACACGCTCCGAAGGGATTGTTGAACGAAAACAATCGCGGTTGCAACTCTGGAATCGAAATTCCGCAGTCAGGGCAGGCATTTTTTTGGCTGAAAAACACTTCTTCTTCGTGAAAGCCTTTTTCGCTCTCATCGTCAACGCGGCGAAGAACGACAATCACGCCGTTCGCGCTCTGCAACGCCGCCTCAACGCTTTCTGCAAGCCGTTTGCGAGAGTCCTCTTTGATAGCGATTCGGTCAACGACAATTTCAATCGTGTGCTTTTTCTGTTTGTCGAGCTTTATTGAGTCGTCAAGTTCTACCATTAAACCGTCGATTCTCGCCCGAACGAAGCCAGACTTTTGCGCGTCTTCAATAATCTTTTGATGCTCGCCCTTTTTTCCGCGAATCACGGGAGCAAGCAGGGTGATTCTCGTTCCCTCGCCCCAAGACATAATCGTGTCGATAATCTGGTCTTCGCTCTGTTCTTTGATTTCGCGCCCGCAATTCGGACAGTGCGCATGCCCAATCCGAGCGAAGAGAAGCCTGTAGTAATCGTAAATTTCAGTGACCGTGCCGACCGTAGATCTGGGGTTATTGTGCGTGGTTTTTTGTTCTATAGAAATGGCGGGAGAAAGCCCCTCAATCAAATCGACATCGGGTTTGTCCATGCTCCCCAAAAACTGCCGCGCGTACGAAGAAAGGCTTTCCATGTAACGCCGCTGACCTTCGGCAAAGAGCGTGTCAAAGGCAAGAGAGGATTTTCCCGACCCTGAAAGCCCCGAAATGACGACAAGGCGGTTTCGCGGAATCTCCACACTGATATTTTTAAGATTATGCTCACGCGCGCCCTGAATGACGATTTTCTCGCCATCGACGCGGTGAATATTTTTAAACGAATAATTTTTTTCTGACTTTTCCACGAATAGATTATAGCAAATTCACGAGCTATTCGGCAACAAAGGCGACCACACAGCACGCAATCGCCACGGGGACTGAAAAAATAAAAATGTCAAAGAAGAGTTTCTATTTTTTCGTATCCTTTCAATTTTTCATTCCATGAGTAATACCGCTTCACCATCTCATACCCGTTTTTTGAAAGCATTGCCCGCCTATCGCTGTCCTGCAAAATCGAGACGCATTCTTTCGCAAAAGATGTGGCATCGTCTTTGATACAGCAATTCTCGCCGTCACTAAGCTCTGGAATCGCCCCTGCAATCAGCGGGCTCAGCACCACGGGAACGCCACAGCCCATTGCGACAAGCACTTTGTTCTGAATGCCTGCCGCAACGCGCACGGGCGCGACAGCGAGGCAGCACTCTGACACGGCAGACTGAATGTCATCGACAAAGCCTGTCACGACGATATGCTTTCCGTCCGCAAGATTCTGAATTGACTCTGGAGGCTCTGCGCCAATTATCATAAAAACCGCGTCTGGCACGGACTGCTTTATGAGCGGGAAAATGTTCTGCACGAAATGAAGCACCGCGTCCTGATTCTGCAAGGTGCGCATATTCCCGACAAAGCAGATTTTTCGCTTGTCATACGTTTTTGGAATTGCGGGCAGACACGTAACCCCATTTGTATGCAACGCAAGGCTTTTCGCTTTTTCGCCGCAATTCGCCCGCAGATACTGAATGTCAGCGTCTGAAACAAGGACAACTTTGGGAAAATGCACGACCACATACTTTTCATACCGGCGGATTAGTCGCAGTTCTGCCTTGTAAATCAGTTTTTTTACAACGCTCCCCTTCGCCTGTGCCGAAAGCCCGTATGTTTTTGAGAGCGTGTCCGTCATCTCGACGATTGACTTTTTCTGCTGATGGGTAAGTTCAAGATACGGCACCATGCGGAGCAGATGCGACACAAACTCATCGGGAAGTTCCTGTTTTATCGTCCGCCTGAGCTGCTTTAAGAACGCGAACGAAAAATAATAGCCGCACTGAATCGGTCTTCCCGAAAGCGCAAACAAAGCAGACATAACGAGCGAGACAATTCTTGTGCGCTTAATCATATAAATCGTGTCGTAGAGCGCGAAGTATTCTTTTTTGAGCCGGATTTCATCCTCATAGAATGAGATAAGAACCAGCTCAAAGTTCTTGCTTTTAAGGTAGCGTGCAATGTTGTTTATGCGGAGTACATCGCCACCGTTTTCGGGAAACGGAAAGCGCGGGGAAAGAATGCAGAGTTTCATTTTGATTGCTCCTTATTTAATTTCTGGTATTCAACAAACGCATAGAATCTATACAAAAGTTTTATCCAAAGCGAATTTTGCGACCTCTTTCCGCCTGTGCTTGTGTTTTGGCTTCCAACTCGGTGCAGTACAAGCGGATTATCATGCCAGTACATTTTTCCGATTTTTGTTGCCACAAGACCAATCCAAAAATCATGAAGGCACACGGATTTTGGAAATGGAAGTGCATTTCCAAGGATTTTTCGATTGAAACAGGCGCAACAGCCCCAAAAATTTGGATGAATACAATTCATAAATGCATTTGTAGAAAAAGGCTTAGAATCATACAGTTTATCTTTTATTCGGCTTCCATTTTCATTTATGATTGAAAGGTTTGAAAGCACATAATCATTATTTTTCAGAAGTTCTGTGCATACTTGTATCTTATCAGATACCCAAATATCATCTTGGTCTGACAAAAAAATATAATCACCTTTTGCTTGTTTCAGCGCATTTTCAAAATTAAAACTTGCGTATGTAACGCTCATATTCGGAAAATACGTGCTTTTTTCTCGCAAGTGATTAAAAAGTTTTATTCTCTTATCTTCATACGACTTAATTATCTCCAATGTTCCGTCCGTGCTACCGTCATCGCTGATGATAAGCTCATCGTCTGCACAGAGTTGCGGAAGAATTGAGTCAATCTGTTCTTTTATGAACTGCGCGCCGTTATAAGTCGCCATGCAAACACTAATCATAGGGAATCTCCGTTAAAAGTATTTGCATATTCGTTTATAAGCCGATACAACCTGTCGTGCAGTTTCTTCCCAATCAAGGCAATACAAATAGCATGCGCTACAAGCGTCCATTTTCGTTTTTTATTCGGCCCCCATGCGCTTGCAAAACGATGAACACAAACTGTTTCCTTTTTGATTTTTACTCTGCCAGTAAAATAATTTTTTGGTGAAAAGTAGGTGTACGGATACAAAGTTATGCCGTCCAGCGACTGAATTCTTCCTGTGTCAAAAACGGCGCGACCAAGAGATTTTTCCAAGCCAAGCTGAACCAAACGGGGGCATACATCATTTTTTATGTTTCCGTCGTCATAAAAAAATGACTTTCCCTCATACCAATCAAGGCAGTTTTTTATCCACGCACAGCCTTTTTCCGCACCGATGACGGCTGCTTCGGGAATATTCAGATACTCAAATCCGATGAAGGACTTGCAACCCAAAAATGCGTCAAATGACTGCAACACTTCCACATCAGAATCAAGATAAATCCCGCCGTAGTTATACAAACACCAAAATCGGATGTAATCGGCAGCAAAGGCATATTTTTTCGCCTCAAATGCTTCTTTTACCCAGCGCACGGAAGAAACATCAAATATGTCTTTTGACCACACTTTTATTTCGTAGTCAGGAAGTTTTTCTTTCCAGGTTGAGAGATAGAGTTTTATGTCAGCAGGATATTCATCGCCACTGAGCCAGCATAAATGAATTGTTTTTGGTATCATTTTTATTTTCCTCAATAGGTGTAATACCGAGCACGAAAATCTGCATCGCTCGCATGGAACAAAAAGTTCTCGTAATATGCCCACTTTTCATCAAGCAAAATCAGCGTTTTGAAAACCCCATATAGGATGAGCAAAACCAGAAAAACATATCGCCATGATTTGCGGTGTATGTTTTCATACAGTTTTGTATATAAAATCCAATATGAGCAGACAAAAAGATTTGGAATTCGCTCGATAATTATGTAAAACTCCGAGCAAAAAAGAAAAATTGCGATATAAAGCAAATACAAATACCAAATGATGGTCAGATGAGGCTCTTTTTTCAGTATTTTGTTAGAGTAGCAGAAGAACAGAATAAATGTAAAAAATCGCTCAATAAATCCTATCGTAATGCCATACGCAGAAGAAAAATGTTTTGAGCCAAGATAATTTTTCAGCAATGCGTTGTAGCGTCCTGGAAATACATCAACACACGAAAGAAGAACTTTTTGAAGCCATTGAATTTGAAACACACAAACCACAAGACCGCACAAAAACATCAGTATTTCAACTCTTTTATTTCTCTTGACTCTGTTAAGAAAATAGAGCGGAAAATAAAAAATTGAGGATGAATGAAACAGCAGGGCGATGAACATAAGCGAAAAATAGCGTATCGGCTTGTGTTCATTGATGTATTTTATTGAAATCGCAAACAAGAGAATTGATTTTGTGTTTCTCAGTGTAATTATTTCAAAAACATAGCCGAGAAAAATCCAATAAAACGCCCAGCACAAAAAATAATATTTCGGACAATAGGTTTTAAAGAATATATGAAGCAAACATACATCCATGCAAAAACAGATAAACTGAAATGCCAAATAATTATTGAAAATGCTCTTGCAGAGCATAACAAAAACGGAATACCCCGGCTCGGAAGTGTATAAATTATGCCCCAGCCATCCTTGCATTTTCCCAAACCCATCATACAGTGTCGCTGCACCGTTATAATGCGGAAGATAAATCAGCCAGTCAGCGGCGACATATCCACGGCAGCCGAGAAATATAATCAGCGAAACAAAGCACAGATAAAACGCCGACATATCAACCGACTTGGCAATAACTGCGCCCCTGTTTTTGAATGTCTGCTGATACATAAAAAGTAAGACCGAAACGAGAAAAAACAAAATGTAAGGAACAGCATTAGAGGCGTACATTTTCATTCCCCGATTCGTAAAATTGTTTGCATCGCGCGTATGCTTTTTCCTGCATTTTTTGCAATTCGCTTGGATTCTCAATCAAAAATTGCAATTTTTCTGCAAAACGCTGCTCCGAAAAATCAACGACGAAACCTGTCTCATTATTCTCAAGCAATTCATCAGAAAAGCCGTCGTATCTTGTAGAAACAACGGTGTTTTTCATATTCATGGCTTCGCATATAACCGTTGGAAATGCCTCAAAAAATGAAGCAAGGACGCAGATTTTACTTTCTGAAAACCGTTCAAGCAATTCATCATGCGGCACGGCGGGAACAAGTGAAACTGCTTCAATTCTCTCGTTCTGGATAAGCGAGCGCAGTTTTTCTGATTCGCTTCCGTTTCCGACTATTTGAAGAATCCAATCCTGTTTCCGCTGAATTTTCTTCCATGAGCGAAGCAGGAATACCAAATTCTTTTCTGCGCTGAGTCTGCCTGCAAACACAACGATATTTTTCTTTTGCCCGGTATGAATGTCAGCTTTCAGAAAATCATACGGATTGTAGCGGACAACAGAATCAAGCTGATGATACTGCCGCAATTCCTTTTGGCATCCCTTTGAAAGCGTTACAAACTGGCTGACATATTTTTTTGCGTGTCTGAAAAAGGAATGAATCTGCGGATTGTAATGGAATTTCGTGTACAGGCGTTTTAAAAAGAATCTCGTCTTTCCGTCCGCGTTTGTGTTGTAACGGGTCACAAAATATTTTGGTGACCCATGAATGACCAGTTCAATTTTTGAATACAGGGCTATCAAACGGAGCAACTTCCAGTCTGCAAGCGGACATAAATTTTTGAACGCAGTGCTCAGCTGAACAATCACTTTGTCATATTTTTGAGCTTTGAAAAATTCAGAAAGTTTTTCTTCCGAATCACCTTCAAGATATTCGATTTTTACCACCGAAATATCAAAATAACGCTGTTCATGCAAAGATTTCAGGCTTACAACTGCGACTATATTTCCTTCCGTAGTCAGACGCTTTGCAAGCGTAATTGAGACCTGCTCCACCCCACCGAGATTTGTTATGTCGGAAACAAGAATTGCGATTTTCATAGTGCCTCGTAAAGTTGCTGTAATTTTTCGTATATCGACTGCCATTCAAAGATTCGGGAATACGCAATCAGTGCTTCTGATTTTGTCATTTGTTTTTCCAATGATTTAAAAATTGAGATGAGAGATTCAAAATCTGAATAAAACAAATTGTTGATACTATCCGCATAATCTTCTATTCCCGCAATTTTTGGCAAAATCGATATTGTTCCGAGTGACTGACATTCCAGCAAAACATTATTTGCGGTGGCAAAAGTAAGGGGAAGAAAACAAAAGTCACATGTATATAGCAAGGAATAGTATTCATCATCTGAAATATATGGATATACAACAATGTTGGAAAAAGCACGGAATTGCTCCGCCTGCCCGAATTGAGACTGCCCAACTGCATGAAAAACGATATTCGGAGAGTATTGCTCTGACCACAAGGCAATTTTTTTGAATGTGTCAAAATCACGGTAATTCATACCAGGAAAACATATATTGACTTTATTTGAGTCGAATCCAAAGCGTTCTAACGGAGAATACAGATACTGCGGCGGATTGAAACCATGAGGAATAAAATGGGCACGAATTCCCTGCTCCTGCATACGCTTTGCTTCCGAACTGCTCATGCAAATGACGGCATCATACTGACGAAATTTTTCTATTCTTCCCTGTGAAAAATCGGAAAATTTGAGATGAACGGTTGCGACAAGTTTTGTATTTTTGCACCATTTCTTCTTTATTGCCGCATCATCGCCATAAAAGAAATGAATTATTTTGTATTTTTTGTGCACCAAGTACACATGTGCATATGTTACCGCCAAAGAGATTTTTCTTCCTCGCTTTAAAATCCTTTTACCGAATGGCTCGCTTTGTATATCAATATAAGCACTATTTGGATAACCCGTAATCCAATCATAACCACCGAATTTTGAGTGATGGGGATGTCGAAAGCCAACATATAGTATTTCCGCTTCATTTGAGGAACAAGCAGGTGCGTAGTATATTTTCTTTGTCTGCGTTGTTATCTTCCACAAATACGGATTACACCTGTCAAGCGCAATCAAAAATCGCAAGAACAGTGCATTTGAATTAAAATTTTTCTTCGCATATTTAATAAAGGATTCCTGCATACAAATAACTGAAAATCCTTCAACAGTAAATTTTTTGCTTATTTTTCTTGTAAGATGAATAATTCTCGGACTGTCAATAATAAGGCGTTTCTTTCCCTGTTTATGAAGCTGCAACTCCAAATCCGTTTCTTCGCAATACATAAAGAACCGCTCGTCAAAATAAGCATTTTTATCGTTTTTCAAAAACAAATCTGCTCCAGTAACATATCCAATTTCGCCAGCGGAAACATTTTCTGTTAAAGAAGTTTCCTTTTGCTTTTTCTGATATAACGAACCCAAATGTAAAAGAGCGATAACAGTTTTCAGCAGGTGCCATTTCATAAAATAGCGCTGTAAATAAATCATGCCCCGATATGTTGGCAAATCCGCCCCCGAATGAATTGGATTCAATTTGTCATCAAGCAGAATTCCGCCCAGAGCCCCAATCTGCTCTTTATTTTCTGCATTTTCCCAATAGTCAAAAAAGAGTTTCACAGCATTGTTCAAAAGCACAGTGTCGCTGTTCAGGTAGAAAATGTATTTTCCTTTCGCAATTTTAAGAGCACGGTTATTCGCCATACCAAAGCCGAGATTCGCATTGTTTTCGAGCAGAATTACTCGCGGAAACTCTGATTTTATCATCTCTATTGAGCCGTCAGTGCTACCGTTGTCAGAAACAATGACTTCAAAAGAGATGTTTTTTGTCTGCTCAAAGAGAGACTTTAAGCAATTACGCGTAAGCTCAACGGTGTTGTAGCTTACAATGATGACGCTAACATTCATACCAGTCTAAGTTCCTTTACCGCCTTCTCAAATTCAGCCTTTTCATGCGAAATCTTTTCTCTGTAAGAAGCGAAATCATTTATAATGGTTTCATAATGCTCAAGGACTGTTCGGATTGCACCAATTATTTGCGGAATATCAGAATTTCTCTGGCTGAATTTATATTTGCTTTCATCAATCGGAAAATCTTGTGCAAATCCCGCTGCTCCTAGCTTACCCATGATTATGCAACAACCGCACAAGGCGGCTTCACGAGGCATCCTGTCCTTGCCAGGAAAATGACCAAAATCAATGTACAGCTTTGCCCGAAGCATTGTTTCCTTTACTTTCTCGCGGCTCATATTCTGGATCGGAATCCACTGCAAATCAGGGGCGGCGGCAATCAGCCGTTTTGAAAATCGGAGACCTTTTTTGGGATTGTAAATTACTATATTTTCTTTTTGCCGTACCATTTCTGGGACAAAGGCATAATCCTCGTTCACATAATCAGAAAGTGGCATCGCATCTTCAATGCCGTTCCGCTTCAAAAAATCATTCGCATATTCAGACTGATACGCATGGCAAACTATGTTTTTATTCAGCGCAATTTTTTTGAGAGGATATTTTTTATAAATCTTATGCAAGAACAGTGTGTCAAAGAACTCTCGTACTACTCTTTCGAGACAAAAAATCGGGCTGAACCTAAAATTGTCATAAACGCTTCCAAAAAAATGCAGAAAATAGTTGTCTACAGAAAGCCACCAAACAAGAATCTGTATGTTCTTTACATCAGACACCATATCAAATGACACTTCTGGTATAACAAGAATATTTTTTACATTGTCTTCGATAGATTCAGCCAGTTTTAATCTGTATTTTTTGTAGTCGTCAGGAATTCTATGCGGAGATGAGCCGTAATACACTACGTATGCCTGTGCACCATATCGTATCAATGTGTCGCACAGCTGATGAAGAAGTTCTACGCCTCCTGTAACGACACCCGCAGGTACAACTATGAAAATTTTTGAATCCGTTCCTATTTCGATTCCCTGCATTTCTATGTCTCCCTCAATCAGATGCGTTTTTCCGCATCTCGCATCGCCTTCTCAATCACATCGTCCATGTCGTAGTACCTGTACTCCGCAAGCCGACCGCCAAAAATCACGCTCTGCTCGCTGTCGGCAAGAGCCTTGTATTTCTGGTACAGCGCGACGTTTTTTTCGTCATTCACGGGATAGAACGGCTCCATGCCGTCCTTCCACTCGGTCGAATACTCTCTGCTGATGACCGTCACGTCCTTTGCATACGCGGGATTCTCTGGCTCGAAGTGCTTGTGCTCGATAATCCTCGTGTAGGGTACGTCACGCTCCGTGTAGTTTATGACGGCGTTTCCCTGCCAGTTCTGCACGGGAAGTTTCTCAGTCTCAAAGCGCACCGTGCGGTACTCGAGCTTTCCGAATCGGTAGCCGTAGAACTCGTCGATTTTCCCGGTGAACACGATTTTTTCTGCAAGGCTCTCCCAATATGCCCTGTCGGCAAAGAAGTCCGCGCCCGTTTTCGTCTCAATCCCATCAAGCAGACCGTCTATCAGCCTGTTGTAGCCGCCGACCGGGATTCCCTGGTACGCGTCGTTGAAGTAGTTGTTGTCGAACATAAGGCGCACGGGCAGCCGCTTTATGATGAACGCGGGAAGCTCGGTGCAGGCGCGTCCCCACTGCTTCTCCGTGTAGCCTTTTATGAGCTTCTCGTAGATGTCGTGCCCGACAAGGCTCAACGCCTGCTCCTCAAGGTTCTCAGGCTCGCGCCCGCGCAATGAGGCAAGCGCGTCTTTTTTCTGCTCGTCTATCTTTGCCCGAGCCTCTGCGGGAGTCCGCACGCCCCACATCTGATAGAACGTGTTCATGTTGAACGGAAGGTTGTACAGCTCGCCCTTGTAGTTCGCGACCGGGCTGTTCGTGTAGCGGTTGAACGGCACAAAAGAATTCACGAAATCCCAGACAGCCTTGTTCGAGGTGTGGAAAATATGCGCTCCATATGTATGGACATGGATTCCCTCAACATCGTCACAATAGACGTTCCCGCCGAGATGTGGGCGCTTGTCGATAACAAGAGTCTTTTTTCCCTTTTGTTTTGCAAGATGTGCGAATGTCGCGCCGTACAAGCCGGAGCCGACGACAAGGTAATCGTATTTCATTTTTTGAGCCGCTCCTTAATCAAAGACAAACAGAACTGGTTCCGCAGCAAGAGCAAGGCGAGGACGTAGACCGCCATGCCGACAAGGACAGAGCAAGCCAGCTGAAGCACGATGCCCGTGCCAGTTTTCAAAAGAAAATACACGGCAACCGACATAAGCGCGCTCGCAAGCACACACTGAGCAGCATGAGGAAGAATCTTTTTGAATGCGAATATCCTTCTCGCGCACACAATCTGAAAAACCGTTACGGAACTTTCCGCGCACACCGTTGCAATTCCCGCACCGAGCGCACCTTTACTCGGAATCAGCACAAGATTGAGCGCGAAATTAATCACCGCTCCCAGAATCACCGAAATCAGCGTCAGACGCTCCCTGCCCAAAGGCATGAAAATCTGAATTCCGATAAGCCCGCTCAGGGAAATCGCGATGATAATCGGGTTCATAATTCTCATTGTTGGAATTGCAAGCTCATATCTCGCGCCGCTTAAAAGCAAAATGACAGGACGCGCTACAAGGCTTAATCCCACAGCACACGGAAAAGCAAGCAAAATCACCGCGTTCAATGCCTTTGCGGACAGCACGGAAAAATGCTCCTCGTCATGCTTGGAGACATAAAATGACAGCCTCGGCAGAAGAACCGTCACGGCAGCCGTAATGACAGAAACGACAATTTTATTTACCCTTGTCGCCGCCGCGTAGAAACCGACCTGCTCATCCCCGCTGATGAGACCGAGCATCGTGGTATCAAGCGCCGTATAAATGCTGACCGCGACGCTCATCGCAAACAGCGTGAAAATCGGCTTGATATGTTTTTTGAGTTCTTTCTGAACACATTCGCCGAATGAAACATATTTCCATGCATGAATAAAATTACAGATATTCGACCCGACAGAAGAGATGACACCGATCGCCGCATATTTAAGATAATCATCGCGAGTGCGAATAAACACGAACATGAGAACAACACTTATAATCTGAAAAATAATTGAACGAGCAGTAATATAAGCGAATTCTTCCAGGGCCGTATAAAGCCATTCAACTCCAAGCGTGACAAAAAGAATCGATGCGCCGCATACGGCAAGAAGTCTCCTGTATTCGGAAAACCTCGGGACAATCAAAAGCGACAGGAAAAGCAGAATATATGCGGCAATGGTCGAAATGATGTTTATCGAGAGGATTTCTTTGACGAACTTTGTCAGTTGCATCTTGTCGTCACGGACTTTCGCCGCCTCCCGCACACCGTAAGTAGAAATACCGAGAGCCGCTATCATAGAGAAATAGCTGACGATTGAATGCGCGAAGTTGATTTTTCCGATTCCTGAAGGCTCAAGCACCCGTGAGACATACGGAAATGTTATCAGCGGGAAAATCAGCCCCATGACAGTTTTCGTCATGTTCAGTGCCGCATTTTTCCTAAGGGATTTCTGTGCAGTCATGATTTCCTTACCCCGCCCGCTCATACCCAAGCGTCTCTTCGCTCACCAGCTCCCCGTCCGCCTCGTACACCACGCGGCACTTCACACCGAGCATCCCCGCGAGTTTCTCCGCGTAATACGCAATCACATCTTTTCGGATCTCATCTTTCCCCAGTCGAATCACTTCCACTCCCTCACAGCACGAATCCGACAATTCCGCGTGCAAGTCACTTTCCGTTTTCGCACAAAAATAAAGCAAAATTTCACTATCATCTTCTTCAGCCGCAGAATCGAACACGCCATTCAGCACGCCTTCCAAAAACAACTCGTTCACGCCGTTCGGAAAGATGATGATGTTCCGCTCTGGAATCGCACCACCTTCGTCACTCGTGAGAAAAGCATGCTTGTCTATCAATTTTTTTTGGTAAAAATCCTCTGGGGCAGAACCACAAAGAACGGCATATTTCGTCACAAAAATCTCCAAGACTAAAATAATAGTAAAATTATAGCCTATAAAGCACATTATTATGTACTCACAGCGGCTATATTAGCACATTCTGATTCGCCTGTAAATAATGAAAGCACAAAATTATGTTAATTTTGGCTATGGATTTTCGGTCACGGTTACGAGAAGAAATCGAATACTCAGGGATGCTCTACAAAGAAGTTGCTGCAAAGGCGGGAATCACAAAACGGACGATGGATAGTTATGTCGGTGCACAAGGCTCAATGCCGTCCGCAGACATAGCGGTGCGGCTCGCACAGGTGCTTGGAGTGAGCGTCGAATACCTTGTCACGGGGGAAGGCGCAGATTCAAAACCGTCACGGAAAGAGCAACATATTCTTTCATGTCTCAAAAAACTTCCCGATTACGAACAAAACGCACTGGAACAATATATTGAGACCTTATCAAATCATCATGACCATCAATTATAAGGCACGAGTGCCCACACGTTGAATGTCGCGTACACGAGACAGATTACCAGCGCAAACACCTTATCAATGAGGAAACTTTTTTTGACTTTCACTGTGTCGCCCGAACTGCGAAGCCCGTCGGTTTTTATCACCACCACGCAAATGAGCAAAATGCACAGCATCGTTATGATATGAATCGAGTCGAGCATCGTGAGATTCACTGAAGACGGAACGACTGACTCGACGACATATTTGTTGCTCACCACGGCGAAAAGCGCGGCACAGGGAAGCGAAAGACGCGAGTCGGTTTCGGGACGAATGGCAAAGGAAATGACGGAAAGCACGAACGCGATGTACACTCCGAAGGTCAGCTTGAAAAAGGTTATCCACGGCGTGCGGCGCGAGACAGTCACGGAGGCGACAATCCGCGAATAAGAGCTTTTTTTGTCAGGTGCAGAAAAATCGCCGAAGTTAGAATCATAGGTGAACGGCCGGGCATCGATGTACAAGGGCGAAATGTCCCATTCGTTGAACGCGATGCTTGAATCAATCATCGAATTTTCATAGTCCGGCACGAAATTGATTTCCTCAATCGGGCGAAAATCCTCGATTTCGAGCGAGAGCACATTCTTGTCAAAGGGAAAACGACGCAAATTCCACTCGCAACGGAAAGTTCCCGTAAATTTCTGCTGCATATAATTTCTGTTCAAGTCCGAAAAATGCTCGCTCTGGTAATTTTTTTGCGTTTCGTCGAGGCTGTTGATAAAATCAAGCGTTCCGTTGAAATCAACTTCATCCCCAAAATAATTTATCCACAGCCATAAATCCGCCTGAAATGTCTGGTTCACCTGGTCAAAATTATAAATATCGGTGATGTACAGCCCGAACGAATATTCTTTCGCAAAAATCGTCAGGCACGAAAAAAAAGCGAAAAGCAAAAACAGAAAGAATTTTCTCAACATCATGGAATTGCTCACAAAAAGCCGCCCACTCCGCACAAAAAGCCAGAAGGAGAACAATGCACGGAAGGGGGCGGCAAGGATTTTAAATATACTTTAAGACTTTTGCTTGCTTAGAGAGGTTATTTTTATAGAATCTCCTGGTAAATCATCTTCCGTCACGGGGTAACCAGGTATGCATGTTTGATTCTCAAGCACCCGGCAGGACAAGAAAACAATTTTATCAAAATCACCGAGTCTTTTTACATAGTTAAGAAACTCTATAAGAAAAAGACCATATCGTGTTTTTTTCTCAGACTCTCCAACTGCGCCAACAAAAGCATAAACAGGATTTTTCAAAATATCTTTTCCAGTATTTATGATCCTCACATCTGTACAAGCCAAACGGCTTCCTGTACATTTCTGATATTCATCTTTGTCAAGCGAAACAAGGTAGTGACTCCCATTTACAGGATACAGAGGTTTTGGTGCAATATGCATATCTATCCATTCCCGAACTTTGTCCATAGATAGGTAATGACCACTTGGAGTTGCGCTCAATGCATTAGGGCAGCCTTTTACTCGATTTGGGTACATTGCCGCATTACCTGATTTAACACAACCATGTGAAATTAAATACATTGTTTTAGACATACATTTTTCTCCAAAAAAATAAATTTCCTCTCTCCGAGAATTTTTCGCATTTTCCGCTTGTCGCTACGCGATGGGCGTGAAAATGCGCTTACCGACGAGGCTTCCTGTCGCCACGGTGTTGGAAGAGCCGAGCGGGTCGTAGAAAACCGCGCCCTTCCCGTTTCCGAGCACAAAATGCTGGTACTTTGCGTTCGCAAAGAGAAGAATTTCGTGCTCGCGCTCCGTCGTTTTGTATTCCGCGCTCTCTTTCCGCACGGAAAAGCGTTTTCCCGTCAGTTCCGAAAGAATCGTCTCAGGGTTCAGCATCGTCGCCTCGTTGTCGAGATATTTTTTCTCATGGAAGCGCACGAACGCCTCAACCGCATCGATTCGTTTTCCGGTGATTTCTTCCGCCAGTTTTACAACGGAAAGAAAATAACAGCCGTATTCGCCGAGCGTTTTCGCCACGCTCTGACGGCTCTCTGTCGTCGCTTGTACTGCCATATCACAGTTCTCCTTTAGTTTTCCTGAATTTCACGCGGGGTCACGGTCGCTGCCAGCACATCAAGCAGACGGCTCAGGGCTTCGGGAGTGTCCTGTTTTTTCGCCTTCACCTGAATCTGGTATTTCGCGCTCTGGTTTGATTCCCGCGTGTTCGCCGCGTCAGACGACACTTTTCCCGTGACGGAAATCGCTGACTGCTTCGATCCGTCGGCGGCGTTTTCGGTCGTCTTTACGGCGGAATTCACTTCCATCTGAAAATTCACGCTCACTTCTTCCAACGCGAGGTTGGGAATAGAAACGAGCGCGATAAGCGGAGCCTGAAGTGAAAGTGCGCCACTCTCTTTTTCGGGGGAGGCCACCGTGAACGAAACGGTTCGCAGCTGCTCGTTCCCCTTGTAGTCCTTCTCGAACGCGACCTCCGAAATAAAATCCGCGGTGCTTTTTGCCAGCGCGAACTGCGCGTCCGCCGCGGCTTTCAGAGGGGCTGCAATCAGGTCTGAAATTGAGAGCGATGAATCTGTCTGGATGATTGGGTCCTGTTCCATATATTTCTCCTCGTGTTACCGTGCCGTTCCTATTCCCTCACGGCGTTATGCGGCTGATTTTTCGCCCGACGACCGAATATCCACAGGCTCAGTGCACTGCGCGAACATGTCCATCAGCTTGCTCAGGCATTCCGTCTGCGGCTGCTGGTTCGCCTCGACATGAACCTGATACTTTGCCGTCTGGTTGGTGCTTCGCGTGTTCTCACGGGCAGTCGAGACTTTCCCGGAGACCTTCGCCCTCACGCGCCAGAAACCGCCCGACACTTCGGTACTCGCCTCCGCGCTGGTGTTCGACTTGCTCGTGCTCGCCGCGGTGACTTCCATCTGGAAATCAATCGCAATCTTGTCGACGAGCAAGGCCGGCATCGGAAGCAGTCCCAATACGGGCGCCTGCATCTCGATGTTCGTGGTCGTCACTGCGTCATCAGTGATGACCGGCTTTGTAAGCTTGAATTTGAGCATCCGAGCCTCTTCACTTTTTCCTGCGCCGTCCGCATAACCGATTTCGTTGACATAGTTCACCATCGTCTTTGCGAGATCCCGCTGTGCGTCAACGACCGAAGTCAGCGGAGCGCCAATCAGTTCGTTCATCGGCAATCCGCCCATCATTTGTGCAATTTCTCCCATTACACGCCTCCTAAAAAATGTATTTTCTGTCAGCCCTCTGCAGCGGGCCGGCAAACGCTACTTCTCAAAGCGCGTGCTTTTGTCGCGCCACGGAGAATTGTCCTCATCCGCGCCCGCCTTGTACGGCACGACCAGTTTGTTGTACTCGTCGAGAATGCGCGAAAGTCCCTCAGCGCGAGCCGCCGAAGCGAATTCCATCTTGACTTTAACGGTGTTTCCCTCAGAGCCGCCCGCAAATCCGATTCCAAATACGGCGCTTCGGTCTTTTCCGACCATTTTCTTCTCGCCGCCACCCGCTTCATCTTCCTGCGTGATTGCGTCGAGCACATCTTTCGCATTCTTAATTCCAACCTGCTCGATTTTCGCCTCAAACTCCATCGAAAGCCGGTCGATGACAAGCGAATTGTGGTTTGCGAGCGAGAGCACCGGGATTTCAAGGTAATCATCGCCCGTCAAATGAAGTTCAAGCGTCTTCGGCTCGCCGTCCTCGTGGAAAAAACTTTGCAGCGACTTGAGGTTGTGCAGTTCCAGAATGTGCTGCGCCTCGTTCACCGCATCCTGCATTCCGCGAATCACATCAGACAAATCGACCGAGTTTCCGCGGATGCCCGTCACTTCCTTTGATTTTTCATTTTTGTTCTGTCCAAACATATTCCTAACCTCTGACAATGGTATACAACAGTCCGTTGCGTCCTTTTCATTCACACTGAACACCGCGAATCAGGCAAGCTAAAAATCTTCAGTCAAAATGAGCGGAACAGAAAAAACTAAAAAAAAGATAAAAAAAAGTGAATTTTTTTTGCGGAAAAGGCTTGCATAAGTCAATGAAATGTTGTATTTCCTTGCCGAAATTTCTTCGTTTTTAAAATTGGAGGAAAAAAAATGAACGAAGAAATCGAACTGAACGAATTTTTTGCGAATTTTACTAATTTTGAAGCGCAGCTCAGAAAACGCGAAAAGACAGAAAGCACGATAAAAAAATACCTGCGCGATGTACGCTCATTCGCAGATTTCGCAACAGGCTCAGGGAAAAATACAATCACAAAAACGCTCATCCTATGCTACAAAGAGCGAATTTCCCAAAAGATGAAAAAATCCACCGTGAATACGAAACTTATTTCGCTCGGAATATACCTCAAATTTCTGAACCGCTACGACCTGCACGCAAAAACATTCAGACTTCAAAAACGCACGAGCCTTGAAGATACACTCTCGACCGAAGAATTCAGGCTGCTTGTCAAAACGGCAGATTTTTATCAAAAGAAGAAAATTTGCGCAATCATGCAGACGCTCGCCTACACGGGAATACGAATCAGCGAATTGCAGTTTTTCACGAAAGAATCCTTAGCCGAGCGGAAAATCACCATCACGAACAAGGGAAAGACGCGGGAAATCATACTCCCCGACAAAATCCGCGCACTTCTGAAGACCTATTGCGCAGAAAACAACATCGAGTCGGGAATCATTTTTCATGGGAGGAACAGGAATACGCTTCTGGACAAGGCGGCAATCTGGCGGTCGATGCAAAAAGTAGCGGAACTCGCGCACATCGAACCGAAAAAAATCCACGCGCATAATTTCAGGCACTTCTTCGCGAAAATCTACATGAAGACGAACGGAAACATCCTCGACCTCGCGGACATTCTCGGCCACAGTTCAATCGAAACGACGCGAATCTACACACGGACAACGGTGGAGGAAAAGCGGGCGGAAATGAATCAGATTGCAGATTTTATCCAAAAGTCAGGAACGGAGAACAGTGGTCATCAAGGAACGCCACCGCCAGAATACAAAGAATTTTTTGCGCTTTACAAGCAGATGCAGGAACAAGTCATCGTGCTCGAAGCATTTTTGCAGAAGATACAAGAAATGTATCGCTTTTGAAAACTATTGCATCTCCCCGTTTCACTCCACTTGATTTTACAACAGCAGATTCACAAGCCATTCGGAAGCAAAGGCGACCACACAGCACGCAATCGCCACAGGGAAAAGCCCCGCGCCCAAGAACGCAAGCACCACACCTACCACAAGTGAGGCAATTCCCGCGATTTGAGAGCCGGTCGCCTGCACAATCGCCGGGAAAGTCATCACCGAAAGCGTGACATAGGGCACATAATAGAGAAAAGAGCGGATAAAGCGGTTTTTAATCGGCTTGCGAATCAGCGTAAGCGGCAGCACGCGAATCAAATACGAGACAATCCAAGCCGTAAAGATGTAAATGTAAGCATTTCCTTTCATGATTCCGCCTCTTCTTCCACAGGCTTTACATACGCAAGCACTGCCGAAATCGCAACCGTGAGAATAATCGTTCGGTTTCCGCTTGAAAGCGTTTTGATGAACGGCGCGACCGAAAAAAGCCAGCTCAAAACGAAACTAATCGCCACTGCCGCCGCAATCGTCATGTTTTTTTTGGCGGGCGGAATGATAATCGCAAGGAACATGCCGTACAGTGCGACCGAAAGCGCGTTCACCACCAGTGCAGGGAGCAAATTCCCCGCAATGATTCCAAGCGAAGTGCCAATGCTCCAGAGCGGAACTGCAACCGCCATTGCCCCGTAATTGTAAAACGGACTCCAGCCGCCTTTTTGTGCGATTGAAACTCCGAAAATTTCATCAGTAATTCCAAACCCGACAAAAAAACGGTGATAAAAAGGGATTTCGGGTGAGAATTTCTGGCTCAACGCACAACTCATGAGCATATAGCGTGCGTTTACCACGAGCGTAATGAGCGCAACTTCAATGTAAGTAACGACCTGCTCAATCGCCGTAAAAAGCGCGTACTCCCCCGCCGAGGCAAGGTTAAAAAAACTCGCGATAAAGCCTTGAACAGGATTTAGCCCCGCCTTACGCGCGACAATGCCGAGCGAAAAAGAAACCGCGAAGTAGCCCAAACCAATCGGAATCCCCGCCGCAAGCCCATTCAAAAACGCTGATTTATTGTTCATAATCTCCTAAAACAAAAAAGACTCCAACTTTCTGTTGAAGCCTTGCTGATAGCCACTACGGGAGTCGAACCCGTCTCTCCGCCTTGAGAGGGCGGCGAACTAAACCGATATTCGAAGCGGCCGTGGATTATATCCGAACGAGTTTTTTGAAAAAACTCGAAAAAAAGAGCTGACCTTAGTCAGCCGAAGTTCCCCAAGGAGGATTCGAACCCCCACAATCAGAACCAGAATCTGAGGTGCTACCATTACACAATCGGGGAATGCAATGTGAGAAATACTATATAGAAATCACAAAAGTATGTCAATGGAAAAACGAGAAAAAGAGCGCAAATTTTTCTTTATCCTTGCAAAAAACAATGCTCTCCCTTACAATGAACGTATATGACGCAGATTACTGGCACCGTTTTAAGCGGAAGCAACAATATTTTCGAAATAGAATGTGACGACACTGACGACGACGGCAATCACATAGTACGGCAGTGTTCTTTCAAAAGCAAACGGCTCAAACTCGACGCCCGTTATTACAATCCACTCGCCCCGGGAGACCGCGTCCAAGTCGAACTTGAAGATTTCGATGACGAAAAGGGGCAGATTCTGTCGCTTGTTCCGCGCACAAATGCCTTTATCCGCTGGAATGTCAAAGGGCGCGCACCGCAGCTTCTTGCCGCAAATCTTGATTACATCATTCTTGTTACCACGCCGGGAGAACCGGAATTCCGCCCGCGATTCATTGACCGCGAGCTTGTCCAAGCGGAATACCAGAACCTCACGCCGATTATCGTCGTAAACAAATACGATTTGCCCGAAGCACAGGAGCCTGATTTTCAGAACCGCCTTTCAATCTGGGAAGAAGTGGGCTACAAAGTCCTGCGCATTTCCGCAAAAACAGGAGAAGGATTACCGGAGCTAGCCGAACTTATCACGGGCAAACTGAGCGCACTTGTCGGTCAGTCGGGAATCGGAAAATCCTCGCTCGTGAATGTTTTGGACAATTCCTGCGTTTTAAAAACGGGAAGCTTGAGCCGCAAATACGGAAAAGGCTCGCACACCACCACAAAAGGTACGCTCATGCACATCCACTTGAACGAGTCAATCGTCGGCGGCGTGCAAAATGCCTACGCTTCAATTATCGACACGCCCGGAGTGCGCCGCTTCGTCTTGAACGACATCGAGGCGGACGACCTTGCGCTCTACTTTCCCGAAATGGAAAAACTCGTCGGAACTTGCAAATTCGGCACAAACTGCAAGCACGACCGCGAGCCGGGCTGCAAAATCCTCGAAGCCGTGCAATCAGGCGTCATCAGCGAGGAACGATTTGAAAGCTGGCAGCGAATCCGCGAGGAAATCAGAACAGGTTCGTGGGAAGATTAAAAAAAAATGAAAATTGAAAACGGAAAATTGAAAATTAGTGTTTTTCTAAAAACCGCTCGATTTCTTCCTTCTTTTCAACTTCTCCCGTGAGGCGGTAATAAGTGCCGTCGGTTTCCCAGTCACGCACGAAAATCTGATTTTGCCCTTCCACGCGCTCAAAGGGAGTCGGTTTGCACTCAATCGTTGCGCCGAGTTCGTCGTACCAGCGCATCACGGAAATCTTTTTCTTGTTTTCTTCCATCGTTTCGCAGAGAAAGGTTGAATTTCCTTTGGGAAGATTGATTTTAAATCCCACTTCTCGGCTCAGTTTTCTGTTTGAAACGCCGTTCCGCTCTTTCATCACGGGAATGTTCGTGTTTTCGATTTTTGAAAGCCAGTTGTTCTGCAATTCCGCGAGTTTGTCCCCGTCTTTTTTGCCCCAGTTTCCGAACGAATGCAGTTCACCGTCCTTCGTCTTGTAGGTGATGATGAAATTCCCGTCGTTTTCGGGGTGAATGTCGTTTCGGAAAGTGAGAAGGCGCGTAGTGCTGTCGTAGGAATATTCATATTGCTCAATTGCCTCACGGTCACGCAAGAGCACAAGCAAATTCTCGCGAGTGCCCTCAAAATCATGAAGAAAAAAAGTTTCGGGCTCTCTTGCGATTCCTTCAATATGAATCACGGGATTTTTGAACGGGAGCGGATTTTTGAGCATAAGACGGGTGGTGCTTTTGTCGTACTCGTATTCTTCGCGCGGAAGCTGCTTTTTCTTGGAATGGTTGTCAAAGTCGATTATCATCACGGAAGAAATGGAATCGAACAGCTGAATGGTATGAATCTCACCGTTTTTGTCGGGGGCAGTGTTCACATGATAAAAATTTTCAGGCTTCGTATGAATCAGGCGGGAAAGAGCCACCGAGCCAAACAAAAGCACGAGCACAGCCAGAAACGGCAGGATTTTACGGATTTTTTTCATAGCGGAATCTCCTTGTCACTCGGACACTTTCAGTATCCGCTAAAAATTTGCGGCGCACTATCGGGAAAAGGGATGATTTTTTGAGAAAAGCCGTCAGCCGTTCGGATGATTTTGCACAAAACGGGCAAGTTCAGCGCGGTTTCGGACATTCGCCTTGTCATAGATGTGCTGGAGATGCGTTTTTACCGTGGCAAGCGAGATAAAAAGGCAGTCGGCGGTCTCCTGAGTGGTCTTTCCCTGCAAGATGAGGTCGATGACTTCACACTCACGGGCAGAAAATAGAGAAAAATCAGAATTCGATTGGAGAAACTGAGGAACGGCTTTTTTGAACGCAAACGCAAAGAGAACGCACGAACAGCCCGCACAGGCAAACAAAAAACAGACGAGCGAAGTAAGGACGGCAAGAGAATTAAAGTCACAATTCAAAAGCACGGCAAGCGAATAGAAAACCGTCACGGAAAACACTTTCGGAAACAGCCAGCGGATTTCCACACCGCGCTTTTCTTCAAAAAACCGAAGCGAAAAATACAAAAAGCACGCGCTCGCATACAGTTCAGCCGCCCCAAGCGTCTCGTACAAAAAGACAATAGGCGCGGAAGTGAGCAAGAAAATGTTCTGCACGGCAAAAACCGCGGAAAGAGCGAGCAAAGAAACAAGGGAAAGAATCGCGTGACGCATCTGTCTATCTTAGCCCGTGTTTTTTTTTATGCCAAGATGTGCTATAGTAGTGAATCGAGATTTTATGCACAGAAAAACACTTGAACAATTAGACTATTACCGAATCCGTGACGAGATTGCGGGCTTCTGCGTGAGCGAAGAGGGAAAAAACGCGCTTTTAAAGCGAGAACCGTTCACGCGCGAACAGATTGTAGAAATCAACCGACTCAAAACACTTTCTTCGCAGTGGCAGCGGGCAATTCAGTCAAAAAATCCGATTCGATTGCAGGGCTGGGGCGAAATTGCTTCGTTCGTAAAACTCTTGCAAGCGGAGGGGACAACGCTCGAACAAGAACAGCTGTATTCGCTCATGCTCTTCGCCGACTCTGCGCTTTCTGTGTATTCAGCAGTTAAACTGTCGTCTGCCGAGCTTTCGCTTAAAAATCTTCTCGATGTGGCGGAAACGCTCCCCTATTCTGCGCTCGAACAAACGCAAAACACCATCTCGCGCATTATCGACAAGAACGGCGAGCTAAAAGATTTGCCGATTCTGCGGGAAATTCGCTCAAAAATCGCTCAAATCAATGCGGAAATCAAAGCCGCGCTCAAAAAATACACGAGCGACTCAACGCTCAATTCGGTGCTTGAAAGCAATGTGCCCGCCTTCCGTGCCGACCGACAGGTGCTTGCGGTAAAGGCGAGCCAGCGCAACCGCATTTCTGGAATCGTGCACGAAGTTTCTTCGTCGGGGCAGACGCTTTTTATCGAGCCAGAAGAAGTGGTGCGGAAAAACAACGAGCTTTTGCAAGAAGAAGCCCGCCTCGCGCAGGAAACACGCAAAATCTTCAAAGAAACGACCGCGCTTCTTCATCCGCTCTACGATGAGCTAAAATCCGCGCTCAAAACGATGACGCTCTTTGACACGACCTACGCCGCCGCCCGCTGGGGAGCAGAAAATCTCTGCACCTACGCACAGCACTGCGACCTCTCGGAAGAAAATTCCCCGCTTTTATTGCAGGCACGACACCCGCTTTTGGGCGAAAAAGCCGTTCCGATTGACATCAAATGGCTCTCAGGGAAAAATATCCTCATCATCACGGGACCGAACACGGGCGGAAAAACCGTCACGCTCAAAACTTTCGCGCTTCTTTCCATGCTGAACCAGTCGGGCTTCCCGATTCCCGCCGCGGACGGCACGAGGCTTCCCGTTTTCAACGCGATTTTTGCAGACATCGGCGATGACCAGTCAATCGATAACTCGCTCTCAACATTTTCCGCGCACATGAAGAACATCGCGGCGGCAGTCAAACACGCGGACGAGCATTCTCTTGTTCTTCTTGACGAATTCGGCGGTGGAACAGACCCGCAAGAGGGCGGCGCAATTGCAATGGCGTGCTTGGACAGTCTCATCGCAAAAAAAGCCTTCGTCCTCGTCACGACCCACCACGGAAGCCTTAAAAATTACGGCTACACCACGCCGTCATGCATCAACGCGAGCGCGGAATTCAACGCAGAATCGCTTGCCCCCACATACAAAATCGTGATGGGCGTTCCCGGCGAAAGCCACGCGCTCGACATCGCAAAACGGTCGGGTCTTCCGAACGGAATCGTCGCAAAGGCAAAGTCATATCTCACGAATCAACAGGCAGATGTCTCAACCTTGATTCACGGCTTAACGCAAAAACACGCGGAACTTGACCGCCGCGAAAAAGAATTCGCCGACAAAGAAAACCGCCAGAGCGAAAAGCTTCTCAAACTTGAACAAAAAGATTTGCGTCTCCGCCAAAAAGAAAACGAGCTTAAAGAGCGGGAAAGCAAAGACGAATCCCGATTCTTGCGCGAAACGAGGAAAACGCTTGAAAATCTTGTGCGCGAACTCCGCGAGGGCGAAATCACGCGCGAAAAAACGCTCAAAATGCGGAAATTCATCGACGATTTGACCGAAGATGTGGAATTACAAGAAATCGCGCTTGAAGAAGAAAAGGAAAAACTCGAAGAAGAAGAAAAAGCCCTTCGCGAGCGAATCGAAAACGAAGAAATCGTGCTTGAAAACGGCATGAAACTCTCAAAATCTTCAGAAAACCGCACTGCTTCAAACAAAAAAACGAAGAAAAAAATCAGCAATAAGGAAGCGCTCAAAACGGCAAAGGCTACCTACACCGACGAAGAAGTGTTCAACCTTGCCCCCCGCGCAAAAAATGCCCCCGCCCCAAAATTTGAATTCTGTGAGGGCGCGGATGTGCTCGTGGGCGCGACCCGCTCAAAGGGAACGCTCCTCCGCGAAGAAAAGAAAGGCGTGTGGCTCGTGCAATTAGGCTCAATCCGCATGAGCGTAAAGCAAAAGGACATGCAACTTATCGCGCCCGCCCGCACTGGTGTCGCCGATTACACCGTGGAGCTCAACAGCGAAAACGGCAACGGAAGCCCCGTCTTTGAGCTTCGCCTGCTCGGGCTTCGCGAGGAAGAAGCAATTCACGCACTCCAAAAGCAGCTCGATTTATGCGCCATGACAAACTTCAAGTCTTTCAGCGTGATTCACGGCAAGGGAAACGGCATTCTGCAACAGGCAGTGCAAGATTACCTTTCAAACTACCCCGGCGTGAAGTCTTTCTATTATGCTCGCCCCGAAGACGGCGGATTTGGAAAAACCTATGTTGAATTAAATTAGACGCGGATTCACACAGATGCTCATTAAAAAAAGTGCTCGCTTTCTCGTTTTTTCTGAAGTATACTAGGAAGTATGAACAACATCACTTTAACTTTTACCGATGGAAAAAAAATCGACGTTTCTGCCCGCATTCGGGGCAAAGATATCTTAGACAAACTTCCGCCGCATGACGGCACGCTTATCGCGCTCAAAGTGAACAACAAGGTCGTCTCGCTCTGCCGCCCTATTCGCGTCTCAAGCAGGATTGAGGGCGTGTATCTCGGCACAAAAGACGGCGCATACGTCTACCGCCGCTCGCTTTCGTTCATTTTAACGGCGGCGGCGCACAAGCTCTTTCCGAACGACCGCTTGCTCATCGCGCACAGTTTGGGCTACAGCTACTATTACACGCTCGACCGCGAACAGCCGATTACGAGCGAAGAAATCGCCGCGCTCAAAGCGGAAATGCTCAGCATCGTCAAAAAAGACATTCCGATTACCACGCAGCACATTTCATACGAAGAAGCGATTGAGTCATTCCAAAGGCTCAACATGCCAGAGACAGCAAAGCAACTGCAATACCGATGCAGCGATTACGTGCTCGTCAATTCATTCAATGATGATGCAAACCGCTTCTGCGACATCTACTTTGGCTCGCTCGTCGACTCAACAGGCGTGCTCAGCGTGTTCGAGTTGCAGCAGTATGACGAGGGCTTTTTGCTCCGCTTCCCCACCGCCGAAAAGCCAGAGGAAGTCGCGCCGTTTGAGGATTTGCCAAAAATCTTCGAGATTTTCAAACGCTACAAAACATGGGGCAAACTCGTGCACGTCACGTCCGCGGCTTCGCTCAACGAAATCGTCTCGCGCAAAAAAATCAATGATTTTATCGACATCTGCGAAACGTACCAGATGCAGAACTACGCCGCAGTCGCAAAGCAGATTCACGACCGCGGGAATGTCAAAGTCGTCTTGATTGCAGGTCCGTCTTCTTCGGGCAAAACCACGTCCGCGTTCAAAATGGCGCTTCACCTGCGCTCAATCGGCTACACGCCCAAAACGCTCAGCCTCGACTCATACTATGTCGGGCGCGACAAAAATCCAAAAGACGAAAACGGAAACTACGACTACGAATGCTTGGAAGCGCTCGACGTTGAGCTTTTGAATCAGAATTTGGTCGATTTGTTCGCGGGAAAAGAAGTCGAAATGCCCTCATACAACTTTGATTTGGGGCAACGATATTACACAGGCGAGACGATGAAGCTCGAACAGACAGACATTCTGATTGTCGAGGGCATTCACGGTCTCAACGACAAACTCACGCCGCTCATCAAACCTGAGTACAAATTCAAGATTTATCTGTCGGCGCTCACCCAGCTTAATTTTGACGACCACAACCGCGTGCCCACGAGCGACAACCGCCTTATCCGCCGCATTGTGCGCGACGCAAACTTCCGTGGCAAGAGTGCAGCAGGCACAATCGGCATGTGGGACAGCGTTCAGCGCGGCGAGCGATTGCACATCTTCCCGTTCCAAAACTCAGCAGACGCAGTTTTGAACACCGCGCTCGACTACGAGATTCCGGTCTTGAAGATTTACGCAGAGCCAAAACTGCGCGCCGTCAAGCCGACCGAGCCTGAGTACACCGAAGCGTGCCGTCTCTTAAATTTCCTCTCGCACTTCAACGCGATTTCTTCGGATTACGTGCCCAAGCAGTCGCTCGTGCGCGAATTCATCGGCGGAAGCTCGTTCAAATACTAGCGCGCCTACTCCGCGATGTGGAACTGATTTTTGCCGCCCGTCTTTGACTTATACAAGACGGTGTCGGCATTTTTGTACAATTCTTCGTACGCCACGCCGCTCTGCGGATAGAGCGACACGCCCACGCTCGCCGAAACAGTGACGGAATGCGTGCCGTCTGAATACGTTTCCTTGAGTTTTTTGCAGATGAGCTGCGCCTTCGACTCGATGATTTTCCGCCCGAGTTTTTTGCCTTCCGTCGACAAATTGAGGAACGCCGCAAATTCATCACCGCCGATTCTTCCCACATAGTCAAAATTGCTGAACACGACGCAGAGTTTTTGCGCAGTGTCGGAAATAACGCGGTCGCCGACAATGTGCCCAAGCGTATCGTTGACCTTCTTAAAATTGTCCAAGTCGATGATGTAGAACGCGTAGAGGTCGTCGGGTGATGCCTCGTCGAGGCGTTTTTGCACGTAGTCAGCGAACGCGCCCTTGTTGAGCAAGCCCGTAAGCGCGTCTTCCTCGGCTTTTTTGGTGAGCTGCTTTTCTTTGTTGACTTCTTCTTCGACGTTGATGATATTTCCGACAAAGCGAGCCGGAGTTCCGTTCTCGTGGCGGACAATCGTTCCCGTGATTTTAAACCAGTAGTAGATTTCATCGACGCAGAGGATACGGATTTCGCGCATAACGGAAGAACTGTCGCTATATCGCAGATGAAGCAATTCTTTGCGGAAAGAATTATCATCTTCGTGGATTTTAGAGAGGAGCGAAAGCACGTCTTTGCCCTCAAACGAATTCTGCGGCTCAGAAAATAAGGTTTCGAGGCTTCCGTTCAGCTCAAGCTTCGACTTATCAAAATCGTAATCGAACACAATCGTCTGCGTCTGCGTTGAGACAATCATGTATTTTTCGTTCGTTTTTGCCATAATCTCGTTGCTCTTGAGCAGGAACAGAACCGCCGTAAAGAGCACGATGAACGCCATGCTCACGAAAAGAATGACGAGCAGCACGTGGTTTGAAATCGTCTTGCTCTGGCGCGTAATCACGCTCACCGGAATGAGCATCGCATAATACCAGTCATGCACGCCGAGCGGAGCCAAAATCGAGATGAGATTGATATTCTCCGTGTTTTTGTACGGAAGAATGACCGTGTTTCCATTCAGCACCTCGAGTTTTATGTCATCGAGCGACGTGTTTTTCTTCAGCTGCCATTTTGTGCCAGCCTCGTAGAAATTCGTCGTTTTTGCAGAGAGCAGCGAGATGTCAGCTTCTCGTGCGAGAATCGTGCCGTCAAGCGTAAAGAGAATGCTCGCCGTTTTTTCAGGATGCGAGACCGACTGAATCATCGATGACAGGCTCTGTTTTTTAAAATAGCCGTAGACGATGCCCGCCGGAGCTTTTTTCTGCATAATCGGAACGGCAAGCACGAGCACTTCACCGAGCTCTTTGTTGTAATAGGTCATTTTTGAGACCGTGCGCGTGCCTTTTGACGCAGACGCAAAGTAGTCGTAGCGGGAAATGTTTTTGGTGTATTTTCCGGCGGTGTCAATCGACTCGCCTTTGAGATTCGCCACGCCAATCGTCTTGAATTCGCCGATTTCTTTGAGAGCGGAGACAGCGCGCGTGATTTCATCGAGATTCGTCATGTCGACGTCTTCAAAATAGCGCGCCTGTGCCTCAAGCATGATAAGCTGGTCTTCAAGCTGCGCATGAAAGGTCGATGCCTGCGCCTTTGTGATTTCTTCGAGGTAATACTGATTGTTTTTCGTCACCATGTCATTGGTCGTCACACGAAACCAAAAAAAGACACCAACGAGAATCGCAATCGTAAAAAAGACCGCAGAAAAGGTCGGAAGGTTCAACTTTATTTTCATAGCAGCAGCAACTCCTTTTTATACAGCAAGCTGTGTTATTCTTCTTCCAAGTCGGGAATGTGCTTTTTGAGCGTTTTCATGAAATCTTCGCCCGTAACTCCCGCCCGCAACGCCGCAAACACGCACGAGTCGCCGGCAACCGTGCCCAAAATTTCGTCAAGGTTCAGGCAGTCGAGCGCGTTCGCCACCGCGTCGGCATGTCCGCCGAATGTCTTTATCACGACCGTGGTTGCGTTCCAGTCGATGCTCACATAGCCGCGCAAAAAATCCTGCACGAAAATCTGCTCGCTCTCGCCCCTGTCCTCGTCGCTCTGGAGCGTGTACACATAGCCCGCATGCCCGTCGCTCACCTTCCCCACTTTGAGGAGCTTCAAGTCGCGGGAAAGCGTTGCCTGCGTGACATCGAAGCCCTCTTTTGTGAGTTCTTTTAATAATTCTTCCTGACTTTCAATGCGATTGTTTTTTATGAGTTTTTTGATTGCTTTGAGTCGTTCCGACCGTTCTTTCATTTTGCCGCTCCATATTTTGCCGTGACAATATCGTCAATCTGATTTTCTTCTTCTTTTTGGTTCGCCTTTTTCCAGTCGGATTTTCGCTTGTCGCGGAGATTTTCAAGCACCTTGCAGTTTTTCATCGCCTCGCGCATTGCGTCTCGCTTTTCTTCAGTGACAAGCTGCGCCTGCGCAAGCGAAGTGAGCGCCTGTTCTTTCCGCTGACTCAACAGACGAAAATAATTTTGTGCCGCGTACAACTCGCCCATATCGCGCGTAGAATCCGCCGCCTGCACCGTGGAAACGTGCGCCTGTGCAATCATCGCAAGCGTGTCTTGAATTTTCGTTTCCTCGGCAACGGCTTTTCCAAGCTCAGCCTCAGCCTGTTTTTTTTCAAATTCGCGAAAATCAAGCACTTTTTGCAGCGAAAAATTGAATTTCTTCATAGGCTAGAGTTTATCCGCCACATCGCTGATTGCAGAAATTTGCGGAGCCAAATTCTCGTCGAAGGCTGTGCTCGCGCTTTCGTTCGCGTCCGTCACATTGTCTTCTTTGTGTTCTTTTACGAGTTGCGCCACCGTTTTTCGGTAACTCGCGGGATTTTCGACATATTCTTCTTCGGGAATTTCGATTTCGGCGAGTGCTGCCATTTTTTGGAGCGTGTCTTCAATCGTGCACGGTTCGTCTTCTTCCTGACACAAAAATTCCTCGATGGCGGCGTGCTTGTCGATTGCCAAGTCGATTTCGGCATTCGCGCCCTTTTGGTACACGCCCGCGCTAATCATGTCGCGGTTGTCCTCGTAGATTGCGATGAGTCGGCTGATTTTTGTAGCGGCTTTTAAAGTCTCCCTGCCACACACTCGGCGCGAAAGACGGCTGATTGACTGCAACACATCGATTGCGGGGTAATGCCGCTGCTGGGTGAGCGCACGGCTCAACACAATGTGACCGTCGAGCGTACCGCGCACTTTGTCGGTAATTGGCTCGTCCATGTCGTCGCCGTCAACGAGCACATTATAAAACGCGGTGATTGAGCCTTTTTCGCCCGTTCCCGCCCGTTCAAGCAATTTCGGAATCAAATCGAACACACTCGGCGGGTAGCCGCGCTGGGCAGGAGCCTCGCCCGTAGAAAGCCCGATTTCTCGCTGTGCGTGGGCAAATCGCGTCATGTTGTCCATCATAAGCATGACATCTTTTCCCTGGTCGCGGAAATATTCGGCAATCGCGGTAGTGACATAGGCGGCACGCAAACGGCAGATTGAAGGCGTGTCGCTTGTGGCAACCACGACAACCGAGCGTTTCATGCCCTCTTCGCCCAAATCGCGCTCAATAAAGTCGTTCACCTCGCGGTTTCGTTCGCCAATAAGACCGATTACATTGATGTCAGCGTTCGTGTTCCGCGCAATCATCGAAAGGAGCGTGGATTTTCCAACACCAGAACCCGCAAAAATGCCAAGTCGCTGCCCTTTTCCGCAGGTGAGAAGGGAATCAATGCATCGCACGCCCGTGACAATGCGGCGGTCAATCGGAAGGCGTTTCATCGGGTCGGAAGGTTGCGCCAATACAGGGTAAAATTCGCTCGTTTCAAGCGGTCCTTTGCTGTCAATCGGCGTGCCCGTCGCGTCAATCACGCGCCCCAAGAGTTTTTTGCCCACAGGAACTTGCAGAATATGCCCGCTCGCCACGACCTCACAGCCGATTTCAATGCCCGTCGTGTCGCCGTAGGGCATGAGTTTGACCGTCTTTCCCTCAAAACTCGTGACTTCGGCAAGCACTTCTTTTCCTGTAGACGCGATTTTGATTGTGCAGATTTCGCCAATGACAGAGCGAGGCCCGTTGCTTTCGATAACCAAGCCTTTTACCGCCGTGACATGCCCCGTATAGAGAATCGTTTCAGTGAATCTGACTGTATTTATGTATTTGTTAAAAAAAGATTCCATTCATTCCCACCCGTCTTTTTATGTTCCTCACAGAGCTTAAGAGTTCACAGAGAGTTTCTCTTATTATCAAATGTAAATCCAATCTCTGTGCTCTCTGTGTCCTCTGTGAGAAATTTTTACGCTTCCGCTACAGGAACAGTTTCGCTTTTCTGAATCGTCTTGACTGGCGAGATTTCGAGGATTGCCGTTTCGAGTTCGCTCAACTGGCTCTGAATGCGCGCATCGATAGCACCGAAGTCAGTCTCCACAACACAACCGCCCTTGTCGACCGTAGAATCCTCAAGCACCGTGATTCCCTGCACATTCTCGACCTGCTTGATGAAGTCCTGCACGTGCTCGGTGGTGAGTTTGACATCGGCGAGATTCACGCGAACCGTTACATCGCCCCTGCCCTTCACTTTTTTGAGAGCCTGCAAAATATTCGCCATAACGACTGATTTTTGATTTTCGGAGATGATTTTGACGACTTTGCGCGTCATAAGAATCACAAGCTCAACGATTTGCTGCTCGGTCTCGCTCAAGATTTCTTCGCGGCGCGCCATAACGCCCTCAAGAATTTTGTGCGTGCGCTCAACAAGGCGGTCAACCTCGTCCTTTCCTGCGGCAAATCCGTCTTCGCGCCCTTTGTTCACGCCCTCAGAATAGCCGCTCTTTTTTAGATTTTCCTGCTCGGCTTTTGCCTCTTCGATGATGCGAGAAGCCTCTTCCTGCGCGTTTTTAATGATTTCCTGCGCGTTCTGCTCAGCCTCGTTTTTGACGACCTGCGCCTGATTCGTCTGCCGTTTGACTTCGGCGAATGCGGCATCTTCGGCTTTTTTGAGGATTTCGTCGGCCTTTGCCTGCGCATCGAGGAGCATCTGCTGTTTTTCCTGCTCCCACTGGACTTTAAAAGCCTCAGCCTCGCGGCGCAAGTCATCGGCAGTCGGCCCCGTGTACTCAGGAACGACCTCTTCGACGACCTCTTCTACTGGCGGCGCAAATTCATGGACAAGCTGCAACTTGAATTCGCCCTCTTTCGGCTTTAACTGACCAGGTTGAAATAATGTCTGCTGAAATAAATTCCGTGCCATGAATAGACTCCTGCCTCAAAATTACACGACAAGCTCGTCTTCGCCAGAACGAGCGATAACGATTTCGCCCGCATCTTCGAGCCTTCGGATTGTCGAAACGATTTTCTGCTGAGCTTCTTCGACATCCTTCAAACGAACCGGTCCCATGAATTCCATATCTTCTTTTAACATACTTGCCGCACGCTTTGACATGTTGCGGAAGATTTTGTCTTGAACTTCGGTATCGACCGATTTGAGTGCCTTTGAAAGCTCCTGCGTATCGACTTCGCGGAGAACTTTCTGGATCGCACGGTCGTCGAGCATAACGATGTCTTCGAAGACGAACATTCGCTTTTTGATTTCCTCTGCCAAATCCGGGTCTTCTTCTTCGAGAGATTCGATAATCGCCTTTTCAGAAGAGCGGTCAACAAGGTTGAGGATTTCAACGATAGACTCGACACCACCCGCGGCAGTGTAGTCTTCGCTTGACAATGTAGAAAGCTTTTTCTCAAGAACGCGCTCGACCTCACGAAGAACGTCCGGGCTTGTTCGGTCCATGGTTGCCAATCGTTTTGAAACTTCCGGCTGAATCTCAGGCGGCAAGTTCTGCAAGATGACAGCAGCTTTTCCCGGCTCCAAATACGCCAAAATCAACGCGATTGTCTGCGGGTATTCCTGCTGAATGAAGTTGAGAAGATGAGCCGGGTCTGTGCGGCGGATAAAGTCGAACGGACGAACCTGCAAGCTCGAAGTGAGTCGGTTGATGATGTCGATTGCCTTTTGGCTTCCCAACGATTTTTCGAGCAATTCACGCGCATAGTCGATACCACCCGTCGTGATAAAGTTCTGTGCGCTCATCAACTCCTGAAATTCTTCAAGAACCTGGTCTTTAAAGTCGGAATCGACAGTTTCCAAGCGCGCGATTTCAAAGGTGAGCGTTTCAACTTCATCTTCGCGAAGATGCTTCATGATTTCAGAAGAAACATCAGAACCGAGCGAAACGAGGAAGATTGCCGCCTTTTGACGACCAGTGAGGTTTTTATAATCTTTTGCGCCGCCTTTTTTTCCGGGCTTGGCTGCTGGCTTTGAATCAGGCATGTTCTACTCCTCCATCATCCACGTTCTGATGAGCATTGCGACATCCTCAGGATGCTCTTTTGCCATAGCGATTGCATTTTCCTGCAATTCGGCGCGTTTGCGTTCTTCGACCGACATGGTGACTTCCATGCCTTCCTGTTTTGCATCCCAGAGAGCCTTTTCGCGCTCTGCCTGCTGGCGGCGCAAGATTTCCTCTTCGCGGAGTCGGCGACGGCGCTCAAGCTCACGACTAATCATTCTGAATACGATGAATGCGATGAGAATAACGACAACGCCCACAAGCACGAGCATGATTGTCTTTCGCGTGTTCTGAGCGCGGATAATCGCATCATCTTCAAGATCCCAGTCATCTTCGCGCGGAATCGGCCACGACGTAATCGTTACCGAATCACCGCGCGTTCGGTTGTAGCCGATTGCGTCCTGCACAATGCTCGCGGCACGCTCACGCGTATCATCGGGAACCGGCTTGTACACGCGCACGATGTGCCCCAAACGGAAGCGGATATTGTCGTTGTCCTCGACGTTCGGGTATTTTTCTTCGTATTTTGCTTTAAGCTGCTCGTAATTTTTCTCAGTGACAAAGACAGGATTGTTTCCGCCGTCAAGTTCCTTTTCCCAGCGACCGTCGATGTTCGCCGCAGCCGTGATTCGGTCAATGCTCGGGCTTTTTTCGATGTGCTTTTGCTCCGTGTTGATGACATTGTTTCGCTGCACAGAGGTTTCGGTTGACTCGCCGATGACATTCGACATGTCCGAGTACACGGGCGGATTCTGACCTTCGACACCAGCCGGTCCTTCGGGATTATAGCCCGTGCCCGTCCATTTTCGGGTGATGTTTTCTTCGGAGAGAACGAACGAATCGACCGTCTCAAGCTCTGAGTAAGGGGTATCCGGGTTATCCGGCGTTTTTACGATTGGCGTGTATTCGGTTTTGTCGCTCGTGATTTTTGACATGTCCATTTCGATGGAAACGGCGACGGCACGGACACGGTCAGTCGAGAAATTCAACTGAAGCATGTTCTGCACTTTTGCGCTGAGCCGTGCCTCAAGCTGCTGGCGGTATTCCTGCTGCTTTTTGACGACCTCAACGGCGTCCATCTCAGCCATGCCCTCAAAGTCATTGAGGATATTTCCCTGCGTGTCAGAAATTTTTACGTTTTCAGCACGGAGACCGGGCACCGCGCTCATAATCAAATCCTGCAAGCCCTTAATGCGCCTGCGCTCTGGAGTCTCGCCTCGAAGCGTGAGTGTTACGCTTGCCTGTGCCGGACGGGTATTTCGGTCAAAAAGGCTGTCAGTCGCCTGATTAATGACGACATTTGCGTTTGCGATATAGTCGAGAGATTCAAGTTGCTGCTTAATCTGATTGTTGATTCGCTGTAGTTTTCGTTCCTCACGATCCCAGTCGGTCGTCGTCCAGTTTGTGACGTTAAGCTCTTCGTCCCAAATATTGTATGACGGCGCAAGGATTCCCTCGGTGGTTAAGAGCGTGCGGAGACGTTTTGCCGTGCGCGTGTCGGGAACGGTAAACATGCCCGTCGTTTCATTGACAGAAAAATCGACGTTCTCTTGCTCAAGCCGCGTTATGATTTCATCGCGCTTTGACTCATCGGTAATCGGCGTGCGGAACAGGAACACCGCGTCGGATTTTGACGAGCCCCGGAACACAACGACTAAAACGACAATAACCGCGACTAAAACACCCGCGGCAATTGCTTTTTGGACAGGCTTCCATGAAGCCCACAAACTTTTTACTTTGGCAACAACATTTTTAAGCCAGTCGTTCATCTACCCCTCCCGTGAACGAACCTACAATAATGTATTATAATACCATACTTTTCATCGACTGAAAAGTAAATTAATTCACCTATCTACTGGTTGAAATTTCATTCCAACCAGTAATCAAGCGATCAATGACCGTCTGCGCAAGACTGAGCGACATCTGCGCTTTTGCCATTGCGGTGGTCACATCATGAATATCGACAGAATCAGGGTCAGTAATGAGCTGCTCCTGAACGCGCGTCACATCAAGCTGCTGATTGTTCATTTCTGAGACAGCGTTGACAAGATAGCTCTCAAACGTCCCCATCGTTTTTTCTGATGAAGACGTCTCCGCTGCATTCTGACCAAGCACAGACGTGAGCCGTGCGTTTCCGATATGTCCGGGATTTGTTCGAGTCATCTCAAAATGAGATGTAGCATTCACAATGTTCATAAAATATCCACCCACCAAAATTTTATAGTAAAAAATTCATCATGACAAGTGATTAGCTTCGTCCGATTTCAAGCGCGCTCGAGAACATGTCTTTCGCGCCCTGTACGACCGTCGAGTTCGCCTCATATGCCCGCGAAGCCGAAATCAAGTCGACCATTTCGTTCACGATGTTCACGTTCGGGTACTCGACATAGCCTTTGTTTGGTCCGCTCTGAATCGCATCGGGATTCGTCGGGTCATATACAAGCCGCCCCTGCTCCGTGCTCTTCACGATTTCCTTGACGCGCACGCCCTTTCCCGGTCCGTTGTCCTGATCTGCCGAAACGAACGGGCTTCTCCACGTCGGATGGCTTGAGGCAATCGGCTCAATGACGACAGAAGATTTTTTGAATGCGCCGCCCTCTGGTGTACGGGTCGTCGAAGCGTTTGCGATGTTGTTGGAAATCACGTCCGTGCGAAGACGCTCGACGCTCATTCCCGTGGCAGCTATGTTAATCGAAGTGAACATTCCCATAATCAATCTCCTGTGTTCTTATCTAGTAAATGCGCCACATGGAGGTGGCACAAAGACCTGCTATCCGCAAGTTTTTGCGAAGCAAAAACTTGTCAAGGCAGGAGGCCTAACGTTTCATTGCCGTTTTTATCTGGCTGAATTCGAAATTCTCAAGCTGTGCGAGCAAGCGGTAGTTGAGCTGAATCTTCATGATGTTCATCGCTTCGGTCTCAGGGTCAACATTGTTTCCGTTCGCATTCGCGGTCGTCGTCCAGTCAGTCACACGGCGTGGCTCGACCGTTCGCCAGTCATACACGTCATTAAAATCAAGATGTCTCTCATGCGTTTTCGCAAAGTGAAACTCGTGAGTCGCAGCATCTTTTTCACTGTCAAACGCACGCTTCAACTCGCTCTCAAAATTCACTTCCTGACGCTTGTAATTCGGCACTTCCGCGTTCGCAATATTGTTCGCAGAAACCTGATAGCGGAGTGAATTCACATCCATCGCGCGAGATAACAAATCAACTGACCGTGTAAAACTATTCATACTATGAATATCGGAATTTGAAATGAGAAGTTAAGATTTTTTGACGCGGATAAACGCAGATACACGCGGATTATATATCTGTGTCCATCTGCGTGCATCCGCGTCTCATTCTATTGATTGAATCGCTTTAAGAAATCTTTAAGTCTGTCTGTCTGCGGATTGTTGATAAGGGATTTTGGTTCGCCTTCTTCCACGATAACGCCGTCCGCCATGAAGATGATTTTGTCGGAAATATCGCGAGCGAAAGACATTTCGTGCGTCACGACAATCATCGTCATTTTTTCACTCGCAAGCTGCCGGATTACGGCAAGGATTTCGCCCGTAAGCTCCGGGTCAAGCGCACTCGTCGGCTCGTCAAAGAGAAGCACTTTTGGCTTTAGGGCAAGGCTCCGCGCGATTGAGACGCGCTGCTGCTGACCGCCTGAAAGCTCGCACGGATAGGCGTTTTCTTTTTCGGATAAGCCCACATCAGAAAGCAATTTTCGCGCCACGGCGACCGCCTCGTCCTTCGGAGTCTTTAAAACATGAATCTGCGCATCGATGATGTTCTGCAAAACGCTCATGTGCGGGAAAAGATTGAAATTCTGGAACACAAAGCCCAAGTTCAAGCCGATTTCACGCAAGTCTTTTTTGCCCGCATACACGCCGCCCTGCACAATCGGCTTGTCGCACACAAAAATCGAGCCGTCATCAACAGTTTCCAGCTGGGCGATACAGCGCAACATGGTGGATTTTCCGCTCCCGCTCGGCCCGATAATGCCCAAAATCTCGCCCTGCTCCACATCAAAGGAGATGTCCTTCAAAACCTGAACGCCGTCTGAGAAAGATTTTTTGATATGCTGAACGCTGATGATTGCCATGAGTTCATTCCTCGATTTCTGAAATTTTTGTTTGCAAAAGAGAGGCAAAATTGCGGAACGCTTTCGACAAAGACTTGTCTGCTTTTTCAAGAACAGAAAGGCTCCCTAAAAAATTTTCAAACTTTTTCATAAATTTTTACCCCAAATTTCTCAACTTCGGATTTTAATTCGTCAGAAACAAAACCACTCGCATCAACAACATCAAATTTCAACAAAGTTTCGGCTTCTTCATCAAGAGCATACCTAAAATCATCAATATTTTGCCCATAAACAAACAAATCAATATCACTTCGTTCGCGGTTTGTCCCTTTAGCCCGCGAGCCGAACAAAACAACCTGATTCACATCGTATTTTTCTGCAAGACGACAAATTTCAGAATACAGAGATGATGGCAGAGAAATTTGACCGGCGATATTCCGAACGCTGATAATTGGCATGCGACAAGCATATCACAAATCGGGGAGTTGTAATAGATGTAGATTTCACTGAAGAGAAATCACGACTTCATTCCAGGAAACAGCCTCAATCTTTACCTCACATCCTTCCATCGGATTGGAAAGTCGCCGCATTTTGAGAGTGTCGCCCGCACGCACATAATACTCATAGACCACGGGAATCGCCATTCGCGAAGAACGAAACGCCGCGAGCGACAAGCACCACACATCTTTTTCAACTTTCTTGACGGCAGTGATTGAACACTTGCTTCCCGTGAGCGTTATATCCGATGGGAAAAAGTAGTCCGCCACCGAAAACCCGAACGCATCGCCCGTGTGGAGTGTGGCTTTTTCAGCACACAGAGGGAAGAGGAAAACGAGAGCGAGAATGAGGAAAAGGGATTTTTTCATAAGTGCGAAAGCTCCTTTTTTATTTTTTTGCGCCAAATTTACCGTCTACCGCTGTTCCGCAGCTTGCTAACGCGCGGTCGTCCGCTTACGCTCCCGACTGGCTTCGCCACTGCTCCATAGCGGGGCGGGGGCAATTGTAGGAAAAATAAGGGAATTTACAAATGTGAAATTATATTTTTATTCATCTAAAATGCCATAATACATATCAAAAACATCATCTTTAATATCCTCAAAAAGTGGTAGCCCGAATTTTTGCAATGCCGCAACAACCTGTTTTCCTCACTCTGATTTTAATGCATCGGAAAAGAAAGTTATTATACCGGCAGCTGTCATTTGGCTCTTCAACATATCTCTTGTATGTAAAACACTATTTCGAATATCATCTGGAAGTTTATCAGATTTCAGAGTAATGTTCGTAGTATTATCAAGAATGTAACTCAACATTCTCTCTCTTTCAGGCTTGTGAAGTTCATAAAGCAATTCTTCCATACTTGAACCAAGTTCAATAGCAGCCTTTTTCAAAACTTTTTTCCAAATGCGATATTGATTAATGTCATAATCCCAATTTTCAGGATGTGAAACATTATTTCGAATATTCAAAACACTGTTTTCGTTTTCAGAAACAAACAATTTTTTATTGTCATCTGTAAAAAAAGTTGAATCAGAGAAGCTCTCTAAATCATTCCATTCCTCTTTAAGTAATATGAGAAGATAATACAAATCAAGTTCGCAAAAATATGACCATTCTTTTATTTTTCCACCTGTATGCTTTTTCAAGATAGAGTCGCATTTTTGCTTCCAGGAAGTAACCTTTGTTAATTCAGATTCTAGCAAATCAACAATAGGAGATGTAATTGCATAAAGCCCTTCATAAGTGTCTTGCAAAATTCTGATTGATTCCATAACAAATTTCCTATCTTACAATAAAATTATAGTCAGCGAGTCGTTTTTTTGCTTTAGTACGCTCTTCATCCGTAAATAATGAATGCCATCTTTCATCTTGAATCTGATTTTCAACCGAATATTGCAAACAACCCATTTCCCACAATTTTGTGTAGCCAGGAGAGGGTTCTTTGCTGTTTACTAATTGTTTTGCAGTTTCTCTAACACCTTTCTGTGAAATCATATTAAGAAACGCTGTAGGTCGATAACCGTTTTTCACAAGAATTTTTACATCACGCATTACAGCTGCATAAAATTCATCTTCAAGTTCTTTCTCTGTCATTTTAATACTCCGTTACTCTGTTTTATGTAAAAAGGATAAACTCTTGTTTCTTTATTCGTCGTTTTCATCATTTTCATTTTTTCATCTCCTACTTTGTCCACGTAATGTCGCTCAGAACAGGCCATCCGTCCGTGCCGGCTTTCCATGTGCTGTACGAGCTGGAAGAATTCGCGGACGCCCAGGCGTTCAGCACTTCAAGCAAGGTGCCGGTGTAGTCGAGCGTGGTTGAGCCGTAAGCGGTAATCTGGTCTGTGGCGAGCGTGAATGTGCCGACAAAGCCGCCTACGCTGGATGCCGTAGCGCCGCTTGTGCTGATGAAGTAGTTGCAGCCTTGATAGGTTGCGCTTGCAGTTGATGCATAGCCGATGCCACGAAGATAGATGCTTGTGCCACTGCCGTCCACAGTGCCGTAGAAAGCGTTGTTTTCTGCATAAGTGGAATAAGTGTTTCCAAAAACACCACCTGTATAAGAAGTTGAGCCAGCTTTTCCTTTTATTGCGCCAGAGGAAATACTGTTATAAATAGAAGTTGAGTAAGCATATCCCACAATTCCCCCCACAATACAAACAGATGACGAAGTACCCGTTACATCGCCGTAGTTTTCACAGCTCGATATAGTGTTGCAATCGTTATATCCACAGACACCGCCAACATTTAAGGTATAGGAAGCTGTCATATTTGCATTAATATTGCTGTAATTTACGCAGTTTTTCAGTGATGATGAGTACTGATACCCCACCACGCCACCGCAGCCGTATTTTGAACCGCTGCCCATTGTCGCGATGATTTCCACTTTGTTGGCGCAGTTCACAAGTTTTCCGCTTGAATGTTCCCCTACGACGCCGCCTACATAATACCCGTTTGTCACTTTCATGTAGCCCTGCACGGTCACATTCTGCACCACCGCGCTGGAGCTGCTTACCGAGCCGAACAAACCCGCATACGAGCAAGAGGAATTGATGTACAAGCCCTTTACCGTGTGGCTGTTGCCGTCAAAACTGCCCTGAAAGGCGTAGCTTGAGCCGCCGATTGGCTTCCACTGGCTGTACGAGGCGGAAGCGTCCGTCACCGTGGAGCCGTAGTTCAAATCAATATCCGCGCCGAGCGTGATGTAGTTTCCGCTGTAGGTGGTGCCGTTGTTCACCATGTAGGCAAAGTCAGCGAGCTGCTGGCTTGTAGTAATGACATAGGGATTGTTCAGCGTGCCTTCGCCTGTCCATGTTAAGGTCGGTGCGGCGGTCGGGTACGTCCAGTCAACTTCACCAGTAGTCTTCTCTACCTTTGCATAAAAAGTCACGTTCGTTGCGTAGTCGCCTGCGGCAAAGCTGGTCACTGCGGTGCCAGAAAAGTCGCTTGCCGCATACCAGCCTGCAAAATCAGCGCCGTCCGCAAAATTCGCCGCGACCGGCAGCGTCACGCCCTGGCTTGCGTTAAAGCTGGACGGGGCGGTAAAGCCGTCTGCCCATGCAAGCCCGTTCAATACATACGTTATGGTATACACGGTGTTCAAGTTCGGGATATTGATTACGGCCGAAGACTCGCAACCGTCGGCAATGTTCACGATTTCCCGCCACTGCCCGATTTGCATTGTTTTTTCGGCGTCTTGGTACAGATAGAAGACAAGCAGATAAGAGCCGGATGCGATGCTTGTATTAGTAAACGTGACGCACTGCAAGGAGTCCGAGTAGGTCGCGGGCGTAAGCGCGGTAAGGGCGTAGCTTCCGTTTTCCGTGCCGTCTGCGTTATAGAGCTGTGCGGTGGCGGCGGCGACCTGTGCGCTTGCAGAAAAGGTGAGCGTTACGTTCGTGCCTCCGGTGCCAGAAGCATAGTCAAAGGTAACACCGCTGAACGTAAAGGTAAGCGTCGTGGAAGAAGAGCTGATAGTCTGGTCAGAGAGCGTCGCCGTCGCAATTTTGGTAGAGCCATTGTATGCGTCAAGCGTAAATGACCATGTGCCGCCCTCGAGCCAAACTGTCTGTTTTTGTAAATCCAAAGCAGATTTATCTTTGATTAAGACAGTGCTTTCTCCAGAGTGCGTTCCAGTGAGTGTGTAAGTCGCATTTAAAAACCCGGAAGGCATGACAGTCCGTGCAAAACCTATGTTCAGTTGCACGCGCACTCCGCCGTTTTCTTCGTCCGTCTCCTTTTCTGTTGCGAGTGAACATCCTAAAAACAGTACACTAATCAGAAGTGCTGCGCCTAGAAAAAATCTTTTCTTGATATTCATAGTTATGCTCCTTTTTTTTGAATATAAGTCGATGCTGAATAATACATGCCGTCTTTCCCTGCGGTAACCGTTATGAGGTGCCAGCCAAGTTCAAGCGATGCAAGAGTGACGGAAGCTGTGTTTGCGCTGCCAGTAAGAGATATGCCGTCAAGCGTCCATGCATACGACGTAAAGCCGCTTGTGGCAATAACGGCGACCGTCGTGCCGGAGGTCTCGGTGGCTACAGAAAGCGCGCTGGCACTTTCTGCAAAACTGATACGGATTGCCCCCGCTTGTACGGTCATGCTTCCTGCGGCGCCTGTTTTCTGTACTTGTATCGTCGCCGAATAACACGCCCCGCCGCTTGTGTACGCGGTAACCGTTACGAGGTGCCAGCCAGCCGCAAGCGACGCAAGGCTGACGGTAGCAGTGTTTGTGCTGCTAGCGACAGCCGTGCCGTCAAGCATCCATGCATAGGACGCAAAGCCGCTTGTTGCGGTAAGTGTCACGGACATGGAGCCCGCAACCGATGTGACGGAGAATGGCTCGGTACCCCCGGAAGCAAACGCGACCGTAATTCCTGTGCATTTTATTTCCGGCTCAAGGGAAGCGCTTTTTGTAATCTGGGCGCTTGCGGAGTAATAGATACCCGCCGCATTTTTTGCAATCACGGTCACGATGTGGATGCCCGCTGCGAGCGGCAGAAGATTGACGCAGGCCGCACTGCTGCTCTCTGTGAGTGCCGCGCCGTCGAGCGTCCACGCATAGGACGCAAAGCCTGCGGTGGCAGTGAATGTTGCTACAGCATTCTCAGTCACGGACGACAACGATATGCTTTCTGCATCGGTTCCCGCAAAACTGGTTGCTACACTGGTACCCGACGGCGTTTTTTCGCCTACCGTCTGAAAGTATGCAGCGGCCGAATAATAGTTGCCGTCTGCGTCACGGGCAATGACCGTCACAAGATGCCATCCAATTTCCAGCCCATCAAATGCTATTGAAATTTCATTTTCGTTTCCTGCTATCACTTTCCCGTCTATAGCCCATGAATATGAGATAAAACCGCTCGTGAGTGACAGTTTAATATCGGTGTCGGTAGAATCCGCTGTAAGCGTAATGTCATCATCTGGCGAAAATGAAATAACTTCAACACCGTTAATTTTTGTATGGAAACAATCAGAAAGATTGTCAGCAGCATCAATTTTTTCGTTAAAAAAGGCGGCGCACGAGGTGAAAAACAGCGAAATTAAAACTATTGCAATTTTATTCATTTTCTTCTCGTTTCTCCGCTTTAAAAATTATACCCAATACACAGACCGTAATTGTCCGCGAAGCCACACCCTGCGTTGTAACTGAGGTCGTAAAACGCTCCTGCTGTCAGATGCTGCGTTACATAATAATCTGCTCCGCCACCGATGCTGGCACTAAATCCTAATGGGGCTTTTACATCAGTCGAACCGTCCTTAAAATCTGCTTTGGTAAAATAGTACCCAGCCCCTGCTTCGATATACGGTCTAATTCTAAAAATGGTGACGGACGCACCACCAAGCACCAGTGCAGAAACAAGCGTAGCACGTCCAAAATTAACCGAATACTTGTCTGCGTAGTTTGTGCCGAGCACACTTACGCCGCCACCCGCGAACAGAAACTTATTTCCCCAAAAAGCCGAAATTCTTGTGCCGAACTGTCCGTCATACAAAAAGGACTTTGCGAATGTGCCGTCGATATAAATTCCGCGTCGGGGCTTTTGGTTCTGTGAGAAATGTTTTCCCTGCGCGGAAGAGCGAAGACTGTTTTTCCCGCTACGGTAAATCATCTGCGAATTTTCAACCTTCATTATGGTAAATGATGTGTAGTTTGCCCTGTAGATATGTTGCTTCTCATCATACTTCACATATAAAGAAAGCGTCGCGTACAGATAAGGAACCGATGCCCTGAAATACAGGTCTGCCCATTCAACATTGTCGCGATACTCGTTGTATGCCGCCACGTCACTGCCGGATGGAATCTTCTTGCCAGTCATGTCTTTGTAGCGTATCTGTATGTCCGGCATATTTTGATATGGTACAGCCAATAACGGAATAGCGGAAAAATCGGTAGTTGTGCGAACAGTCCAATTTTCTTGAGCTGCATCGTAGTCATCAATATGCAAGTAGATGTAGTTTTCCTCACGGCTCACCGATGTGAATATGAATTCTGTTGCTTCCAGCTCCGCAATTGAGTGCGAGAGCGCTTCCTCGTAAGACTTCAATGAGTTTCTTGACCCCGCACGAATTTCATTTTCCGCTGTCAGCTTGCGCTCATCCCATTTTTTTGTAATCTGTCCAAGTTCAGTATTTCGAAATTCCCGTGCCGCCACAGTCGGCTTTCCGTCCGATAAATCCGCTTTGTACCACGGCTCGCTATTTTTTGCCAGTAATTCTTTCTGCTTTTCGTTCTCATAGTAAGCATTGCTTCCCGTAACAGTAAGGTCAATTTGCTTTTTTAGAGCGATTAAATTTTCTCGGTCAGCTTCGATAAGTTCAATGCGCTTTTTTAAAGGAAGCGTCCGAGCACTCTCTTTTAGAATTTCGCTGCGCTTGTTTTCCAGAGCTGAAAGTCTCTCCTCAAAATCGGTGCGTTGCTTTTCAGTAAGCGAGTTTACTTCTTCTTGGCGTTTTCGCAACTGCTCTGCTTCGATACGCCTGTTTTTCTCGGCGGCTTCAAGCAACGCTTTTTTGCGCTCCGTTATTTCAAGTTTCAGACGCAAGGCACGTTCTGCGCTTTCGTTTTTGATGCGTGTTTCTGCCGTAAGCGTCTCTTTTTGCAAGGAATCCAGTTCTTTTTGCAAAGAAAGCGCCCGTGCTTCATATTCTGCTATGTATTTTTTGAAATTCTCTTCGGAATCCGCCTCGTGCAAAAGCTGTGCTTTTATACTGAACGGCACCGACGGAATAACATTGCGCTTGCTCAAGTTATCTAAGAGGGAAAAACTTAAGGCATCTACTTCGTCATCTATCTGCCCTAAAGAGAAATACGCAGACTCTCCTCCAAAAAGAATAGTAAGTCGTTCTATGTCGCTTGCCGTATATGAGAGTTTCCAGTTGTCTGCATATTTTATGAGCGAGAAATTGATATGCATGTCGGGCTTTGCGCCCGCATCACTTGCATAGGCTGACTGCACCGTGCCTAAACCTATACTAGCTTCTATCTGCGATTTTTTCTGAACCTGTCTGAGCGTTGCATCATTTTCGTCAGTCCGCACTACAATTCCATCAACAAGCGTAAGGTCGCCGATGAATGTTTGCAGTGCAGAACGGGCATACAGCTGCTCAGCAGAAGAGAGTTTTTCGTACTGCGCACGATTCTGAGAAATCAAAAGCACAGTGTTTTTTTCGCTTGCAAACAAAAAAAAGAGAGGAAAGAAAAATAGAGAGACAAAAAAGTATTTTTTCATAAAAATTAAACGCTTAATTAAGTCACTGTTATTTTACACTTAAAAAAGTATATTTTTTTTATGAGTTTTTCGGAGAATCTTCGCGATATTCTTGATTTCCGCGGAATGCAGACAAAAGAACTCGCGGCAAAAACTGAAATCAGCAAAAATACAATCGACAATTATCTTTCAGGTCAGAAATCACTGCCAAATATCGAAAACGGCGTTAAAATCGCACAGGCTCTTGGCGTTACTGTTGAGTATCTTGTTACAGGAAATGAGCCAACCGCCGTGCAAAATCAGCCTCTTATCCACGAACAGCCTAGAAAATCGCTCACCATTGATAAAAAACTCTCTGCTTTTCTCGATGACCTCAAACGCCTCAAAAAATCCGACTTCGACTCAATCCGTGCAATCGTAAAATCACTGGCAAAGTGAAAAAATATATGCTAAAATAATCCATGCTTGATATAGAACCTTTGCAAAATTCTGCGATTATTAACAGGAGATGAAAAATGACATGTTTTTTTTGCAAAGGAAACTTAATCGACGGAACGACCACATTCATGACAGAAATTGACGGTTGTGCAATTATTATCAAAAATGTGCCAGCAAAAATCTGCTCGCAGTGCGGAGAAGCGTCTTTTTCTGATGATGTCGCAAAAAAACTTGAAAAAATCGTGAATTCATTGCGAAGTTCCATTACCGAGGTTGCGATTGCGGACTATCGTTCTGCGGCTTAAATCGGCTCTCGGAAATCACAATCCGCGCAATCGTGAAACAGCTGGTTTCCGCTCACTCATAATACGAAGCAATTTCGGCAAAGCGCGGCAAAATCAGCTCCACATAGCCGTGTTCTTTTGCCATAATAAGCCCGCGGTTCAAAAGCCGCTCGCGGTACTTTGAGAAAGTGGAGCTTGTCATATTCAGTTTTTTGCACACATCGCTGACTTTTGCTTTTGAGTCGGAGATGGCACGAACGACATTTCTGTCTTGAGCCGAAAGTCCTTCCCAGATTTTTTTGTACACGAAATCATCAAGCATTTCATCGAATTTAAGGATAATTTTTTCCAGCGAAAGGGAGTCGTGATAGTCAAAATACAAAAACCCGAATGCCTGAAACGCGAACGCATAACCTTTTGTGATTTTCGCAAATTTCTTGGCGGTTTCGGTATCGACATCAAAAACATGCTGATACTGCTTTGCGATTTGCATGAGGCTGAGCGGTTCAAGGTTCAGTTTTGGGGTACGGAGCAAAAAAGTAAGGGCGGGGTCATTCTGAATAGCAGAAATATTCTCGTACAAGCCCGTCATCAAGAGAAAAACCGAATAATCTTTTCGCAAGCAGATTTGGAATTCGCTCGCAAAGTGCCGCATATTCTCCCCGTTCATGACCTCATCAATCGTTATCAGCACTTTTTTATTCTTCTTTTTTAAGGATTCCAAAATTTCTTCGATGATGCTCACATTGTCACGCGTTTGCGCTTCCCCGTTCAGACCAAATCCGAATCCCGCGACCGACATTGAAAAACCTTTCTTGAAAATATCAGAAAAAGAACGGCTCGCATCGACAAGGCGCATGGCAAAATCCGTGAGCAAATCCTGCGTGGAATTCAAATCGACGACAATCCAGTCTTTCTTTTTTGCGAGTGTTTTTGCAATCGATGTCATCAAAACAGTCTTTCCGCTTCCCCGAATTCCCTCAATTAGATATGCCTGACTGACAGGGGGCGCGGACTCAAAAGTGTTTACAATAGAGTCAAGGCTGTCATGACGAGCGACACATTCATTCGGTTCTTTTCCAAAAGTCAGTGTGAAAGGATTTTCTTTGCCCATGTTTCATATTCTTTCATAGTTCTTCATAATTTTCAATAGTTTCATAAATGTTCATAATTCTTCATAATTGCCAAAAACTTTCATAATTCTTCATAATCTTTCATAATTCATAGAAAGTTTCATAATTCTTCATAATTCGGAACAAGACGGCTGCGTAATCATAGATTCCGCCGAGACTTGCTCGTAACAAAGTGAAGAAACGCTTCTCAAGCGTTTTTGCCCTGCTACGCAGTGCCGCTCCCTATTTGTAATAATCCAGTTTTTTTTCAATGAGCACGAACGCGGAAGAAACCACCCAGTTCATCACGAAATAGAACAAACCCGCAATCAGAATCGGAGTGGTGGAAAAAAGGCGGCTTGAAGTCGTTTGGGCGGTGCGGAACAGTTCAGCGATTCCGAGGACTGAGACAAGCGCGGTATCTTTGACGAGCGTAATGACTTCGTTTCCCATCGCAGGAATGATTCGCTTGACGACTTGCGGAAGCACAATTCTAAAAAAGGTCTGCATTTTCGTGTAGCCGAGAACTTTTGCCGCTTCGTACTGCCCGCGCGGAATCGACTGAATGCCACCGCGATAGATTTCCGCAAAATAACAGGCGTAATTGACAGAAAGCGCGATAATCGCCGCCACGAATCGGTCGTAGGAGAATTTAAAAAGATACGCGGGGAAAAAATAGACCGCAATCAACTGCAAGATGAGCGGCGTGCCACGGATAATGAGCAAAAATGCGTTCACAATCCATGAAAGCGGCTTGAAGTGAGACAGCCGCCCCGCCGCAAGCGGAAAGCCGAGCGGAACGGAAAACAAGAGCGTGAGCGCAAAAACCTCAACCGAGACAACAGAAGCCGTAAGCATGGGAAGAATGATTTTTAACACAGAACGCTCCTTTTAAATTTCTCACAGAGCTTAAGAGTTCACAGAGAGTGTTTTCTCTGTAATTTGAAAATCTCTCTGTGCCCTCTGTGTGCTCTGTGAGGAATTTTACTTTCCAATAATCGAAATATCGCTGCCGAACCACTTTTCGCTGATTTTTGCGACAGTGCCGTCGGCTGCCATATCTTCGAGGGCTTTCTGTACTTTGTCGCGAAGTTCGGTATTGTCTTTTTTGAAGGCGATGCCGTACTGCTCTGGGGCAAGCGAGTCCGAAAGAATCACGAAAGGCTTTCCCGTGACTTTGAGGCTGTATTCTGCCACAACGCTGTCCATTGCCACGCCGTCAAGCCCGCCGATTTCAAGGTCATTCAAAGCCATAATGTTGTCGTTGAAGTCAACGATTGATTTGAGACTTGCCTTGAAGCTCGGATTCTCATCGATTGCGTCTGCGGCAGAACTTCCCGCCTGAACGCCCAAGATCTTTCCTTCCAAATCAGAAAGCGCGTTGATTCCGCTATCAGCGCGAACGATGACGACCTGCGCATTGTTCAAGTACGGCTTGGTGAATGCAAGTGCTTCAAGTCGCTCTGGGGTGATTGAAAGACCGTTCCAAATGCAGTCGATTTTGCCAGTGTTCAATTCCTGCTCTTTTGCCGACCACGAGATTGGCTGAGCGCGGAATTTGAGTCCGAGCCGATTTGCGACTTCTTTTGCCAAGTCGATGTCGTAGCCCACGATTTCGTTTGAGTCGTCGCGAAACCCCATCGGCGGGAACGAGTCATCAAGACCAAGCACGAATTCATTGTTGGCTTTTGAGCAAGAAGCCAAGCCTGCAAGCGTGAGAGCCGCAAACGCTCCCATCAGAACTTTTGTAAGTTTCATAAAAATACCTCTTTTTATTTTTAAATTCCTCACAGAGTTTAAGAGTACACAGAGAGCGTTTTGTAACTGAACGATTTTCGTATACCAGAAATCCCTCTGTGAACTCTGTGTGCTCTGTGAGAAATTCTTATTTATATTTTTCGCAGAATGATTTTAAGACTTCAATCTGCTTGTCGATGCTGCCCGGTCCGCCGAGCGTTTTTCGCCCTTCCATGCAGGCGCGTGGCGTGATTTTTTCAAAGATGTCTTTCTCAAAAAGCGGGGAGATTTTTTTCATTTCGTCCAAAGAAAGTTCTTCGATTGCAGAAAGCCCTGAATCAATCGCAAGCCGTACGCATTTTGCGCTCACTCCATGTGCCACGCGGAACGGCATGCCTTTTCGCACAAGATAGTCCGCAACATCGGTCGCGTTCGCAAATCCGCCGAAGCAGCTTTCTTCCATTTTGGGAAGATTCCATTCCGCGCTCGAAATCATTGCCTCAAAGACGATTACATTTCCCTGAACGGTGTCCAATGCCTCAAAGAGCGGAGCTTTGTCTTCCTGCATGTCGCGGTCATAGGCAAGCGGAAGCCCCTTCATCATCACGAGAAGATTGATTAAGTCGCCGTAAACCTTTCCCGTCCGTCCGCGGATAAGCTCTGCAAAATCGGGATTCTTTTTCTGAGGCATGATTGAAGAGCCGGTTGACCATTTTTCGCTCAAATTGATAAAGCCGAATTCGGTCGTAGACCACAAAACGACTTCCTCACACATTCTCGAAAGATGCTGCTGCAAAATCGCAAAGTCCGAAGTGAACTCAATGCAGTAATCACGGTCAGAAACTGAATCAAGCGAATTGTGCGTCGCGCCCTCAAAGCCAAGCTCTTTCGCAACAAATTCTCGGTCAAGGGTCAATGTGCTTCCCATTAAAGCCCCACTTCCCAAAGGAGAAAGGGAAACGCGCTTTAGAGAATCGGAAAGACGCTCCACATCGCGAGCAAGCATGAACGCCCATGCGCACAAATGCTGGGCAAGCGAGCCTGGCTGAGCGTGCTGCATGTGGGTGTAGCCCGTCAAAAGCGAAGTTTTGTGATTTTCTGCGATTTTAGTGAGCGTTTTAATGAGCGAGATGATATTTTTCTGCAAGTCTGGAATCACGCGCCTCAAATACAAGCGTTCGTCAAGCGCAATCTGGTCGTTTCGGCTGCGCCCCGTGTGCAATTTTCGCCCAGGGTCTCCGATTCGGTCAGTCAAAGTTGCCTCAACAAACGAATGAATGTCCTCGGCTGAGTAATCGATTGAAAGCGTGCCCGATTGCAAGTCTTTTTCTATAGAAGAAAGCCCTTCTTGAATCGTCTTGTTCTCCTCGTCTGAAATAATCCCCTGCTTAGCGAGCATAGCGGCGTGAGCCATTGAGCCGTGAATATCGTCCAAAGCCATGCGCTCGTCAACATGAATCGAAGTTTCAAATTCAACGGCGGCGGCGTCAGGGCCTTCGGCAAATCGCCCGTGCCAGAGAGCCGCATGATTATTGTCAGTGATTGTTCCGTGAGGAGTGTTTTCGTTTTTCATAAGTGAAGAGAATTATAGCAGATTGTGTGAAAAGTGAGAATAGAGTACAACCGCGCTACACCATCCGCGTCAAAATCGCAGATTTTGCCGAGACTCGCTCAAAAGTCGTCTCACGACTTTTGCCCCGCTAAAGCGGGTCGCTCACTATCGCCAATGTATCACTTTCACCCGTGCGCTCATTTTCGGCAAGCGGACGAATCACTTTCACGCTCACGACGCTCCCTGCTTTGGGGATATTCGTGTCGTTTGGCGAAAACACAAGCTGGCAGTGCAAAAAATTCTCCGTGACGGCATGGATTATCACGCGGTCGCGGACAAGACGCGCACGGTGCACACTTTCACACACGGCGGGGAGCGTTTTCCCAACAAAAGAAGTGATGTACGCAGTCTTTGATTTTTTGTTGAATTCTTCAAGGCGGGCAATTCGCTTGTCGGTCTCGTAATTCGGAACCATCGGGCGCATTTTGAATGCCTCAGTTCCCGGTCGAGGGCTGAACGGAAAGGCATGCACGAAAGTAAAACCGCAGTCAGAAAGCATTTTCATCGTGAGGTCAAAATCCTCGTTGCTCTCACCGGGAAAGCCCGCGATGATGTCACAGGCGATGAAGGGATTCTGTTTCGCTTTTTTCAAAAGCTCTGTCGCGCGATAGACCGCCTCAATTTTGTACGGTCGCTTCATTTTTGCGAGCACTGCGTCACTTCCGCTCTGCACGGAAATGTGGAAATACGGGCACACACGCGGATTTTCAAAAAGTTGCGCCAATTTTTCGTCAACGATTTCGGGGTACAGGCTTGAAATGCGGATTTTGATTTTTTCGGTCTGAGACAAAATCAGCTCCAAAAGTTCGGCGAATCGAACGCGCTTTCCTTCGTATTCGCTCACATATTGGCCGATGTTCACCGTGGTAATGACGACTTCATTCTGCCCCGCGCTTTCAAGAGCCTTCACGCGCGCCAAAACTTCGCTCGCCGCAAGAGAAATGGACTTTCCCCGCGCAAGCCGGATTCGGCAATACGTGCACACGCAATTACAACCGTCCTGAATTTTAAGAGAAGAGCGCGAATGATTGATAAAAGTGTCCGTGGAAAGGCGGAACGGAGAAGTGATTTTGTTCGGCTCAGAAGACACATTTTCTCTGTCGAAGAATTTCTGAATTTCAGCAGAAACCGCGTTCCCGTCTAAAGCAGGATTTTGCGCAAGCAGATTTTTGAGAAGAAACGGAACATCAGCAAGCGAGCCTTTGTGCTGACCGCCCAAAACGCAGATTCGCTCGTCAATTGCGAGCAAATCTTTTTGATTGAGCTGGGCATAGCACCCCGTAACGGCAACGGCGGCGTTCGGGCACGTTTTTAAGAGCATTCGGATAATCCGCCGCGCCTTTTGCTCTGCTTTTGCCGTGACCGTGCAGGTGTTTACCACGCAGAGCGCGGCATTTTCGTCGAAAGATTTTGCGGTGAATGGCTCCATCGTGACGGGAAATCCCGCGTCGCTAAAAAAACGAGCCGCCCCTTCGCTCTCAACTTGATTCAAGCGGCAGCCGAGCGTTTCAAAGTGGATAGTTCTGTGTAATTCGCTCATGAAATTATCGCAATCGTGCCGTAACGCGCTCTTTGCCACGGGCGGCATCGCCCTGCGAGCTGTTGAGTTCAAGCGCTTTTGAATATGCCTCAAGCGCCGAAGGATAGCTTCCTGCCATTTCGCGCGCATATCCACAGCGCGTCCACCACAAATCAACAAGCGGTTCTGTGTACACTGCCGTCGTCATAGCGATGTCAGCGTGCTGATACTTTCCCTGACGGATATAGATTTCACCAAGATAGTAATAAGCATTTCCGATTCGAGCGGCATTTGCAGGAGCGTTCGCAATGTATGTTCTGAACATTTCAATCGCTTCGTTGTTTTTTCCTTGATAATATTTTGCCTCGGCGAGCACTTCCATGAGACGGACATCGCCCGGAGCAATCTGACGCGCTTCAGTAGAGCGAAGTTCAGCTTCTGCATACTGACGATTACGCACGAGAGACCAGCACAACACGCAGTACGAGTCGATATTGCGCGGATTTGCGGCAATCTCTTGCTCACAAATTTTGATTGCTTCTGGATAATTGCCGTTTCGGTACAAGACAAGCGCGTCAGGCTTTGACTGCGCAAAAAGCCCCACCGAAAGTGAGAAAAATAAAGCAAAAAGTAAGGTGTTTTTTTTCATATTAGGCTCCTGTTGTCATTGTGCACTTTCCAGAAAAATGAGCGCCTGGCTCAAGCACGACTTGTTTAGAAGAAATATCGCCCGTTACCGAGCCAGAAGAAGTGACAAAAACGACGTCTTTCGCAGTAATATTGCCCTCGACCGTACCTCGAACAAGCACGCGAAAAGCTGAAATCTCTGCGGAAACGACAGCGCCCGTATCGACAACCAAATCACTCGTTGCGTCAATTGCCCCAGTGACCGTACCGCGAATCATAAACGGTTTTTTGAAGCGGATATTCCCACGGAAAGAAATGTCGCTCGCCAAAATAGTATCAAAATCTTCTTCCTCAACATCGAAGAAGTCACTGTCTTTCACATCAAACATAGCACTACTCTACCGTCAATACGATTTTTTTTCAATCGGCTGATACAAGAAGCCTAGAACCACACCCGAACGCCCGCCGAGCAGGGAAAATTCACGGGACGAACAAGCATGTTATAGTCGCCGTCAGATTTTTTAACGCCAAAATACGGATTCCACACTGACTGTACGAAAAACTCAAGATGTCGCTGAACGAAGAAAAAATCCAGCCCTGCACCAAAGCGAGAGCCGGTGGCGAGTTCTGTCGCTTCTTCATCAAAACGCGCGCCAAAACTCATTCCCCAAAGGACAAAATAATCAAGATGCTCAGCAATCCGCTCGTTTACAAACCAATTGTCCAAAAAGCACGAAACCGTATTGCTCTTGAGATGCACATTAAAAAAAACGCCCCACGGAGACGTGCCTGTCCGCGCAGTAAATGAAGCTAACTCCAGCGGCGTTGTTGCAGCTGCGTAAGAAAATGCGCCGCCCAAGCCCGCACGGGCAAATGCGGAAGAAAAACACAGCAAGAGCACCCCAGAGCACAGCAAGATTTTTATTTTTCTACACATGCCGAAATTATAGTAAGAAAGCGAATCATTGCACAAGCAAAAAAACAGTGGTATTTTTTATGCATGGAATACGTTCTTACAAAAGCTGAAAAAGACCTGCTTGTCGCGCTCAGAGGCACGAGTGTACCAAAAAACGAAATTGCAGGAAACGCAAAGGAATTAGCTCCTGCACTCCGTGCGCTTGAGGGCTGTCAGGCGAAGGGATTTGTGAGCGAAAAAAGAGGAATGATTTCGCTCACAGCTCTCGGAATGCAACAAATCTAGCCAGAGCCTAATAAAGCGCATTATACCGTCGCGCGATTTGCTCCCATGCGTACAATCTAGTTCCCGTTTCGTGCAAGTCGGCGGCGATGAGCGAACGACGTAGGTCGTCAGCGAAAAGTGTTTTCCCCTGCCGCACGATGTCATCAGCCGTCTTCCAGTACAGCGCTTTTTCTTCCGTGGTGGCGCGGTTATACACGCAGTCGAACGCAAGCACTGGCAAGCCTAGACACATCGCCTCAACAAGGTCGGATTCGTGCCGCCCGCCGAGTGTCCGTGCACATAGAGCGCGGCGTTTCCCCGGAGCCAGTTCACCGTATGCGGCTCATAAATCGGGGCGAGCAGATGCAGGTTCTGCGTTCCTGCATATTTTTCTTTGAGCGTACGACCATAATCTGATTTTTCCCAGTTTCCTACGATGACAAGCTGCTTTTCCGGCATCCGCGCAAACGCTTCCAAACTAAGATGAACATTGTTCTCCGGCTCAATCCGGCAGACCGTGCAGGCATACGGCTCGCGGCAGAAGGGATATGTTTCATAAAGCGAATCATCTTCCACGCGCGAAACTTGGTCGCCGCCGTAGGCAATCAGCTCAATGCGCTTTTTTGCCACAATGCCCGCATACGCCGACCGCACATAATCCGTAATGCCCTTGTTGTCGCCGATGATGACGTCGGAATAGCGCACCGCCTGCCGCTCACTCCAATGCAAGAGCCACTTTGCGTAGAACTTCCACTTATCGCGCTTCCATTCAAGCCCGTCGATATTCGTGATGATTTTGCCCTTAAACTGACGGCGAATCTTCGGCAAAAACATACAGCCCGACACGCCCAGAATCAGCATGATGTCCGCCTTTTCGCGCACGGCGATTTTCATGCTCTCATAGTCATAGAGAATGCTGTCCTTTCCGTTCGCGTCGCGGTCAAGGTAGAAAAGCCGCGCGCCCTTATAGGATTCCAGCCGCGCCTCGTACTTTTTCGCAGAGCAGAACACCGTATATTCCACATCGGCAGGGGTGTAATCGAGCAGGTTGTCCACGAGCGACTCGAAGCCGCCGTAGCACGCAGGCACGCCCACCGTGCCGATGATATAGATTCGTTTTTTATTTCCAAGCATAACGCCTCCAAATTCCTTTGCAAGCGTTCCTTGAATTTCTATTTTTGAGGAGAAAAGGAAATACTTAGAAAGAATCAGACAAGCCGAACGTTCTCTCTGTTTGACCTATAGGCTCTTGCGTTCGAGATTTTTTCCGTGAGCAGATAGCCCTGATTCACAAGGTTTTCAAGGATATGCTTTCTGAAATATGATGAGTCCGCAATTCCGAGGTATGCGGCAATTTCGCTCACCTTTCGCGCATCTTTATAGCAGAACGCAAGAATTCGCTCGTCATGTTCAGAACCGCCTGAAACAGGCTCAAATTCAACATTCGGTACGGAATCATCTTTTATACCGTCCGAATAAGTTAAATCCGGCAGCACAAGGGTAAAATGGTCAGATAACGAAAAAATATACGGCTTGTGATTCTCGTCTGCATCCGCATACTCGGCGATGATTTTGTCAAAACCAGTTCCCGCCGCTTCCATCACATTGCATTTTACAAGCACCGCACAAATCAGCTCGTTCCGTCTTTTTGATATGATGTTTGAAAGCTCATAGGTCTTGCCGATTTTCTCACCCTGGTAAAAGCTTCCAGGCGAAGAGATTTCAAGCCGGTCTTTGAACATATCGACCTGAATCTGCGTGCCGTCAAGAAAATAATCACGGTGAGCAACCGCGTTTATAACACCTTCAAAAAGCGCACGTTCCGGGTACGCATCAAGATTTTCGCGCGACCCCGCAAGTTTTTTTATTCCGTGGTTCATACGGAGCTTTACGAATTCCATCATAAACGAGACAGAATCAATAAGATTCCCGTTGAACCGATTGATTGTAACAATCCGCTCGCTTCCCTTGCTCAGACCAGAAAACACGGAGCACTGAACCTGAGTTTTTTCACCGCTGTAAGAATCAGAAAAAAGCACCGCACCGTTTTTTAGGATGTTATCTTTCGTAAAAAATCCCATCGACAGCAACGCCTTGTCCGTCAGCTCCGCCCCGGAATTGTGCTCGCTAAAAAACGAAAGCAACGTTTGGAAATTGCCCCGCTCATATTTTTCATCGGAATCAAGCACATCAAACTGCGTGTTGCGGCTCTTTATGCTCATCTCAATGATTTCTTCATACGTCGCGCCATTCGTAAAACCATCGCGTCGCATATAAATGGACGGCACATTTTTGTATTTCAAGACAATTGGTTTTACAGGAGAAGCCGACACGTCCACGCGAATCACAAACAGTTCTGTATCACGAACCGCATACGGAATGAATGAAATTCTGAATGTCGGCCGCGGGAAAATATGCTCGTTTATCTGATTGTTGAAGAAATTCCGCTCGTTATCGGCATCTTTTCGAGAAAATCCGAGCAGTTTGTTGGATTTATCCTCAACCCCGATGAAAAGCGTTCCGCCCTCAGCATTCGAGAAGCCTGCAATAGTCTTAAGCCAACCTTCCGTGTCGTCGCGGTTTAGCCGAGCCTTGCATTCCATATTGACACTTTCCAAAGGCGAAACCTTTATAATCTCATCAAGCAGCATTCGGACCTCCATCGAACTTCAAAGTAGTTCAAGGTAGACTTTGAAGCTACTTCAAAGTCTAGTTCAAAGCCACTTCAAAGTCAACGGTGAAGTAATTGAAGTTGATTTTTTCTTCCCTCAAAAAATAGAAATGTCAAAGAACGGTCGTAAAAATCTCATCGAGACTTTTACTTACAATTCATACCCAAAAAGTTTCCGCAGGGGTGCGAGCCTCGTTTTTTTTTGCTTTACAAAAAAAATGCAAGCGGTCGCATACGGAATGCCAATTTGCTCAGAGACATTTCTATTTTTGTGGGAATGCTGGTTACACTAATTCAAGTTGGATTCTGTAAGCGACGAAAAGAATTCTTTTGACCACAAATCAAGGTTCCGCCCGTCTTTTATGAACGGAAGGACATCAGCCTTTGCGGCAGCAAAGTCAACGGCAGAAAAACGCTCACGAAGCAAGTGTTTCAGCTCATTTATGGTGAGGTCAACATCAGGATTCCATTTTCCGCTCTGTTCAAAACGCTTTTGCAGATGAGGCAGATTCACTTTTGTTCGTCTGCCCAAATACCACAGATAATCGTAAAAATCCCGCCCCTTAACGCGATTTTTCCACGAACGGCACAAGACTGCATGAATCTTCCCCGCAAAAAGCGACGGCTCGTCATACAAGCGCACCGCATACGGAAACGGCAAGAGCGAATACTTTGTTTCAAAGCCAGCACAGTCGGGCGGATTCGTATCAATCTCGAACTTGATTTTTATAAGCTCCGTATCTGAAACTCCGAGAATTTTCTGATTTACAGGCGCAATTTTCAAAAGATGAACTAGAGTTCCGCCTTTTATAAAGGCAGACTGAACGTTGCTTTCAATGGATTTCTCTTTTCTTTCAATCGAAAGCTCAAAACCATTTGCAGAAAGTTCTTCTGCAAGCGATGAAAAATAATCATCCAGCACAAAAGCAGCGTCTTTTTTTATCAGAGAAAAATCCATGTCCTCAGAAAACCGGTCAAGTCCGTAAAAAATCCGCAGCGCAGTTCCGCCGTAAAACGCCACCTTGCTGAAAAAATCTGCCCGAGAAAGCCCGCAAAGCGCAACTTCCTGAATCACCTCTTTCAGCGCGTTCTTGTATTCGAGCGTGTTTTTGCACTCATATTTTTCAATCATCTGCTGAACGGCTGTTGTCATTTTCTCTCCTCCGCAAAAGCTGCCAATAGTTTTACATTCGTGCTCTTGTAAAGCGGGCACAAATCCTGAATCACAGTGAAATCAAGCGCAGTAAAATCGCTTTCTTCTATGCGTAAGTTCTCAAAAAAGAATTCTTTGAGCCTTTTTACAGAATGCAACGGCTTTTCGCGATACAGAATGTCGCACAGTGCTTTTTCTCTGCCCGAAATCAAAAAATTCCGACCGTCGATGCTTTTTATGTATATTTCAAACGGAAACGCCTCTTGCGAAACGTCGCGATACAAAAAAGTACCGAAGCCGCTTTCAAAACGTTTCGTTCTGTTTTTGCCTGTCGTTGCTGAAGTTACCGCAAAAACTTTTTCTGGAATCATCCCCCAGAACGAAAGCGCAGTTTCAAACGAAACATACGAAGGCCCGTAAACCGCTCCTGCAAGAAGCAAAGGCGAAACATCATTTTCTGACTCATAAAGCCCCTTCACAATCTTGTGGTATATGCCTTTTTTCTCAAGGGCAAGCAACTTGTTTTTAGGCGCATTATACTCATTTGCAAGTTCCGAAAGAATCATTGACGCAGAGTTTATCATCTGATTTCCTCCAATAAGTTTAATTTTAGTCAACTTTCTGGAGAAAAATCAAGGGTAATTTTCCCTCAAAACTAGAAATGTCAAAGAACAGTCGCAAAAATCTCTTCGAGATTTTTCATCACAACAGCATTACATAAACTCCTGATAAATTTCTGCCATCTGAACAAGCGAATGCTCTATGAAAAAATTCTTCACACAATCCATGTTGTAGACGAGTCACGAACATTCACATTATCAAAAAAAGGTTACGAAAAGGAATAGACAGATTAAATTAGATTTACAAGCTTTACTCATTCGTCTCCTCCTCAATCTCATTTTTTATGGCATCCGAAAATTTTTCATTCGAAAACAACAAACTCCTCTCCTTAGCACAAAGCGAAAACCGTTTATAGGCAGAAAAATCAGAAAAAATACACCGTAGTTTTTCAATGACTTTTTTTGTATCCAACGGCTCGATTAAAAAACCGCTTTTTCCATCTTCAATAAGTTCTTTCGGTCCCCCATAATTTGGCGCAAGACAAGGCAATCCAAACTCAAAGCCTTCCAACAAAATCATCGAAAAGGTTTCGATGATTCTGTCAATTCCATGAGGAATTGACAGATTCATCACAAGCGAAGCTTGCTCATATATTTTTGTCATATCTTTTATTTCATTCCGTAAGCAAAGGTTCATTGGCAATTGCATATCCTTAAAGAACTGTTTTGTTTCCTCTTCACTGTTGCTTAAAATCAATTCAAAGAAAAAATCCGGGAGTTTTTCTGCAAGTTTCACGAACTCCAGAACACCCTTATATTTCTTTAATGCGCACGGCATTATTATTTTTCTTGATTCATAACGATGAGTAAGGACATCGTCCGTCAAAGAGATTTTTTCTGCCACATCATGAAATTGCTTTGAGACAGAGTTATAAATTACGTTCTTATTATATGCGAACTTTTCTCCATAACTCGATTTTACATATTCAGATACAAACACAATTCTTGATGCACACTTCTTTGTGAAGAACACGCATATTTTCTGCATAACACTTGGATTTGGATAATATTCATGTATGTGATAGATGATTTTCATTCCCCGGAGTTTTGCCGCAAACGCAGCTCCAAACGGAAGAATAGTGTTTACATATACTAAATCATAATTTCGAGAAAATAATATGAAACAAAACTGATAAATGTGTGAAATGACTAGATTCCATGCGAGATGAATTCTACTAGCTGACCATTTATAGTGATTATTGTGATATATTACATTTCCATGCTCTGAAAGACAGCCTTCGGAAAAAGACGTGAGGAGATGAATCCGCACATCATCCCTATTGGAGAATGCATCAAGTATATTGGAAAGGATTCTAGGCGAACCAGTATAGTTGTTCAGCAAGTGTACGAATAATATTTCCATAATGAAATACTCCTTTTTTTATTCTGTGAAGAGAGAACGCTGGTAAAGGAAGGTTTGTTTTTCGCAATGAGAGGGCATAAGGCAAGCAAAACTCCAGAAGTCTGATTAAAAACAGAATGACCGGCAATCATCGAATACACAAAAATTGCAGAAGAAAATGCAAGCCATTCTAACTGTTTTTTTACAACTAGTTTTTTTAGAGCGAATAAAATTATTCCAAAATACGCAAGAAGCCCTATAAGTCCATACATAAAAAAGATGTCAAACACATCGTTTTCCAACGTATCAAAACCTAGATTTGTGTGAGGCTTCCTGAATGACAAGAATGCCCCTAATCCTGTAAAGATTCGCAACACCAAAAATCCAGTCGTATCATACTCTCTGAAGGCATCTTTTACAAAACTATCGCGGGAACTCATTATGAAAGTAAAAACAGTTCCCTTGTTTTTGAATCTATAGAAAATGACATCAAACAGCTGCTCAAACAGCTGAAAATTTGCCACAAAGAATCCTACAGCAAAAATAAACACGAATATCTTTCCATGCTTTATAACGACAAAGCAGAAATATAAAAAATTTACCAAAAGAAAAATAATCGAAGACTTTGTTCCAATCATCGAGCTTCCAACTATCATGTATAACGCTTGAAAATAATTTTTAGAACCACCTTCTTTCTTGGCAATTATGAGCGTCAGGAATGAAAGGGCACCGCAATACAGACTAATTCCATTACCAGAAGGAAATAACCCCTTTGAGCCAAAAGTACCGACATAGTATGTTGGTAAATTAATATGCAGGGCTGTTGTTAAGAAAATCAGGGAAACACAGATTAAACCGTTTGTCTTAAAGAGATGCAAGAGTTCATTTATCGAAAGAAATCGCCTTTCAATAAGATTTTGAAAAAACAAAAATGCAAGCCATAAATAACTTACTTTAAATATCGTTAGTAAGCCATACGAAAAGGCATAAAATGAGCTATCGCACAAAATCGCAATAAGTGATTCATATAGCGCATAGGATAAAAGAATCAAAACAAAAGGATAAACCTTTCTTTTTGCAGATTTTTTGCAAAAACCTGCAAAAAACATAATCCAAAGGAAAAATTTTATCAATTGACTAGGCGAGCCAATACTTGCCTCTTCCATAATATGAAATTTAATCAAGAAGCCGGTCATGCTGTCAAAAAGCGGAACAAGATAAAAGAATGTGAATAAAATTAATCGTTCCATATACTCCCCCTGTTTTTTATAATCCGTGCAGGAACGCCGCCAATCACAACATTATCTGGAAAATCTTTTGTAACGACCGCTCCAGCCGCGACAACACACCCATTTCCAATCTTAACACCATCCAGAATCGTAACCTTTGCGCCAATCCAACAGTTATTACCGATTTTAATTCCTCTGTGATTCGTTCCTTGCAAGCGAATAGGAACTTCCGTATCTAAAAAAACATGGTTTTCAGAATGGAAGGAAACATAGTTCCCAATGATGACATCATTTCCTATTTCAATTCCGCCAGCAGCACCATAAAAGCAATTAGTACCTAATCCGCAGTTATTGCCACATTTAAATCCCTCTCCTAATGTTGCAAGAGAACCAGTACACTCAATGCGCGTAAAACAACCGACAGAAACATGACTTCCAAAATGAACGCCATTGAGACTGAGCGCATCAATAAAAACATCATGTTGAATATTAAGAATCCTTTTAAAATGAATAAGCCGTCTATGCTTAAAAATACAGTGTCTATCAACAAAGACTTTTGGAGAGCCTAGTTTTATAAGCCCCCGCAAAAGAGAGAATGACTTTTCAATAAAAAATAAAAGAAGAGTCAGATTCTGTATCCTTGTATCAGGCTTGTAGCCAGCAATTTTCGCAAATACTTTTCGGAGCATCAGCATTTTTCCTTATATTTGCATGAATAAACGAATGAATAGAGCCGGGGAGAAGCAATTAACACCATTGTTTTTATGAATAGCTGAAGATTCTGACAATGAAGAAGCATAAACACAGCATTCGTTCCTGAAGGATAATATCGTTCCACTATTTGAAATTTGCCAGATAGAATCAACCAATTTCTGAGCATCCAATGATATAGCATTTTTCTTAAAGAACTATCCTCAACAGAATCAAAGTTTTTTTTCCAGTTATCCATAATGAATTTTACAGACTGTAAGTTTTTCTCATTCTTCTTGCTATTCATTATTGAATGAGGGCGTGATATATAGTTATAAAATGGATAATCGATATAAAGAACGTTATGAGCAGCCAAAAACGTACGCGGAAGCATTTCCAAGTCCTCATACAAAAGTCCTTTTACAAAATAAAGTTCATTAGTCCGTATAAAACTTGTTTTATACAGATTGAGCCATGCAGGAGCATACCATTCATTGTTTTTTATGGATTTGCAAATGTATTCAGGTGACGGCAAGATTTCGCCGTCTTTTAGATTGGTGTGACGCTGAAAACATATTCTTCCATCAAGCTTAATTTCCTTTGCTACTCCAACGACAACATCAATCGCAGCCTCTTTCACGCAAGACAGCAAGCGTTCTACACTATCAGGTTCAATATAATCATCGGAATCAACGTATAAAATCCACTCACCATTTGCAATCTTTATTCCCGCATTGCGTGCGTCGCTTAAGCCGCCGTTTTCTTTGTGAATCATGCGCACGCGGCTGTCTTTCGCCGCATACTCATCGCAGATTGCAGGGCAATTATCAGGTGAACCGTCGTCAACGAGAATGATTTCAAGATTTGTGTACGTCTGATTAAGCACAGAATCCACGCATTTATGCAGATACTGCTCAACCTTGTACACTGGCACAATTACAGAAACCAATGGATTGTTCATAACCTTTTCTCTCCATACTCCTGCAAAACGTGCTCGTAATATGTGCCACGCACATCAATCGAGTCTGTATCATATTTCCATGAAAGCTTGTGGAACGCGCTCATTCCCTTAATCTGCTCCCAGCGCACCGAATCAAACGGCTTGAACATCTCGAACTGCAAGATATGCGGCGGAAGATTTGAATATCGAGGAACAGATTCCAGAACCTGCGGGTACCTTTCGCAGACCATGGTGAAAAAGAAATGATATATAAAATAGTGGCAGAGGGAATTATTGCGACGCCAGTATTCCAAAAGAAGCTCGCGCGTCAGCGCGAGACCTGGCTCATTACTGCATGCAGCAATGAGCCAGGTCGATAAGCATATTGATTCATCTCCCCTTTTATAATTCTGGTAGATGAACAAATGCTTATCGAACTGGACGGGCGGTATGTTTCCCGTGCAGAGCACGGTCGAGTCCACCCAGATTCCGCCGTGCTCAAGTACAAGGCAGGTACGGAGCAAATCGCTGAACTGAGTGCGCGGAATAATGCCTTTCTCGTATTTTTTGCGGATAAAACCGGGAACAGAAATCAAGTCCCACATATTTTTTTCCGTCACGATGCGGATTTCATAACCGCTCATATTGCGCCGTAAGGAATTAAGGCACGCACGGCACAGAGGGGGAGCATTTTCTTCACCCTGAAGCCAGCACCACCAGAGGATTTTTGGAATCTCCTGATTTTCCGGCATCGGCGGCAAAGTAAGGCTCTCAAGAAAGCGCGAATATTTCCGCTTCAAATACACATACCATTTCCATTTCAGAATTCGCTCGGTCTGCTCGGCATTCAGCTTCTGCCTGTGGAATTTGTAAACAAAAGAAACATACTGATTTTTTATACGGAGAGCCAGAGCCTGTTTTATCTTCCTTTTCAATGCCCCTTTCTGTGGATTCTGTTTTTTGAACGCGACTATCTTGGCTCTTAGTTCAGAAATGCTCATTGTTCAGCCCCCCGTTTTTTTGCGGAAATCATGTTCCAAAGCATCGCTTTTATTTCATAAAAATTGGGAACCCTTAGCAGTGCGGAAAGCAAGACATAAATAAGCACCCCGGAAATGACTTGCACTGCAAAAGTCAAAAATATATTAAGCGGAAGCTTTCCTATAAAATACACAGGAACTCCCATTGCAAGCGAAAGCAGAATATTTCCAAAAACATCCGTGCATTGCTCCCAGGCGGAATAGCCCAGAAGCCTGATATTTGGGAAAAAATTGATGGCACAAGAGACAATGCCATAGACAAGCGCGCCCCATGACATTGCAAGCGGACTTATAAAAATACAGGCAAGCACAATCAGCACAAAAAGAGGCTTTTTTATGAACTCAAGCATAAGAACGGTATCGCTCCGCCCAGCAGCCTTTATTGCCTGGATATTTATGGAAGAAACAATTGACGGAATCATAGAAAGGCTCAGGAGCGCGGCAAACGGTACCGCGTTCTCCCACTTTTCGCCGTATAAAATCAGCACAACCTTATCAGAAACAGCCGCAAATCCAACAAGTAGCGGACTAAGTACATAAGAGCCACCCCTTATAGAATGGCGCATCGCCCCCTTTAGTTTTTCCCTGTCATTCTGGAACTTGCTCATCGCGGGGAACAAAACAGATTCAAGCGTTGCTGTAATGTTTGTTGTAACCAAATACGGCAAGGACTCTCCACGATTGTAAAAGGCAAGGTCGCTCGCGGAATAGCGCGTACCGATTAAAAGCTGCCTGAGCTTGTCAAAAAAAGTACCGGCAAGACTTGCAAGGCTCAGTTTCCAGCCGTACCCGAACAGACTTTTCAACCTTTCAACACTGAACAGAAACCGCGGGTGCCACCTTACCGTTATGAAAAGCACGATTGTGTCAATAAACGGATTAGTAAGGAGCTGGGCGACCAAGGCCCACACACCGAAGCCTTTTAAGGCAAGCACGATTCCAACAACAGCAGAAACGACAGTGCCCAGAAGCGTCGCAAAAAAGAATTTCCTGAAAATCATCTTGCGGGCAACATACGCCTGCTGCACGGAATTGACCGCCGAGATAAAGAACTTTATTCCCATCACGCGAAGAACAGTGGTCAGAAGCGCGTTCTTATAAAGGCGGGCAATCACAGGAGCCGTAAAAAACATGAGCGCATACAGGAAAGCCGAAAGCAGAACGCTCACATAAAAAATCGTGGAAAAATCAGTTTCGTCAGCATCTTTTTTCTGGATGAGCGCGGTGGAAAGCCCTCCTGTAATGAGCACATCGGCAATGGCAATAAACACATTCACAATGGCGACAATGCCGTAATCTTCCGGCATAAGAAGCCGCGCGAGCACCACAGTAACGGCAAAAGTTACGACCTGTGCGGAAAGCCGCTCGCCGAGCCGCCAGAAAAAGCCAGAGACCGTTTTTTGCTTGATGTCGGAAGAACTCTCAATTTCTGTCATTATTTCCCAAAAATCTCCCGCTGCTTGTTTTCCAGCCATTCCATCACCTTTTGGCAGGCGTGACCGTCAGATGCAATTCCGTATTCAGACTTAAATGAATCAAGCTTCCTGCAAAAATCTTCATCATCAAAATTCTCAATATTCTTTTTCAATTCTTCATTGTTTTTTGCAATAGAGAACGGAAGTTTTTCTATAGGAACATAAAACGCTCTGTCATTCTCTGTATACTCTTCGTAGTCTGTTGCAAATAAAAACACGGGACGGCTCAGAAACCAGTAGTCAAACATAATTCCGGAATAGTCAGTAATCACAGCGTCTGAAGCACATAAGATTTCCTGCATATCTGCATAATCGCTTAAATCATTCACATTCTCAGGAATATTCAATTCTGCAGATTTTAAAGCTACATTCGGATGAAGCCTTACGCAAAGCTGCCAATCACCACCGAATTTTTCTTCCAAGAATTTTTGGGCAGATTCATAATCAAGCATGTATGGGGCCAACGTAAGCGATTGTCTGAAAGTGGGCGCGTACAATGCAATTTTTGTTGCATGTGGAATTTTATATTCATCATGGATTTTTATTGTGGCTGCGGTAACTTTCTGCTTGTCAAAAAAAATGTCTGTTCGCGGCGTTCCACATTCCAAAATCTCACCAGAATACCAAAATGAATTCCTAAAAATTGCTGTATTCACTGAAGAATCGGTTGTGATTAAATCAATAGTTTTTGAGTCTTTCCTTGCAAGTTTTACATAACTTTTTGGCAAGTGCGGTGCATCTTTTTCAATCTTCTTGCAGGCAAAACCGCCGTGCCATGTCTGAACGTAAAGCTGGCAAGGCTTCTTGCGGGGGAACCAGCCTTTTCGGCAGTTGTCAATCCAAATCCCGGCAGAAGAAAGTTCCTTAACCGCCTCTTTGGAAAATAATTCCACTGTCCGAATATTCTTGGGGAATGTATTACCCGGTTTTAATTTATGCGAATCCATAAACCACACAATTTCATAATCAAGATTATGGCTTAAAATATACTCTGCAAGATATTTAGGATTGCAGCCATACCCAAGCCCAACAAAATTACACATGACAATTTTTTTAGGATTGATTCTCTGAGGACGAAAGAAGTTATAAACTTTATAGAATTTCCGCGTAAAGAACAGATGAATCCAAAGTCTGTGAAAGAATGAGCCATCTTTAAGATACATATAAACTCTGTGAAAAAAATCTCTATTCATTTTACACATTCCAAAACATTCAGAGTTTGTTTTATTCCACTCTGTAAATCAAACATAGAATTCCAACCAAGTGATTTCAGTTTTGCGGAATCAAGAACGGCTTTTGTTGCCTTTGAGAAGCCTGCCTTTTCAGTCTGATCTGGCAATTCAAACACGACATCCACGCCGACCGTTTTTGCGATAAAATCCGCCATCTCTTTCAATGTAATGTCAGATTTTTCATCTGCGACATTGTACGCTTCTCCATTCCTCCCGTAAAAAAGACAGTACAGTAGAGCCGAAACAGAATCCGCTACATGAAGATATGAATACAATTGCTTTCCGTCGGATTTCAAGACAATATCTTGCTTCTCAAGTGCATTTTTTATGAACTGTGAGGCTGCTTTCGTGTCGCTCATCTGCATTGTTTCGCCATAAGTTCTGCACAAACGGGCAATTACAATATCAAGATTCTTCTCTGCGCGATATGCTCGGCACAATGCCTCTCCCGCCCTTTTCCCCTCCGGATAACACGCACGAAGCGTATTGCAGTCGATATAGCCGCAGTAAGCCTCTGCGAATTTTTCTGTGTCGCCCCTGTTCTCGCCGTAGACTTCCACCGAAGAAGCGTACACAACTCTTTCACTCTCATGCCTTGCTGCATAGTCAAGCAAATTATTTGCTCCAAGTATATTCGTCAGTATTGTGCTGACAGGCTTTGTCGCATAATCCACAGGATGGGTGTTGCTCGCAAGAATAAAGACAAAATCCGCTCCAAGGTCTTCAAGCTCACAGTTTAATTTTGCTGTAATATCTTGGGAAAATGCCCGAAAGTTCCCATTGCTCCTATAGCCAGAAAACCTATTTTCAAGTTTTTCCCTGTTGCGCCCCAACGCTAGTACGGTGAAATCCATCTTCAGGTCTTTCTGTACCGACATAAGAGTATCCACAAGGTAGCTTCCGATTAAACCCGTCGCCCCTGCGACAAGGATTCGCTTTCCACGAAGCTTTTCCCACGGCAAAGGAAGCTGGACAATTTTTGCAAGAGACCTGCTGTAATCGATATTTTTAAGCAATGTGCTTCCGTCTGTCATTTGAGCCATGCGTCCTTGTCGGCTTTCAGATATGCCTTGAACAATTCAAGGTCATCCTTGGTCGTGAGTTTTATGTTTTTGTCAGAGCCAGAAGCAAAATGCAGTTTTTCGCCCAGTTCAACCATCATTGTATTTGTATAGGAAGAGCCATAAATACCGATTTTCTCCGCAAAAGCCTTTTTGTACGCCCAAAGAAGCTTCCCGAAACGATATGCTTGCGGAGTTGATACACGGCGTACCGTTTCACGCCTTACATATTTCGTTGTTGTTTTCTCGTCATCTTCATCAACTAAAAAAATCTGCTCGTTATACGGCATTGAAGTGACTGCATTCCCGTATTTTTGCGCCGTGTGAATTACATCCGTCAGCACCTCGCCGTCTACAAGCGGGCGAATTCCGTCATGGATTATGACAATATCATCTTCTGAGCAAGTGCCTTCAAGCGCATATACACCGTTTCTGATGGACTCCTGACCAGTTTCACCGCCCAGAACTATGCGGGAAAGTTTTGTGATTCCAAATTGTTTTGCGTATGCACTCACAACATCGTGCCAGCCCTCAATGCACACAACTTCGATTTCATCGACAAGCGGATGCCGCTGAAAACTCTCAAGTGTATAAATAAGAACAGGCTTGTCATACACATTTATAAACTGCTTGGGAATATCCTGCCCCATTCTATGCCCAGAGCCACCAGCAATAATAAGAGCTATTGTTTTCATCTCACCCCACCCGCTCATACCCAAGCTCTTCTTCGCTCATCAGTGCGTCATCCGTCTCGTACACCACGCGGAGCTTCACCCCGAGCTGCTCTGCAAGCCCAGCATAATATGCAATCACATCTTTGCGCACTTCATCGCTCCCAAGTCGCACCACTTCTACGCCCGCACACGCACTGTCAGACAGTTCTGCGCACAAATCGGCTTCAGACTGCGCGCAGAAGTACAGCAGCACCTCGCCCATGTATTCTTCTGCCGTATTTTCATCGGCGGAATCTTTTTCCTCTGCTTCATCCAGCACGGAGTTCAACGCACCCTCCAAGAGAAGCTCGTTCACGCCGTTCGGAAACACAATGACCGTGCCGGGCTCATAGCTTCCGCCCTCGCCGCTCGTAAGAAAATCGTACATGTGCTCAAGCCTTTTCTGCCTGAAATCTAGTGGCGCAGAGCCACAAAGAATGGCGTATCGAATCACCGCTGTCTCCAAAAAAACAACTGAATTACAGTAATAATAACTGAGTTTCATTTTTAAATCAACTGAATTAAAGTTGTTTTAACTGAATTGCATTGAATCAGAAAGAAGATTGTTTTGCCATAATAAAAAAATGACGCACATTCAACAGATTTTTATTCAGAATTTGAGATTCTACAGAACAAACGCGGGTTTTTCACAACTTGCGTTTTCAGAAAAAATCGGATTAAGTCCCAATTATCTAAATGCGGTCGAAAACGGAAAGAATTTTCCTTCACTGGATGTAATCCAAAAAATCGTCGATGTGCTGAATTTGCTTCCATACCAAATGTTTTTAGAAACTCCGCAACCGCAAAACAAAACGCAAAAGAACGAAGTCATTCAGCTTGCAACTGAATTAAAGCAAAAAGTCGTTAAGCAAGTTGATGATTTTATCAGCACATATTCAACTCTTGACTAAAAAAAACACCTCAAATCTTTGTGTTTTTCTGCAAAAAGATTTGAGGTGCACTCATTTTTATTGTATTTTTTTTATTCGAACACCAATCCGTCAAATTCCGCCTTCACCGTGATTTTTGCGTCCTCGCCGAATTTTCCCGCCAAGATTTCCTTAGCAAGCGGGTTTTCCACATAAGTTTGCACGGCTCGCTTTACCGGTCGCGCGCCAAACGCCGGGTCGTAGCCTGCATCGCTTAAGAAATCAATTGCGCTTTGGTCAAAGTCCAGCGTAATGCGGCGGTCAGCAAGGCGGGCTTTGACACGCTCAAGCTGATTTTTCACGATGCCGCCAATGCAGTCTTTTGAAAGGCGGCCGAACATCACGATTTCATCGATTCGGTTCAAGAACTCAGGGCGGAATGTTTGCTTTAAAAGCACATCCACGGCGGGGCGGACGGCAACGAGTTTGTCATTTGTGTCCGCGTCGAGAATCAAATCGCTTCCGAGGTTGCTTGTCATGATGATAATGGTGTTCTTAAAGTCCACTACTCTGCCCTGTCCGTCGGTCAACCGGCCGTCGTCAAGCACTTGCAGAAGCACATTGAACACATCGGGGTGAGCCTTTTCCACCTCATCAAACAAAATCACGCTGTACGGACGGCGGCGCACGGCTTCGGTGAGCTGCCCGCCCTCATCGTAGCCCACATATCCCGGAGGAGCACCAATCAGGCGCGTAACGGAAAATTTTTCCATGTACTCGCTCATATCGATTCTAGTGAGCGCCTTTTCGTCGTTAAAGAGGAAGTCCGCAAGCGTCTTTGCAAGCTCCGTCTTTCCAACGCCAGTCGGTCCGATGAACATAAACGAACCAAGCGGGCGGTTCGGGTCATTCAGGCCCGCGCGGTTTCGCCGGATTGCATCACTTACCACGCTCACCGCTTCGTCTTGGCCAATCACGCGCTTGTGCAAAACGCTTTCCAACTGCACATACTTTTGTTTTTCGCTCGTGAGCATTTTTGCAATCGGAATGCCTGTCCAGCTGCTGACCACGCGGGCAATGTCTTCTTCGGTCACTTCCTGCCGCAACAGAGAAGCAGAAACGCCGTTGTCCTCTGCCGCGTGGCGAGCCTCGTCCGCTTTTTGCGCGGCGGCAAGTTCTTTTTCGAGCCCAGGAATCGTGCCGTATTTTAATTCAGCGGCTTTGTTGAAGTCACCCTCGCGCGTGTATTTTTCTTCCTCAAAGCGAGCGGCTTCAAGCTGTTCCTTGAGTTTTCGGCTCTTGTCGATGTCAGCCTTCTCGTTCTGCCACTGCAACTTCATCGCATCGCGATTCGCCGTCACTTCGGCAAGCTCTTTTTCAAGTTTTTGCAAGCGTTCTTTTGAGGCAACATCGTCTTCCTTAGAAAGCGACTGTTTTTCAATCTGAAGTTGCAAAATCTTTCGTTCAAGCTGGTCAAGCTCGGTCGGCTCGCTTTCAATTTCCATTTTGAGCCGCGAAGCCGCCTCATCCACCAAGTCAATCGCCTTGTCGGGCAAAAATCGGTTCGTGATGTAGCGATTACTAAGCGTTGCGGCGGCAACCAATGCCTCATCGTTGATTTTAACGCCGTGGTGAATCTCGTATTTGTCGCGAAGCCCGCGCAGAATCGCAATCGTGTCTTCAACATTCGGCTCGGCACAGTAGACCTGCTGGAAGCGGCGTTCCAATGCGGCATCTTTTTCGATGTACTTGCGGTATTCGTTTAAGGTGGTCGCGCCAATCGCCTTGAGTTCTCCACGGGCAAGGGCGGGCTTTAACAAATTGCTTGCGTCCATGCTTCCCTCGCTCGCTCCCGCACCCACAATCGTGTGCAGCTCATCGATAAAGAGAATAATCTGCCCTTCGCTCTTCACCACTTCGGTGATGACCGCCTTTAACCGCTCCTCAAATTCGCCACGGAATTTTGCGCCCGCCACAAGGCTTCCCATGTCAAGAGAAAGAAGCCGCTTGTTTTTGAGCGATTCGGGAACATCGCCCTGCGCGATTCGCCGTGCCAAGCCTTCCACAATCGCCGTTTTTCCGACTCCCGGCTCACCAATCAAAACCGGGTTGTTCTTTGTACGGCGCACGAGCACTTGCATAACACGGCGAATTTCTTCATCACGCCCAATCACCGGGTCAATTTTGTCCTGACGAGCGCGGGCGGTTAAATCAGTGCAGTATTTTTCAAGTGCCTGCATTTTGCTTTCGGGGTCTTGGCTGTCCACGGTCTGGTTTCCGCGCACGGCTTTAAGGGCTTCAAGAATCGTCTGCTTGGTGATTCCGTACTGGCGGAGCAAATCCCCCGTCCGTCCGTCACTTTCTGCCATGGCAAGCAAAATATGCTCCACCGAAAGGAACTGGTCTTTTAAATCACCCATTTCCTTTTCAGCCTTCGCAAGCACTTTCTGCGCTTCACCCGAAAGCTGCATCTGCACATTTCCCGTCACGGTGGGGTATGACTTCAAAAGATTTTTTGCGGCAGAAAGCAATTCGCCCGAGCGCACACCGATTCGCTCCACAATCGGAAGCGTGATTCCGTCTTTTTGTTCAAGCATCGCCACAAGCAAATGCGGTAAGCCGATTTCAGAATGGTCGTTCTGCTGGGCAAGCGCACTCGCCTCTTGCAGCGCGTCCTGTGTTTTTAAGGTAAACTGATCGTAATTCATATATTACCTCCCATTTTTCTATTTCACTTGAAAGATAATAAAGAATTTTCGAATCGGCAAGAAAAAAAATCCCCTGCATCATGCAGGGGAGCACGCGCCAGTGCGCTTTATTTTCCAACTTGTTCCATCTGCCCGAATTCGCAGATTGCATCGAAGATGTTTGCGTGTTCAAGCAGCTCCAGATTTTTGCCAATTTTTTTGTAGAATCGGATTTCACCAGAGCCAGTTCCGCCCGCGAGAATCTTGAGCAGACATCGCTCGCCATGTGGCATCTCGTAATCCCTGACGAAGAGTTCATTGCCAGGGCAGTACACATCGATATCAATCACGAATTTTCCTTTGTGAATGCTAACGGTCCAATGCACTTTTTCGCCCGACTCTCCGTCCTCAAGCTGAGAGCAGTCATGAAGTATCACGTCTTTTTTGAAAATGCCACGGTTCTCAACGGAAAATCGCTCCCCCTCGAGCACAAGCGTTGCGCACAACTTACCGCCGAATTCACCTTCAAGCGCAAAGCACGAATTATGCATTGCACGCCCAGAAATAATGCTCGTCATTTTTGATGATGAGAGATGGAAATAGGGGGAATTCGGACGGACGCCCCAACTCTTGTCGATATATCCGTTCGATGATTTTGGAAGAACGACATACTCCTCATTGTCAAAGTGCACTGAGCCAGAAAAGAGCGATTTTACGCCGATAGGAAGCCAGACTGTTTTTTTTCGGTTGTACAACGGAGCGCATTCTATCGGACGCTCAAATTTCAACTCCCACGACATTGCCCCGGGATTGCATAAGAGTTCGGGGCGCACGCGAAGCTCCTGTGGACTAACAGAAACTGAACCAGAAAGCGCATTTGTGCTAAAAAGGCACTCGCCCACCTTAAAAGCACCGCTGCTTTTGACGAACGAAAATTGCACCGGTGCGTAGAATTTGTTCATCTGCTTGCCACCGACACCCAACGCACCGACTTTGACCAAGACGTATGACGGCTGAACAGCGACTTCCTCACTCGCTTTTTCGGCAGAGGCAGTGCCCGCGAGCATATATTGCAAATCAGATTCTGATGCCACAAGTCGCGATTTTTGACTGATGACCGCTGTTTTGGGCGAAACGGCAGGATTCACGATATACAACTCGATAAAAAACGTTCGTTCCGTTCCTTTTGAGGGGCTGAACGCCGAAAACACATAGCGCCATCGTTCAAAACCTTCAGAACGAAGTCTTCCCTTGAGAACGTAGTGGTCCAACCGTTTGTTTACTTTTGATACTGCCATAGCACGCGCCATCCAAAACAAAGTCTCTCCTTTGATTTTCGACATTCACTAGGCGCAACTTTAGGAATTCAGACATCAGATATAAAAAAAGCTGCCCAATGCAAAAGGACAGCTGATTCGTTTATTTAAGGAATTTGTTCAATGTATTGTCGATATCTTCTTTTTCGAGCGGGAAATTGTCGTCGAGATACTGAAGGCACTCCATGCCCGCGCTCTGCACATGCTCGAACCAAATTCGGTACAATTCCGGCTCAAGATCCTCGCTTGGAAGCGGCGCGCCCTGAATATCAGAAACGAGCTGACGCAACATCTTTATGCATTTTTCGTATTTATCTTTTTTCATGAAAGTTCCCCCTGTAAACATGATCTACTGAATCAATCTTAATTGCTGCTTAAAAATTATAACGGCAAAGATACGATTTTTCCAGCATTTTCGCACGCTTCGAGTGCTTTTTTGCCACAAATTATTGCTTTTTTTGACGATGAAGCACGCTTCATGTTTTCATAGAGACGATAAAAGCCGTGCTTCAAGTCCGCAGCCGTTGTACTAAGAATGCCGAGTATTTTTTTCTCGCGGTCTTCATCAAGGATTCCGTAGAGGACACGTGTAAGCGCAACGCTTCCCCGCCCTTTTGGTGACTGCGGCTGAATAAAATGGCTGTAGCATCCCATCACACAACGAGCGACTTCCTCATCATCAAAATCGATTTCGGAGGCTTCTTTTAGACACTCACCAAAGACCGCACACGTATCAAATGGTGACGGATCACGGTACGAACTGAACAGGACAGAGCCAATCATCGACTCGGTATTGCAGAACACGCCGTAGGCACCGCCAATCGTACGCACCTTCTCCCAGAGCAAATTGTTCGCGAGCCAATGCGTGCAGACTTCCTCTGTGTAGCTTTCCTTCGTGCCATAGCGCGCGGCAGGAATGCACTGAGACGCATAGCCAATCTGTGAAGAGGTCACGAATGTCTCGGTCGGGTCATCAGCTGCCTGTTTTATGAACGGAATGAAATCAGAAAGCGTCGTCGAGCGCGCATCAGCAATTTCTGAAATCTGAACCTGCTCGATAAAATCGGGAAGCAATGACTCAAGCTGTTTACAGCCAGTTTGTTCAGCTGTCACGTGAATGAACGCGCCGCCCGCACGAATCTGCGCGAGAAGCCGCTTAAATGTAGCAATCGTTTCTGCCAGCGGCTGGGCGGAGATTTCTTTTATCGTAAAATACTGTGAGAGTCCGTTCCAGATTTCATCGACCGCCGACTTTCTTGAAAGCTGGGCGCACACACGTGTCGACGTAAAAATATGCCCGTCGGGAATCACGGACGAGTCAAAATCATTCTCAGTCTCCGTAATGAGGTCACGCAGACGCTTTTCGTCTGAAAAATCAACACCCGTAATACAGTCACGCAACAGCGAAAGCGCATGCTCACACTGTTCCTCGACCATCGAGAGACGGAAAATAAGCCAATCGCGGTCAATCCAATTGTGTTTTTGGCGGAAAGCGCGCGAATTGGGCGTATCAGGGCCTTCCATCGTCAGCAGATTCACTCCGATGCCGCCCGTGTACAACGCCGTTTCCTCGGCAGAGCGCGCCCAATCCAAGTCCTTCCAGCCGCACTCGGTCACACACTCGGCAAAAAGCGGGAGTACGGGATAATCCGCGACTGAAAGCACATCAACGGGGAAACCGACATCGAGATAGATGATACCATTTGTCGGCTCTTCGTTTTTTATGAACGGAATAGAACCGCCGTTGCAGGCAGGTAGCGCGCCGATGGTTGTTGCGGTGCGGTTCATGAACGGTTTTCCGTCAGTGATAAAATCGCTCGGATTCAAATGGGGAAGACAAGATGTGTCATCTTCTTTTTGCTGGAAAGCATGCAAAGCATTTGTGTCAGTCTTGATAGCGTCACGGTTTGTTTTTTTGAGCAACGACTGAATCAAGTCTTTTTCAGCACGCTCACGGCGCTCCGTATAAGCCGAAGAAGGTGTTACGACGACGAGCGAACGGTTCGTGTTGTCAAGCAACACGGATTTCATCAGCGTGCGAAGATATGTATCATCGTTTTTGATTTTCGCTTTAACCGCCTCAAGATGGGAACGCAATCGAATTTGATTCTCAACGCCGTCTCCGTACAACCACCCGTATATCGGACGCGCCATGAGAGAAAGCGCATACGGTCCCTGACCACGCTTTATCTCCCGCTGCGAATATTCCATGCTCATCAGCGTCGCATCGATGTCTTTTTCAGAAATGCCTTTCTCAACAAGATGGCGTATTGTCTCAAGGACGAGGGCTTCAACCTTCTTTTCGTCGCCTTTTTTGACACCACGCAAACCGACCGTCAAAATGCTCGTATACACAGAGGCAAACAAACCAAGCTGTGGCGCAATGTCTTCTCCAAGACCGCTTTCGAGCAATGCTTTTTGAAGCGGCGAACCATCATGATTACAGAGAATGCTCGCAAGGACGACACGCTCGGTCGCCCGCGTCGCATCATTGCTCCGTCCGATATTCCAATTGACGAGCACCGTGTTCAAAGATTCGCCATCACCCGCAGGACCTTCGCAATACACGTCAATAGGCTTGTCATACTGGCGCGGCGTCACACACGCGAGAAAATCAGCGATTTGCTTTTTTCGTGCCGATTCGGACACATCGATGTCGGGATATTTTTTCTCGAGCCGTGACAAAAACGTGTCCTGCACAAAGTCAAGCTGTTCGGTTGTCGGAATATTGCCGTAAAGAAAGAGAAGGCAATTGTCCGGACGATACCAGCGTTTGTGGAATGCCACGAAATCTTCATAGGTTATTGTCGGAATCTCAAGGGGATCGCCACCAGAATCTTTCTTGTAGATACAGTCATCCATGAGGCTTGAAATCGCATAGTCAGAAGCAACCGCCTCGAACGAAGAATAGCTTCCTTTCATTTCATTGTAGACGACGCCCTGAATCGAGGGAGTTCCGTTTTCGTCAAGCTCAAGACGGTGCGCTTCCTGCATGAAAATTTCTTTTTGAAGGCGCGGAAAAAACACCGCATCTCCGTACACACTCATGAGATTAAAATAATCGACCTTTGCAATTGAGCTCGCCGGATAAACCGTTTTGTCAGAATAGGTCATCGCATTGAGATACGTCTTTACGCTCTGATTCGAGAGAACAACGAACGGATCTTTTAAGGGAAAACGCTCAGAACCACAGAGAACCGAATGCTCAATGATGTGGGCAGCACCGTTGCTCTTTGGATTCGGCGTACGGAACGCAAACGCGAAGAGATTTTCCGTATCGTCGTTGTGCATATGAAACACCTCGAGCCCCGTCTTTTGATGACGCAGGTGGATAGCCGTCGAATGATAATCAGGAACGTCAAACACATTCAGTACGTCAAACGCCTTGTACACATCTCCTTTTTTCATTGTATTAGACATAAATATCGTCATCCCGTCCTTTGATGTATAGATTCCCCTCTTCGTATGCGCGGCGCAGAATGCTGAAAAACTGAGTTGTCACCTTATCGCAGTCACTCTTACGCATTGGCTTGAGAAAATCTTCTGTCTCAAGAATCGAATTCCGCCGATTTTCAGATACATTGCCAAGAATTTTCTGCCGGAAGTCGTCTGTTTTTGTGGCGATGAGGTGAGCAATCGCCTCTTCGTCCATTTTGCGCAACGTGTCCTGGATAAATCGGTCGTCCGCAGCAATCACGTCTTCAATCGTAAAGAGCCGTTCGCGCAAATCTTCCCCAAGCGACGGATCCTGCTCCGAAAGATTGTCGAGGATACCCTGCTCTGCTTCCGGTGCCATGCGTTTCAAGATTTGTGCAAGAATATTTTTTCCGTCGATGCTATCTGATTTTGAGGTCGCCATTGCGTTCATTTTCTTTTGCAAAGCCTGATCAACACGGCGCACAATCTCCGGGGAGATTTTTTTGAGCTTCGCAAGCCGCATAACGACGTCTTTTTTGTCCGCATCTTCAAGCGAATTTATCACTTCCGCTGCCGTTTTTGGCTTGATATACGAAAGGACAAGTGCCCTAACCGCATTCGACTCATCTTTCAGAAGAAAACCGACGCGCTCACTATCAGCCTCAGAAAGATAATCAAATGGCTTTGTAACCGCAGATGCTGATTTCTCGAGAATCTGATTTGCCCGAGCCGAGCCAAATGCCTTTTCGAGAATTGAGCGCGCCGTATCGATGCCACCCTCTTCCCGCGCCTGTTTGACAAGCCCGTGAAATTCTTCAAGAATTATCCGTGCCTCATCGGGGTCTACCGAGCGAATGGAAGCAATCTCAGGAATTATCCGTTCAGTCTGCTCTTCGGTCAAATGTGGCAGGATTTTTGCCGCCTCATCAACGCCAATCAGCAAGAGAAATTTTGCCACCCGACGATAGATGTTCTCACGCCCGTCTTTTTCTTTTGGCTGCTCAGGAACTTTTATCAAGCCGCCAGATGTCAGCGCTTTTGCCGCAATTCGAGTCGATTCATTGCCCTGAAAGTTGGGATCTGCTTTTTTCGGAAAGAAACGATCGTCAAAGATTTCATTTATTGATTTTTGTTTTGGCTCTGCCGAGACGGTCGCTGGCTTTTGCTCAGAATCAGCCGCACCGTGCGTTGTATTTTTATAGGCATTGAGTCGAAAATCAGAAAGATTCATAGCATTATTTTACAGGTAAAAAAGAGCAGTTACAAGCAAAGTGATTAAAAACCCATAAAAAAACCCGCCGAATAGCCAGCGGGTTCTGTTTGTAAGAAATATATCCTACCAATCGTCGTTCATGTCGTCTTCGTCGCGGTTCTCGAGATCGTACAAGTCGGTAACAGCGCGAAGGTCATCCAAGTACATGTAGTAGGTACCACGCGCGAGCATGGGGTTGCAGTCGACTCGGAAACCAACGATGCGAAGTCCTGGCTTAACACCATTGTATGCAGACGACTGGATAATTCCGTGCTCTCCATCCGGAGTCGGCGGAACAGCGACAGACATTTTTTTCCAACCAGAGAATCCGAGCGAACCAAGATACAACTCAAAGTTGTTGCCGTTGTAGTCCTGAACGAGAACATACATCTGATGATCCATGTTTCGACCAGCGACCCACAAAGAAATCGTTTTTGTGACACCTTCAATCGGAATCGGGCGTGCAGCCTTGATGAAGAATGAGTTCACGCCACGGCGGAAAAACTCAACTTTGATACCGAGAACGCTTGAGTCCTCTGCTTCTTCCTCACCCTTAAGCGGCTCTTTTGCCAACGGGCTACCTTCAAAAAGACGGCAGTTGATGACACCATTGTCTGAAGAAATTGAAGCGTTCCAACTTCCCTCAAGTTCATAGCGATCGACAGAAATCTCACGGAGAGCCTGCCGCGCAGAATCATTACCGATGACTGTTGGATCCGGAGACGCAAGACTTTCGTTGTCGTTCTGCCGGCTATTGTTATTTTCCTGCTCCTGTGCAAAAACCGCACTAAACATTGTTAAAGCGAGAGCAAAAGCAAGTATCTTTTTCATTATTTAGCTTCTCCTTCTGATGATGAAGATCCTGATGATTTTGTGCTTCCTTCTGAATCTGAATCACCAAAATCAACGTTCTTAAGTTCATAGCCATCGAATACGTCGCTCAAAGCATTTGTTGAGAACTTGAGCTGATCAAAGAAGATATTGAAGTTGTCAACATATTCATCGGGATCAGTACGCACGCGGAAACCGACAAATGTAAGCGCTGTCGGGCCAGAGCGCAAGCGTGAATGCTGCCGGATATATGATGGAACAGAAACGATAAGATTTCGCCATCCATTGAATGCGAGATTACCGGCAGGGAGCGTATAGACACGACCATCTGCGTCACGAATTAAAATATCGATGAAATAGAGATAGTTTGCACCCCAAACCCAGAAATCAATCTGAGTGACCGTGCCGACAAACGGAATCTCATACGGTTTTCCATCAACCTCTGGATAGACTTCAAACCAGTTCTCGCCTTTGCGAAGGAAACTTGTCTGAACGCCGAGAACTTTTGGCGCATCGCCTTCTTTATTGAACAATTTGAGGGAATTCGGCTGCCCATCAAAATAGTTCATTTTTGGAAAACCTTTGTCTGAATCAATATAATGACTAGCCTGAACGTTCCATGTCCAGTTAAGTGTCTCCGTACTGTTTACAGTTTTGCCCGGCACCTGATAATCTTGAGAACCAACATTATCAAAATTATCGATAACTTTTGTCTCTACTGCCTTTGAGCTAGGTTGTGCAACTGCAGGGATAGAAAACGCAAGCAGGAATGCAAAACTAGTAAAGACAACTACGCCCTTTTTCATTCAAAAACTCCTTTTTCTTTAATTTGTGTATCTTTTCTGCAAAAGACACCGACTATGTTATTATCGGCAGCATTGAAGAAAATCCCACAAAATCATTCACAATTATATTTCTAAGCATACACCTTTGTCAAATAATTTGAAAGAGGATTTTTCTATTTTTTACGCATTTTGATGCGTTTCTGAATGAAAAATATTTTTCAGATGAATTCAACATATTTCTTGATTTTCTGACATTTTCGACTTACCATAAGAACTATAGTTTTGTAATCAATTTTATGAGGAGAAATAAAGAATGACTTCTTACAAAGAAATCGGTCTTGTGAACACACGCGATATGTTCGCAAAAGCAATCAAAGGCGGATATGCTATTCCGGCATTCAACTTCAACAACATGGAGCAGATGCAGGCTATCATCATGGCGTGCGTTGAGGCTAAATCACCTGTTATCTTGCAGGTTTCAAAGGGAGCGCGCCAGTACGCGAACCCGAACATTCTCCGCAACATGGCCCGCGGTGCTGTCGAGTACGCTCATGAGCTTGGCTGCGACATTCCAATCGTGCTTCACCTTGACCACGGTCCAAATTTTGAGGTCTGCAAAGACTGTATCGACAACGGCTTCTCTTCTGTCATGATTGACGGCTCTGCCCTTCCCTATGACGAAAACGTTGCGGTCACCAAAAAAGTCGTTGATTACGCTCACGAGCACGATGTCACCGTTGAAGCGGAGCTTGGCGTTCTCGGCGGTGTTGAGGACGATGTTGCCGCAGAAGAGTCAAAATACACCAAGCCAGAAGAAGTTATTGACTTCACTTCAAAAACAGGCTGCGATTCATTGGCAATCTCAATCGGAACATCACACGGTCGCTGCAAATTCACGCCAGAGCAGTGTACGCGCACTCCAGACGGCGTTCTCATTCCGCCACCACTGGCATTCGACGTTCTCGAAGCAATCGAAAAGAAGCTCCCGGGCTTCCCGATTGTTTTGCACGGCTCTTCTTCAGTTCCGGTCGAATATGTAAAAATCATCGAGCAGTTCGGCGGAAAGATTCCTGATTCAGTTGGAATTCCAGAAGAACAGCTCCGAAAGGCAGCAAAATCAGCGGTCTGCAAAATCAACATCGACTCAGACGGTCGCTTGGCAATGACAGCCGCAATCCGCCGCCACTTTGCAGAGCACCCAGGCGACTTTGACCCGCGCCAGTATCTCGGACCGGCTCGCGAAGAGCTCAAAAAAATGTACATGCACAAGTGTGTCGATGTTCTCGGCTCAGCAGGACACGCGTTAGACTAGGATAAAGTGAGGAGTTAGAAGGTAGGAGTTAGGAGTTTGTCTAGAACTTCGCTCCGCTCTTCTAATTTTTGACGCGGATAAACACAGATAAACGCGGATAACTTAAAAAAACGCCCGCTTACACGAAATTATTTCGTATAGGCGGGCGTCTCTATTTTTAATCACACGGATTGGATTTTGCTACGCAAAATCGTTTTCAGTTTTCAATTTTTTGTTTAGTTATCCCAGCTCATCATCTGCTCGTCGATTGGCTTTCCGGGGATTGCCATCGGGAGAATCATTTCGTCGATGTCTACGCGCGCGTCAACGATGCATGGCTTGTGGCTTTCAAAGGCTTTTTTGAATTCAGCGTCGAATTCGTCGTTGTTATTTGCCTTGTAGTAGCCGACCCCGTACGCGTCCGCAAGTTTTGCCCAATCAGGACCGAAATCAAGCGTGGTGTGGCTGTAGCGTTTTTCGTAGAAGAGTTTTTGCCACACGCGCACATTTCCGAGCGTGCCGTTGTTCACCAAAACGATGACGATGGGAAGATTGTAGCGGGCGATGGTGCACAGTTCGTTGCAGTTCATGCGGAACGAGCCGTCACCTGCGATATGAACGACTCTTGCATTCGGCTGACCGACTTGGATTCCCATTGCCGCGCCTGTGCCGTAGCCCATCGTGCCCAAGCCGCCCGAAGTGACGAAACGGCGCGATTTTCCGAACGGATAGAACTGAGCCGTCCACATCTGGTGCTGACCGACTTCGGTGGTGATGTATGCGTCATCGCCCGCGTATTTATGCACGGTCTCAAGCATGAATTTGGGGTTGATTGAGTCTTTTTTGACTTCTGAGTAGCAGGCGGGCACTTCCTTTTTCCATTCAGCAATCTTTTTGAGCCAGTCTGCGTGGTCTTTTTTCTCAATCAACGGAAGCAAGCGCGAGAGAACTGCTTTTACATCGCCGACAAGCTGCTCCTGCGCGGGAATATTCTTGTTGATTTCGGCGGGGTCGATGTCGATGTGGAAGACCGTCGCGTGCTCAGCGAATGTCTTTGGGTTTCCGATAACGCGGTCACTGAATCGTGAGCCTAAGGCAAGAACGAGGTCGCTTTCGGTAACTGCCATGTTGCTCGCACGAGTGCCGTGCATGCCGACCATCCATGTGCAGAGCGGGTGCGAGGCTGGGAACACATCGCGCCCCATGAGGCTTTCTGCGACGGGGATGTTCGCTTTTTCTGCAAGTTCAAGAAGTTCTTTTTCAGCTCCAGAGATTTTTACGCCACCGCCCGCATAGATAATCGGTCGCTCGGATTTATTGATGATTTGGGCCGCTTTTTTGATTTCTTCATCGCTTGGAACGGCAACGCGCACAACGCGAGAGAAATTCGCGTTTTCTGAAACGAGCGCGGTAAGCCCGTCGTCGCCCTTTTTGAGCGGCTCGAAGTCACATTCTTTTGCGGTGACATCTTTGGGAATGTCGATGAGGACGGGACCAGGTCTGCCTGATTTTGCGATAATAAATGCTTCGCGGAATGTTTTTGCCAAGTCTTTTACATCTTTGACGATGAAATTGTGCTTGGTAATTGGCAACGTAACGCCCGTGATGTCGATTTCTTGGAAGGTATCCTTTCCGAGTAAAGGAGTTCCGACATTACAAGTGATTGCGACAACAGGAACGCTATCCATATAGGCAGTCGCAATTCCTGTGACGAGGTTCGTTGCCCCTGGCCCGCTCGTTGCCATGCACACGCCGACTTTTCCTGTGGTGCGGGCATAGCCGTCTGCCGCGTGTGCCGCCGCTTGTTCGTGCGCGGTAAGAATATGATTGATTCGGTCTGCGTTTTTGTACAACGCGTCGTAAATGTTAAGAATATTTCCGCCCGGATAGCCGAAAACGGTGTCTACGCCCTGCTCAACAAGGCATTCGATTACAATCTGAGAGCCATTGATTTTCATGTCGTCATTCTACTGAAAATCGCGACAATGGGCAATGAGAAACGCTAATCGTTCGCGCGCTTGAAAAATCTGCCCACGATTTCTTTTGATTGAAGCACGTTGATGAACGCGTTTGGGTCAACGGTGCGGATTTTCTTTTCGAGTTTGCCCGACTCGTCGCTCGAAACGACCGTGTAAAGCAGCTGGTGCGTTTTGCCCGAATACTCGCCCTTGCCCTCAAAGACCGTTGCGGCATGGTTCGTAAGAGCGCGGATGAGCGCGTAGATTTCGTCAGGATGGTCGGTCACAATCAAGAGCGTCGTTTTTGCGTATTTTTTGTAGAAGAAATTGAGCGCTTGCGTTGACGTGAACTGAAAAATGATTGAGTAAAGCGCTTTGTCCCAGCCAAAAAGAACGCCCGCAACGGCGAGAATGATGCAATTGAAGACAAAAATGATGTTCCACGCCGATTTTCCCGTGCGCTCGGAGATAAAAATCGCGATAAAGTCAGTGCCGCCCGAAGAGCTTTCGCCAAACAGACAGCAGGAGACCGAAATTGCGTTTAAAATGCCGCCGAACACCGAGCATAAAAGCACGTCATCGGTGAGATTCCACTTGGGAAGCACGTCGGTGAGCAAGCCCGACACAAAAATCATGACGACTGAGAAAATCGTGAATCGCTTTCCGATGAATTTAAAGCCGATAATCACCGGAACGACATTGAACGCATAGACGATGAGCGAATACGGAAGACTCACGCCAAAAAAAGCACGCGCGCTGTTCTGAATGAGCAGCGTAACGCCCGCAAATCCGCCGGGGAACAGATTCGCCGCCGTGACGAACGTGTTGATGTTTATCGCCATGAGCACGCCGCCTAATAGCACGAGAAAGAGCCGCTTTGCGTCATGAAAAATGCTAGAGGTCTTCAAGGCGCTTCCTTTGGAAATGGAGTGACATCGCGATTGCTTTTGCCGCAGTGAGCAGCAAATCCATGTCAGAATGCTGCCAAATGCGAAGCGTTGCCGTCGAGTCCGCGCGCAAGTAGCCGTAAAGCGTGCCCGCATATGAAATCTCAGCATAAAACGTCGAGACAATCTGTTGCTCTTCGAATTTTTCGAGCAGTGCATTCTGATGAATGGTGGTGAGTTGGCGTATATCGTTCATATAAAAGATTGCGTTCGCAGGATTTACGTTGAGCGAGATGAGTGCAGTATCAATATGCCAAAATTGCTTGCCCCGAGAGAGAGAATAGACTTCTGAAAAGAGCAGTTCCTTTTCGTTCTGAATGCCAACATGGTCAATCATGAGCACCGTCGTAAAGAACTGAAGGAGATAGGGAATCGAGAGGCGCAAGTCATCATTCTTAGAAAGCAGGTTAAAAATCATGTTGTGCTGCTGCATGGAATTCGCCGTGGGACCGTCGCTCGAGTGGATTTTGATATTCTTGTGTTTTTCGTCGAGGTAGATGATAAAACAACTGCGTCCCTTTTGCTTTCCGCGATACAATGCCTTGTCAGCTTTTTCAAACAATTCTTCGTAAGTGCTGCCGTCGTTAGGGAAGCGCGCAAGCCCCGTCGTAATCGTGATGAAAATTGAAGGATAGTCGGGAACGGTAAATTCCTCAAACTGTGCGTGAATGTTCCGGCATGTGTTCCAAATTTCATCGTACTCGACGACATCAGGAATCAGAATGATGAATTCATCGCCACCGAAGCGCCCGACAAATCCAACTCCTTCAAGCGCGGCTTTTATTTTGTGCGCGATAATCGTGATGACCAAGTCACCGACACTGTGCCCGAATCCGTCGTTTATATTCTTAAAATTGTCACCGTCAATCAGCAGGAGCGCAAAAGGATGCGTATCCTCAAGCATACGGCGCGCCATGTTTTCAATGGCGAATCGCTCGTACACGCCCGTGAGTGCGTCAAATTTTGGTTCAATTTTAGCAATCAAGTCTGTATCCATACACTCATAGTATAAACCAGTTTTCAGATTTTTCTATTCTTTTTTCAAGGATAATTCAGATTCTCACGGAGCAAAAAATGTGCTAGGCTTCTTTTATGCGCATTCTCTTCTATTCGACAAGCTCAAATCTGTATGACGGAAAGGCAATCAAAACGACCACGCTCCCCTCGTGGGCTGAGCAATGGGATTTTCTTGCAGAGACGCACAAGGAACACCAATTCATCATCGCCACGCAACTTCCGGGAATGTTTTTGCTTGACCTTGACGGGAACGAAATCGCAAAAAAATCAGAAAGAATCGACTATCACATCATTCAGAACAACTCCGAGAAAAAAATCGCCGAGGAACTAGCGGAATTAAAGGTCGATATGGCGATTGCCGTGAGTTTTTATGTGATGCCTTACGACTGGCTTACGATAAAAGACGCGGTGGTGGCGGATTTTTTACGCGAAAAGGGAATCAAGACGATTTGCCATTCAGTCGAAACGAGCCTGATTTGCTTTGACAAGTGGCGCACGCACGAATTTCTTGAAAAAATCGGCGTAAACTGCGCAAAAGCCGTGCACCTGCACCACGAATTGTACATCAACGCGGGGAATCGGCGCGAGCTGAAAAGCAATGTGTACCGAGACGCACTTTTCCACGAAATCAAAAAACTCCGCTTCCCCGTGATTATCAAAGACACCACCGGATTAAGCTCGTTCGGCGCGGATGTGGTGAACAATTTTGACGAAGCGGCGGGAATCTTGCGCTCAAAAAAGACGACGTCTGACCGAATAATCGAAGAACTGATTTCAGGCGAGCAGTTCGGCGCGGAAATCTACGGCACATTTGACGAAAAAACAGGCAAAGGCGACTACACGATTCTCCCGCCTTTTTTGTTCAGCGTGAATCAGTACGGAATCACAAGCCCCAAGCAGTCGGTGAAGATTGGACCGTTTTTGGAAGAAAATAAAACGCACAACGAAAAATACAAACTTTCGGAATTGCGGGAAATGCTCACGAAGCTCGCGAACAGCTTACAGTTGAATGGAATCGCTCAGGTGGATTTGGTTTTTGACGGGGAAAAATGGTTCGTGATTGAGATAAATCCGCGCCTTTCAGGCATGAGCACGACCTACGCGGCAAGCGCAGGAATGCCTTTGAGCGAGATAGTATTGTCACACGGATTCGAGATTCCTAACGGAATCTCTTTAAAACAAAAAAACGCCGATTTTGCGTTAGCAAAATCCAATCCGTGTGACTTTTTGCTTAATACCGTGAACATAAAATTTCCGATTCTTGACGAGAAAACGCTTTTGGAGCTGAAATCACTCACCTTTGTTGCGTTTGTGAATCAAATTGAAAACCATGCGGCAAAGCAGATTCGCGAGCAAGGATATTGCGAGGTGATTGTAACAGGCAAGACGAAAGACGCGCTCAAAAAAAATCTCTGCGATTTGCGGGAGCGTTTTTCCGCACAGGCGGAGAACGCGTTTTTTGAAACGGCAATCAGCCTGTGCGAGAAACTGTAATGGAATCGCGCTTTTTATTTCGGGAATGTAACCAGCCTATCGCCAATCACGTGGTAGTTTTTTGACTATAAGTGCGCTGAACATAGAATACATGCTATCAGTTTGCAATTTCCATATACACATGCTAAAAACCATGATAAACTATTTATTAAGCTATTGGCTTTAAATTTTTATACTTAATTAGGAGGACATCTATGAAACTGCTTAAAAACATATTCGTATGCAGCGTTGCAATCGCATTTGCATACGCATTTATCTCATGTTCAGACAATGAAGAACCTAAAGAAATTGCAACCTATACCGTTACATTTAACACTAACGGCGGCTCTACCATACCTACACAAACGATAGAATCTGGTAAAACAGCAACAGAACCCACCGCACCCGCTAAAGATAACAACATCTTTGAAGGCTGGTACAGTGACAGCACGTTTTCAACCGCATTTTCATTCAGCACAAAAATTACGGCGAATATCACAGTATACGCAAAATGGGCGACTATTCCTGTGGGTAGTTATGCGGTCATTTTTAACAGTAACGGCGGCTCTTCCGTTGACTTCCAAATCATAGAAAGCGGAAAAACGGCAACAGAACCCAATACACCTACTCGTGCATCCAATACATTCGCAGGGTGGTTTATCGATGCGGCTCTTACACAACAATTTAATTTTTCTACTGCAATCACCGCAACAATCACACTGTATGCAAAATGGACGAGTACAGCAACAAACTTTTCCTTTAATTTGACAAATAAAGGCGGGTACGCAAATACCATATCTGCCATATCAGGTATTAAGAGCGGTGCTGCTACGATAAGTAGCAATACGAAGATTATTGATGATACAGAAAGCGGAGTAATCGTCACCTTGCTCGCAAACGCAAACAGCAATTTGGGCTCAAGTATCAATGGTAAAGATATAGCAAAGCAACCTCAATTCAAATACAGCACTCAAGCGGCGGGACTTGGTGTACGCTACTGTGGCGTTGAGATTTCTGGTGTTCAAGGCAAGGTAAAAGTCACCCTCGATTGGTGTGTAAGAAGTGCAATTCCAAAAGATGCCGAATATATGGCGATAAAAGTAGGAGCCAATGTCGTTAAATCCGTGGGGAATAACGACACCACTGTAGTAACTTCTGGATTCCGAGATATAGAACAACCAGCACTTACCGACACCTATGACTTTGGCTCAGCTGGTGGTAAAATCTATATTGGATCAACCGTTACAGAATTCTGCATAAGATCTGTCGCCATTGAGCCCGCTAATTAACAATCAGTAAAATAATATAAATCTCTTTATCATTCCCGGTGGCATTTGGCATCGGGATTTTTTTTCTGTATGTTTGATATAAAACATAGACTTCTCGTCCCCTGTGATTTTTCCGCAATCGTATAAGTGCAAATAAATCAATAAAACATTTCAAATATTTCACTTTACGCAACAATCATGAATAGATATAATTTAGTCAAAGAAAATAATTGTCACACGGATTCGAGATTCCTAACGGAATCTCTTTAAAACCTTGTTCAGATTTTGCGTTAGCAAAATCCAATCCGTGTGACATAACAGAGGTACACTATGAAGAAATCTGATAACGCAATTGTGGGAACGGCGCGCGCTCCGCACCGCTCGCTTTTTTATGCTTCAGGCTACACCGATGAAGAACTCGCTCAGCCGATGGTCGGCATCATCTGTGCGAAAAATGAATTGATTCCGGGGCACATTGAGCTTGACCGAATTGCTGAGGCGGTAAAGGCAGGCGTTCGCTTGGCGGGCGGCACCCCAGTCGAGTTCCCAGCAATCGGCGTGTGTGACGGAATCGCGATGGGGCATGAGGGCATGAAATACTCGCTTGTCACGCGCGAACTCATTGCCGACAGCGTTGAGTGCGTGGCAAAGGCGCACCAGTTTGACGCGCTCGTCATGATTCCGAACTGCGACAAAATCGTTCCTGGAATGCTCATGGCGGCGGCTCGCTTGGACTTGCCGACCGTGTTTGTGAGCGGTGGTCCTATGATGCCGGGGCACTTACCGGGAAATGACGCTTCAAATCCGTATTCTGGCAAAAATCTTTCTTTAACTGATATGTTTGAGGCGGTCGGCGGCTTGGCCGTGGGCAAAGTGACCGAAGAGCAGCTCCGCGAAATGGAAAATTATGCGTGCCCAGGCTGTGGCGCGTGCTCTGGCATGTTCACCGCAAATTCAATGAACTGTCTCACCGAAGTTTTGGGATTGGGCTTGCCCGGAAACGGCACGATTCCCGCTGTCACAGGGCGAAGAATCCAGCTTGCAAAACATGCGGGCATGGCGGTCATGGATTTGTACAAAAAAGGAATCACCGCGCGAAAAATGATGACCGCAGAGAACTTCAAGAACGCGCTCGCCGCTGATATGGCACTCGGCTGCTCTAGTAACACCATGCTCCATGTTCCTGCAATCATGCATGAGGCGGGGCTTACGCTCGATTTGCACGAAGTCAACGAAATCTCAAACCGCACTCCGAACCTCTGCCACCTCGCTCCCGCAGGTCACACTTTCATGTGTGAGCTTGATGACGCAGGCGGCGTTCAGGCAGTCCTAGCAGAACTTGCAAAAAAGAACCTTATCAACACTTCGCTCATCACGGCGACAGGAAAGACAATCGCGGAGAACATCAAGGGCGTGAAAAACCGAAACCCCGAAATTTTGCGCCCGATTGAAAACCCGTACTCAGACAACGGCGGAATCGCAATCCTCTTCGGAAATCTCGCACCGAACGGCACGGTCGTAAAGCGAAGCGCATGCGCAAAAGAGCTTATGCTTCACACAGGTCCTGCCCGCGTGTTCAACGACGAAAGCGAGGCAATGGAAGCCGTGCAGAAAGCGCAGATTCACCCTGGCGATGTCGTGGTAATCCGCTACGAAGGACCAAAAGGCGGCCCCGGTATGCGAGAAATGCTCGCCGTCACTGCCGCTCTTGCTGGTCAGGGCTTGGATAAGCAGGTCGCGCTCATCACCGACGGTCGCTTCTCAGGCGCTACGCGCGGAGCAAGTCTCGGTCACTGCTCACCGGAAGCGGCGGTTGGCGGTCCGATTGCGCTCGTCCAAGAAGGTGACAAAATCACGCTCGACATCAACAACTACAAGATTCACCTCGATGTAAGCGACGAAGAGCTTGCGAAGCGAAAGGCAAAATGGGTCGCTCCGGAGCCGAAAGTCAAGACGGGCTACCTCGCACGATATGCGAAGTTGGTAAGTTCAGCGGATAAAGGCGCGATTTTGCAATAGAAAAATTCCTCACAGAGGGCACGGAGAACACAGAGGATTTTTTCTCTGTGAACTCTTTAGCCTACGCAACATAGTTGCTGCGGAGAATCGCTAAAATTGCTATGCAATTTTTTAACGCTCCCTATCTGTGAGAAATTCTATAAGGAATGCTATGACAGAATCATTTGACACTTGGACAGCCTACGACAACTGGCTGACCAAGCATTATGAAGAATACGCCATTACTTCGCTCAACGAAATCGACGGGAAGATTGTCGCCGAGTTCATGAGCAAGGAAGAATGGGAAAAACAGGAACGGGCGGCAGGGCGAATGTAGGCGTCATCAGCGCCACTTTTCGCTCTGTATTCGCGCTAATAATTATCCCACTTGAAATCATCAAAGTCCTTTATTTGGCTTTCGCGCTCGGTGCGGAAATATTTCTCCAGTTTGCGAATCGTGAGCGGCTTTTTGTTCTGATAATTCGGATTCAAGTAAAAATATGCACTGTAGAGTTTGGCTTCGTCACGGCAGAGCGAACTTGCATCGTCAATAAAAATGATTCCCGCAAGATTTAGGGAAACATCACGCACTTTGATTTTTGTGTTGGCATAGCTTGAAGAATAGAGCGAAGCGGAATTTTTATTTCGAGCCAGCTCAATAAATGTGCGCCGGGCAAGCGAACGGTAAAACAGATTGTTAAAATCGCCAAAATCGACAGTCTCCGCATTAAACCAGGGATTTCTGACCATCGTAATCACAGAATATTCGTCATCGAGGAGCTTCGAGCCGTAATCGAGGAATTTGTACTTGTACGCCTCAGCCATTGCAAAGGGAGAATATTCTTTAACCGTGCTGATGGTGTCGGAGTATTCGATGCGGAACGTAAAGACGATGCCTCGTTTTGACTCATACTGCAAAATTCGCCGATTTTCAGAGACGGCATTCGTAAGCGCATAGTAGATGCTTCGCTTTTCATAGCCCAAGTGCGATTTGACTTCGGTGTAGTCAATGCTCGAAAGGTTGTCCACGCCAATCATGACGCTTTTTCCGAGCGTCACAAGCGCATATTCTTCGACAGCCTCAATCACTTCATCCAAAATATTCTGGTGCACGCAGTTAAAGCTTTTTACGTCGGTGTAAATCGTGTCATGCCGAAGATGCAGGCACAAATCGATGTCAATAACTTCTTTTTGACCGTTCCGCGCAGGAATCGACTTGTGATGATTTTTTATCGGAAGCTGATTGATGTAGCTGAGTTTGAAAAAATCCGAGAACTGCGCGTAAAAATCAAGCGCGACCAGTTCTGAATACGGTCCCGCCCACTGAGAATTTTTCGCTTCTCCGATATTTTTCACGCGTTCAGCAATGTCGTTCAGAGCGGCAGCATCGCCCGCGAATTTTTGATTCAGCCGTTCAAGCCGAGAGATGAAATTTTTCGCGAAGAGATTCGGGCTTTTTACGTTGAGTACGGAAATACACGCGTTTGTATTCGCTTTGTTTTTTATGGTCTTCGAAAGAGAAAACACCGATTGTATGATTTTTTCAAGATTCTCGACATCAGTCATACGCCCCCCGTTGCATTTTACGAAAGCACCGCTCGTTTTAAACGTTCTTCAACGGCGAGGATGGTGTCGTCAGGAGTGCTCGCGCCCGCGGTAATTCCCACCGTCGAAAGCGAGAAAAAGCGCTCAGGAATTTCTTCGGGCGTTTCGATGAGGACGGCGTTTTTGCAGAGTTTTTGCGCGGTTGCAAACAAGCGGTTCGTGTTCGCGCTCGTCTTTCCGCCAATGACGATAACGCCGTCAACGTGCGCGCAAAGCTCAACGAGGCTGTCCTGCCGTTCATGCGTCGCGGGGCAAATCGAGCTGATGACGGTTGCGTCTGGAACAGAAGTGAGCAATTCCGCCGTTAAGTGCTCAAAGACCGCGCTGCTGAACGTCGTCTGCGAAAGGAGCACCACGCGCGCTCTTTCCGAGCAAATTCCCGCGTTTTTGAGAGAAGCAAGCGCGGCCTTAAGCTCCGCACTGTCTTTGATGAGAATAAAATGAAGGTCTCGCCCCGCTTCTTTTGCCGCCTTTCGCGCATAGCCTTCAATGCCGACAACTTCCCCGTGATTTTTGTCACCCGCAAAAAAGATGATATAGCCCTGAGACGCATATTCTGCCGCGGTTTTCTGGCTTTTTGTAACGAGCGGGCACGTTGCGTTTATGACCGTCACGCCCTTTTCGCGAATGCGAGCCTCGGTCTCAGGCGGCACACCATGCGCGCGGATAATCACCGTGTCGTTTTGCTTAAGATGCGCGATTCCCGATTCAGAGAGAATCTTAAGATTTCGTTTGGCGAGCGTTTCAAGCGCGACCGGATTGTGAATCAACGGACCGAGCGTGTACACGTGTGAGTCACTGTCTGCATTTTCTGTCAGTGCTTTGTCTGCGGAAAGCACCGCGCGGCGCACTCCCGCACAAAATCCCAAAATCTTCGCACGAATGATTTTCATACCACACCTAAAAAATAAAAAAGCCCCGCGCCTCACCAAAGCACGGGGCATTGTCTTTTACCTGTTAATCCACATCGTCAGATTCGTCTTCGACAGGCGTGAACTGTGAAACGTTCGGATTTGCCGCAACAGTCGTAAACTTCTGATTCTTTCGGACTGCGAGAATGAACGCGCCCGCAATGAAGATTGAAGAATAACAACCAGAAATCAAACCGACCGTCAACGCCAATGAGAAGTCGTGGATTGTTCCCGTTGTGAAGAAGAACAATGCCAAGACTGCGAACAATGTCGTGAGCGTGGTGATGATTGAACGGCTCAATGTTGAAGAGAGCGCTGAGTTCAAAATCTCTTTGAATGTCTTTGCCTCAACGACTTTGATGTCGCTTCGCACGCGGTCAAGGATAACGACCGTCGCGTTGATTGAGTAACCGATAATCGTAAGGATTGCCGCGAGCGTGGTGGTGCTGAATTCCATCTGAACGAACGAGATGAACGAGACCATAATCAATGAGTCGTGAATGATTGCGATAACTGCCGCAAGCGCGAAATCCCAGTGGAATCGGATTGCAGAGTAGATGAAAATCAATACAAGCGTTGCAAGAACGAGGATGATTGAGTCACGAATCAAGTTCTGAGAGAACTGCGCGCCGATAAAGTCAGATTTTGCAATCACGACCTTTTCAACGCCGAATGCGTCGGTGAGCGCCTTGTTTGCGTCAGCCTGCATTGTTTTGCTCTCTTCGCCCGTAACGCCCATGCGAACCTGAAAACTGTGCTCATTCTCAGCGCCGACTTCTTTTACATCGACGTTTGAGAAATCTTTGAGCGCGGCACGAACATCGTCAGCCGTAACCGTTGCGTTTTCGTCAGTGACGAACAAGCGGAGCGGATTTTCGCCCAAGTTCTTTGACGCGCCCGAAGTAACGAACACGCCGTCGCTCGGAAGTGCCATTTCTTTTTTGATGTGAGCCGAAACGCCGTTTACCGTGTTGATTTTTGCGGCAAGCTCAGAGATTGTCTCGACAGACGAATACGGAATTGACTCCGTGCGGTTTTCTTCGCCGATACCGCTTACAACGAGGTCGATGCCATCTTCCGAAACATCGAGCGAAACCGTTGCCGTACCATTGTACGTAACTTCGAGAACCGTGTCGGCGATTTTGATTTCTTCAATCATACCTGGTTTGAAATCAAGACCGAAATTGATGCCGCGTGTTGCGACAGAAACGATTCCCGCAATGATGATGACTGCGCTCAAAACGACAGCACAGGGGAAAAATTTACTAAACTGGATTACCTTTTTCATTATTTTACTCCCCAGCCGATGCTCATTGTCTTTCTGCCCATGACCTCAGTGTTGAAGTCGAACATGAGACGAGAAACGACGAGAGCTGTAAATACTGATGAACAAACACCGATTGCAAGCGAAACCGCGAAGCCCTGAATTGAGCCTGTTCCGAGTTTTGAAAGGAATGCGGCGGCGATGAATGTGGTGATGTTAGAGTCCATGATTGCCCAGAACGCATTGTCGAAGCCACTTGCGATTGCAGCGGCACGGCTCTTTCCGTTCTTGAGCTCTTCCTTGATACGCTCGAAGATGATGACGTTCGCGTCGACTGACATACCGACCGTAAGAATCATACCAGCGATAGAAGAAAGCGTGAGCGTAAGGTTGAACGCGCTCAATACTGAGAACATGATGTACATGTTCAAAACCTGCGCGACAACGGCGTTGAAGCCCGCGCCGAGATAGTACAAAATCATAAAGACGAGGACAGCTGCCAAGCCCCAGAGCAATGCGTTCAAGCCTTGATGGATTGCCTGCTCGCCGAGTGAAGCTCCGACAACCTGCTGGCTTTCGACTTCAAGCGGAACTGAAAGAGATGCAGTCTGCAAGACTTTCTGAATGTTCTGAGCCTCATCAACGCTGAATCCGCCCGAAAGCGAAACCTGTCCGCCGTTGATTGCCTGTCGGATTGTAGCCGCAGACTTGACTTTGTTGTCGCTCACGATAGCGAGACGCTCATTTACGTGAGCACCAGTGAACTCAGCAAAAATCTGAGCGCCTTCTGAATCAAGAACGAAATTGACTTCCGGTTGGTTTGTTGTCTGGTCAGCAGAAACAATTGCTGATTTGACATGCTCGCCGTCAAGCGCGATTTCTTTTTTGACTGCGATAAAGCCGATTCGCTCGTCGAGACCGTAATCGTCTTTTGTATAATAGCCCATGACCTCAGTGTCATCAGGAATGATTGAGGGGTCGATGAGTTTGCCATCTGAATTGAAGGTGTTTGCAGGATTCTGCGCATAGTATGCGTTGAAAGCAGACGTTGCGTTTTCATCGACGAGACGGAAATTCAAGATTCCCTTGCCCATGATGATTGAGTTGATGCTTTCGCGGTCAGCCGCACCCGGGATTTCGATATAGATGCGGTCTTCGCCCTGCTGACGGATAACCGGTGACGTAAGACCGAATTTATCGATTGAACTCGTGAGTGTCTCGATGGTCTGAGCCATTGCGTCCTTTTTCCACTGTGACTCATCGGTGATTTCGTTGCCCTCAGTTTTTTTGGTCGCGAGCGCTTCGTCAAGGTTTGCGCGGACGATGATGTTCATACCACCGCTCAAATCCAGGCCGAGTTTGACAGAAGAATTGTAGCGTTTTTTCGCAGCGAGGATTTCATCACGATATTTGCCCTCAATAACGGCAGAAAGCTCTTCGCGTGCATTCGAGCCAGTGAATGAATTGAGGATTGCACTGACCGTCATGACAGCCGGTACTTTGGGAGCCTCCGCACCGATTGCCTTGTAGGCTTTTGCGTTTTCCTTGTAATTCTTCTGCGCTGCCTTTACAAGATAGTCGTAAGAAGAATCGAGAACGGTGTCGGGATTAGACTTTGCAAGTGCAATGAGCTTGTCAACCTCTTCTTTTGCTTTTACGATTGTGTAGTCCTTGATTTTCTCAAGAGAACCGAGAGCGAGGCTCTGCTGATCCTTTGGAGTGCGTGCATACCAGCTGATTGACGGCCAGAGGAATGCAAAACAGACAGCAAGAACTACCAGAATAATGATAAAACGGCTTCGTTTGTTCATTTTTTTAATACTCCGGTATTTTATTTTTTAAGCGTTTGGTGTTTCAGAAGATTCAGCAGTTTCTTTTTGAGCAGGAGCTTCCGGCTCAGACGCTGCCTCTGATACAACTTTCGCTTTTTTATCCGATTTTGAGTTTGCGGGCGTGTCTGTGACGACACCTGCGATTGCGGAACGGTTGAATTCGATTTTAACGCCTTCATCAACCTTTACGATGACGGTCTTTTCTTTTGTTGCGGAAACAATTCCGTGGATTCCGCCGATGGTAACGACCTTGTCACCTTTTTTGAGCGCATCAATCATTTTCTGAGTTTCTTTTTGTTTTTTATTCTGTGGACGAATAATGAAGAAATAGAAAATAGCGATGATGAGAACGAACGGGACGATAGACATCAATGTCTGACTGCTTGAAGCCCCAGCCGTCTGAAGTAATGGTACAAAAAACATTTTTGACTCCTAATAGGAACGCCGTAAAACGACGTTACATCCGTACTTAAATAAAATAAGTTCTATGAGAATAGCACTAAACGCAGTCAAAATCAACAGAGCATATAGCACATAATTAGCAAATATTTGGATTTTTCAGTTTAATTTGCGAGAAGTTTTTCAAGATTTTGGTTGAGCACCAACAGCGACTCATCATTCGGGGAAAGCGCGACGACCTGTTTTAAATAGTACTGAGCCTTTCGATACTCTTTTTTGTTGAAATAAATACGGTAGAGACGAAACAATGCATCCTTGTTGCGTGGATTTGCCGTGAGGCTAGAGCGCAAATCAGCGAGAATAGCCGTCTCCGTTGTAGACAGAAAACTCTTTTCGTAATAGAGAAAACTCTTCATGCGTGCGTTTGCGTTCGGTAAAAGCTGCGTAATAAGTCGGGAAGCTTCCGCCGTACGCGACGTAGAGACAAGCACATCAAGATAGGATTGCAGAATGTCTTCATCGGAAGAATTGTCGGTATACAGTTTTGAGGCAAGCCGCCATGCTTCTTCTTTTTTGCCAGCCGACAGGCAAATTTTTATATGCGTGAAGATGACAGAATTCGGCACGTTCTCCATCTTCATGAGGTCAGAACTCGCGGCATAGGCTTCTGCCCATTTTTGCTTTGAAATCATGGCAGCAATCTTTATCTGCAATGCGGAGAAATTCATCGGATCGGACGCAAGAATCTGGTCGGCAAGTTCTTCCCCGCTCCGCCCTGCAATTTTTACGCCGGTTTCGGACGCAAGCGTCGCCGCGTCAAGGATAATCTCAACATCATCAGGATAGAGAACAAGCGCGTTCTCAATGGTTGCCGTCGCCGCGGAGATATTTTTGTTCCAGTTTTTTTGGACAGCAAAGCGGAGCACAAGATAATCGCGAGACGAAGAATCTTTTCGCGCATAGGCATCGAGCAACGAAGCAGCACGGATATACTCCCCCTTTTGCACGAGAATTCGCGCACGGAACAACAGATAATACGCATTCTCCGGCTCAATCTGGAGCACGCGGCTGACATACAGCTCCGCATTCGTGCTGTCACCGGCAGCAAACGCCGCTTCCGCACACAATTTGAGCACATTTTTGTTCTGCGGGTACGAGCGAAGCAAGAATTCCGCGAGCTCAAATGCACGCTCCGGCTGAGAAAGCGCATAGTAGCTCTCAGCATAGGCAAAGGCGCATTCGTAGCAGTCGGGGGCAAGCGTATACGCCATCCCGAAATAAGCGTTCGCCTGCTCAGGATTCGAAAGCCGCTTGTACAATAAACCGAGCAGATAATGTGCGAACACAGAGTTTGGATTGAGGGCAATCGCCTCTTTTAAAGATTTTTCGGATTCAGCATAGTAATCGGTACGAGTCTCAGAAACAGCAAGCACTAATGAAGGCAGCGCATAGCTAAAAAAATCATTTTTTGACGACGAGGCATCGTAGATTCCATTTTTTGAAGCGGAAATTGCGCCCGTATACACGTTCTTCACGGTGTCACCCGTAACGCCCTCGATGAAATTCTGCGATTTCCAGCACATCTGCATGATTGAGACCGCGATGTAATGCAAGACACGCTCACTCTCCGTCATGTCACGGTTGCGTTTTAAGTACGTGATTGCGTTCCGAAGCGTCTCTGGTGAACCGCGTTCAACCGCATCACGAATATCAGCACTAATGTCAACGAAATAGGAGACCTCACGCTTTTCGGGAAGCGCAATTTTCGTTCCGGAGACCGACGAGCCGGCGTCTACATCAAAAGCAGGCGGCTGAATCTCCAGTTTCTTTTTTTTGGCAGCGGCAGATGAGAAAATGAATATAGAAAAAAACACGCAGGCAGAAAACTTCCGCCAAGAGCCATACACCGCCGTTACTCTCCGTAAAAATTTTTTTCGTCCGTGAGATCTGAGAGTTCGTCCTTATCGTACGGAAAATAATTGTTGAAATTCCGTTGCCACATAAAGACTCCGACGAGTGCCGCCCCGAACAGAATAAAAATGAGCGGAAGCCACTTTGCCACAAAAACGGACAACGAAATCGTGATGACATTCATGGAGAAGAGAAGAAAAATAACGCCAAGCGTCTCTATCAACACAGAGGGCACAAGATACACACCGCGGATACGATGATGCTTGAACACGCACGTCAAAATAAGGCAGATTCCACACAGGAGCACCGCGACCGGCCATAAATGCTCAGGACCAAAGGGAAGCACGTTCGTAAAAACAAAGGTCATGCACAGACCGAGGAAGAAGACGAGCAGCCCGAGGAAAAAAAACACCGCCATAGAGAACACCGTCAGCGCGAGGTAAAAAATCACCGCACCGACAATCATCGTGGCGATAGACCACACGGGAATTCCCGCTGTAAATTCTGTCGAAAAATAGGAAATCAGCAGCAAGCCCGCAAGAATCAGCAGAACACCCGCCGCAAGCACCATATTCAAGATGGGAACCGTTATCTTCTTCATGTCATCCTCAGAAAAAAATCAAAAAGATAGTAAATCATAATAGGATACTATAGAAACCGATAAAATACTAGACAAATTGGAGAAATGCTTTTTTGTTCTGGCGGTTTTTGATTGAGGAAAAGAGCGTTTTGTGCTATCGTGAGCCATCGTATGAAAAATCACCCTCGATTTGAAATCCGCATTTTTTGCTCGCTGCTGCTTGCTCTCATCACGCTCTCGTGCACACGTCTGTCACCCGCCGAAGAAAAATCCGCAGAAACGCTTGACCAGTTGTATGCCCTGCTTGATGACAGCTCAATCTCCCCCCAGTCGCGCTATGCGGTCATCAACAGAATCGCAAATCTTTTTTACGCACAGGAACGCACGGATGACATGGTGCTTTTTCTCACAGAATGGGTCGAGACGCACCCCGGCGACACGTATGACGCATACTGGCTCTACATGGTCGCGTCAAATTACCTCAAAGAAGGGCAAGAACCGCTCGCCGAATACTACTACGAGCGCATCATCACTAATTTTCAGGATTTGCTCGTCAACGGAGAGTCCATTCATTTCGCGTGTCTCCAACACTTAATTCAAATCAGCAAAAGCTCCGAAAACCGCATCACCTACTTCAACCGAATCATTCATAATTTTCCGCAGAACGTAAGCATCACCGAAATGTACATTCGCCTTGCGCTCGAATACGAAAACGTCGGCGAATGGGACATGGCGCTCAAATCATACGCGCTCTTTTTGGAACAGCCCGACTCGTCAACGATTCAGATTGCAGGCATTCCCGAAGCGTACACAAAGGCGCGCCAAATGGTCGATTTTGCGAAGTCGCCCAAAGACTGGACATTCGAAAGCCTCGACGCGCTCGAAACCGCCGTCAAAAAGGCGATTTCGTCATACAACTGGCGCGCGCTCGACCGCTATCGCACGAAGGTCAACTTCTTCGCGATGAGCTGGAAGTCAAGCGAGTCAGACCCAAACGCGCTCGAGAATTTCTCGATGCACAACTTCATGCTCGGAAACCGCATCCGCTACAACGAGCACTTAGATGACACATCAACACCGACCGAAGCGTACCTGCGCACCTGGGGCTGGAGCCAATACATCAACGTCTGGTATCTCTACTTCCGAAAAGTCAACTTCCCTGCCGACCCTGAAATCCACGGACGCTGGGAATGGGCGGGAATTTACTTCGGTGAAAAACTGTAGGTGTCGCGCAGTCTTTTTTTTCTTCTTCTCGCTGCTCTCGCCCATCGCGCGCGCACAAAACACCGCGCTGAGCGATGAATTTGTCTCGCTGTTCGAAAAAGTCGTGCTTGAGGAACTTCCGCCTGCTGACGAATACTACGTCGACGACTCGCCGCTCAACCAAATTTTAAAACTGCTCGACGAAGAAGACCTCGCGCGTCAAAAAGCCTTTCTCGAGCAAAAGCAAAAAAAAGTAATCACGAGCGCGGGCGGCATTTTGATTCCAAACACGCGCTACGCGCAAACCATGATTCACGACTACATCGCGCGGTACATGACAAACTTCGGAAAGCAGAATCTTTACAAAATCCTCGATGACGGTGAACTCTACCGGCTCTACGTGCGCGAACAGCTCAAAAAGCGGAACATGCCCGCCGTCTTGGAGTATCTTCCGGTCGTCGAAAGCGAATACAAAGCGACGGCAAAATCCCGGAGCGGCGCGCGCGGACTCTGGCAATTTATGGAGAACTCAATGTCGCCCTTTCTCAAAAAAAACGAGTGGTTCGACGAGCGGCTTGACCCGTGGAAAGCGACTGATGCCGCGCTCTCAAAATTACAGGACAATTACCGCATGTTCGGAGACTGGCCGATTGCAATCGCGGCGTATAATTGCGGCGCGGGAGCGATGCGCCGAGCGCTCAAAAAAGCGGACGCCAAAACATTCTGGTATCTCGCCGAGCACAAGCTGATTCCCGACGAATCGATTCACTATGTGCCAAAACTGCTCGCCATCACCGAAATCGCCGAGCACGGCGCAGAATACCGCGTCTCGCTCCCTGTTTTGAGCACGACGACGCGCTACGCCGAATTCGACTACGTTACGACGACAAGCACCGTCTCGCTCGAACGGCTTGCTGGCGAGCTGCGCCTTGATTACGACACGCTCAAAACGCTCAACAGCGAGCTGCTTTCAGAGCGAACGCCGCCGACCCGCTACCGGCTGCGTCTTCCGTCAGGACTCGGGAAAGCAGCAGCGGACGCACTCGCGCACATGCTGCATGAATGAATCGCGCTCATTCTCATCGATGCAAATCTGTGTTAATCTGTGTTAATCTGTGGCTGCATTTTTGCCGAAAATCAAAATGAAGAACTCTATTCACAAAAAAGGAAGCGAATCGTGAAACGTACCATTTTATCTTCGCTGTTGTTATGCGCAGCCCTGGCAGCGCCTGTTTCTGCCGCGGAGAATAAGCCTGCTATCTCATCTTCCAGCACTATCGACTGGTCAAAGGCTCAGTTTGTCTCCGAAGTCAGTCTCAACACGGAAACGGCGGGCATCAGCATGCCATCAGGGAAACGCGCTGCTATCAATTTTGTGGAGACAAAACTTCCCGACCTTATCAAAGACCCGCTTCTTTCTCTCTATGTAAACTCAAGCCAGCAGCTTGGCGATTTGGTACTCGCGAATGACATCACGCTTGAGCAGCTTACTAAAATCATCGACGAGGGCAAAAAAACGCCGGGAATTTTCACAAACGGAACGCTCACCTTAAAAACGACGCACACGATTAACCTGCGTGAAATCTCCTCGCTCATGATTAAGCACCATTTCCCGTACAAAAATGCGCAGCCGATAGAGAACATCGCTTCCCGTGTCTACTCGGGGATAATCATCGACGCGCGCGGAAGTCTCGACGTTCACGGCGAATTCATGCAGGACTCGGTGTATCCGTGCTTTTTTCCGCAGATTTGGGACGAAAACATGAACCTCATCTACGAGCGCAACATGGGTGACCCTGAATCCGAGTTCAAAAACGGCGTGATTGGCTACGACTGGCGCGATGACGAGTCGGCATATCAGTCGCGAATCGGCGCTGACCCGCTCAGAATCAAGGCTCGGAAGGTCTACGGGCATTTGCGCACAGACCCGGTGATTTCCCGCGAAGACGCGCTCCGCATTCTCTCCGTTCCCGAAAACCTCAAGCTTCTTCAGAGCGGAAAAGTCGTCGTGCTTTTGGACAAGGAAAATCTTATTTCTTCTGTCAAAGCTGATGAAAAGACAAGCGAATACTACGCGCCGTTCCTCGAAATACGCGATTATTTCCCAGTGACCGAAGAAGCGCCGATTATCAAGATTCAGAACGACGAATTGCAGCTTCTGTACGACTTGAAATTCGTTGCGGACAGTGCGGAGCTTTTGGAATCAGAACTTCCGAAGATGAAGACGCTCGCCGATGTCCTCAAAAAGATTAACGAAAACGACGCATACACGATTCTCGTCGAAGGACACACCGCCGATGTCAACAAGCCGGTCGGTCAAATGAATCTTTCTATCGCGCGAACTCAGACGATTATCAACGAGTTGGTCAAACATGGGCTCGACCGCTCGATTTTCAGCTACCGTGGCTACGGCGGAACGCAACCAATCGCGTCAAACGATACACCCGAAGGACGAGCACAGAACAGGCGCGTTATAATTACCGCACGCCCCAAAGCTACGTACATCAAACGAAACTAGAGAGGCACAGCAATGAAAAAAAGAATACTAACACTGAGCGCGATGTTTACCGTTGCATCCCATTTGTTTGCGGCAACGCTTTTTTCGGGAGAAGCAGGGCTCTCGGCAATTTTTACGAATAAAGGTGTCAGCTCGTTTGATCCATCCCTCACGTTCGACTCATTTTTCTCAGGACAGTTCACAATCAGCAAATCACTCTCTATCCGTGGCGAGCTTTCCGTTCAGACCGAAGACGCCTATGACAACGGTCCGTTCACCGAGACGGCATCTCAATTTCGCATCGATGAGCTTTCCGCATCATACGCAGCGGCTTTCGGCGGATACACGCACACATTCTCGCTCTTTCTTGGCTTTTTCGAGACAATTGGCACACAGCAATACTATGTGCAACAACTCGGCGCGCAGAAATTCTCGTCACTCGCGACCGACAATTATCTGAATCTCAACGGACCAAGCCCCTACCCGCTCTACGGATTCGGCGGCGCCTATTCGATAAAATTCAACGAGCTCCCGATGAGCACCGGAATCGTCATCAGCCGCAACACCGAAAATGAAGAAGATGTCGCCCAGCTTAACATCGACTGGCGACTTGCGGCATCATTCAGATATTTTTCACTCGACCTGTTAGCAGGTCTCGGTGCACCGCTCTACACAAAAGATGAGAATAACGATGAAGTCGTTCTCTTAATCGACACCATTTATCTGCACACGGGATTCGACATGCTCATTGGAAACCGCTATACAACATCGCTCTTTATTCAATGCGGACTCGACTATCTTCCGGTAAAATCAAGCAGCAAATCACAGGAAATCGAGGCGCGTGACATGTATCTCCTTTTTGAACCGCGATTTTCGATTTCCGACCTCAAACTGCACCTCACGCTGTTCAGCATTCCTGAAAGCAAGGCGGCAAAAATGCTTCTCATTGATGATACACTCGGCGTGAACTTCTGCATGTTTACCGATGGCCTGTATACGAAAAACCGCGATTACACGGCGGGCATCAACTGGATGGTCTCATTTGAGGACAAGAATTTTATGAGCATCGCCGATGAAGATTTGGTAGACACTATGAACATAAAAGTCGCGCCATTCATCGACCTGCATGCAATGGACGGAAACGTAAAGATTATGCTACAGGCGAACGTGATGAAATTCACGGAGGCGAATGCGGAAGCGATAAAGCTGAACATTGGCTACAAAAAAGAATTGTAGGATTATCTCGCTTAAACAAAAAACGGCTTCCAGCGAGAACGTGCCACAGAAATCCACGGTTGCGCGTACAAGGAATTTGACTCGCTTCGCTCGCCGCGCAAAGTGGATTTCGTGTCACAACCTCGCTTTCCGCCGTTTTTTGCTCAACTGTATATGTTACAGTTTCTTGCGCTCAGCTTACAGAGAAAAACTCTGAAGTCGCTTGCAGGCTTCTTCGATGTCGGCTTTGTGGCCGAATGAGCTGAAGCGAATGAAAGATTCGCCGCTCGGGCCGAAGCCGCTTCCCGGCGTGGTAACAATGTGGCACTTGTCCAAAATCGCGTCGAAGACATCCCAGCTTTTTTGGTTCGGGAATTTCGCCCACACATAGGGACCGTTTCCCGTGAAGTAGGCTTCGACTCCCATTTTCTTGAAATTTTCGCCCGAGAGCGTTTCCTTGATTTTTTTGCCGTTCGCAAGATAGTAATCAACCTGAGCGCGCATGTCCTGTAAGCCCTGCTCGTCAAGTGCCGCCAAGCCGCCCGCCTGAGCGATGTTTGACGCACCATTGAATAAAGTCGTCATGACGCGGTTCCAGTCTTTGTTTACGCTCGTGCCGTCCTCGAATTTCAAATCGTTCGGAACGATGCTCCAGCCCAAGCGAACGCCCGTGAAGCCCGCGGGCTTTGAGAATGAGTTCACTTCGATTGCGCATGTCTTTGCACCTTCAATCTCAAAAATCGTTTTGGGAAGATTTTTATCGCGGATAAACTCGCAGTATGCCGCGTCGTAGATGATGATGCAGCCATTCGCATTTGCGAAATCAACGAGTTTTTTGAGCTGCTCTTTTGTGGCGCACACGCCCGTCGGATTGTTCGGCGAGCAGAAATAAATGAGCGTGTTTTTTTCGACCTTGCTCAAATCAGGGAAAAAATCATTTTTTTCGGTGCAGGGAAGATAGGTGATTCCCTTGTAGCCCGTGCCGTTGTTCTCGCCAGCCGCGCCCACAACCACGCTTCCGTCAACATAAACGGGATATGCAGGGTCTTGCACGGCGACTTTTACATCGCGACCAAATAGCGTTTGAATTCGCGCGATGTCGCACTTTGCTCCGTCAGAGATGAACACTTCGCTTGAGTCAGCCATTCCTTTGTAAAAGACTTCGGCAATCCTTGCTCGGAGCGCAGAATTTCCCTGCTCGTCACCGTAGCCCGAGTAGCCTTCGGGAGTGGCAAGGGCAAGCGCGTAATCGCTCATGGCAGAGGCGATGTGTTTTGAAAGCGGCTCGGTGGTGTTTCCGATTCCGAGAGAAATAATTTTTGCTTCTGGGTGAGAAGCAGCATATTCACGGCGGCGGCGGGCAATCTCAGGAAAAAGATAGCCCGCGGTCAAATTTGCAAAACCTGTGTTTCTTTTAATCATAGTAAACCCATTCTAACAAAATAAAGTGATTTATAAAAGTAGCGGAATTTAATCCTTAAACCCGCTCCATTTTCGGAGTTTCGCCACATTTTCAAGAAGCGCGTCGATTTCTTCTTCTGTGTTATAGAAGTAAAGGCTTGCCCGTGCGGTTGCCGGCTCTCCGAGATATGCGCCAAGCGGCTGTGCGCAGTGATGCCCCGCGCGGATTGCGATGTTTTCCTCGCTCAAAAGCGTGGCGATGTCGTGCGGGTGAACGCCGTCCACCGTAAAAGTGACGATTCCGCAGCGTTTTGTGCCGTCTTTGTTTCCGATGATGTTCACATGCGGGATTTTTTTCATTCCCTCGATGAGCCGGACAGCAAGCGCATTGTCGTGCTCTGTGATTGTGTCCAAGCCGACCGACTGAATGTAGCGGATTGCCGCCGCCATTCCCACCGCGTCGCCCGCACTTACCGTGCCCGCCTCGAATTTATGCGGCACTTCCGCCCAAGTCGCGCTTTCCTCGGTGACATATTCAATCATCTCGCCGCCACGCAAGAACGGAGGCATTGCCTCTAAAAGCTCCAGTTTGCCCCACACCGCGCCGATTCCCATAGGTCCGCAGAGTTTATGCCCGCTCATCGCAAAAAAGTCCGCGCCCAAATCCTGCACATCGACTTTGATATGCGGAGTTGACTGCGCCCCGTCCACCACCATGACCGCGCCGTTTTTGTGCGCAATCTCGGCGATTTTTTTGATTGGGTTCGTCGTTCCCAAGACATTCGACACATGCGTGAGCGAGACGATTTTTGTCTTCGGCGTGATTTTCGCGTACTCGCTTTCGGGAATTTCGCCCGTTTCCTTATCGACATACATGAATTTTAAGACCGCACCCTTTGTGTCACGAATGTATTGCCAGGGGAGAATGTTCGAGTGATGCTCCATAATCGAGATGACGATTTCGTCTCCCGCGTTCACATTCGCTATCCCGTAAGTGTTTGCGATAAGGTTCAAGCCTTCCGAAGTGTTCCGCGTAAAAATGATTTCCTTAGCTGACGGCGCGTTGATGAATTTTGCGACCGTTTCTCGCGCGTCCTCATACGCCTTCGTTGCCCGCTCGCTCAAAGAGTACAAGCCGCGCAGGGGATTTGCGTTCTGGGTTGCATAAAAATGCGTCATCGCATTCAAAACGATGTATGGTCGCTGAGCCGTTGCCGCCGTGTCCAAATAGACAAGCCCCGAGTTATCGACAGAATTTTTTTCATCAATCGCCTTAAAAAGCGGAAAATCAGTGCGGAATTTGTTCATGGAATTATTATAGATTTTTTTTGCCCGTGTGAGAAGTGCTTTTACCTAGAATTTCAGTAGGTTTTTGAAAAATTGAAAAATGAAAGTTGAAAATTAAAAGCTAGCGTTTTTCCGCTTTCCGTTTTCAATTTTCCATTCGAGAATTCCGATAATGTACTGATGAAGAAATTTCTTCCCGCCCTGTTCGTGATTTTCTCGCTTTTTTCGCTCTCCGCTGATTCTGACCTTCCGCGCGTGAAGCACAATCCGTGGGAACTCATCATCTACCGAAGCGAAAACAAAACTGACTTCAATTACATCCGCTGCTTTGTGCGGATTGAGGACGAAAACGGGAACGATGTTTCAAAAACGAAGGTCAAAGCGACGTATGAATGGGCGACAATTCCGAATGTGGTGAACCATTACAAAAACAAACTCTACCTTGACGGCGGAATGGCGATGCACTTGAATCTTCGCCCTGGAAAATACCGCTTTTCCGTGTACACGCCCCGTGAAAGCTATCAGGGCTTTGAACTCGCAAAAGGAATTGAAAATCAAAATCAGTGGGAATCGAATGTGTTTGAGTACGACACCGAAAATCCCACGAAAGTCATATTCGTCACGCCCGTCGCAAACGACAACGGATTTTACAAGGGCGAATGGTGGATTGACTACAAAGCCCCGCGATTTTTCAAATGGAGTGAAATGAAGTATCAGTAAAAAATAGAGGTGTTTGGAAACTGCGGTCGCTTCGCGACTAGCGTTTTCCGAACAGGTCTAATCATTTAAACTGAGTATTCACAAATCCTGTCACTCGCTTGCGCTCTGTATCAAATTACATTTTTCTCATTCATAATGGGCGCATGACTGCGTATCAGGAAAGCTTTGTTGCTAACATGAAATTCTTCAGGAAAAGAGCCGGACTTTCGCAAGCAAAATTAGCAGAGCTATGTGATGTATCAAACGGAACAATCGGAAATATCGAGTGCGGAATGACAAAACCGTCTTTCGACTTGATTTTCGAGATTGCAAATGCCGTAAAAGTTCCGCCAGCAGAACTTTTCAAAACAGAAATCGAAGATTACATTCTCGAAGACAAACTCACCAGCAATCAATTTGAAATCGTTAGCGAGACTGTGAATTCAGCCGTGCAAACCGCCGTTTCAAAAGCACTGCACGACCTCAAATTCAAAATCGAGCACTAGCTTATCCCAAGAACGCTTCTATCTTCTCACGCACTCGCTCATCGGGAATGAGGCTCGCCACGCTCGTGACCTTCGCCCGCGTCATCATTTTTTTCGCTTCTTCCTCGCTGATTCCTCGGCTCTGCATGTAAAAGAGTTCTTCCGCGCCCAGCCGCCCGAGGGTTGCGCCGTGCGTACCGCTTACATTTTCTTCGTCGCAGAGAATCATCGGAATCGATTTGTTCACGGCAGTGCGGCTCATGAGGAGCGTTTCTTCCTGCTCGTCGCCCGTTGCCCCGTAGCAACCGCGCTTAAAGTCTATCGTGCCGCGATAATTTTTGAGCGCGTTTCCGTCAACAACGCCCTTTACGAGCATTTTTGTGTCGGTCTCGCTCCCCGTGTGAATGACTGCGTGATTGATGTCGAAATGCTGCTCACCGTTTGCGATAAACGCAAGCTCGCTCTTAAACCGCGCCTTGTGCTCTGAAAGCTCGGTGTAAAGACCAGAATTGACATGATTTCCGCCCAGCTCAATCTGCGTAAAGTGAACGAGCGCGTTTTCTTTTACCAAAACGCTCGTCTCGTCAATCTGATTCTGATTTTTTCCCAAGAGTTGCACTTTGATGACGTGAATTTTCGCATTTTCCTCGGCATACACGCGCGTGCGGATAAACGAGTCGATTTTTGAAGAATCCGCGCCGCCCTCGTACACGAAAATCACCGTGCCCTCGGTGTTCGCCCGCGCATAGATGATTTGCGATGCGGCAATGCTCTCTACCCCGCCCGCTGATTTTGAAGATTCCGCCGGATTGAACGAAAGCACGAAAGGCTGCTCGCTGCTCTCTTCAAGCGTGATGATTTGCCCCACGCCCTTGAACACATTTTTTTCAAGATAGTCAGAAAGTTCCTCGCCGATTCCCGCTTTGAGCGCCGGAAAAGTCGCAAGGTCAATCGCACCCTCGCGTATCACCGAAAAGCCTTTCGGAATCGAGCGGATTTCAGGCTCAAAAAAGCCCGGTGGCACAATCTCAGCCGAATCGCGGTTCATTTTGAGCCAGTTCCACGTAAGCGCGGGGATGCGGTTTATATTTTCAAATCGTTTTGCCTCAGCCATACAATTCTCCCATTTTCAGTTTTCAACGTTCCATTTTCCGTTTACAGCGAGCCTTTCATCTCCAGCCGTATCAAATTGTTCATCTCGACGGCGTATTCGAGCGGGAGTTCCTTGCTCACGGGGTTGGCGAAGCCTGAGACTATCATCGTGCGCGCTTCCTCCTCGCTGATTCCGCGGCTCATCAGGTAAAACACCGCGTCGTTTGAGATTCTGCCGATTTTCGCTTCGTGGCCGACATCGCAGTCGTCGGTGTGGATGTCCATGGCGGGAACGGTGTCGCTTCGGGAGATGTTGTCGAGCATGAGGCTTTCGCAACTGACGCTCGCCTTGCTCCCCGCCGCTTCCTTTCCGATGTAGATTGCGCTTCGGTAGGTGGAGATGCCGCCCGACTTTGAGAGCGACTTCGTGGTGATGACGCTCGTGGTGGCAGGGGCGATGTGCACCATTTTTGCGCCCGTGTCAAGGTTCTGCCCCTCGCCCGCGAAGGTGACTCCCGTAAACTCAGCCCGCGCACCGCGACCAATCAAGTCGCTCTGTGGATAGAGATAGGAAATGTGGCTTCCGAACGAGCCTGAGACCCATTCGATTGAGCCGCCCTCTTCCACTCTAGCTCTCTTGGTGTTGAGGTTGTACATGTTCTTCGACCAGTTTTCCACGGTGGAATAGCGAAGGTGCGCCCCCTTCTTGACATACAGCTCAACGCAGCCCGCGTGAAGGTTGGCGACATTGTATTTGGGGGCGGAACAGCCCTCGATGAAGTGCAAGTCCGCGCCCTCGTCCACGATGATAAGCGTATGCTCGAACTGCCCCGCGCCCTTTGCGTTCAGACGGAAATAGGACTGCAAGGGAATCTCGACCTTGACATTTTTCGGCACATAGACGAACGACCCGCCACTCCAGACCGCCCCGTGCAGAGCCGCGAATTTGTGGTCGTTCGGCTTTACGAGCTGCATGAAATGCTCGCGAACCATGTCCGCATACTCACCGCGCAGGGAGCTTTCAAAGTCCGTGTAGATGACCCCCTGCTTTGCAACCTCGTCCTGCAAATTATGATAGACAAGCTCACTGTCATACTGCGCACCCACCCCCGCAAGGCTCGTTCGCTCCGCCTCTGGGATTCCGAGTTTTTCAAAAGTGTCCTTGATGTCCTCAGGAACATCCTCCCACTTGCCCTGCATCTTCGTGTTCGGACGCACATAAGTCGCGATTTCATCGATGTTCAAGCCAGAAATGTCAGGCCCCCAGTCAGGAACACGAAGCTCGTTGTAGATTTTGAGCGCGTTCTGGCGGAATTCGCGCATCCAGTCGGGGTCGTTCTTGTCGTCGGAAAGCTTCGCGACGATTTCGGGGGTAAGCCCCTGCTTGTTTCGGTAAAAGCCCTTCTCCTCGTAGCGGAAATCGTAGGGAGAGTCAGCCATGCTTTTTATGTTGAATTTTTCGTTTTCCATTGTTTTATCCCTCACAGAGAACACAGAGTTCACAGAGCCATCGCACAAAGAATCTCTGTGCGCTCTTAAGCTCTGTGAGAAATTTTAATTGATAAACTGCTCGAATCCGTTCGCGTTGATTTCTTCGACAAGACTTCCGTCGCCCTCTTTGATGATTTTGCCCTTGACGAGAATGTGCGTTTTATCGACATGGAGGCTTTCAAGAATCTTCGTTGAGTGCGTGATGATAATCAATGCGCCGTTCATGCGTTTTTGGTATTCTTCGATTCCCTTTGAGACCGTGCGCACCGCGTCAACATCAAGTCCACTGTCCGTTTCGTCGAGAATCGCAAGTTTTGGAGAAAGCATTAAAAGCTGCAAAATCTCGCTCTTTTTTCGCTCGCCGCCCGAAAATCCCACATTTAAATCGCGGCTCGCGTAGCTTTCGTCCATGTGAAGGAGTTTCATCGTTTCTTTGAGCTGTTTTTGGAACTGGAAGAGCTTTACGCGCTCGCCCGTGCGCTGCTGCAAAGCCGTGCGAATGAAACTTTCGAGCGAGATTCCCGGAACTTCAAGCGGAGCCTGAAACGAAAGGAAAATGCCTTTTGCGGCTCGTTTGTCCGCGCCAAACTCCGTGATGTCCTCGCCGTCAAAGAAAATTTTTCCACCGCTCACCGTGTAGCGCGGGTTTCCCATAATCGTGTAACCGAGTGTGCTTTTTCCCGCTCCGTTCGGTCCCATGAGGACATGCGTTTCGCCCGGATTTACGACGAGGTTCACGCCGTCAATGACATGCTTTTTTTCTATATCAACATTCAAGTTTTGGATTTCAAGTAAATTGCGTAAATTAGCCATGAAAAAAATATACCGAATTTAAGCCGTTTCGACAATGAAAAATGTTTTTTTACCTAGCGTCCGCATGGGTTTTATACTATCGACTCATCACTAAAAATACTCGCACTTTTTTCTGCAACGTGATACTATGCTCAGCATGGCAGACTTCCGCAGATTTTTGTTTGTTTTTTTAACTTCAGTTTTTATCTCCGGCTTTGGATACAGCGCAACGACCACGGGGAAAAACAAAACCGAATATGTGAAGATTGATTTCCGACTCAACACGCGCGCACCAGACAAAAAGAACTATTTCCACTGGAAAAACACAACTTCCACATACAAAGACAGCTTTGATGCAGTTTCAGGAGCATCGGCAAAACACAGCACAAAAGAATTCCGTGCAATCAGTTTCGACACGACAGGAAAAATAAAACAGGCACCAAAAGGACTTCGCTCGCTTTTTCTGTTCGCAGTCTCTCCGTTCACGCTTCTCGAAAACGACAATTTCACGGTACAGGCAGACAAAAAGAAAATAACCATCACCTTTTCTCATCGTGGCATTGACTACAAAATTGAGACCGATGAAAAAGGTCTCCTGGACGTGCAAACCGCTTTTTTTATTGCAGAACCCGGTGAGACAAAACCAGAAGCAGAAAAAAAAGAATCAGAAGCAAAATCGAGCGATGAAACAGACGACGCCCCCCCCGAAGTAGAAAAAACGTACAAGCAAGATACAAGTGCCGAAACCGCCGAAAAAGAATATGCAGGAGCATTAAAAGTATCGCTCAGTCCATCGGGAATTCTCAGCATCACAGGAAAATTAACGCTTTCGGACAAAAAACGGGAAGAGCCCGTGCCCTCTCCCACTCCACCAGAGCAAGAAAATAGCGAGAACGAACCCAATCCACCGCAAGACCAGTAATCTTCGCATAAGAAAATGCTCACGAAAAAAAAATTGACGAATTTACGACACCCGTGATAGAATTTCCGATGGTGGAAGATGATAAAGAAATGAACAGAGATTTTTTTAAGAGTTTACAAAATCAAACTGATTCGTTAACGGGCTTATACGCACGCGATGTCATAATCTCATACACAAAACACCTTATCGAAACAGGTACGCCGTTCAGTTTTGCCCTCATCGACATCGACAACTTCAAGCACGTAAATGACAATTACGGTCATTCAGCGGGCGACAAAATCATCTCGTTCTTTGCGACAAATCTCAAAAATGCGTTTGGGGAGCGTGCCGTGCTCGGGCGTTTCGGCGGCGATGAATTCATGGTCGTCATCGAAGGCATCACCGACTACGATGCCGTCTGGTCGTTATGCCGCGAAGTGCTCCGCTCTATCGACGGAAAAACTTCTCCGGAGTTTCCAAATCTGTACATCACGTGCACGCTCGGGCTTTCACGCTTTCCAAAAGACGCACAAACCTACGAAGAATTATTCGAGACGACCGACAAAGCGCTCTACCGTGGCAAAATAAAGGGGCGGAACTGCTTCATCATCTACCTCGAGGAAAAACACAAGAACATCAAATTGCACGGGTCAAACGACACGACAATTTCGTCAATGCAGCTGCACACCGAGATTTTCAAGATGATAAACGAGAGCCCAAATCTCGCAGAGGGAATCAAAAACGTGTTCTCGTTCCTCAGCTCAACGCTCATGATTGACCACATTTCGATTCAAACAGACAAAAAACTCATATTCTCGCAAGTTTACACGCTGTCTCGCACAAAAGAATTTGAATTTATCGGTGATCCATTCTTTGTAAAGGAAATCAGCCCCGTCTTGGGCTGCTACTATCTCAATGACGTCACGCACCTCAAGGATATTGGGCAAAGCACGCTGCTTGAAACCTGCGAAAAGCAGGGCATAAAGTCAACGGTCTACGCGTCGATTGCGTTCAACGACGAAGTGTTCGGCTACATTCGCGCCGATTCATCATCAAAAATACGTATTTGGCAATACAGCGACATGGATTTGCTCATAACGGCGGCAAATGCCATCGCTATGAGCCTGCACTATCAGAATAAAAAGGTAGAAGAACTTTAGAAAACGGAAAGTTGAAAACTGAAAATTGAAAAATAGTCACACGGATTCGAAAAATCTAACGATTTTTCTTTCACTTTATAAAAATTGATTTTGCGTTAGCAAAATCGAATCCGTGTGACAATACATTTATTTCAGTTTATCAGCGATAATATCAATAAATTCCCAACTGTTTACCGTTTGTTTTGCGGGCGGGTTTGCCAATCGAGCCAAATCTCCTGTCATTACGCCCGATTCAATTACATCGAGCGTGGCTTTTTCGAGTTTTTTGGCGAAGTCAGCCAATTCGGGAGTGCCGTCGAGTTCGGCGCGTTTTGCGAGTGCACCCGTCCAGGCGAAAATGAGCGCGACTGGGTTTGTCGAAGTCTTTTCGCCTTTCTGGTAGCGGTAGTAGTGCTTTTGAACCGTGCCGTGGCTTGCTTCGTACTCGTATTTTCCGTCTGGGGAAACGAGAACGCTTGTCATCATGGCTAAAGAGCCGCACGCAGAGGCAATCATATCGCTCATGACATCGCCGTCGTAGTTTTTGCACGCCCACAAGAAGCCGCCTTCGCTTTTCATAACACGGGCAACGGCATCGTCAATCAAAGTGTAGAAATATTCAAGACCTGCCTTCTCAAACTTCTCTTTGAATTCGGTGTCGAACACGCGCTGGAAGATTTCTTTGAAATTGCCGTCGTAAGTTTTTGAAATCGTGTCTTTTGTGCCGAGCCACACGCTGATGTTCTGGTCGAGCGCGTAATTGAAGCAGCAACGCGCAAAACTTTCGATTGAAGAATCCATGTTGTGAATTCCCTGCAAAATGCCAGGTCCTTTCATCTCTTGGATTGTCTTTCGGATAACCGTGCCGTCTTTTCCTGTGAACACGAGTTCCGCCGTTCCTGGCTGGTCAGTCTTGATTTCGCAGTTTTTGTAGACATCGCCGTACGCGTGGCGACCGAGCACAATCGGCTTTTTCCAGCTCGTGACTGAGCACTGAATGTTTTTTACAAAAATGGGAGCGCGGAACACCGTGCCGTCAAGCTCTTCGCGGATAATGCCGTTTGGCGAGCGGGTGAGCTGCTTTAAGTTGTATTCTTTAACGCGAGCTGCATTTGAAGTGATTGTGGCGCATTTTACGCCCACGCCGAGCCGTTTGATAGCCGCCGCGCTTTCGTAGGTGACTTTATCATCGGTGTCGTCGCGGTGCTTCAAGCCCAAATCATAATACTCGGTTTTCAAATCAACGAACGGTTCAAGAAGTTTTTCTTTGATAACCGCCCACAAAACTCTCGTCATTTCATCGCCGTCAAGCTCGGCGATTGCGTTTTTCATCTGAATCTTTGCCATAATGCGAGAATTATACAAGAAAAGGGGGCGAGTGTATATAAAACGAAAGTTCGCTTTTAAAATTTCAGATTAATTTTAAGATATTTTCAGATTCTCTAATACATGTCGGTGTATACTGATTGTATAAAATGAATTATGGAGGCATCCCATGCGTGTATTACTGGTAGAAGACGAAGAAGGTCTCTCACAAGCTCTCGTTGAAATCTTCAAGAAGAATCGAATCAGCATTGATGCAGTGCTCGATGGCAAAGAGGGTCTTAAATACGCGGAATCGCAGATTTATGATGCAATCATCCTTGACATCATGCTTCCAGGAATTGACGGCATCACAATTCTAAAGACTCTTCGCGAAAATCACAATAACGTTCCCGTGCTTTTGTTGACCGCAAAAGACGAAGTGACCGACAAAATCAACGGTCTCGATTCGGGCGCGGATGATTATCTCACAAAACCGTTCTCAAGCGATGAATTGCTCGCTCGCGTGCGCGCCTTGACACGTCGCAAGGGTGAGCTCAGAGAAGAATCAGTCACGTTCGGCGACTTAACGCTCAGCAAAAACAACTGCGAGCTTCAGTCTCAGCGCGGCGAAGCCATCAAACTCTCACTCAAAGAATACCAAATCCTCTCGCTCTTGTTCGAGCACCCCCACCAGATTATCACCAAAGAGCAGCTCATCGAAAAGATTTGGGGCGGCGACTCAAACGCTGAGTACAACAACGTCGAAGTCTATATCTCATTCATCCGAAAGAAGATTGAGAATCTTAAAGTCAAAATCCGAATCAGAACGGCACGAGGAATCGGCTATTCTCTCGAAGACGAAACAAGATAACATCTTCTTACAAAAAAAACGGGGGCGCAGTAAAATAATGAAAGTAATAAAACAACTTCAAATCAAATTTATTCTTTCAATCGTGATTGTCGAGATGTTCGTATTTGCGGGGGTCATTCTTTCACTCAACATGATGATTACACATCGAGAAAGAAACGAAGCACGAATGTTCCTTGAAATGCTGGCAGAAAACGACGGTCACCGCCCTCGCCCCCCACGTCCCGAGGATATGGAGCGTCTTGCCAAAAACGGACAGAACTTTCCGCGCGACAAAGCGCAGCTTGGTTTTGAGTCAGAGTTCGACGCAACGACCTCGGCAACACAAAATAGTTCTCATTTTTTTTTTGATAACACTTCGTCGCTTCTCGGTCTGACTCATGACAAACAGGCAGGGCTTCGAAACTATTTTGCCGTAAAAATCGCTCCGACCGGTGAATTAAAAGAAGTCATTCAAGATTTCCCGCTCAGCTACACCGATGAAGAAATAGCAACGCTCGTCTCACGCATTTTTCAAGAAGAAAAACGCTACGGCACGATTGACGGCGTTATGTATTCAGTCACCACCATTGACTCGGGCAACAAGCTCATCTGTTTTCTCAATTGCAACGCCGAGCTAAAAACGCTGTACAAATTCTACATTTACTCTATCCTCGTGTACATCTCTTGTCTCGTTATCTCGCTCATCATCTCTCTTCCCGTCTCTGCGTTCATGGTGCGCCCGATCCGAGAAGCGTTCATCAAGCAAAAGCAATTCATCGCCGACGCCGGGCACGAGCTTAAAACGCCGATTGCCGTCATCAGCGCGAACCTCGACGTTCTCGAAAACGAAATCAAAGGAAATAAATGGCTTGAATACATCAAAGCTGAGAACACACGCATGGGCGAGCTGGTAAAAGACCTGCTCTACCTCGCAAAAAACGACGCGGGGCGTAATCCGCTCAACTTCTCGGATTTCGATTTTTCAAACGCCGTCGAAAATTCTATCCTTCCGTTTGAAGTCGTCGCCTTCGAGAGCGGAAAACGGCTCACACTCGACATTCAGCCGGGCATCATCTGCACGGGAGACGAAAAATCACTCAAGCAAGTATTCATCATTCTCGTCGACAACGCAATCAAAAACTCAGAGAGTGGCGCGAAAATCACCGTCCGGGCGTTTGTCGAAGGTCAGAAAATCTTGTTCAAAGTGCACAACACGGGCGCGGGAATTCCAAAAGAGGAGCTCGAGAAAATCTTCTTGCGTTTCTACCGCTCAGATTACTCACGCGCACGAAAAACGGGCGGCTACGGCTTGGGGCTTGCCATCGCGCGCGCAATTGCGACTGACCACGGCGGTACGCTCACGGCAAACAGCGAAGTCGGAAAATGGGCAGAATTTACGCTCGCTCTTCCCCGAAAAAAGTAAAAACACTACAATAGCGACATGGAACTAAAAGAGTTATATCGCGAAATTTTAAACGAACACAATATAAATCCCGCGCATAAAAGTGCTTTGGCGGGCGCAAATCTCTCGCTTCAGGGCGTAAACCCAAGCTGTGGCGACAATATCACGCTCACGCTCAAAACCGAGAACGGCAAAATCACTGACGGCGCGTTCACGGGGAGCGGGTGTGCGATTAGCCAGGCGAGTTGTGACATGATGCTCGACTTAATCATCGGAAAGGAAGAAAGCGAAGCACTCCGTCTCTGCGAAATCTTTATGGGAATGATTCAAGGCACAGTCACCGACGAGCAGATTGAGGAGCTTGACGAAGCCAGCGCACTCCGCGAAATCCAGCACATGCCCGCGCGCGTAAAATGCGCTGAACTCGGCTGGCGAACCATGCGCGAGATGCTCGGTCTCAAAAAAGACACAGCAAGCGCAAGCGTATCTCACCCAAACTGCCCCACAAATTAACACAACGAGAGAAAACGCAACCTAGTGAGCGACGGCGCAGCCGGCAAAAGTCGTGAGACGACTTTTGAGCGAGTCTCGGAAAAATCTGTGATTTTTCCGCACGGTTTCTTTTTCTCTCGTGCTCTTTTTTTCTTCCAAAGTCTCTTATTTCATGGTACACTATTTTCATCTTATTTTCATAAAAAGAGGCAATTATGGCTATCACTTGGGAAAATTTGGACAAACTTTCTTCTTACAAAAAACTTCAGTCGCTCAAAGGCGCGGTCAGCGTCAAGGCGGCTCTCTCTGCAAGCACGGCAGCCGACCGTGTAAAAAACTACAGCGTTCCGATGGGCGCGGGTCTTACCTACAACTACGCGGCAAAGCAGGTTGACGAAAAGGTGCTCGTAGTCCTCAAAGAACTCGCCGCCGAAGCCCAGCTCACCGAAAAATTCGCGGCGACTTACAACGGCGAAGTCATCAATACGGGCGAAAAACGCATGGTCCTGCACCACCTCTGCCGCGGCCAGCTCGGAAATGCCGTGAACGCTGACGGCACGAACAAGCGCGAATTCTACCTTAAAGAGCAAAAACGAATCGCTGAATTCGCAGAAAAAGTCCACTCGGGCAAAATCGTAAACGCAAAGGGCGAAAAATTCACCACCGTCGTTCAGATTGGTATCGGCGGCTCGGATTTAGGTCCTCGTGCAATGTACTTGGCTCTCGAAAACTGGGCAAAGGCAAACAAAACCTTCAAAATGGAAGCGAAATTCATCTCGAATGTTGACCCCGACGACGCGGCGGCAGTGCTCGCTTCAACCGACCTCGCTCACGCAATCTTCATCTTGGTTTCAAAATCAGGAACCACGCTCGAAACGCTCACCAACGAATCATTCGTAAAGGACGCGCTCAAAAAAGCGGGCTTGAATCCGTCAAATCACATGATTGCCGTCACTTCTGAGACTTCTCCGCTCGCGCACAACCCTGACTATCTCGAAGCGTTCTACATGGACGACTACATCGGCGGCCGCTACTCTTCAACTTCTGGAGTCGGCGGGGCAGTGCTCTCGCTCGCGTTCGGCGCACAGGTCTTTGACGACTTCCTTAAAGGCGCGGCAGAAGAAGACAAACTCGCCACAAACACGGATTTGCTCAAAAACCCGGCGATGCTTGACGCGCTCATCGGCGTGTACGAGCGAAATGTACAGGGCTATCCTGCAACAGCGGTTCTTCCCTACTCACAGGCACTCTCTCGCTTCCCTGCGCACTTGCAGCAGCTCGACATGGAATCAAACGGAAAGAGCGTGAACCGCTTCGGCGACAAGCTCGACTATATCACCGGTCCTGTCATCTTCGGCGAGCCGGGCACAAACGGTCAGCACTCATTCTATCAGCTTCTTCATCAGGGAACGGACATCGTGCCGCTCCAGTTCATCGCATTCAAAGAAAATCAGGCGGGCTGTGATGTGGTCATCGAAGAGTCAACGAGCCAGAAAAAACTCGGCGCAAATGTCACGGCGCAGATTGTAGCTTTCGCGTGCGGTAAAGATGACTCTGACCCGAACAAAACATTCGCGGGAGAGCGACCAAGCAGCCTCATCTACGGAAAACAGCTCACACCGTCTTCTCTCGGTGCGCTCCTCGCCCACTACGAGAACAAAGTCATGTTCCAGGGCTTCGTGTGGAACATCAACAGCTTCGATCAGGAAGGCGTCCAGCTCGGAAAGAAACTCGCAAAAACCGTTCTTTCAGGGCAGGCAACGGGTGCGTTGAAGAGCTACACGGAGCTTTTAGAGCTCTAACGAAAACAGCATAAAAAAAGCACTTCACCGCTTGGCGAAGTGCTTTTTTTTGCCAGGAACCGGAATCGAACCGGCACGACGGTATTAGCTGTCGAGGGATTTTAAGTCCCTTGTGTCTACCTATTCCACCATCCTGGCATCGTTGTAAACAACGCACTGAGTATATCACAAGAATCGGCTTGTTTTCAAGATTGAATCGGCGGTTTTCTCTGACTTTTGCAAATTCCCTTCAAATCCGCTAGAATATCCGCATGTTCAGTGATACGCATTTTCATTTTCATCATTTAATCGAGCGCGGCTTGGACGGGGGCGAGATTTTAACGCAACTCGCCGAGCGGAATATGTTCTTTGGTTTGGATATTGGCACGCGGAGTGACGATTTGCTCCGCCGTCATGTGCAGATTCAAGAAACGGTCGCGAAATTGCCTGAGAGCGTACGCGGTGCGGCGGACGAAATGCTTTATTACAGCGCGGGAATCTGGCCAGATGTCGATGAAATCAAAAATCGCGTTGAGGCGATGAAAAAACTTGAAGATTCAATCGAAGCTTTTGTAGATAAATCTCATCTCGTTGCAATCGGTGAGTGCGGGCTTGACCATCACTGGAATCCGAGCGGCGTTGACGGGCGGTGCGAGAGCGATTTTGACCAAAGCGTGTATGAGGGGGAGCGCGAATTGTTCCAAATGCAGATTGAACTTGCGCGAAAAATGAATCTTCCCGTCGTGGTGCATAGCCGAGATGCCTTTTCTGACACAATTGACTGCATTAAAAACATGGGCTATCACAATGGAATCATTCACTGCTATTCGTACGGAAAAGAAGAAGCTCTGCAATTTTTAGATTTGGGCTGGTACATTGCGTTCGGCGGGGCGACCACTTATACCAAAAAGACAAAAATGGACGAAATGACGGAACTGCTCCGCTTCGTGCCCGACGACCGCATTCTTATGGAAACCGATTCGCCGTATCTCGCTCCCGTGCCGTTCCGTGGGCAGACGAATACGCCCGTTTTAATCGAGCACTGCTATCATTTTGTGGCGCAAGCCCGCGGAATTATGTCGAGCGAGCTGAGTGTGCTTGTGGATAAAAATATCCGCCACTTGTTCAAACTCTAGCATAAAAAAACGCTTTCTAAATCAGAAAGCGTTTTTTGTTTTATTTGACCTGGCTGAAAAGACCCGCCATTTCGTCACGCCATGCACCACGTTCAGCGTCGCGGGCTTCCCATTCAATCGTCCGCTTGATTGAGAAATGCTTTTGGTCATGCGGATTCTCAAAAGAAAGTACCGCGAATCTTCCCTGACCGATATATGCGACTTTCTCCGAAGGCGTAATTTTTTCTTGTTCAATGATTTTATTTAGAACGCAATCAAAATGCACTGGATTCTCGCTTCCGCGATTTGAAATTGCACTCGCAATATCACTTATAGGCTCGCCACATAATTCACACGTAACAACATGCTCTTTAAATGCACGAATTGCAATTTTGCTTTCTTCGATTTCTTTTGGACTGACAGAATTCAATAAATGGCGACGTTCCTGCCTTCGCTCATATGCGCCACTTCCCCTCGTTTCATGCTGATTTTTTCGCTCAGAACGCTCAGAATGGCGGCTATCCTGATTCTTGCAGCGCTCGTTTTTTTCGTTTGCATTGCCTTCACGGTAACTTCGATTTCGTCCACCGCGTCGTCGGTCACTTCGACTCATGCCTTCTCCTCATAGATTGCTGCTCGCTGTCTTCTACAATCTTTCTACTTAAGACTTGCGCGATTCTTTGAACTGCAAAATCAACATATTCAGCATCGTGAATTTTTTTTCGCAATTCCATTACGCGTGGTGAGAATGTTCCGTTTAACACGACAGATTTAGTAGAAGAAGTCATAAAAACTCCGAAAAAGCATCTTGAATATGGTACACAGGACACAAACCAGGCATGTCGATAACAATGACATCAAATCTGATTTTGCTGCTATTATATTCTCGATGTTTTAGCAGAAAAAAATTAGCCGTTTTGACAATTTTTCGCTGCTTTCTTGCATCTAATTCGTGCGCAAGTGTCTCTGCGTTTCCACTAGGAAGCGTTTTGACCTCTACAAAAACAAGAATCTCACCTTGTTTCGCAATTATATCAATTTCTCCAACGCGTGTCCGAAAATTCCGCTCGATTATTGCATAATCATTCGCTTTTAAATACAAACACGCCTTTTCTTCACCATAATCACCACGATTTTTAGTCGAGGGGCGTTTTTTAGCAGTTCCCGTGTTCAAAATTCGTACGTTTTGCGTTCCTTTTATAATTCTTCGACTTCTTCTAAATCTTCAAGCAGATAAATCGATTCGGGGGCAGGATTCTTGCTGTCAGAAATTAAATGTCCATACGTGAGCAGATAACTGATATTCCAACGCTGAATGGCATCGATATGGTAATTTTTGATGGATTTTTCCTCAGCAAGGAACATCGAGTCGCCGTCATCAAAAAAAACGGGAGCGGAAAAACGCATTCCAACTTTGATTTCATGGGCATCAATTTTATTGAATTTTTTTTCAGCCATGCTAGTCTCCCACTCTCCTCGATATTAGTTATTATAATTCAACTGCGCGCTTTTTCCAAGTCCATAATGAAGGCAAATATCGTTGCGATTGCAGAATATGTTTCTTCGGGAATAAAACTTCCCACACTCTGCAAGGAAAGCACGTTCGCCATCTCCGCATTTTCGACCACAGGCACATCATGTTCCTCAGCGATTTTAACGAGCCGTTCCGCCACGCTGCCCTTCGCCTTCGCCGAAATGTAGGGAGCGTCCGCCCACTCAGGGTAACGGAGCGCGACAGCAGAAAAAATCTCGTCTTTCACTTACACCACCCCCTGCACCTGCGCGAAAACTTCATCATCAGCGCAAAATCCTTGCACAGAATCAAAATCCACCTGCTCCACGCTGATTTTCCGATTAAAATTTGAGAGAAGAAGCTGTGAAAGCCGATTTTTTGCATCAGGTGAAACGGCAAGACTTGTCGCAAATTTTACCGCCGAAAGCTGATTTTTCTCAAAACCAAGCAAGAATGTATGCTGATTTGCAGAATTTTTCACATCGATTACTGCTTTTTGAATATTTTTAAGTTCTGAATCAAACAAAAGACGGATATTTCCCTCATAATTCTGAAAATTCCACTCAAACGGAAGCAAAAGCCAGTGATTAAGCGGCGGATTTTTCCCCCTCGCCGACAAAACCGTGTTAAACGCCGAAAGAATCCCCACCTCATGCGAGCGCGAAGCCGAATCAACGGAATCGAAGAAGTTTCTCACGGAGAGCACAGAGGGCACAGAGAATCCGTCATCAACTGCTCCCTGCTCCCTGCTAACTGCTAACTGCCCATTTCTCTCTTCCTTCTTTCTTTTTCCATTTTCATTTTTCCGCTTTCCGTTTCCCACTATCGCCGAAACGCGCTCGTCACTCGCCGCAATTCCTTTTTCTTCAAGCAAGAGCGAGATTTGCGCTTTTTCTTGGCGTACCGTGCCATCTTTTTTAGACTGATTCAGGGCTTTTTTTGCCGACTCAACATCGAATTTCATACCAAGCTGCTGCATAAACTGTACGATTTTAAAAGAATCAAGATTTGGCTCAAACCCCAGTGAAGAAAGAAAATTCTGCACCAGTGGGGAAAGATTTTGATTCTGAACGGGAAGTTTTTGCACAAGCTCGCCCGCATTCTTTGCTTCCGAAACAAGCGAAAGAAAAAGCTGATTTCCAGATATAGCGACTTTTGCCTGAAAAACCTGCCCTTTTTGAAGCGGCACTTTCGAGCGCACTTCAATCATCTGCCCCGCAAGCGAAACCGTGTACGAGCCATTTCCATTCTGCGAAACCACCCGCGCCGTCACAACCGAGCCGTTTCGCACCACAGCAGAAGCGCGCACATTTTGAGAAACTTGACCTTGTATAACACGAACAGCATTCATCGATAAATAAGCAAAAAAAATCCACAGATTCACACAGATTATCACAGATTAGGTATTTTCATGTACGAAAGCCGTTCACTTAAAAACGAAAGAATCTCGTAATACAAAACTTTAATCTGTGTACATCTGTGCCTATCTGTGGATAGTATCACGCAATGTTCAGCTTATTTTTTTGCTGGTGCGTTTGCGTGTTCTGCGGCTTCCTCAGCTTTAACCTCTGCTTTGAGCGCGGCTTCTTTTTCAGCAGCTGCTTTTGAGAGGTCGCGAGACCATTTGAGGTATTCGACAGCTGGCTGACCGATAAGCTCTTTGACTTTTGCAGCCTTACCAATCTTGTCGCGGACATAGTAGAGCTTAGCGCGGCGGACTTTGCCTGGGCGAACGATTTCGACATTTACAACGCGCGGGCTGTAAACTGGGAAGATTCGCTCAACACCAACGCCGTAAGAAATCTTGCGGACAGTGAATGTCTTGCGGACACCGCTGTTTTTGATTGCGATAACGAGACCTTCAAAAATCTGGATTCGCTTTGTTTTGCCTTCGATAATCTCGAAGTGGACTTTTACTGTGTCACCAACTCGGAAGTTGAGGGAAGTTTCGTCTTCCTGCTGTGCTTCAATAGTTCTGATAAGATCCATTGTTATTTTCTCCTGTTTTTTCTGCGGGTACGCTTCAATGAAACCTGGCCCGTCAGTTCCTCAATCATTTGTTCGGCTTCTGTAGTGAGCAAGCCCTGCATTCGCGCTGACACGATTAAATCGGGTCGGTTCGCGAGCGTTTTTTGGAGCCGCTTTTTCAGCCGCCACTTTCGGATTTCTTCATGGTTGCCGCTCGTTAAAACCGGGGGCACTTCCATGTCCTTATACAACGCCGGGTGCGTGTACTGCGGATATTCCAAAAGCCCGTCAGAATAGCTTTCTTCGTCCAAACTTTCGGGGGTGATTACATTCTCGACCAAACGGTACACTGAATCAACAATGACCGTTGCGGCAAGTTCCCCGCTTGACATGACATAATCCCCAATGGAGAGTTCGTCGTCAACGAACAAGTCGATAATCCGCTGGTCGATACCTTCATACCGCCCGCAGACAAGGACGATTTCTTCTTTCTGACTCAATTCCTGCGCTTTTTTTTGCGTGAACGGCTTTCCGGAAGGTGTGACATAAATCACATGCTTCTTGTAGGCCTTTACGCTTTCAAGCGCTCGCCCGAGAGGTTCCGCCATCAAAAGTTGACCGGCACCGCCTCCGTACGGCCTGTCATCACATGTCTTGTGTTTATCAAAGGCAAAATCCCTGATATTCACTAAATCGTAGGCAATAATTCCCTTTTCAACCGCTTTCGCCATGATTGAGGCTTCAAAAAAAGCGCGCGGAATCTCAGGAAATAAGGTCAGCACGGTAAATTTCATGGAATTACTCCAGAATCCAGAGGTGCATCAACTGGATTATCTTGTTTTTGACATCAACCGTTCCGATGAACTGATCCTTGAGCGGCACATAGACCGTGCGAACCTTGCCATTGGAATCGAATTTGACATCATCGCTAAGACAATCACAATCCTCGGCCAGACAAACCTCTAAGAGGTTTCCAGAACCGCCTTCCGTTACGTCTGTGATTGTACCCACCTGTATGGGCGCAGATTTTTCTGCCAATCCGTCGTTGCCCTTGTAAACAAGAGCACAATTTTTTAAGTCTTCGATATACCACTCGTTCTCGCCAAGAGGACAAGCGTTCTCGCGCGGAACTACGATTTCCCATTTGTTGAACTTTTGAGCAAGCTCTGGGCTGTCGATTCCCGCAAGTTTTAGATACAAGTCACGGCCGCCGACTTCCGCGTATTCAACAGGAAAAGATTTTGACTCTCCCGTATTACCGTTCCTCAAAGCGACTTCTTTCATTTGCAAAAAATGCTCATATTCGCCAGAAGTGCTTTCAACTTTAAATTCGCCCGAAATGCCGTGTGAGCCGCGAACGAAGCCAACGATAAAAACGTCGTTTTGATTAGATTTTTCCACAGTTCAATTAGTCCAGTATGTCAAGACTGTAATGCTTGCCATCCCTACTGGCTGATGCACTCAATACTGTGCGCAACGCTTTAGCAATTCGACCATATTTGCCGATTACCTTACCAATGTCACCCTGGGCTACACGAAGTTCGAGAACCGGACCACGCTCACCTTCGGTTTCATTTACCGAGACTGCACTGGGATCATCGACCAATGATTTCGCAATGTATTCAATCAGGTCTTTTTCCATTCCCCGTTACTCCCGTTAAATTATTTGTTAAGGCCGTTTTTGCTAAGGATTCTCTTGACTGTTTCAGTTGGCTGAGCGCCAACACCAATCCAATACTTTGCACGCTCCATGTTGACTGTTACCTGATTGTCTTCAGTTTGTGTAACAGGCTGATAGCTGCCGATTTCTTCGATTGTGACACCATCACGTGGTTTGCGTGAATCCTGAACAACGATTCGGTAGCAAGGTCGTTTTTTTGCACCGAATTTCTTGAGTCTGATTTTGACCACTTTATTCCTCCATAATTAGAATAATGAAATAATACTATATCTTTTTTAAAAAGAATAATCAATTAGTCGGGCAGAGAATATTGCACTTTACAGAAGCATTTTCAACGATTAGGAACTTTCTCTGTCTATTCTGCTCGAAAATCTAGACTTCGAAGAAGTTTTCCCCATCCGCGAGGATTCTGTCTTCCAAAAGTTTCATTAAAACAAGTCCGCCATGCCGTAAAGTTTGCCCTTTGAAAGCTCGCCTGATTTCAGTTTTGCGACGAGTTTTTCAAGCGCGACCACGCTTCCCCGTGCGAACCCTTCGCGGCTTCGTGCGCGGTGCGTGAGTTCGATTTCGTCAGCAGGAGAATCGAAGAAAACCGTGTGCGTTCCTGGCACAAATCCCACGCGCGTTGAAGAAACATGAAGCTCGTTTGCCTTTGGCTTTTCGTGGAACGCGTCAAAGACCATTTCTGTTTTTGTTTTGTTTCCGTTCATTACGCGGCGGGCGACTTCAAGCGCCGTTCCGCTCGGGCTGTCTGCCTTTTGGTTGTGGTGCGCTTCCCACACAGCGACATCGTATTCAGAATATTCCGCCATGATTTTTGCCGCTTCTTCCACGATTTTGTAGAACATATTCACGCCGATTGAGAAATTTGAAGAGCGCATGCACGTTCCATTTGATGAGGCACAGAGCTGTTCGATTTCACCCTCAGATTTTGCCCAGCCCGTCGTTCCGCACACCACGGGGATTCCGAGCGGAATAAGCGCGTTCAAGTTTCCGAGAACAGCCGTTGGGTGGCTGAATTCAATCACGCCCTCAGCCCCGCTCTTTTTTACCGCCTCAGCAACGGCTGCCCCGTCACCAGAAGCGACCACATTCGTGGCATCTTTTGCGGCAACATCAACCGTCACGACGATTTCATGCCCAAGTGATTTTGCCACAGACTCAATCATGTGGCCCATTTTTCCATATCCAACAAGCGCAATTCTCATACGAATCTCCTAAAATGAATACAGTAGTGTATCAAAATCAGTGAAGTTAGAATAGAGCACAAAAAAACCGGACAACGACGTTGCCCGGCTAAAAGTTCTCGTATGATTTGCAGAGAGGAGGAGAGAACTCTGCAAAATCGGCTTTTATGCTTAATTCAGTTTGTATTTTCCTGTGGAAATCGTGTGTCCGTCATTGTAGACATCAAACCAGATTTCCTTGTTGCGGTTCAAGTCAAGCGCCTCGTAGAATTCTTTGAGATTCGTGACTTTCTTGTCGTTCACCGCCGTGATGATGTCGCCGTTCTGAATGCGGAGCGCCGCCGCCGGAGACTTTTCAAGCACATTCGAGACCGCAACGCCCTTGATTTTATCATCGACCTTGAGATTTTCGCGCAATTTTTTGTTGAGCGGAGAGGCAATGAAGCCCGGCCAGAGTTTTGCATTGTCGTTCGAGACTTCTTCGGTACGTTCTTCGATTTTGACCGTAAGCGAGACTTTGTTTCCACCACGGAGCACGACGAATTCTGCGTTTTTATCAGCAGGAAGATAGCCGACCTCGCGGACAAGCTCACTCTGAGAGTTCACTTTTTTGCCGTTGAGTTCGATAATGTAATCGCCCGCCTGCATGCCGCCCTTTGCCGCCGGAGAATTGAGGAAGACCTGTGAGGCAAACGCGCCTTTCTGCCCTTTTACGCCCAATTCTGCCTTGTAGTCGTCGGTCACGTCCACGAGCGAAACGCCGAGCCAGCCATAGGTGATTTTTCCGTTCGCAATAAAGTCATCGATTGCCTTTTTGACCGAGTTAATCGGAAGCGCAAAACCTAAGCCCACGCTTCCGCCCGAGCCTGACGCAATCCAAGTGTTGATTCCGATGACCTCGCCGTAGATGTTCACGAGCGGACCGCCCGAATTTCCCTGGTTGATTGCCGCGTCTGTCTGAATGAAGTCGTTCATATTGCCGATTTGGTCGCCGCTTCGCCCTGTCGCGCTTACAATTCCCTGCGTGACTGACTGGCGATACCCCAACGGCGCGCCCATTGCCAAACAGATGTCGCCCGTCTGCACATTGTCACTGTCGCCGAGCGTGGCAACGACGATATTCTCAGCATCTTTTGCGTCGAATGAAACGAGCGCGATGTCCTGCCGCTCGTCAGCTCCGACGAGTTTTCCTTCAAATTCCTGACCGTCGTTCAATTTGACGCTAATATTCGTTGCTTTTCCCGCGACATGGTTGTTCGTGAGTACATACACAGTGTCGCCCGTTCTGCGCACAATCACGCCCGAGCCCAAGCCCTTTTGCTCATATTCGCGCTTGTTGTTTTTTGACTCGCGCTCTGAATTCGGATTTCCGAAGAAGAAGTCAAATGGCCAGCCCTCAAACGGATTCATCGTCTGCACTTCTTTCTTTTCGGTAACATCGATTTCAACGACAGAAGGAAGCACGCCCGAAGAAATCGAGCGGAATGAGTTCTGCAAAGCCTCAATGACTTTGAGGGATTCAGACGGAATCGTGACGGCGGGCTTTTGCGTGTCGGCGAATGCCGTTGCTGCGCTGCCTTGAACCTGCACGCGTGTGCAAGAAAGAGAAACAGCAGCAAATGCCAAAGCACACGCCGCTGTTCCCGCGAGAATTCGTTTCGTTATCTTTTTCATATATAGCCTCCGAAAAATCAGAATGAATTTCTGTGATTTTCAATTTCTATACATAAAAATCCCGGAGACTTCGCAAGTTACATAAAAATTTGTTATTTTAGCAAATGAGATCATCGCACGCGGTGAGGACTTCCGTATGGTCGGGGAAGACGGCGACCGTGTGCTCTTCGTGACAACTCCACTTGCCGTCAGAAGTGAGCACCGTCCAGCCGTCTTTTGCCAAATCCACATCGCCCGTGCCGAGGTTAATCATCGGCTCAATCGCCAAGACCATGCCCGACTGAATACGCGGATTCGGACCTCCCTCAGGAAGATTCGGAATGCTCGGGTCTTCGTGCACATCAAGCCCCACGCCATGACCGCAATATTCGTACACAACGCCGTACCCATAGCGTTCATGCGCCACATCGTACACCGCGTTTGAGATGTCACGGATTCGGTTTCCTGCCACACATGCCGCGATTCCCGCGACAAGGCTTTCGCGCGTTGCCTTGACGAGCCGGCGGATTTCGGGCTTTACATTCCCTACCATGACCGTGTGCGTTGAATCAGAAATGTAGCCGTCCAAGTCGATTCCAATGTCGAGCGAAACGATGTCGCCGTCGTGAATAATGCGCTTTCGAGACGGGATTCCATGAATTACTTCGTTATTGATGCTCACGCACGCCGCGCCCGGAAAATCTTCGCGGTACCAAGCAGGTTTTCCGCCGACTTTTTTGATGAATTTGACGACCAAATCATCGACTTCTTTTGTGCTCATGCCCGCGTGAACCTGTGGCACAACTTCTCTGAACAAATCCGCCAGCGCATGGCAAGACTTCCGAATTCCTTCGATTTCCTTTTCATTCTTCAATCGAATCATAAAATATATATCTCCTTGACTGCTTCCTTCGTTCAGTTAGCAATGAGCAATGTGCAGTGTGCAGTTATTCACCGTCCAATTGCTAACTTCTAACTGCTAACTACTAATTCTTCTTGCTTCTTCTTCGCAGATTCTCGCCGTCGCAACATCGCCCATTCTTCGGTATGCTGCCGCCATTTTGCGCAAGAAATGCGCGTCATTGCTTTTTCCGAAGCCCAACTCTAGCGCGCGCTCCCAGCAATCGAGAGCCAGTTCGTCGGCAATTTTTCCTTCGAGGTGATTTTTGAGCACGCTTGCGGCAAGTTCCATCACTTCGGGGAAGAACAAGCGGAAATACTGGTAGCTGTATTCCATGCGGATAATCTGCTCCAGCAAAATGAACGCGTCGTAGTATTCCTGCCGCAAGACAAGTTCCTCAGCGAGAATAAAACCGTAATCCATAAAATCTTCGCGCGTAAACCACTTCGCAAGGCGGAATCCCGCGTGATTCATGCTCATTTTTTTGAACTCGGCGACCGCATCGTCCTCACGATTGTGCATGAGGTCAAAGAAAATGAGCTTTGCACGGCTCTCTTCGTCGGTGCGGGCTGAAAGCCACTTCCTATAATCGAACGAATTGACCGAACGATTATAGCGGTTCTGAGCACGACGCATGAAATAAGACTCATCGAAAAGCGAGCGTTGCTTTACATCGGAGAGAATTTCATACGCCTTGACGAGCCTGCGGAATTCCTCAGTCGTTTCGGCACTTTGAGACGCGTCGGGATGTAAAAGCTTTGCTTTCTGCCGGTACGCCCGCTTGATTTCTGCCGCCGTAGCGTCGTGGCGCACTCCGAGAATCTTATAACAATCTTCCACTTTTGCTGAATATAATAGAACTTTTCAGCGATTTATACAAATGAAAACGCAACTTCAAGATTGGGAAGGTCGATTTTTCCCGCTTTGAGCGTGACCGTTCCGTTCAGTTCAACGGGAGCTTCGCCTCCAATCACGGTTTCCATGCCGAGTTCAGAAATAAAATACAAGGCGCGCCCCGCTTGCTTATCCACGCAGATTGCCTCGCCCTGCCACTCGGGGTGCTGCAAAAGGTACACGAGCGTCCAATGCGTGCGGCTGTTTCGCTCGGCTTTTTTGCTTGCCTGCATTGCCGCGTCGCCCTCGCTCATGCGCATGAGCATGGTGTCCTTGTCAATCAGTTTCTCGCCTTTCAAGAACGCGCGAAGCTGCTCATGACCGAGCAAATCCCCGTAGCGGCGGAGCGGAGATGTTACCTGCGAGTACATGCCCACGCCCAACCCTGCGTGACTTGCCGGCGTGATATTCACATTCCGCTTCCGCATACATTTTCTGAGGCGGAACTGACCTGCCAAGCCTTCGGGAATGTCTTTTGGGATTTCGGGCGCATCCTGCGAAATAAACGGGAACGGCAGATTATTCTTGAACGCGAACCGCGCCGCCCCCTCGCCCGCCAAAACCATCGCCTCGCGCACGACTTCGCCGCTCTCACAGTGAGCGACGCTCTCAAACGAGACCTGTTTTGTTTCCGAATCAACGGAAATATGCACTTCGGGAATCGAAATGTTCACCGCGCCCGCCTTGTTCCGCCGCTCAGCATTTCGCCGCGCAATCTCAAACAGTGGCTTTAATTCGGGCGTTTCTTTTAGCTCATCGGCTTTTTCGTAGGTGAGCCGTTTGACATTCACAATCGTGCGGAGCACATCACAGTCTTCAAGCTCACCGTTTTCACCAAGTTTTATTTTAAAGGAAAGCGCACGGCTTTCTTCGCGAAGACCAAGCGCGTAATCTTCAAGGCAATCTTCACTAAGCATTCGAGCCGCGCCCTCTGGCAAATAGAGCGTCGCCCCCCTGCCCCGTGCCACTTTGTCGATTTCAGAATCAGGCGCAACAAAAGAAGCGGGGTCAGCGATATGTACCCACAAAAATTCACCGTCAAAAGCAATCGCGTCGTCGGGGTCGGTTGACCATTCGCTGTCGATTGCATACGACACGCCCGCCACGCGCACGCGCTCTTCTTCAGGCGGAACGCCGAGCGAGACCGTCGCACTCTTCGCGCTCAATCCCAATCGCACAGGGTACGGATTTCGCGTAATATCCCAAATTTTTGTATCAAGCAGGAGTTTGTGCGCTTTTTCGGGGGTTTCCTTAAAGCCCGCGTCTTTCATCGTCTTGCTTTTGTCGGTTGTGCCAAGAGCCAACGCTTCCACATCGCCCATGTATTTTGAGTCTTCGGGAAGAAGATTTTTTGCCTTTAATCGCTCAATGAACGCCGCCCGCAATTCGTCGGCATGTTCTTTTTCGTACGCCTTTTCTTTAAGATTTTTGATTTCGTCTTCTGAACGCGGAACAAAATAAATCGCGCCGTCGCGCACCCGCTCTTCAAATTCAAATGAAGCCTTGAGCGCAGAATACACTCCCCATGATTCATCTGCTTTTACTTCGCCACGGAGCAATTCCGCCACATCTTTAAAACTTTGCTCTGCCCCAGCCGTTTCTTCGTCGCTCAATAAAAGCTCGTGCGTTTCAGAAATTTGCGCTTTTACTTCGGAATTTTCCGCCAAAGCCGATTCCGCAAAATCAAGGAGCACGTCAATTGAAGAAGCCGCGCCCTCGCACAAGAGAAGAACATCTTTTTCGCGCACTTTTTGGCTTGCGTACACGGCTTTTTTCCCCGTGGAAGTGGCACGGCTCACGCACCAGTCGACAAGGAATTTATCGCCGTCTCGCTCACCCACAAGCGCCGGAAGATTTTTATAGATTACGACAGAAGATTTGTTCATGAAAAGATTTTAGCAGATTTTTCGCACAGAGTACATAAAAAAACACCCTGCGAGAAAAACTCACAGGGTGGACATTGAATAGTAAAGCATTTCCGCGGGGGACGGCTCACTTCCGCGCCCGAAGCATAGCTTCGGACGAGACTCACTAAAAACGCTTCTCAAGCGTTTTTGCGGCTTCGCCGCCGTTCGCTACCACTTCTTCTCAATCTCGGGTTCGCAGATGTTGATTTCTGTTTCGAGATCGAAGAATTTTGCTTTTTCCATATCTGGAGCGAAGTTAATCGTGTCACCGAGCTGAACAACAACTTCCGGAGCAACTTTTGCTACGATGTTTGCGTCTTTGACCTGAACAAAGACGTGAGTTTCAGCACCAAGCGGTTCTTTGTTGGTGACTTTAACCTGCATGTTGTTCTCAGCGGCCGGAGTAGCCTGATAGTGAAGATCCTCTGGGCGGATACCGAATGTAACTTCTTTTCCGACATATGCCTTGAGGTGCTTCTGCTGAGCAGCTGTTGGAACGAGTGTGAATGAACCTTCATCCGCAATGACTTTTCCGTCCTTTTCTTTGATTGCGAGTTTGAAGAAGTTCATCGGCGGTGTACCAATGAAGCCTGCGACAAACTTGTTGATTGGGTGGTTGTAGAGATACAACGGCTCACCAATCTGCTGAATTCGTTTTTCAGACATAACAACGATTTTTGTACCCATAGTCATAGCCTCAACCTGGTCGTGGGTAACATAAATCATGGTTGCCTGCAAGCGGTGATGGAGTGAAGAAATTTCACCACGCATTGTGACGCGGAGTTTTGCATCGAGGTTAGAAAGCGGCTCGTCGAACAAGAAGACTTTCGGAGAACGAACGATTGCTCGTCCTACAGCAACACGCTGACGCTGACCACCAGAAAGTGCCTTCGGTTTGCGGTCGAGGTACTGGGTGAGGTCGAGCATTTTTGCAGCTTCTTCGACTTTGCGCTGAATTTCGATTTTTGGCTCTTTGCGGATTTTGAGACCGAATGCCATGTTGTCAAATACGGTCATGTGCGGGTAAAGAGCGTAGTTCTGGAATACCATTGCGATATTGCGGTCCTTCGGCGGAACATCGTTCATCAACTCGCCGTCGATGAGCAATTCACCTTCTGTGATGTCTTCAAGACCTGCAACCATGCGGAGTGTGGTTGATTTACCACATCCAGACGGACCTACGAATACACAGAATTCGCGGTCTTCGATGGTAACATTTGATTTTTCGACAGCAAGAACATTGCCATCATACACTTTTGTAACGCCTTTCAGCTCTACTTTTGCCATTTTTTCCTCCTAACGGCCCGGGATTATGATTATGAAGCTATTCTAATCGAGATTCTAACTGAAATCAAGCGAATTTTTTGTTCTTTTTATCACTAATTTGTGCAAATTTCAGACATTTACGCAGTTTTCAAAAAGCCTGCTAATTGTGAAACATGATTACAGTCCAAGCCACCCCTTCACCACAGGCTCACACAGCACAAAAATCACGCTGAACAGCACTGCAGGGAGGTAATTCGCCGTCTTCACCTTCTTTAAGCCCATCAAATTGATACCAATCAGTATAATGAGCGCGCCACCGCTTCCCGTAAGTTCAGAAATCATCTGCTCACTCACGAATGGCGCAATCAAAACCGAAAGCAGCGTGAGCGCGCCCTGATACACAAAAATCGCGATAATGCTGAACGCCGTTCCCACGCCCATCGCCACCGCAAATCCAATCGAAATAAAGCCGTCAAGGATCGATTTGAGGAAAATAATCGAATAATCGTGCTCGATTCCCGCCTTAAAACTTCCCACAATCGCCATCGCCCCCACGCAAAACAGCACCGAAGCATTCAAAAATGCGTACGCAAAATTTTTCTGCGGACGACCAGAGGAAAATTCCGTGTCATTTCGAGCCTGTCGAGAAATCTGGGAGGGGGAAGTCTCCCCCTGCGCGCCCACTTCGTTGGTCGCTACCCTCTCTGCGGGGACACCCCGCAACGCCCCGTTATTGTCACACGGATTCGAGTTTCCTACGGAAACTCCTACACTTTCTTGTTTTTTCACAAAAATCCGCTCTAAGAATTTGCCGAACTGCAAAATCTTTCCGTCGATGTCGAGGAGCGTGCCGACGATGCCGCCGCAGATGAGCGCAAGCGCGAGGTACACGACATTCTGGTACTTGAAGGACATCTGAACGCCCATGATGAACGAAACCAAGCCGCACGCAAGCTGAATCGCGTCCGTGACCTTCTGCGGAATCTTCTTCGCGAACAACAGCCCGATAATCGAGCCTGCAAGAATCGTAGCACAATTTACAAAAACAGCAATCATACACACTCCAAAAAAATGCGGAGAACATGACTTGAACATAGGGAGTCGTTTGAAGCGCAGCTTCAACAAAACGCGAAAGCGTTTTGAGCCGACTCTTGCCCGAAGCTATGCTTCAGGCGGCACAGCTTGCGCCACTAGCACAAACAGAATTCTGTCTTCACAAAATAAAAAAGGCTTCCAAAAACGGAAGCCCTTATCGTGCGGAGAACCTGACTTGAACAGGCACAGCTTGCGCCACTAGCACCTCAAGCTAGCGTGTCTACCAATTCCACCATCCCCGCAGAACGATGTATATAGTATAGAAATCAGAAAAAAGTGTCAAGCAGGAAGAACGACATATTTTAACTTTTTTTTCGATTTTCACTTTCAACTTTCCGTTTTCAATTTTCAGTTTCCAAGCCCGCCCTGTTTCACCTGAAAGTGCGCGAATTCCATGCTGAAGCTCGCCCGCCCCTGCGTGACGGAACGAAGATTCGTTGAAAAGCCGAACATTTTTGCCATCGGTGCGATACAGTGAACGATTTCGCCGCTCGCCTTTGAGTCCTGGCCTTGAATCATGCCACCGCGCTGAGTGATTTGGCTGATTGCATCTCCCACGAATTCAAGCGGGCATGAAATATCAACATTCATAACAGGTTCAAGAATCTGCGGAACGGCTTTATTTGCCGCCTCGTCGAACGCCTGAGCTGCACACGCCGTGAACGCAAACGGAGTGCCCGTAAGTTCGTTGTAGTCGATTTTTGTGACCGTAACTCCCACATCGGCGCACGGATAGCCGTATTTAATTCCAGATGAGAATGAGTTTTCGATTCCCGCTTTAATTGCATCGTAAATTTCTTCGGGAATAGCCGCGTCATGCACTTCGCACGAATAGGTATTTCCCATGCCCTGCTCGTTCTGGCGGATTTTAATCGTAAGAGAAGCCGTGTTGTCCTTTCCGGCAAGGTTCTTTTCCCAAGTTGAGGTAACTTCGGCTTCGTTCGTAACGCTCTCGCGGTAGGTGACTTGCGGAGCTCCCACATTCGCCTTTACGCCGAAATCTTCCTTCATTCGCGTAACGAGAACATCAAGGTGAAGTTCGCCCATGCCCGAAATAATCAGCTGCCCCGTTTCCGCATCTTCATGGCTTGTGAAGGTTGGGTCTTCGCGGCTCATCACGGCAAGCGTTTCAACGAGTTTGTCTTTGTCGCTCAGAGTTTCAGGCTCAATCGCAATCGAAATGACTGGCTCCGGGAATTTGAGGCTTTCCAAAAGAATCGGCATTCCCTCGCTACCCAAAGTGTCGCCCGTCTGCGCGAGTTTAAGCCCCACGAACACGGCAATGTCGCCCGCAGAAACGCTCTCCATCTGCTCCATGTGGTTTGCGTTCACGCGCAAGATTCGGTTGATTCGCTCTCGTTTTTTCTTTCCGACATTGAGCACTTGGCTTCCCGCCGTGAATTTGCCCGAATACACGCGCACAAAACAGAGTGCGCCCATTTCGCGGTCTTGCTGAATCTTGAACACGAGACCGAGCGGCATCTTCTTTTCGTCGCACGGAATTTCGACCTCTTCTTCCTTATCCTTTTTGACATGCAAGCCTTTTGCGGCGGGAACATCGGTTGGGCACGGAAGATAATCAATCACCGCATCAATGAGCGGCTGAACGCCCTTGTTGCGCCGAGCCGAGCCGCACAAGCACGGAACGAAAGTGCGGTCAATCGTACCACGGCGGATAACGGCTTTTAACTGCTCGTTCGTGATTTCGCCACCTTCAAGGTAAATCATGCCAAGCTCATCATCTTCGGAAGCAACCGCGTCAACGAGTTTTGCCCGCCATTCTTCGGCAAGGTCTTTATATTTTTCTGACAATTCAGACTCAGTGAAAGTTTCGCCCTCATCGTCTGGATTCCAGCGGATTTCCTTCATTTTAAGCAGGTCAATCACACCCTCAAAGTCCTCTCCCTGCCCCATCGGAACTTGCAGAGCAATCGTATTCACGCCGAATTTTTCGTGCACATCGTTAATGGAATAGAAGAAATCCGCGCCGATTCTGTCCATTTTGTTCACAAAGCACAATCGGGGAACAGAAAATTCGTCAGCCTGCTTCCACACGGTTTCAGTCTGTGGCTGAACGCCGTCAACCGCGCAGATAACCGCCACCGCTCCGTCAAGAACGCGCAAACTTCGCTCGACCTCGGCGGTAAAGTCTACGTGCCCCGGTGTGTCGATAATGTTGATTGTGTAGCCATTCCAGTTCGTCGTAATCGCGGCAGAAGCAATCGTGATTCCGCGCTCCTGTTCCTGCTTCATAAAGTCCATCGTTGCCGCGCCGTCGTCAATCTCGCCGATTCGGTGGATTTTTCCAGTATAGTAGAGGATTCGTTCAGTCGTCGTCGTTTTTCCCGCGTCAATATGCGCCATGATTCCGATATTGCGCATTTTCTGTAAATCAAGTGCCATAGTGTTCTCCAAGTCAAAAAAAAAGGAACATCTTGTCGATGTTCCCGCTTTGTGAGCTATGATGGATTCGAACCATCGACAGCCGCCTTAAAAGGGCGGTGCTCTACCTACTGAGCTAATAGCCCAACATCAGACCAATAAACAGTTTAATGAGCTATGATGGATTCGAACCATCGACAGCCGCCTTAAAAGGGCGGTGCTCTACCTACTGAGCTAATAGCCCATGTGTTCATTGCTGAATGTGTAAGATAATATATGTTTTAAGGATTTGTGTCAATAGAAGAATTTACCGTATTAACAAAAAAAATGGCTCCCGTCGGGAACCTGTCAAACAAATCGCGGTTGAAGCCCTTCGGGACGCTGCGCTCTTCAAAGCGATTTTTTGCCAGAACCCCGACTCCGCCATTTTTTTTGCCTCAACTGTCTTTTTTCAATTAGCACGGACAAAAACAGGTATCATCTTTCACGAATGTAGGTGGTCTAAAAGCGAGCGGCAGCCTAAAAGAACATCGTGCCAGGTTTCTTCGAAGTTTCCGGTGTACCAGGGGTCGGCGACATCGCGATATATGTTAGCGTATTCCAAAAGATAGTGGATTTTGCCTTCGCTGTCTTCGCCGACCCTGCGCTTTAAGTGGCGTTCGTTCTCTTCGTCCATGATGATGAGTAAATCAAAGTCGTTGTAGTCGTCGGGGGTGACTAAGCGTGCACGGTGGTCGGTGAACGGAATTCCGTTTTGGGTGAGAATTTGGCGTGTTCCTCGGTGCATTCCGTTCCCGATTTCGTCGTAGTCGGTGGCAGCGGAGTCGATGTAGAATTCGCTTTCACGCCCCGCCTTTTTTACGAGATGCTTCATGACCATTTCTGCCATAGGCGAGCGGCAGATATTTCCGTGACAGATGAATAAGATTTTGTGCATTAAAACGGTGCCTCGTCTGGGTTGCGGTTCGGACGGATTTCAAGCCCCGTAAGATTCGCGATGAGGTCACAGTCGGATTTTTCAAGCTCAAAATCAAAAACCTTAGCATTTTCGATGATTCGCTCCTCGTGAACGCTCTTAGGAAGCGGCAAACAGCCTTCCTGCAAACTCCAGCGAACGCAGAGCTGCGCGATTGAGCGATTGTATTTTTGAGAAAGCCGCTGCATGTCCGCGCTCGAAAAGATTTTGCCAGTGCCGAGCGGGCTGTAGCCTTCGACAATCATGCCGTGATTTTTTGAATATGAGACGAGTTCTCGCTGAGCCTGCCCCGGGCAGATTTTGATTTGGTTTACCATCGGCGCGATTTTTGCCGTTTTTGCCAACGCTTTCAAGTGTCGCTCGCAGAAATTCGACACGCCGATTGCTTTGAGCGTGCCTGCTTCGTAGGATTCTTCCATTGCCCGCCAGCTTTCGGCATTTTTTTGTTCCCACGAGTCGCGGAATTTGAGCGGGTTCGGCCAGTGAATCAAATACAAATCGAGATAGTCAAGATTCAGTTTTTTAAGGGAAGTTTGAATCGCCTTTTTGGTGGATTCATAGCCGTGGTCGTCGTTCCAAAGTTTTGTGGTAACAAAAAGTTCGCTTCGCTTGACGCCCGACTCGCGCAAAAAGTCGTTGATGGCACGCCCGACGCTCTCTTCATTTTCGTATGCTGTTGCCGTATCGATATGCCGATACCCGTTTTTTAGGGCTGAAAGTACCGCAGTGTAAGCCTCATCGCCGTCCGCACTCTGCCACGTGCCGAATCCGATACAGGGAATCGTGTTTCCGTTGGCAAGAGTGAATGTAGATGTGAGAGATTTTAATTCCATATGTGGAATTATAGCATAAACAAACGGAAAAGTGAAAGTTAAAAATTGAAAATAGCTATTGCGGAATACAGTATATTTTTCATACCACTTGCACAATTTTCTAAAATTCGTTAGAGTAATCCTCGCTTGAGATTGAATCTTGGGTGCGTTCCGCGCCTGAGCCTCATGCGTTTTTCACTTCTGAATGGCGTAGTTTAACAATCTTTGCACAATCTAAACGGCAAGTGAGGTTAAATTATGCCAAAGTCTTTGTTTCAAGAAATCATTTTTACGATTCTCATGGTTTTTGTGATGGTGTACGCGCTTATCTGCTACAACATGTCGCTCGCGATTGGCGATTTGTCGAACGCGGTGTTTGTGGGCGCGTTCAAGGAGCTTTTGATTATGGCTCCGATTGCCTTCGTGCTCGACATGCTCGTTGCAGGCCCGCTCGCGAAAAAATTCACATTCCGCCTGTTCAATCCCGCCGAAACGAAGCCGATTTTTCTGATTCTTTCGATTTCGGTGCTCTCGATTATGTTCATGTGCCCGCTCATGAGCCTCGCCGCAACGATTATCTTCAAGGGCGGGCTTTTGCAGAGCGAAGTCGTCGCGATTTGGATTAAGACAACGATTCTGAACTTTCCGATGGCGTTCTTCTGGCAGCTGTGCTTCGCAGGTCCTGTCGTCAGACGGATTTTCTCGCTTTTAGTTCGCCAGTAATCTTCTCCACTTTTTTGTCGGTGAGGATGAATTTCTTTTTGAAAATCACCACGCCGGCAATGAAGACGATGATGGGCATTGCATTACTCATACAGTTTAAAATTGTCTATACTACAATTTTCCCGTACCCATTTATTGCCAGCAGAGGCAATTTTTTTTACTTTTTCTTTTTCGACGAATGCTTTTTCTAGGATTTCTGCCAGTCTGCAATCATCAGGCCCGTATACCATCGCATCAAAATTCTCTGTCAGCTCCGTGTTGTCGTAATAGAAATCATCAAACGGCAGCTGCTCTCGAATTTCTTTTGGCAACGCTACCCTCGAACCGATAACAGGAACATCACACAAAAACGATTCAAGAACAGTGATTGGGAATCCCTCATAATAACTAGAAAAGATCATACAATATGCATTTCTGATAATTTCCATCGGATTTTTTACAAAACCAGTAAAATGCACGAAATTTTGGGTTTGTGAATCTTCGGATAGTTTTTCTAATTCAGTTCTGAGTTCTCCATCACCGACAATAACGAGATGTATATTTTTCTTGCTAGTATGATGAAAATAGGCAAATCCTTTTATGAGCTTCCACGGAGCTTTCTGATACGAAAGCCGCCCCACAAACACAAAATACGGTTTAGATAATTCAAAAGGAATTTTTACATCAGTCAGAGACGGTGCAAGAAGCGGATTATATACAATTTTGACTTTACGCACACCGATTGATTCAAGACTTTCTTTCACCTGATTAGAAACCGCGATTACGGACACATTTTTCTTGTTGTAAAAATAGCGGAGCAAAAAAAAGACTCCATGTTTCAGTTTTCCAAGTTTCTGATACTGTACCGTGGGCGGATTGTGGACAGTCACGACAACAGGTATTTTTCTGCTAGAAGCCATAATGCTCAAAATATTCGAACGGTCTAAGAACGAAACTATTTTTTCGATTCCGCATTCTTTTATCATCTTACGAAATTTGCTGAGTGCGCAAATCTGCTGAAATAACTTCCCCCAAATTCCGTGTGCGTTCGTTTCTTGCAAAAAAGCAAGCTTTTCATTTTCAGATTTATACATCGAAACAGATTCAATCTCGATGCTTTCATTTTTGCAGAATTCCCGATACGCATCAAAGACTTTTTCCGCCCCGCCGTGCTTGTACACATCAATTATTTGTAAGACTTTCATCTTGTGCCCCTCGTAAAATTTTTGTGTAATAAAAATCTGCGAAAAATGATTTCAGACCATAAAACCTTATGTATTCAAAAACGGAGAACAACCTGCATTTTCCACGCCTAAAATTTTCCAGTCGTTTTTCGGAAAATTCTGTTTTTCGACTTATGAATTCATCATCAGGGAATAAGAAAGTGGCAATCTGATTTTCGGCGCATTTTTGTCGAAGCACTTTTTCCCAATAGTGTCGATTTTTGTTCCGTTTTCCAGAAACACCAAGCTGATTATTTCCGTGCTGGCGATACAGAACGAGATTTTTTTGAATGCAGAACAGTTGCCCATATTTCAGCGCGACAAGGCTCAGAAAATAATCATGGAAAGCAATGTTCTCTACGGAAAACAATTCTTTCGCTTTTTCTTTTAACGCTCTGTTCAGGCAAAAAGTCATGCCGGGGTAAGAGCAGTCTTTTAGGAACGATTTTAATGCAACGCGGTGTGTGCTATCCGCCGAAACATGCTGTTCTCGCACGACATATAGGTTTTCATCTGTCACCGAGTACCCCGATGTCACAAGCAACGGAAGATGTTTGTCTGACTGCCCGTCAAGAAAACTTCGATATGACTCAATCTTGTCCTTTTTCCATACATCATCTTGATCACAGAGAAAAATAAACTCATCGTCAATCTCAAAAAGAGCTTCAAGGAAATTCCGTGTGTATCCTTTGTTTTCGCTGTTTTTTCGGACAATCACATTCTTTACACTATTTCGTTTTTTCCAATCAGAAATGAGTTTTATCGTGTTGTCCGTGCTGCAATCGTCGTAAATGTAAATTGTATCGGGCGGAACGGTCTGACTCACCACAGATTCAAGTTGTTCGAGAATGTATTTTTCGCCGTTGTATGTTGCTATTAGGACTGAAAACATGCTTATTTTTCCAAAAAAATAATATCAGTAACACTGTGATGCGCTCGTTCCACCACAGATGGCAAATTTTGCCAATTTTCTCCAAAATGCCGTTCAAGAAAATACATTGTATTCTTGGGAGCAGAAAAAACAGCATCCTCATAGGGGATTTTTGATAAGGGGAAGATTTCTTTTTTTTCAAAAGAATATTTAAAAACAGCTTCATAAGAAAAGGAAAGAATAGACTTCGGCATAAAAAGGCTTAACAAGTAAAAAAAAGGAATCAGAGAATATTTTGGTAGATAATACAAAAGTTCCTTTATAATAAACGGCAGCCCCTTTTTTGCACCTTTCGTTAGCTTTATCCATTTTTCATTAATGCGAATGCAAATATTCACAAGCTTTTTTCCGAAAGCTATGACACCATAAGACACTGGAAAAATATCAATCTGAATTCCACGGTATTTTTTTGCCATATGAACTACATCATTTTTTATGTATTCACTTTTTGTATCACGTAAAACTGACCAGTACAACACATGACCTCTGTCCGTTTCGTGATTTTGTAAAACAAACTCTGACTCAGAATCACGAAGAATTTTCACAAGTTTCCTGTAATCTTTTTTGGGAACACAAATATCAAAATCATCATCCCACGGAATAAAACCGCCGTGCCTCACGGCACCTAATAAGTTTCCACCTGTCAGAAAATACTGAAGCCCATTTTCCTTGCAAATCGCATCGATATATTTCATCATCGAAAGCATCCGTAATTGAGCGCGTCGCAACTTGCTGCCTTCTGGGTTATATTTTTCTTTCAATTCCAAGTCAGTTTCTCCAGTATTAAAAACTTTCATACGTTGTCTCCCTTATTTTTGTAGGCTTATCAAATTTGCCTAAGTGATTTTTTTTATAATCAAGCACTGCCCGTATCAGATACAGAATATTTTTAAGACGTAAACAAAAGATTCCTTCAAAGATGATTCTAAAAATTCTTTTAAACAGCAATCGAGAATATTTTTCAGATTTGAAATAATGTGGATGAAGTTTTTTTATAAACAAAATATTTCGAATCATATAATAGAGCCTCACACCATTATGCCTAAGCAACGGCAGAACGAAATTCTTTGCAACGCCAAGGTGATGAATCATATAAGCAGAATTTATCTGTGTAATTTCATAACCATTTTCAAGCAAGCGATAGCAGAATTCAAAATCAACTTCATCAATAAAGAATGGCTCATAAAACTTGCCGACCGCCTTCCATGCAGACAGACATATGATGTTCCCGCTTGTTATGTCCTTCGTGATTTTTGTTGTTCTTTCCCCATAATTTGAAAAGGAGATGACAGGAACAAAACTGACGCATACATCCGATTGTAATGAAGAAATAGCAGTCAGATATTTTTCTAACTCAGTTTGTTCCCAACTTGAATCTTGATCCATCGTCATGCACCATTCAAAACCATCTGCAAGTGCTTTTTTACACCCGATATTTAATGCCGTCGCAATCCCAAGATTATCCAAATTCGAAATGTAAACGCAGTTTTTTATTTGTGCGGCGAGAATCCCATTATCAAAACTCGAGTTGTCGATTATGTAACATTTTCCGACAGCGGAACTATATGTCAGAATATTTTCCACGCAAGATTTATCAGGATTATACCATACAGTAACAGAACAAAGATTCATTTTCTTATATCTCCCCAAAAAGATTAACGGTAATCAAAAAGAGTGAAATTCTCAAAAAACTGGGGATATGTGTTTTTTGAAGAAATCAATAAAAAGAATGAATATGCAACAAGGATTGCTTTATACAGGGTTTTATTTTGTATATATTTTGTTATATTTGGTAATAACAAGACTTCCGCAAACAAAAAGACCTCAGAAAGACGGGAAGCTAAATGTCCTATTGACGAAAACGCGAATTTGAAAAAAAGTCCCTCCAAGACAAGAAAGGCTAAGCCTTTGTCTTTAGAATCATATTTTTTTATGGTCAAAAAAATTGACACTAAAAGAAAAAATCCCCGGGCAATTTGGAAAACCGATCTGCCTAAATCGCTTTCGGTATTCAGCTGCGCTATATAATAAGCAGCAACATACTTATCAGAAATCTGAAGAGCGGATATAGTTGAAAGAAGATTAATAAGCGGATATACCAAAAATATGGGAGAAATCATCACAATGAAAAAAAATAATTTTTCAAACTTTTTATTATGAGCAAAAAACAAGGGAGCGAAGAGCAAAGTCGAATAATGAATTCCCGATGAAAGTCCATATAATAAACATGCAACTTTATATTTCCGCTCAATAACAAAGCGAACCATAAATAAGAGAATGAGAATTGAAAAGAAATTTCTTGTTTGTATCAGCTGTTTTGAAATGAAATAACTGTTAATGAACAATAAACTCGTTAAAAGCCTGTCATCGGCATACATAACGACAAGACGATAAAACAAGAGAGAGAGGAAAAAAGCTTGAACTGCCCAAAAAGGATAGAAATTCAATCCAATAAAACGAAAGAATGACACAATATCCATATACACAGGCTCTATGTGTCGAAAATATTTCCCGTAATAAATAAGTTTGTAATTATCAAGGTCAGGGCTAGAGGTTTGGAAAACAGAGAGGAATATAATACACAGTATCAGCAACGCAAACAAGCCATTTTTCAGAAGAGCGTTTTTTGAAAAAGCAAAAGGAGAAAAAAGCAATAAAATAAGAAAATTGAGAAATAACAATGACATTTCAAGACACTCTTTGTATATGGATTTGCTTTTTGAGGAAAAGTAATGCGTACGCAAGCCTTTTCAATTTAGACTCACACAGGAAAAAGAAGCTTTTATCAATGGAAGATGTACAAACTGAATATAATTTTTGTCCATTCCATACATCGCACGCTTGTCGAACACAGGAAATGTCACATTTTGAGATAATAAGTTTTTTGACACGAGATTTAAATTTGCGAATGCCTATGCTTAACTCAATGCCATAGGAACATTTCAACGCAAACAAAAAAGAAGCAATTATATCAACCGCGTATTCAAAATCGGTAATTTTATTGCTATATATTGAATGGGTATAGGAATTTTCATGTTGGCAATAATGATAATAAGCCGTAGGGATATACAGGCACTGAGTTGTACTGATGAGACATCGTATAATAAAGAAATTATCTTCCAGCATATGTAAGTCTGGAGAAAAAGTTATATCATTTTCATAAATAAATGAACGGCGAATTATCTTTCCATGCAAAAATCCTTGAACTCTGCCATCTAAAATACCCAATATGTTATCTTTTTCATTTTTAAATAATTCGTTTCTCAGAATATGTGCTTTTGTGTCAGAATCCTCTATAAGCAAATTAGAAGAAACGATATTCTCATCACAACTATGATGAATGAGGTCAGAAAACATATATGGCTCGACATAATCATCTGCATCTACAAACCCAATCCACTCGCCACAAGCAATTTCAAGTGCGGCATTGCGGGCGGCTCCAGGCCCTGCATTTTTCTGGTGAATTACCCGAACGCGTCTGTCCTTTTTCGCATATTCATCGCACAGTACAGGCGACGAATCCGTGCTTCCGTCGTCAACAAGAATCAGCTCAAAATCCGCGAAGGTCTGCGAAAGAATTGAGTCAACACACTTAGCGAGGTATTTTTCAACATTGTATACGGGAACGATAACCGAAAGTTTCTTATTTTCCATAATTTGCCCCCTTAGTACGGACAGCCATCGCTCGAACAATTCTGAGCGCATACTCATTTCGTATCACACAAAGGCAGAGCGCGTACACCGCAGCTCCAGCGATTACTGAAAGCATAAGGAGCGATACCGTTCCGTTTCCCGCAAACTTTCTCAAAAGCAGCAAGGCAGTCACCATCACAAGAGAAGAAAGCACATACTGCCACAAGCGGTTGAAGAGAGGCAGAACATTTTTCATGACACGGGTGCACAGCACAAGCTTTACAAAACAAACAACCGCCTCAGCAATTACCGTGGCAAGCGCCGCTCCCATAGCTCCGTAGCGCGGAATCAAAACCGCATTCATGCACACATTCAAGGCGGCCGCAATCAGCACAGGATAGAACGAGTATGTATCATTCCGCGTGGGAATAAAAATCTGGTCGGTAAAGAACTGTCCGAACGCGATAAACAAAATGACCGGCGTGATAATCCGCATGACAGGAACTGCCGCCGCGTACTCACGCCCGCAGAAAAGCAGAATCACAGGTCCGGAAAGAAAAAGAAGAGCCGAGACAGCGGGAATGCACAGAAGCTGGTAGATATTCGCAGTGTCGCGTACAAGCGAGTCGAACGCGGATTTGTCGGTCTCCGCATACTTTGAAAGCCTCGGGCGCAGCACAAAGCCGACCGCCGTAATCACCGATATGACGATTCGGTTCAGTTTGATTGCCGAGCTGTAGTAGCCCGTTTCCTCGTCACCTGAGATAAAGCCGAGCATGGTCGTATCAAGAATCGTGTACAGGCTTATGGCGACAGCCGTGGCAAAGAGAATAAAAACCGGCTTCAAATGTTTTTTAAGTTCCATGCGGCTTTTCCCGCGGAACGAGATTTTTTTCCGCAGGTGGATAAAGTTGAGCACATTCGAGCCGACGGAAGAAATGACCGTGACCGCCGCATACTGAATATAGTCGTTGCGATTACGCACAAAAATAAAGAGCAGCACAAGCGAAACGAACTGAAAGAAAAGCGAGCGCACGGTAATGTACGCGTACTCCTCCAGCGCGTTGTACACCCAATCCATGCCGAGCGTGGTGAACAGAATGGACGTGCAAGAGACGAGCAGCAGAATCCTGTAACCTGCGAAATTCGGCACAAGGAAAACAGCCATGAAAAAGAGCGCGTATGAGGCAAGCGTGGAGAGCAGGTTGATTACAAACACTTCCTTTACGAGCTGGTTCAATTTTTGCGCATCGTCGCGGACTTTCGCCGCCTCCCTCATGCCGTAGGTGGCAGTGCCGAGCGCGGCAAAAATCGCAAAATACTGCACGATTGAGGAAGCGTAGTTCACCTTGCCCACGTTCTCAGGACCGAGCACACGCGACACATACGGGAACGTCACAAGCGGGAACAAAAGCCCCGCAGTTGTTTTGCAGATATTCAGGATAGCGTTCTTTTTTAGTGATTTTTGAGCCATTTTGAGCTATTTCCCCAAGTCCGCCTTTATCTGTGTGGTGCTGATTTCGGGAGTTCGCGGCAAATACACCACTTCGCACTGCTCTTTCAAGAAATCAAACTTTCCTTTCCAGTCGTCGCCCATTACAAAAGTATCTATGTGATATTCTTTTACGTCCGACTTTTTCTGCTCCCAGTTTTCTTCGGGAATAACGAGGTCTACATAGCGGATTGCCTCAAGAAGAGTCTTTCTTTTCTCATAGCTGAAATAGCATTTTTTCTGTTTCTCATTCCAGTTGAACTCATCCGTCGATAGCGCAACAATCAGGTAATCCCCCAAAGCCTTTGCCCGCTTCAAGAGATTGATATGCCCGTAATGCAATAAATCGAATGTGCCGTAAGTGATAATGCGTTTCATTTACTTCTCCTCCACCACAAATTTCCCCCGTAGAATCCGCCATGCGAACGGCACGAGCTTCATCTGCCGACGAATCCGCTTGAAGCTAAAATCCTGTCCGAGCCGATACAGCCACTCCATGCGGTGGCGAATCATAAAATCGGGTGCGCGCTTTACGCTCCCGCTCCAAAAGTCAATTGCGCCGCCGTTTCCGAAAATCACTTTTGCATTCAAGCGGTCTTTGTTCTTTAAAATCCAGCATTCCTGACGCGGGCAGCCCAAGCACACAATCAGAATGTCCGCACCCGAATCGTTTATGAGCGAGATGATTTCTTCGTCTGATTTTTTTTCGTAGCCATTCAAGCGTCCAGAAACCACGACATTTGGGAAGTCAGCATGAATTTTCTCTGCGGCTTTTGCGTTGTTCTCTTCGCTCGCACCGTAAAGAAATATCCGCACTTCGCGGTCGGCGGGCAGGTACAAGAAAAAATCAGTTCCTGGGTAGCGGTCTTGCGCCGAAAAGCGAGTTCCCTGCATTTTGTTTATCGCAAGCAAAAGCCCGTTTCCGTCAACAAAGTTGTATTCTGTCTGCTGGAGATACCAGAGCATGAACGGATTCGTTTCGGTTGTGAGAAAAATTTCGGGATTCACAAAAGAGATGACATGTTGATTGCTTCCCGCAAGGAAATTCGCGAACAAAGCAGTCATATCACCGAACGATTTCGGGATTGTGACCGGCATGGTATTCACCGAATAGGAAGAAAGAGAAGAACGTGCATTTTGATTCATTTGTTCGCCGCTCAAACCACACCTTCCTCACACAATCTTTTCATAGCCGAGTGCGTTTTCGGTCACGAACTCGGTATCCGCTTCATAGTGCACGCAGAAATGCACATCAAGGTTCTCCGCGAGATTTTCATAGTATGCGATTACATCTTTTCTAATTTCATCCTCATTGAGACTAACGACTTCTATGCCATCACAATAGGACTCTGAAAGTTCAGCGCTCAAGTCTGATTTCGTTCGGGCACAAAAATACAACAATATGTCGCCCGTACAATATTCTGCAAAATCCTCATCCTCAAAATCCGTTTCCACAGCTTCGTCAAAAGCGTTGTTCAGTACATTTTCCAAAAAAAGCTCAGTCACACCGTTCGGAAAAATTACAATTTCGCTTTCACAAAACAGACCGCCATTTTCACGCAGAAGAGAATCATACATTTCGTCAAGTTTTTTCTGAATCATGCCTTTGGGGGCTGCGCCACAAAGAATCGCGTGTCGAACCAAAATCACCTCAAAATCTGCTGTTTGACTTACAACTCGAAAAAAAGAGTGTAGTAAATACATCAATCGATATATTTAATAATGATAATACATCAGTTGATATATAAATTCAAGCGAAAAATACGTCAATTGACATATACTTTCAGCATGCCTTCGTTTAAGGAAAATTTGAGGAATGAGCTTGATTTTCAAGGGCTTACCGTAAAAGAACTCGCAGCAAGGACAGGAATCATCAAAGGCACGCTCGATAATTATCTAGGGGTGCGTTCTTCAATTCCCCCCGCCGATATTGCCGTGCGCATTGCGAAGGCGTTAAACGTGAGTGTTGAATATCTTGTTACGGGAACAGACGAAAAAATCGTACCGAAAAACTACGACCGATTCACCGCATACCTTTCAATGCTTGCGGATTATGAAAAACTGACCACAGGAAGCAAAAAATCGCTCGCAATCATGATTCATGCGCTTGCGAGCGAAGAAGAGAAACTCTAAAAAAATGAGATGTATCACACGGAAGTATTTACTTTTGCCGAGATTTTAGTTCGCCAGTAATCTCTTCCACTTTCTTGTCGGTGAGGATAAAGTTCTTTTTGAAAATCACCACGCCGGCAAGGAGGACGATGATGGGCACAACGGTCATCACCATGCGTAAGCCCATCTTTGAAGCAGCGGAAACTCCCGCGGAAAAGTCGATGCTTGCATTTTCCGCGCCGTCTGCGACTTGCTTTAAGCTCAAAACGGAAAGCGCGATCGAGGCAATGAAGGCTGAGATTCCCGAAGCGAGTTTGACGACAAAGGTCTGCATACTGAAAATCACGGATTCATCGCGGCGGTTGTTTTTAAGTTCGCCGTAATCAACAGTGTTTGCCAAAAAGACCGTGATAATCACATTGTTTACGCCCGCGCTTGCCATAACGAGCACGCCCGGAATCAAAAACGGAACGACATTGGCAACTCCGAGCGTCGCCATCGCAAGAAGCGCGATATAACCGACAACGCTCATCGAAATGCTCACATAGAAAATCTTGATGTTGTTGAGGCGCAGAATATTCCGCAAGAAGGGATACAAAATCATCATCGCGAGGATTTGCGTGCCGCCGCCGACCATATTGAAGAGCGCGTAGCCGTCATTCCAGTTCGTGCCGCCCAAATCATACTTGAAAAAGTAAATCACGAGGTTTGAGGTGATGTAGAGCGCGACATTTATAACGACAATCGTAAGCACAACGCACATCGCCTGATCATTCTGAATGAGCGCACGGAACATTTCACCGATTTTCGCCGTTTTCATATCAACCGAGGATTTTTCTTTAATCGAAAGGCACATAATGAGCGTAAAAAGCACGAACAAGACCGCAACGCCGAGCGTAAAGAATTTAAAGCCGTTCAGTTCAATCCACTGACTGCCCGGATAGCGGCTCGCAAGTTCAGTCGGCACATTTCCCGCGAACATTTTTCCGAGCAAGGGAACGATAATCATCGTGAGAATCGAGATGAGAGCCGAGCCGACACCCGCGCACGATCGCGCCAAAGTGGTAAGCCCCTCGCGCTCCTTTCCGCCGTTCGTAAAGGCGGGAATCATTGACCAATACGGAATATCCATCATCGTGTAAGTGACGCCCCAAAGAATATAGGTGACGGCGGCATATGCGACAAGACCTCCCGCGTTCAGGCTTGGTGGTGCGGCAAACATCAAAAAGAGAATCACCGCGTTCGTGAGCGTTCCAATCAAAAGCCACGGGCGGAATTTGCCCCAGCGGGTCTTTGTTTTCGCGACGACAACGCCCATAATCGGGTCATTGAAGGCATCAAACACACGCGCAACAAGCAGAATCACGCCCATTGCCGCCGCACTCACGCCCAAAATATCCTGAAAATAGTAGAGAATGTAGCTCGCCGAAAGCATGTACACCATGTCCTTTCCGACCGCCCCCAGCCCATACGACGCTTTTTCCTTTAATCCAAGCATATTCGCCCCCTTTTTTTTATCCACAGATAGACACAGATTTTCACAGATTTTATATTTAATAGTTGAAAAGCGTTCAAATTAACACGAGCGACTTTTCATAAAATCAAATCTTTAATCTGTGTTCATCTGTGCTAATCTGTGGATTTTTTCAATTTTTTAATGCAACAAGAATTATGTTTATTAAAATTTCAATTTGTTTTCTCGCTTCGACGACGGTGTCCATATTGAGCAAGTCGCCTGAAATCGAGAGTTTTTGTGCGAGACAGAAGAGGGAATGCATCATCGTGGTGAACATTTCCTGCACGCTCGCAGAAGCAAGCACTTCGTTTTTGCTGCCCGTGAAGCTGATTGAGCCGTCAGCGATTCCTTTTTCAAGCGCACTCAAAACAATCGAGTTCATTTCGACAATCGTGCGCTCGTATTCACAAAGACGGTCAGCGGAGACCTTTTCTTTTTTGATGAACGAATCGAAGTAGTAGATAAAGCCGAAGAAGCTCCGCTGCGTGACAATCGCGTCCGCAAAGACTTCAAGCAGGGATTTCACCTGCTCAAAGCCAGAAAGAGCGGTGTATTCGCCCGAAGTGAACACTTCCTTGAAGACCGATTTTTCGATGTTCCAAGCGTAAATCGCAACTTCAATCGCAAGTTCTTCTTTTGTCTGAAAGTAGCGGTAGAGCGAAGCCACACCGATTTTGCTTGCTGCGGCAATGTCGTTCATCGAAATGTTTTCAATGCCGTTCTCCGAGAACAAGCCGAAACTGCATTCGATGATTGATTGAATCCGCGAGTCTTTTTTTTCTTTTCGAATTTCACTCATAACCACTCACCTTTTTTGTCACACGGATTGGAAATTGCTAACGCAATTTCTTTTGCTATAATTTTTTTTGATTTTCCGTAGGAAAATCGAATCCGTGTGACAATTCTTATTTTCCTGGCCACGCATAGTTGCTCGTTTCTAAACCGACCGCTTTTTCTACCGCGTGATACGCGCCGTTGTAGATTCCGGCTCGTTTATTCGCCATAATCGCATGATTCATTTTTTCAAGCAAGTCGGGAGAAGCGATAAATTCACGGAGCATGAAATTCGCGTAGTCCACCGTCGGACATTCGCTCGTTCCGTCGCCGACCTCTGCCGCGCGAATTGCACCCCAGCACTCGTGTCCTCCGACATGCTGAATCATGAGCTTCGGCACGGGATAAAACGCAAGTTCACTCGGCTTTGTGATTAAGACATCACACGCGCGAATCAAAAGATTTGTGGCATACACGGCGGCAAAAATGTCTTTGTGGCAGAACACATGGATTCCGAACGACTCTTCGCCCGCACAATTTTCGTCATTCAGCGCATTTTCGGCGAATTGTTTTGTGAACGGCCAATCGTTGAAGTGCGTGAGCGACATGTTTTCGATTCCGGGGATTTTTGCCTTGAACATACCCCACACATTTTCATAGTCGCCGATGTTCAGATAGAGAGCCGCTTTTTTTTCTCTGATGAACGGAAGAAGTGTGCGGATAAGGGAAGCAAAATAGTCGCCCTGTGCGCCCGCACCGCCAATCGTGAGCAAGAATCGGAGCGGTTTTCCATTTTGAACTCGGGAAAGCCGTTTTTTGCAATCAGATTCAATGTTTGCGACCATTTCATCGTCCATGTAGTGACCGGCATAGCAAATATCTTTTTCGCTCATTGGTTTCAAGATTTCATCTCCCGCAAAGCCTTTGAGCGTTCGGTAGGCAAGATACGAAGACGGCGTTTGAACGAGATGAAGCGCTCCCTCGCTTAAATGCAAGCCCATCGCCCAGTTGTCGGGAATTGCATTCACCACTTGCGTAAATCCTGCGTGAACTGCCGCTTGGCTCGGCCAAACATGCGTGGCAATATACGGAGTCTCACGCGGCAAATCGTGGAGAATCGGTGTCATCAGTTCCGCCGTTTTTTGGTCGCCCGCGTTGTAAGTGAGCCGCTTGAAGCCCTCGGTGTTGAGCGGGTCCCAGAAGAATTTATTGAAAAGCTTTGATTTTTGCGAAAGACGGCTTGCCATTGAGTAAAGCTGATTTTGGTAGCCGATGATTTTTGTTCCCGTCGTCTCAGGGAACGAATTCAAATCGAGCCACAAGGGAGTGTACCCCATCGCGTGAGCCGCACTTGCCATCGCCATTGAGATGCGGTAATGCCCGAAGCCCATGCGGATATTTCCGATGATGATTGATTTTTCGGGAAGTGCGCCCATCGGTTCTTTTGAAAGCACAAGCACTTTCGCTCCGAACGCGGGAGTAAGCACATCATTGTCAATCGCGGCAAGATGATACGGAGTGTTTCTGTCATCGCCGAACTTTTTGAGGAATTTTTTCTGTTGTGCCGCCGCCTTTTTAAGCGTTTTTTTGTCGATTATATTTCCAAAAATGCAAGAACTTCTATCCATAAATTTTTCTCCTTGAAGGGGGAAGTCTCCCCCTACGCCTCATCTGAAGAATCGGCTACTCTCTCTACAGGGGCTACGCCCCCGTACCCCCAAAAGTGTCACACGGATTCGATTTTGCTAACGCAAAATCAATACAAAACATATCTTTAAAGGGATTCCGTAGGAATCCCGAATCCGTGTGACATTCTTTATTTCACTTCATAAATCGAAATCGAATGAGGTTCAAAAATGAAGCCGTCATTCGTTCGTTCTGCGTATTCAACTACGCTTTCCAAGTTTTCAACCCGTTTGCTGAATCTTGAAACGAGTTCGCTTCGGTCTATGTAAACTGGCTTTTCACCGAGATTGATGAAGCCTGTGTATCTCGGATTCTCCGAATCTCGTTTTTTTGAGAAGATGAAGTAGCAGAGAGAGTTTTTGTTCTCCACGCCGAAGTCTTCTTCCCCGAACTGCTCATAGAGTGAGCAGATTTTTTTCGTGAAACTTCCTTCTTTTTCTGAATCGAAATGCACGGGGTCGTCAGAGTGCATAATCTGGCTCGCAAAAAGGAAGTTCACAAGCGCGACAAGAATTTTTTCTTTGTCGGTCAAGCTGATGTTCTCATAGCGCAAGAAGACAACATCGGGATCGTTGATGTACACGCCTTGATTCCAGAACGCATGTCCGAGCGTACTCTGCATGTTCGCAAACGCACTCGTTCGTGACGGGAAATTCGCCGTATTCATCCAAGCCACATCCCAGTCTTCTTTGGTGTCAGGCCCGATTCGCGAGAGCGGGAACGCATTGAAACTCGCCTCAAACGGAAGCCCGCACCCCAAATACGCCACTCGCTCGCCCTTTTTGTTCACCGTCCGCTTCGTAAGCACTTTCACAGCTCGGTCATACCACTCGTACGCCGCACCGCCATTCTTGAAGCTGCCGCGAATCATTCCCGCAAAGAGAAAGTCGAGTTTTAAGTATCTAAAGCCCCACTCGTTCACGGCAGTTTCAATAAGATTGTCAAGATAATTAAGCACATCGTCGCGGCTCAAATCAAAGCAAAAGTAAGACCACGGAAGCGAGGGCTGCTCTTTTCCGAAAGTGTCGCCCCAGAGCGGATTCAAGCCCGCGGCAATCGGCTTTCCTTTTTTGTCGCATAAAATCCAGTCACGGTGAGCCTTTGCGAATTCACTCCGCCAGTCAATGATGAACGGAGCCATCCAAAGCCCCGGAACATAGCCTTTTTCTGCGATCGAAGACGCAAGAGCCGTCATGCCGCCGGGAAAGCGTGTTCTTCTGGCATCCCAGTCGCCGAGCGAGATTTCCCAGCCGTCATCGACTTGGAACACGCAGGGCTTTTTCTTTTCGATGAATTCTTTTTTAATCAGATTTTCGGTTGCCGAAAGCCCTTCCAAGTCGCCCTTGATAAGCTCTTGGTTGATGTCAGCGTAGTGGTTGTACCAGGATTCCCAGCCACCCACCGTGATTTTTGATTTTTCGGGAGTCGAATTCAAGAAGTTAAGCGTTCCGAAGCGAACAGATTTTTCCGAAGCAAAAAGATTTTGAATTTTATCCCGCAAGGCAAAAAAGTCAGACGAAGCAAAAACAGCAAGCTCTGCAATTTTCTCGCCGTCGTGCCATGTTTTTCCGTCAGCATACGCCGTGCAGGTAATCGTGCGTTTTTTTCGGCTTACATAGAAATTGACAGGCGGCAGTGCTTTTTCACCCCCGCAATTTCCGACCGAAGCGAGCGCAAGGTACACATTCTTTCCGCCGTTGTTCCACCGTAAATAGATGATGAACGAACCGACGAGCAGTTTTTTTGAGCTCACGCGTTTTGGCAATTTTCCCGGAATCGTGAAATACTGCTTCCACTGTGGCACAATCGGGAAATATTTTTTCTGATATTCGCCCACGTCAATCTCACCGCCAAAGCCCCAACTCTGCCAGCCAGAGCCGTAGAACGCGAAATCATGCGCTTTGCAAAAGTCCGCCTGCTCGCCCGAAATCCCTGAGCCAACGCACGAATCAAGGAGAGAATCAATAGAAAGAGTGTCGAGAATGCGGTTTTCGCTATCGGTCGTTTCCAACCCGTGATAGATGTATTCATTCCGTCTGATTTCAGTCATGATTCAACTCCTTGTTCAGTTTTTTTAGAAGAAAAGCTCTACGCCGATTGGCATGTAGAATTTCTGTGCTTTTGCTTTGTAGCTCAAGTCAACGACGCTGTTAACCGTGCCCTCGAGACTCTGAATTGACCAGTTGCCTGCGATTCCTGCGAACATGAAGTTGTTTGCAGCGAATGTTTTCTTGACATACAACTCAGCCGCGAAATTGTGCTGCTGGAGCTTCAAGTCAGAAACAGAGAGCGTGTTGCCAAGAGCGCTTACGGTACCGTCAGCAGTCGCGTTCGTGATGTTGTAGTTTCCAGAGAGACCGACGAACACGTCCTGCTTTCCGAACGGATTGATACACACTTCTGCGAGCGCATCAAAGCCCGCCATGATGATGTCAGCTCCGTCGCCTTTTGCCATCGTGAGGTTCATGCCGTTACCCATGTCGGTGTACTGGGCAAGGTTTGACACGCCCTGTCCGCCCCACACGTGCGCTTTGTACAAGATGAATCCTTTCTGAATAACGCCCATCGTTCCCAAGCAGGTGTACCAGTTGTAGAATTTCTCCGGGTCGTAGTCGCGAAGGTCTGAGTCGGTGACAATCGGTACTTTAAAGCCAAGCTCGATGAGGTTTGCGTTCGGTGTTTTCTCGAGGTCGAGTTTCGGGTCAAGGAAACTTGTGGCGCCGCCCATAAAGCCGAGCCAGTCGATGCCGAATTCCATGCGTCCGTAGTAGTCGTTGAGTCCGAAGCCTGCGTCGCGAGCGGTTTTGTACGTGCTCGTTGCATAGCGGTAGTTTGACGTGTCGATTGAGTCGCCCCAATACTGAGCTTTAATCTGTGCGATTCCCGGAACAGTGTAGCCGATGCCCCCCTGGAAATTGCGCATAGCTTTGTACAGGCTGATTGATTTTGACCTGTCGGTGTCGGTTGCGCTGTCAGAATAGGTAAGCGTGCCCGTAGAGTCTGTCGTAATTCCGATGAGTCCTGCCGGGTCAATTGATGCGTTCGCGTAGAAGCCGTTAAGAACCGAATCTTCCATTCCCTTTACAGACAAGAACAAGCCGGTTGCCGTCCAAATTTCCTGGAAAATATCGTCTTCTGATTTTACATCGCTTGACTCGCGCTGACCGAAGTCGCCGATTGTGCCGCGCAATTCCTGCTCACGCATACGACCAAACGCAACCTTTGTCTGGAAGAGCGGATTGTCGAACAAGCCCCACATTTTCGCCTGGTCGCCGATTGCCACAGCATATTTTCCGTCTTCGTTGTAGTTTGTGTCAGCCGTTGATTCTGTTGAATCCCAGAGTTTGTGGACGAAGAGCGCGCGACCGTCGGCATCCAAGTTGAAATCGAAGCCGAAGTGCTCATTCGGCGTGCGTCCGATAATCCAAAAGCCGATGCGGTTTCCGTACGACCAGTCAGGCTCAATCGCCGCATAGTTTGACGTGTCGGTTACTTCGCCATTGGTGTCGAAAGCTTTGAGCCCCGAATAAAGAATGGTTGCTCCGACGGCATTTCCAACAAGCTCACCGTATGCCTGCACACCTGCGGCATCAACTGTCAAACCAAGTCCTTGCAAAGTCGCAATTGCAGTTGCGTCACCACTCAATAATGCAGTTCCAAGCTGAGTGGCAGCGGCAGTAGCAACAGTTGTGGCATAGGTTGTAGCATCGTCTGTACTTGCGTCATAAGCACTACCACCATTTTGGACGTATGAGGTAATTGCCTGCGTCCCCAATGTTACCGCTGTATTTCCTGTCGAAGTCAAATCTACACCAATCTTCGTACTCTGTTTTTGGTGACCGAATTCAAACGTCGAGCGTCCCCACGCGCCGAATGAAATATCACCGATGGATGTCTGCAAGGTATGAGCTTTTAAAGTCTCATATGTTTCCGCGAATGACACGCCGCACGCGACCGCCAATCCCGCAAAAGCTGCTACCAGTTTTTTCATAGTTTCCCCCTTTTGAAAAACAAGCAAGAAAAAATTATTTTGATAGTGTAACTATCAGTTTCATTTACGGTTTTATGATAGTGTCACTATCAGTTTCTGTCAACAAAAAGATAAAAGAATTTTACAAATTTTCATGTTTTTTGTAAAAAAAAGGAGACCTGATTGCTCAAGTCTCCTGAAAGAGGGGGGATATTTTAGTATTAGACCGTAAATTTATCGATTTGACCGCCGATTTCGTCGATTGAGAGCTTGACTTGCTGAGAGATTCCCTTAAGCGCCTCGCCCGTCTCATTAATTTTTCGCGCGCCGACCGACATTTCTTGCATTGAGCCTTGAATTACGCCCGTTGCGTCCTGCAAATTACGCACCTCAGAAAGAATCGCCTGATTTCCTTCCATCATTTCTTTGCCCGCGTTGCGCACTTCAAGCGAGCTGTCGTTCATGACGTGGAGCGCCGTACTGATTTGCTGAGAGCCTTCGTTTTGCTCTTCCATTGCTGCCTTGATTTGTCGGACAAGCTCGTCGGTCTCGGAGATTTTGTTTGAGACCGTGCGGAATGCGTCGCTTGAGCGGGCAGAAGCCGTGACAACGCTCGTGATTGCCTGCTGAATACTCGTGAGTTGATCGCCGATTGTTTTTGACTGCACCGAAGAGGTCTCGGAAAGTTTACGGATTTCATCGGCGACGACCGCAAAGCCCTTGCCCGCCTCGCCCGCATGCGCAGCCTCGATTGCCGCGTTCATCGCGAGAAGATTCGTCTGACTTGCGATTGACGCGATTGCAACGTTCGCTTCCTGCAACGTCTCGCTGAGCGATTTGATTTCTTCAACGCGCTCGTTTACTTCACTCTGCACCTTTGTGCCTTCATGCGCGCTCTCGGAAAGTGCTTCAAACGAAGTGGACATTTTTTCGACCGAATTGTTGACCGACTTGATGTTGCCGATCATCTCTTCGACTGCCGCGCTCGCCTCAGAAACACCGCTCGACTGTTTTTCAATCATATGCTCAAGCGACTCGATGTTTGACGCGATTTCGTTGACCGCGCCCGCCGTCTCATGCACGCTCTGGCTCTGATTGTTTATCTGACTGTGAATGCTCTCGATATTCGCGAGAATCTGCGTGATTGATGCGCTCGTGTCCTCAGTGCTCGCCGAGAGATTGTCACCGACCGTGCCGAGGTTATCCTTTGAATTCTTGACCTGTGAGATGATTTCGTGGAGTTTTTCGGAAAATGCATTGAAGCCCGTGACAACATCACCAATCTCATCGTTTGAGGTGACCGTAATGCGCTTGGTGAGGTCGGCGTCGCCCGTTGCGATTTCAGAGATTGCATTTTTGAGCACGAGGAGTGGCTTAATCGAAAGGTGCGCCGTGAGGTAACTTGCGACAAGCGCGACTGCTAAAATGACAACGAGCGTAATCATCATCGCCCGGAGCATTACCATTAACCCGCTGAAAAAATCATCGTACGGGCAGAAATAGAGCGCAGACCAATCTGTATTTGGAACAGGACGATATGCCGCCGTGTATTTTACTTTTGTAACGGGGTCAACGAATGAGCCGCCACCGATTGAACCAGATTTGAGTCCGATGAGGAAATCCATCATGACATCCGCGTTCTGCATGTCGTCAGCGCGCTCGCCAATCGTCGCTTTTGAAGAAGTGGTCGCCACCACGATGTTCGTGTCGCGGTTTATAACGATGATGTCAGAATCTTCGTTTTCGTCGATGTCCTCGATTGCTTTGGAAAGCGTGTCGCCCCAGGTGTTTGCGCCAACCAAGCCGATTATTTGCCCAGAACTTGACTTTACTGGAACAGCATACGTTTGCAGTAAGGCATTCGCAACGGAACTAAAGAACGGATCACTCACGTATTTTTTGCCTTTAGAAGCCTGTTTGATGTATTCACGGTCAACAAGTTTGACAATACGACCGTCTTTCGTCCTGTTTTCGCCATTAACGGTGTAGTACGTGATGTTTTCATATTCTGAGCCGACCGCATTGAGCGAGAGCATTCGTTCGCATTTTTCATCAAACGGAATATTTTCGTCTTGTATGAAGTCGATAAGCGCGATTCCCTCAAACAAACGGAACTGCTTTGCAACTTCGTCTTCGATAGAACCAGCGACATCGTTCGTCACCGAATCCAAGAGCTGATGAACAGTTTCATCAACGGTATCATTCGCCAAAAATCGCGCAATAAGCGCCATCGCCACATTCGATACAACGGCAACCGCAAGCACAACCGCCATCAACTTGAACTGCAAACTACGAACCTTCATGGTAAAAAAAAACCTCCTTGACCTATTGCCAGACACACCTCCACAGTGATACTGGAAATATTGAAATAATTTTAACACAGACAGAAAAAAATACAAGCGATTTCTTATTCTGCGCCTTTCTGCTATACTCTTCCCATGCTCAAACGCTCTGGCTACGCGGATTTGCCGCTTCATCACGGCACGGTTCCCAAATGGCTCGCCGACAGAATGAAGCTGCTCGGAACCGAAATCATCGAAGCCCTGCTCATCAATTACGGAAAAAAAGAAGTTCTCACGCGCCTTTCTGACCCGCTCTGGTTTCAGTCGCTCGGCGCGGTGCTCGGCATGGACTGGCATTCAAGCGGCATCACCACGAGCGTCATGTACGCCCTGAAGCGAGGAATCAACGAGCGGGCGCGGGAATTCGGCTTGTGCGTGTGCGGCGGTCGCGGAAAATATTCGCGCAAAACGCCCGACGAGCTTTTGTTTTTGGCGGACGCGACAGGCTTGGACGGAAACAAACTCGTGAACGCGAGCCGGCTCACCGCAAAAGTTGACGGATGCGCCGTGCAGGACGGATTTCAGCTCTACATGCACAATTTTATTCTGAGCGACGAGGGCGACTGGACTATCGTTCAGCAGGGAATGAACACGCTCACGCGCACTGCCCGCCGCTATCACTGGAGCTCGGAAAATCTGCGCTCCTTTGTGGAAGAGCCACACTCAGGCGTCACAGGCGAAAATCAGGGAAAAATCTTGAACCTCACGGACTCAGGGGCAAAAGAAACGCGCGGCACAATCCTCACGCTCACGCACGAAAATCCCGACAAGATGATAAAAGAAATTGCGAAAATCTCAGGGCAAGACTACGCGCAGCAATTGGAACTTGATTTTTCAGGAATTGAAAATGGAAAATTGAAAACGGAAAACGCGGTGGTTGAGCGTGTCGAAACCACCAATATTCTTATACGAAACGACCGAAACTTAAGGATGCCAGACCACCACGATGTGCGCGCGGAAGATGTGGATTTAAAGCGGCTCGGCTCAGTTCTCGCGACCGCCTATGAAAGCGACAACAAGGATTTTGAGTCTCTTTTGCTCACGCCAGGCTTAGGTCCGCGCACCTTGCAAAGCCTCACGCTCGTAAGCGAAGTGATTTACGGAACGCCCTCGCGCTTCACCGACCCTGCGCGGTTCAGTTTTGCGCACGGCGGAAAGGACGGACACCCCTTCCCCGTGCCACTCAAAATCTACGATGAATCAATCCGTGTGCTTGGTGACGCAATCGAAAAATCCAAGCTCGGCTACACAGAAAAGAGCGAGTGCATAAAGCGGCTCAACGCCACCGCCCGCCAAATAGAAGCGAACTGCGACCCAAAAGCCGACTTTGAAGCCACGATTGCCCACGAGCGAGAAAATTCCCACGCATGGGGCGGAAGAACTTGCATGGACGGCTAGCCCACGATTTCGCGCACGAATTTGAGCGAGGCAGGCACATCTTTCACGCCCTCAAAAATGAGGTACGCGTCTGGGCATTCTGCTTTGATAAGCGGCAAAAAGTCTCGCCAGCCCATGATTCCCTGACCGAGCGGGGCGATTTCAAGTTCCTCGCCGTTCACCACATAGTCCTTCAAATGGAAGCCGCAGATTTTTCCTTTGAAAAGCTCAAGGCATTTCTCAAAAATCTTCGCGCGCTCCTCGTGGTTTCCGATGTAAAGGTAATTGTAAATGTCCACGATAAAGCGGAAATGCTCCTGACCTGGGTCGATTTCGTCCGCGAGCCGTTTGAGCATCTCAGGCTTGTACATGCAGTGCCCCCACGCGCCTTCAAGAGCCATACACACGCCGCTTTCTTTTGCAATCTGTGGCATGGGAGCGAAAATTTTTTTGACTTCCTGAAATGCTTCTTCGGTCTGATTTTTGGGATTGTATGTCCATTTGTCATCGTTGTAGCTCCCCGTTTCCGAAGCGACAAATTTCGCGCCAAACTCAGCGGCATGGCGGAGATGGTCGGCATATTTTTCAGCCCCTGCCTTCACTTTTTCCTTGTTCGAGTGCACGGGATTAAAATACGCGCCCAAAAGCGGAATCTCAACGCCGTGGTCGTTAAAGCCGTGCCGAATTTCAGAGACAACGCTCGGCGTGAGCGTTCCCGGATTTCCGTTCTGACCTTCAACAGCCTTCGCAATCGCCAGCTGAACGCCGTCAAATCCCCAGTCATGCGCGTTCGTGCCAAGCCAATCCGCGCTCCCCTTTCCAATATCATGCGGTCGAATCAAAATCTTCATAAAAACTCCAATATAAACCACAGATTAACACAGATTACCACAGATTGAAAGAAAAATTTCATAATTTCTCAGTCCTCATTTCTCATTCCTTGCGAATCTGCTATACTTTCTGCATGGAAACTGCGCTCTATTTGATTCCCTGCCCGATGGGGGAAGCGGCGAACGAACAGGTTTTGCCTTCGTACAATTTTAAAATCGTACAGAATATCCGTCATTTTATCGTGGAAAGCCGCAAAAGTACCGTGCGGTTTTTGATTTCGCTTGATAAATCTTTTCCGATTGACGACTGCACGTTCACCGAATTAAGCGAGCACACTGACGAAAAAGCCGACCTCTCAAAAATCCTTCTTCCGCTCGAAAAGGGCGAATCGATGGGCGTGATTTCCGACGCGGGCTGCCCCTGCATTGGCGACCCGGGAAGCCGTGCGGTGGAGCTTGCGCAAAAAAAGAAGTTGCGCGTAATTCCGCTCGTAGGCCCAAACTCAATGATTATGGCGATTATGGCGAGTGGCTTTAACGGACAGAATTTCGCGTTCAACGGCTATCTGCCAGTCAAAAACGGCGAGCGGGAAGGCAAAATCAAGCAGCTCGAAAACAAAGTCTACAAAGAAAACCAAACCCAGCTTTTCATAGAAACGCCCTACCGAAACCAAAAAATGCTTGAAGCCATTCTCAAAACCTGTCGCCCAGACACAAAACTCTGCGTCGCTTCGGGAATTACCACGAACGAAGAATGCATCAAAACAAAGACAGTGCAAGCATGGAAAAAAGAAAAGGTCGAAATCGCCAAGATTCCGACCATCTTCTTATTGTACAAATAATTTTGTTAATTCTGCATTATTTCAGCAAGTCCGCGATGTCGCCCCTGCCCCAGCGCGCTGCCATTTCTGACGGCGTTTCGCCCGAAATATTGCGCACTGTTTTATCGAGACTCATTGCCGCAAGGTGCGTGACGATTTCTTTGTCAGCGGTGCGCGCCGCATAGTGCAAAATGCCGTCTCCCTGTCGGTCTGTCTTTGTGCTGTTGTATTTGACGATTGCATCAAGAATATCGATATTCTTCGTCTTGAAAACAGCAGTAAGCGCGTTCTCACCCGTATTGGTTGCTGCGTAAGGATCTGCGCCGTATTCGAGGAGCACGAGCGCGAGGTTTTTCTGGTCTTTTGCAACGGCTTCATTCAATGCGGTCATACCCTTTCCGTTTCGCTGGCTCACTGGGTAGCCCATGTTCAAGAGCTGCGTCAGCGTTTTTTTGCCGACATTTCGCTGAACGGCGATGTGAATCGGCGTATTTCCGTCAGAATCGACAATCGTCGTATTGTTTCCGAGCACCGCTTGAATCACACCAATGTCCGCTTTCAGCACGAGGGAGAACGGCGTGTCGCCGCCACTGTCACGAGCGAGCGGATTTCCGCCAGCAGCGCGAATCATATTGATAATGCCGACATTTCCCGTTAACGCCGCGTCATGATACGCATTGCGCCCGAACATTTCCTGAATCTGTACGTTCGCGCCGTATCCGAGCAGGAGCTTTACCATATCTTCGTTATTGCTTGAGATTGCGTCCATCAGCACCGTGCGTCCCGTGGCATCGGTCGAGTTGATGTCAGCACCGTTCTGAATCAAAAGCACCGCCATTTCTTTCTTTGCCGAGCGGCATGCGTCACTCAAAGCGGTTTTTCCGCTCAAATTCTGCGCATCAACGTCAACGCCGAGCGCGATGAGCGTTTTTGCGGACGTGAACGCATTCCATTTGACTGCCGCATGGAGCGGTGTGTTTCCGAGATTGTCGCGTCCGAGCTTGTCTTTTGAGTCAATCACGAGTCCGTTATCGATAAGAATATTGAGCGTCGACGGGCTGTCACCTTTGACGGCTGAGAAAATTGCGGTCTCACCGTTTGCGTTTTGAGCCTGCACTTTCGCGCCCTTTTGAATGAGCGAGACGATTGCATCGTTCAGTTTCCACTCCGCTGCATAGTGGAGCGGCGTGTTTCCGCTTCCGTCTGTCGCATTGAGCGTTTTTGACGTGATGAGCCAGTCCTGCAAATCGCCGCCCCGAGTGAGCGCGACGCGCAACGGAGAATTGTTCTGCGTGTTTGTCGCGAAGATGTCAGCATCTTTTTCGAGGAGCAAATCGCCTGCATCACGCCGATTTTTCTGCACAGTGATAAAGAGCACCGAGTCGCCGTTCTTGTTGCGGGCATTTACGTCAGCGCCTGCATCGACGAGGTATTTGATATGCTCAATCGGCGCGTCTTTGTTGATTGCCATGTGGAGCGCGGTGTTTCCGCTTGAGTCTTTCGAGGTGATATTGTTCGGAGTCACAAGCGTTGAAAGCATCTCGGTCGTTTCCATATCGAGCGCCTTAGACAACGGAGAGTTGCCTTCCATGTCCTCAGCGTAGATGTCAGCGCCATTCTGCGCGAAGAATTTCACCTGCTCAGAGTGCTGGCATTCGATTGCGAGCGCGAGTGGCGTCACGCCCTGCTTGTTTCGCTCGCTGATATATGCACCATTGTTCACGAGGAGAGAAAGCACTTCGACCGGAGAATCCGCCATTGTCGCGACATGAAGCACCGTGTCGCCATACATGTCTTTTTGGTTGACATTTCCCTTGAACTGAAGCAGGAGCGCATACATCTGCTTTTGAGATTCAAGCGGCATAATCAAGAGAATCGGGGTCTTTCCCAATGAATCAAGCGCGTTCACATTCGCACCGTTTGTGAGCAAGAGCCGCGCGATGTCGACCCTGCCATAGCGTACCGCCTCATGAAGCGGAGTCGCACCGGAAATATCCTGCGCCGCAAGAATGTCGAGCGTACGCACTGAAGTCTTGTCGTTGAGAATGTAGTCGACGACACCCGTGTGACCGTCAATCGTTGCAATGTGAAGCGGAGTCTGTCCGTCATAAAAACGAAGAATCATGTTGTGTGTTTTTACGGCATCCTCAAAATACGCAAAATCACCACGCACGGGGTCTGCGCCACCGAGGATGAGTTTTGCCGCGATTCGGATTGATGCCGCATTGTCCGCGCTTTCAAACGCGAGCGCGAGCGGTGTTTTTCCCGTGTTGTCTTTTACCGAAAGCGGCACTTCGACCTGCACACAGCGATTGATTGCCTTTTCATCGCGCGTCTTTACAAAGTAGTGGACGATGGACTCCCCCTCTTCGCTTCGGATTTCACCGGTCTGTTTCGTAATCATTGCGTCGTACCACTTGTCACCTTTGGCAAGCGCAAGCTCAAGCGCGGTGTTTTCCTGCGCGTCTTTCGCAAAAATATCGCCGTGAACGATTGCAAGCACCTTCGCCGATTCGAGACAATCGTTCTTAATCGCGACATGAAGCGCGGTGTTGCCGTTGTTGTTCTTGATTTCAGTATCAGCGCCCTTGATGATAAGGAAACTCACCAAATCGGCCTCATTGACACGAGCCGCCACATGAAGCGCGGTGTTGCCGTCTGCATCAATTGCATTTATATCTGTCTTATTTTTGAACAAATCTTTTGCTTCATCATACCGCCCCTGCATGATGAGTTCTTGAATCGACTGCTGCTTCGGAGCGGAAGCACAGCCAGCAAGCAAGAATACTGCGGTCATAATGGAAAGTGATGTTGAAACAATTTTTCTCATGATTCATTTTCTCCCAAAAACATGTTCTTCTTTTTGAATATCGGAAAAAAAGAAAACAACATTAACCACAGATTGCACGATTCTCAGACAATTATTTTGTTGAAAACGGAGAAAAATTTCAGTATCTTTTTTTACAGGAGGATTCTCTTATGGAACGCAGCATAGCGGCTTTTGAATCAGAAAAAAATCGGTTCATCACAAAAACATACGCATGGATGGCATTCGCGCTTTTAATCAGCGCAGTGTCGGCATTCATCACGGCAATCACGATTGTTACGGACTCGGGAACGCTCTCATCATTCGGACGATTCTTGTTCGGGAACGGCATGGTCGGATTTTTTGTTCTCGCAATTGCAGAAATCGCGCTTGTTTGGTGGCTTTCAGCCGCTATCCGAAAGATTTCAGTGCAGGCGGCGACCATCGGCTTTCTCGCCTATTCGGTCATCAACGGCATAACACTCTCATCGATTTTTGTTGTCTATCAGATTTCGTCAATCGCAACGGCATTCGTCGCAAGCGCACTCATGTTTTTCGTCATGGCGGCGTACGGAGCGACGACAAAGAAAAACCTTGCGACGATGGGCAGATACCTGATGATGGCACTTATCGGCATCATCACGGCTTCGGTGCTTGAATTCGTGCTGTTCCGATTTTTCCATGTAAACACGACGATGCTTGATTTTTTGATTGCGATTGCAACGGTCGTCGTGTTCACAGGTCTTACCGCATACGACACGCAGAAAATCATAAAAGTCGCGGAGCACTCAAACGGCAATGACGATTACCAGAAAGTTTCGATTATGGCAGCACTTGAACTCTACCTCGACTTTATCAACATGTTCCTCGCGCTCCTGCGCCTCTTCGGAAAACGAAAGTAAGTCTTCGTTATTTTTCAATGCGGTCATCTACGCTGATTGCTTCAAAAAACTCAGCGTAGTATTTCGGACCGTTCACTTTTGCGTCTTCAAAATTATAGGCCATCGTTGAGATGGTGTCCAAGCCGGCTCGAACGGCGGCGTTGACGGGAGCGGCGTTATCAATTACGAGAAACTGATACGCGCCGTTCTTTTGTGCAATATTCACACAGTCTGGTGACAGCGCGAATTCGATGAATTTCTTGGCGCTGTTGAGATTCTTGCAGCCCCGGAAAATGGCGGTCGCCCCGATTTCATAGGAAGTGCCCGACGCCGGTGAAGTCATGCCGATATTGTCGTAGCCATTGTCCACGATTTGATAGACGACATCATGCAAAAAACCGATACCAATCGCAACTTCGCCCGTGGGAACGCGCTTTGAAGGAGAAGAGCCAGACTTTGTGTACGCGCAGACGTTTTTATCGAGTTCGGAGAAATACTTCATTGCCGCATCTTCGCCACGGAGCTGGACAAGCGTATTGACAATCAGTTTTCCTGTTCCCGCCGTATTCGGATTGGCAAATGAAATCAAGCCCTTGTATTCGGGTTTAAGCAAGTCATCCCAGTCTTTCGGCGGCTCAAGATTCCGCTTGCGGAGCTCGTCGCGATTCCAGAAAAAACCGAGGATACCGCGGTAAATGCCATACCAGTTATTGTCCGCGTCCTTGAACTCAGGACCGACGAGGTGTTTTGCGTTTTTTGCTGCATAGGGAAGCAAAAAACCGTGCAGAGCGGCTTCGTTGTATGGGTCGGTCGTACCGCCAAACCAAACATCAGCGGACGGCTCGCCATCTTCTTGTTCGATTTTTGTAAGCACTTCACCCGTAGAAAGACGATTATACGTCGTGTGAATGCCAGTCGACTCTTCAAACTTTTTGCAAACTGCGGCGACATATGCCTCATCGCACGAACCATACACGACAAGCTCACCCGCAGATTTTTCTTTGCATGAAAGCAAACAAACCGACACTACAGAAACTAAAAGCAAAAAAATCTTTTTCATAGCATCAGTATAGCACAATGTTTCGGCAAATGTAACTCTCGAAATACGACTTCTCTATTCCAACTTGAACGCGCCCGTGTACAAATCGTAGTACCGCCCCTGCTTTTCCATGAGCACGTCGTGGTTTCCCCGCTCAATGATTTCGCCCTTTTCAAGCACGAGGATTTCATCAGCATTGCGGACGGTGCTCAAGCGGTGCGCAATGACAAAGGTCGTGCGCCCCTTCATGAGCGCATCCATGCCCTGCTGAATGAGCCGTTCCGTTCGCGTGTCGATGGAGCTCGTCGCCTCGTCCAAAATAAGCACGGGCGGGTTTGCGACGGCGGCACGGGCAATTGCGAGCAGTTGCCGTTGCCCCTGACTCAGACTTGCACCATCGCCCGTAATCACCGTGTCGTAGCCATCCGAGAGATGGCGGATAAAATAGTCCGCGTTGGCAAGACGAGCGGCGGCAATCACTTCATCTTTTGTCGCGTCCAACTTTCCATAGCGAATATTTTCAAAAATCGTTCCCGTGAACAAATGCGTGTCCTGTAAGACCATGCCGAGCGAACGACGGAGCGAATCTTTTTTAATCGTTTTGAGCGGAATGTCGTCATATAAGATTTCGCCGTTTCCGTCGGAAATGTCGTAAAAGCGCGTGAGCAGATTCGTAATCGTGGTTTTCCCAGAGCCCGTTGAGCCGACAAGCGCGATTTTCTGCCCGGGAGTGGCGTGGAGCGAAATGTTTTTAAGCACGGGCACATTCTCTTCGTATGAAAAATTCACATTCTTAAAAGCGAAATCGCCCTTCGGCTGCTCGCCCAAATCGACCGTCCCTTCGTCTCCCTCAATCGGCTCGTCAATCGCGGCGAAAATGCGCTCTGCTCCCGCGAGTGCGTTCAAAACCGAATTGAACTGCTGACTCACCTGCGTGAGCGGGCGTGAAAAGGAGCGGTTTGACTGCAAAAAACTCGCAATCGTGCCCACATCGGAAAAGCCCTTGATGACCAAAAATGCACCTGCAATCGCCGTGAGCGCGTACTGAATGTGGCTCAAATTGTTCATCATCGGTCCTAAAACCGAAACATAGCTCATCGCACTTGTGCCCGCCCTGCGCAAGTCTTCATTTAAAATCTCAAACTGACGGTTCGTTTCTGCTTCTCGCGTAAAAACTTTAACGACGCGCTGCCCCTCAATCAGTTCCTCGATGTAGCCATTGACACGCGCGATGTTTTCCTGCTGACGCCTAAACGCACGGGCCGACCGTTTTCCAATCTCTGCCGACAAAAGCATAATCAATATGACCGTCGTAAGCATCAAAAGCGTGAGCGGAATGCTCAGCACTATCATCATGATGAGGATACCGCTCACCTGAAAGAACGTCGAAAACAACTGGGGAACGCTCATGCTGAACATCTCACGGAGCGTATCGGTGTCGTTCGTGTACAAGGACATGAGCACGCCATGCTGATGGCTGTCATAGTAACGAAGCGGCAATTTTTCCATGTGATGGAACAAATCTTTTCGGATATTGCAAAGCGTGTGCGTCGAAATGAAAATTAAAATTCGCTCAGAGCCATACCCGGAAAGCGCACCCACGATATAAATCGTCAGCATCGTGAGGACGAGCCGCGCAAATCCCGATAAATCAGGATGCTGTGAGCCAATCAGTGGCAGAATGTAGTCGTTAATCGCAGGCTTTAAAAGGTATGCGCCCGCAACCTCAGCGAAGGCCGTCAAAATCACGAACAAAAAGACAAAAATCCAGAGCACCTTGAAGCGTCCCATGTATGAGATGAGCCGGCGGATTGTTTTTTTCGTATTTTTGGGCTTTTGCGTGCCCCGCATTTTCACTGGTGGCATGTTCTTCTCCTAGTTTTCGCTCATCTGCGAGTCATAGACTTCGCGGTAAATCTGATTGTTTTTCATCAGCTCGTCATGCGTGCCGATTCCGTTGATAGTGCCCGCGTCAAGCACGATGATACAATCCGCGTCCTGAACTGAGGCGATTCTCTGCGCGATAATGAGTTTGGTTGTCTTAGGGAGCGATGAGCGGAGCGCGTTTCTGATGCGCAAATCCGTCGCCGTATCCACCGCGCTCGTTGAGTCGTCCAAAATCAAGATGTCGGGCTTTTTGACGAGCGCGCGCGCAATGCAGAGCCGCTGTTTTTGCCCGCCCGAAAGGTTCACGCCGCCCTGCCCCACATCCGTGTCGTAGCCCGCAGGAAATGAAGAGACGAATCCGTGCGCGTCACTCGCCATGCACGCGGCAATCAAGTCTTCGTCCGTGGCGTTTTCGTTTCCCCAGCGCACGTTTTCGGCGATTGTTCCCGAAAAGAGCGTGTTTTTCTGCAAGACGAAGCCGATTTTTTTGCGCAAGTCCGTCACATCCCACTCACGCACATCTTTTCCACCGACCAAAACCGCGCCGCTCGTCACTTCGTACAAGCGCGGAATCAACTGCACGAGCGTAGACTTGGAGCTTCCCGTTCCCCCCAAAATCCCGACCGTAGAGCCCTGCGGAATCGAAAGCGAAATATCCGATAGCACCGCATGTTCCATTTTTTTGTCGTAAGAAAAGAACACATGCTGGAAGTCGATGTCACACGGCGATTTTGTATTTTCAATTTTCACTTTTCCGTTTTCAATTTCAATCTCCTCTTCCAGCACTTCCATGATTCGCGTGAGTGAGGCTCGGGACATGATGAACATGATAAAAAGACGCGAGAGCATCATGAGCGACATGAGGATTTGTGTGACGTACGAGATAAAGCTGATGAGCGCGCCGACCTGCATATTCTCGCTCACGACCATGTTTCCGCCAAACCACAGCGTGCTCACGATGCAGCCGTAAATCATGAGGTGCATAATCGGCATGTTGAGAATGACGATTTTTTCCGCGCTCACCTGCGTACGCTGCAAATCTTCCGCGACGGCATCGAATTTTTCATTTTCATGCGCTCCCCGGACAAATGCCTTTACGACGCGGATGGCAATCAGGTTCTCTTGAACGATTTTATTGAGGCGGTCATACTTGGCGAGCATAAGCCGAAAACGCGGGTATGACAAAACGACAATCAGAGCGAGCACAACGGCAAGAATCGGAATCACGATGAAAAAGATGAGCGCAAGCCGCGCGTTTATTGAGAATGCCATAATCGTACCGAAGATCATCATAATCGGGCTGCGAACCGCTGTACGGATGAGGTTCTGGTACATATTCTGCAAATTCGTGACATCGGTGGTGAGGCGCGTGACAAGCGAGTCCGTACCGAAGCGGTCCATGTTTGAGAAAGAGAAATCCTGCACTTTTTTAAAAAGCTTTTTTCGCAGATTTTTTGAAAATCCGAACGCAGCGAGCGAAGAAATACGACCGCACATCGCACCGCAAAAGAGCGAAAAACTCGCCATCACGACCATCAAAAGCCCGTAGCGAATCACAAAATCAGAATCAGCGTTTTTTATGCCGACATCGACAATTTGCGCCATGACGAGCGGAATCGTGGTTTCCATGAGCACTTCGCCGACAATGAAAAGCGGAGAAACGAACGAATAGAGCCAATATCGTGTTTCCATGCCCGAAGTGATTTTTTTTACGAGAGACATGGCACGATTATAACAGAAGATGTTTCGGAATACACACGCTCCTGCGATAAAAAAATGTTATTTTCTTTAAATTTATTTTAATATGCGTTAGAATAGATTCATGGCAGAACATGGAGTAAGTCTTTCACAAGACGAAGTTGACAAATTACTTGGAATCACCACCAGAACGCATGATTCCCCCATCATCGAAAAAAAAGTATACCGAACAAAACATATTTACTCAGAAGCGCAAATCAAAGAATTCCGCTCGCTCTGCAAAGGCGCGTATGTGCGTTTTCGTAAAGCCCTGCGCAAAAAATTCGGCGAGCCAAAAGTCCGGAAGATGCCGATTACGTCCATCGATCACATGAACATCGACGAATTCTTCGACATCGCGAACTCAAACGAATTCCTGTACGAAATCAGCTTTGGTGACACAAAATGCTACATCAAGCTCGATTCGTTCCTCTTCGGCGCGCTTTCCGGTCTCACCATCGACACAAAGCACAAAATCAACCGCTTCCAAAGTGAAGTGCTCAAAGATTTTGTCATCAAGCTCTTCGCTGACAGTCTGGCGGCGCGCATTCACACAAAAACGCCAGAAATCACGCCGCTCTTCGAAAAAGACAAGAGCGTGTACTACAGCGGTCAGACAGGCTTGTGCGTCACCGTCAAATGGAACGAAAACCTGCGCTCGTTCGGAATCGAAAAACTATTCCTCACCAAAGAATTTGTTGATTCCCTTAACTTGAAAAACGAAGAGTAAACCTGTACAGTTTTTCTACAATGAAATTTCTCCATCTCGCTGACCTGCATCTCGGAAAGCGCGTCAATGATTTTTCCCTGCTCGAAGACCAAGAATTCATCTTGCAGCAGCTTCTTGAGATTGCCGAGCGCGAAAACGTCGATGCCGTTGTGATTGCGGGTGACGTTTATGACAAGTCCACGCCGAGCGAACAGGCGGTCATGCTGCTCGACACTTTTTTGGTCAACCTCTCGCGCAAACATATCACCGTCTTTTTAATCGCGGGGAACCACGATTCCGCAGAGCGACTTGCGTTCGGCTCTCGGCTCATGGAGCAGGAAGGGCTTCATATCTCGAAGGTCTACGACGGGACGGTCGAGCCGATTTGTATGCAAGACTCATTCGGAAGCGTGCGTTTTTATCTGCTTCCGTTCATAAAACCCGCGCATGTGCGTGCGGTCTTTGAAAAAGACATCGAAAGCTACACCGATGCAGTGAATGAAGCCATCTCACAGATGCACATCGACACAAACGAGCGCAATGTACTCGTGACGCACCAGTTCGTGACAGGCTCAGTGCGCTGTGATTCCGAAGACTTTTCGGTCGGCGGCACGGACAACGTTGACGCTTTTGTGTTCGACGGATTCGACTACGTTGCGCTCGGGCACATCCACTCGCCCCAACAGGTTACGCGCGAAACCATGCGCTATTCGGGAACGCCGCTCAAATATTCGTTCTCAGAGAGCACGCACAAAAAATCGGCATGCATCGTCGAACTGCGCGAAAAGGGCACGGTCTCGGTCACGCTCATTCCGCTCACACCGCTCCATGATATGCGCGAAATCAAGGGCAGATTCAGCGATATTATCAGCGGAAAAGCAAATTCATCGCAAAACAGTGAAAAACAATCGCCAGACGATTATTTACACATCACGCTCACCGACGAACAGGACGTTCCCGACGCGCTTTCAAAGCTCCGTCTCGTCTATCCGCGCATCATGAAACTCGATTACGACAATGAACGCACGCGAAACAGCCAGAGCGTACAGATGTCGGCATCGCTCCAAAAAAAGAGCCCGATTGAGATTTTCGCCGATTTTTATGAAAGCCAAAATGCGAGCGCACTGAACGAGCAGCAGCGCAGCTATCTTGAATTCCTTATCACCTCTCTTCTTTCGGAGTAAGCATGCGTCCTTTAAAACTTACGATGACCGGCTTCGGTCCTTATGCAAAACGAACAACCGTTGATTTTGAAAAACTCGGCACGAGCGGGCTCTACCTCGTCACCGGTGACACGGGCGCGGGCAAAACATCGATTTTTGACGCCATTTCGTTCGCGCTCTTTGGCGAGGCAAGCGGCGGCTCGCGCACGGTGCACATGCTCCGCTCGCTCTACGCTGACGATGAAACGCCCACCGAAGTCGAACTTACGTTTTCCTACGCGGGAAAAACATACACGGTGACACGAAATCCCGAATACCAGCGGAAGGCAAAACGGGGAGACGCGCTCACCAAAGAGAACGCGAATGCCGAACTCCGGCTCAGCGATGGTTCTGTCATCACCAAAATCAAGGACGTAAACGAAAAAATCATCGAAATTCTCGGCATCGACAAAAATCAGTTCTCACAGATTGCGATGCTTGCGCAGGGTGAGTTCCAAAAACTGCTCAAATCCGACACAAAATCAAAACAAGACATTTTCCGAAAACTGTTTAAGACCGATTTTTATGCGCTCTTGCAGGAAAAGCTCAAGGACAATGCGCGCGCACTCAAAAACAGCCGGGAGAGCGAAAAGCGCACGATTCAACGCATTCTTTCAGCGATACAATTCGATGAAACAAACGAACAGGCGGACAATCTTCGGAAAGCGCGGGAAAACGCCCTCGTGCTTGAAGACTCAATCGCCCTTCTCTCGGCTCTCGTCGCACAAGACAGGCAGACTGAAGGCGAATTGCACGAGCAAGAGCACATTTTAAGCGCACAAGCCGAAGAAATTTCCGCGCGTCTCACACAGGCAGAAGCCATCATCGAAAATCAAAAGGCACTTTCTGAGCAGACTGCTCGATTTGCAGCGCTCAAAACACAGCATGAAGCTGACAAAGCCGCCCTTGAAGACGCTCGCTCCCACGACGAAGAGCTCGCAGCGCTCGAAGAAGAGCGAATTACATTGCTCAATTCGCTCGCCGATTACGATTCGCTTGAGCAAAAACGCACGGAATGCGCGCGTGCAAAAAGCGAACACCAGACGGCAAAAAAACACGCCGAAGAGACAAAGGCAAAACGGGAACGCATTGAGGCAGACATCAAATCGATGACAAGCAAACTCGATGCACTCAAAGACATCGGGGCGGAAAAAATGCAGCATGAGGCAGAACAAGCGACGCTTGAAGCCGAATTCGCTTCCCTTGAGCACCTCGCGCACAAAATCGAAGCCTATGATTCACTCACGGAAGAGCTCATGCGCGCCCAAAAGGAATTCACTCGCTTGAACGAAGAAGAGACGCAGCATCTGGCTGCCTACAATGCGCTCCGAAGCCAGTATCTAAGCGAACAGGCGGGCATCTTGGCAGCAGAGCTTGAAGATAACGCACCCTGCCCCGTTTGTGGCTCATGCGAGCACCCCGCGCCTGCAAAACGCTCGTCACAAGCACCGTCGCAAGAAGCGGTAACCGAAGCCGAAACGCGCTGGCAGGAGCGCCAAAAACAAACCTCGAACGCGGCACAGCACTGCGCACAACTGAGCGGAACGCACGCCTCGCTCGAAAGGGAAATCGCCGAGCTCAAAGAAAATCTTGCGCTCTCCGCAGACGTCGCGCAGGCTCAGGCAGAAAACCGCGCACACTATGAAGCAGTCAGGAACGCACTCGCCGCCGTGCAAGCAAAAATCGCTGAAAAAGAAATGCTCGAACAGCGCATTCCGCTCGCTCAAAGCGACAGCGAACGCATTCAGCGCGAATACGACGCATATGAAACACAAAGACTCACATCGGATACGCTGATTGCCACGCTCCAAAAACAGATTGCTGAGGAAGCCGAAAAACTCGCATACGAAAGCAAAGATGCAGCCATTGCGCACGGAAAAGCAGTGCGCGCACGCATCGATGCATTCAAAAACGCAAAAATCCAGGCAGAAGCGCGATTTTCCGAATCGTCCGCGCAAATTTCAGAACTCTCCGGCTCGATAAAACAACTTTCCGCCCTCCTTGAGAACGCTCCCGCGCTTGACTGGGAAGCAGAACAGCGGCGCAAAAGCGAGACCGACGCAAAAAAAGCAGAAAATTTCCAGCGCATAAAGCACATCACCGCACGAATCGCGACAAACGCACAATGTCTTGCGGACATAGAGGACGCGCACAAAAATCTCACCGCCCTCGACGAAGAATTCATCGTCGTCACGTCGCTTTCGGACACGGCGAACGGTCAGCTTACGGGCAAAGGCAGGCTCATGCTCGAGACGTACGTACAGATGGCGTATTTCGACAAAATCTTGCGCCGCGCAAATCAGCGTTTTCTGATTATGTCAGACGGGCAATACGAGCTCGTGCGCCGTGAAGAAATCGGAAAAGTCGGACAGTCGGGGCTTGAAATCGATGTTATCGACCATTACAAAGGCGGTCGGCGAAGCGTTTCGTCGCTTTCGGGCGGGGAAAGTTTTATGGCATCGCTCAGCCTTGCGCTCGGATTAAGCGATGAGATTCAAGAAAGCGCGGGCGGAATTCAACTCGACGCGCTCTTCGTGGACGAGGGATTCGGCACGCTCGATGAAAACACGTTGCAACTCGCGATGAAAGCACTCTATACGCTCTCGGAAAATAACCGGCTCGTAGGCATCATCAGTCACGTGAACGAGCTCAAAGAAAAAATAGACCGGCAGATTGTCGTCACCAAAACGCAATCTGCCGGAAGTGAAATTGAATTGAAGCTGTAGCGCAGACGATGAGCTACGCGCGGCGAGCCGAAACAGCCCGCCACCGTCTTATTTGACTGCCTCAAAAATGATGTCGAACAAGAAGACCACTGCCAAAATCCATGTGACAAGCGGAATTTCTTTTGCCTTGCGCGCAAAAATTTTACAGAGCACGTATGAGATGATGCCGAACGAAATGCCCTTTGAGATTGAATAGGCGAATGGCATGACCATAATCGTGATGAAAGCAGGAATTCCTTCGGACGGGTCGCGGAAATCGACACCGACAACAGAGCGCATCATCAAAAAGCCGACGAAAATCAGCGCTGGAGCCGTTGCACATGCCGGAATCAACGCAAAAAGCGGGCTCAAAAAGAGCGCAATCAAGAACAACACCGCCGTTACGACAGATGCGAGACCGGTTCGTGCCCCCGCTGCGACACCTGATGAGCTTTCGACGAAACTCGTGACCGTTGACGTTCCCATGCACGCGCCGACGATAGTACCAATCGAATCAGAAAGAAGCGCACCTTTTGCGTTCAAAACATTGCCGTTTTTGTCTTTGAGATTTCCCTGCTCTGCGACACCGAGCAATGTACCGATGGTGTCGAAAAGATCGGTGAACAAGAAGGTAAAGAAGACGGTAAAGAATTTGAGCGTGAGCACGTTGCTCCATTCAAACATGAATAAGCTTGGAGCCGCCGGCGTTGATATCGGGCTGAAATTCTCCGGGACTGTGGTGACGCCGAACGGAATACCGATGATTGTTGTGATTGCAATGCCGAGCAAGACAGCGCCCGGCACGTTGAGAATGTAGAGTGCGATTGTAATCACCAGACCGATGAGACCGACAATCGCCGACATGTGCTCGCCGTTGAGGTTTACGAAAGCAATCGGCGTGCCAGCGTCACCCGTTATGATTCCCGCGCTTGAAAGACCAATCAACGTGATAAACAGACCGATACCGACCGCAACCGCTTTTCGCAATCCGACCGGAATAGAATTGATGATTGCCTCGCGGATTCCAAACAGTGAGAGCACGACAAAAAGAATGCCCTCAAGAAGGACAGCGGTGAGCGCGAATGCCGGCGTGCAGCCCATGCCCAAAACGACCGTATACGTGAAGAATGCGTTCAAGCCCAATCCAGGCGCAAGCGCGACCGGAAGATTCGCCAAAAACGCCATGACCAGCGTCGCGATAGCCGCAGAAACACCCGTCGCCGTAAAAACAGCGCCCCAATTCAAGCCCGCGCCAGACAAAATCTGCGGGTTTACCGCAAGAATGTAAGACATCGCCAAAAATGTAGTGATGCCACCGATGATTTCGCGGGAAACCGTCGTTCCCCGCTTCTGCAATTTAAAGAACTTGTCCATTTTTAGAAAGCCTCCACGTTTTGTGAAAAATTGGCAAAATTATAGCACAAAACCGCAAGGCGCATGAATATCTCCCCCCTTGAAAAAACGATTATTTTTTCTTTGCAGTCTTTTAGAATCGATAGTATACTTTTTCTTATAGTATGAAGCATGTATTTTTCGTGTATATAGCAACATCTCTTCTCCTTGCGCTCAGCTCGTGCAAAGAAAAAGAGCAGCCAAAGCCGCCGGAAGTTCCCGTCACGCTCGTCATGGCAGAAGTCAATCCGCCAGACACCATCGTCGGGCGCATGGACACAGCGTTTAAGCAAAAAGCCGAGGAACTTTCCAACGGTTCTGTCACAATTGATTTGTACTGCTCCGGCATTCTCGGCGATGAAGCTCAGGTCATGTCGCTCATCGTCAAGCCCGAGAGTTCCATCCAGCTCGCGCGCGTCTCCGCAAGCCTCGCAAGCTACGGCGGGCAAAAGTCACGCCTGCTCTCAATTCCGTACACATTTTCGAGCGATGAGCACTTTTGGCGATTTGCCGCCTCTCCGCTCGCGCAAGAAATTCTAGACGAGCCATACGAAAACAAACTCGGCGTAAAAGGTTTGTTCTACGGCGAAGAAGGATTCCGTCATTTCTTCTCAAAACAAAAAATCACCACGCTTGCCGACATCAAGGGCAAAAAAGTCCGTGTTTCGGGGGCGCAGGTGCTTCAGGACTTGGTTGAAGCCTTTGAGGCTGAGCCGGTAACGGTTGCCTTTACCGATTTGTATGCAACCATGCAAACTGGATTGCTCGACGTTGCCGACCAACCGATTACCAATTATCTCTCGAACGCATTCAATGAAATCGCGCCGTACATGATTCTCGACGGACACATGCTCGGAGCGGTGCAAGTGCTCATCAACGCGGCAGCATGGGATGCGCTTTCCGACAACCAGCGTGCCATTCTCACCGAAGCAGCACAGTATGCATCACAGTATTGCCGTCAGATTATCGATGAAGCAAACGAAGAAGCACTGACCGCACTCAAAAACGAAGGCGCAACCATCACCGAGCTTGCCGACAAACGCCCCTGGCAAGCGGCATGCCGCGCAATGATAACAGAAAGCTCAAAAGACTTTCCCGAACTGTACCAAAGAATTTTAGAGTTGGATAACTAGCCTATGAAATCGTACACCGAGCCGAGCCAAACAATGAAAGGCATCAACATCAATCTTCTCAATTCTTTTTTGATTGCTATCACCGCAATTGTTTTTTTCTTCATTCTGCTCATTTCAAGCAACGTCAACGCGCGATTCCATGCGGTCAAAACGGCAATCGATAAATTCATCATCTGTGAGCAGAGTTCCCAAACCATCAAAGAAAGCTCAAATGAACTCACGGAACTCGCGCGTCTGTTCATCATCAACGAAGACAAAAACTTTGCGCTCGCCTACCTCAAAGAAATCGAAGAAACGCGCCGCCAAGAAAAAGCGTTGCACAATCTCCAGCAAGTCTGTTCCGAAAAAGACTTAGCATTACAACGTCTGAACATCGCCATGACGCAGGCAGAAAGCCTTTCAAACATGGAGCTATACGCAATCCGACTCGGCTATGCGGTTATCAAAGCAAAAGAGAGCGATATTCCCCAGCGCGTGCGCGCAATCGAAATCAGAACGAGCGACAAAGCACTGTCGCCCCAAGAGCTCAAGCAAGTCGCGATTAAAAACATTTTCGGCGAAGGCTACCTCATCTACAAAACGCGCATCAACGAAAACTGCAAGCTCACTGTTCAGGCAATCGAAAACCAAATCAAACAGGAGCTCAATCTCAACGCCGACGAACTCGGGCACAACATCGACCGTCTCCGAATGCTCTTTCTCGTCTTGCTCATCGTGAACGTGCTTGTCTTCATCGCGCTCGCCTATCTGGTGCTCATGCCGCTCAAACGATTTCAGACATCCATCAAGAATGACCAAAAACTTGGTGTCATCGGTGCGATTGAATTCAAAAACCTTGCGCAGTCATACAACGAAATCTACGAAATCAAAGAGCGCAATGCCCAAAATCTTCTCCGAAAAGCCGAATATGATGCGCTTACCGGCATCTTGAACCGCCGGGCATTCGACCAATTGTGCGCTAGCTCTGCCGAAAAGCAGATGAGCATCGCGCTTTTGTTGATTGACATGGACAACTTCAAGCACATCAATGACACCTACGGTCACGCGGGTGGCGACACGGCACTCAAAGAACTTGCCCGCATTCTCAAAGAAACGTTCCGAAAAGACGATTACATCGCACGTATCGGTGGCGATGAATTCGCGGCGATTCTCCCCGACTACAAGCCGGATTCGCTTTCCCGCATCATCGAAAAAATCTCCGAAGTAAATGAATCCCTCTCGCACATGAAAGACGGCATCAAGCCAGTCTCAATCAGCGTCGGCGCTGCCTATTCTGAGATGGGCTTCAGCGAAGAATTGTACAATCAGGCTGACAAAGCGCTCTACGCCGTAAAAGAAGCGGGGCGCCGCGGCTGCCGTATTTACGACAGCTCGCTCGAATAGCGCACGATGCTTCACCAGGTCACGATGGTATCGACTAATTTTTGCTGCTCAGTGCTCGTCCTGCGCAAGTAAATGCGCGTCGTCTCAATACTCTCGTGCCCCATCAAATCAGCAAGCAGGGCGATATCCGAGAATTTCTCAAGAAAATTCTTTGCAAATCGGTGCCGAAATGAATGCGGATACACGACGCGCTCATCAATGCCATATCGGACGGCAAAACACTTCAACTGGGCGGCAATTCCACGCGGTGTGAGTCGCTTGCCGAATTTATTCAAAAAAACGTAGCCAGAGGAGCAGTCTATCGATTTCAACCAAACGACAGCCTCTTTCTGCAATGTCTTCGGAATGTACAGACGACGCAATTTTCCGCCCTTTGAGCACAAGTCGAAATAGCCAGTCTTTATATGCTCAGCCTTGAGCTGAATCAGTTCACTGATTCGTGCCCCCGTCGCTGCCAAAAACCATACGACAAAATACCAGGTGATATTTCCGTCGCGCTTAAGCTGTTCTTTTAAAAACAGATAATCCTCATTGCTAATAACATTTTCGAGAAAGGTCTTTTGCTGAATCTTGATGAATTTCAGCTGTAATTTTTCTTTTTCGATGAATACGAGATAACGGTTTATTCCCTGCAAGCGAAGATTGACCGTCTGCGGTTTAAAATAAGTCAGCAGGAATTCTTTGTAAGCGAGAAGATTTTCCTTGCTGAACGTTCCGTAATGCGTTTTGTAATAGCGCACCGTCCACAGATACGAGTCAATGGTATTCTTCGCAAGATTTGACCGACGAAGATACTGCTCAAACGTTTCCTTTTTATTCATGACACACCTCCAAAACGTAAAATGTACGGAGAAAATGGTATCATAAAAAAGAAAACCACGCCCCAGAACGAGACGTGGCAAAAAAAACAGAAGCCCTTTTCGTTTATGCGCGTTTTTTATCAATCAGCTCGATGCATTTGTCGCCGAGATTGTCCACGGCAACTCCGAGAATCGAAAACACAACCGCTGAAACAACAATCAACGCAATCGCAATAAGTCCAAAAATCATAAAATCACCTCACAAATCTTTGTAATTCGGCGATGATTTGCCCGTTCGTTTTTTGCTGCCGTACGTTCCGCTCAAAGAAATCCGCGATTTCAGCAAGTTTTCCCAGATGATGCTCAGAAATATCGTCCCAGAGAATGAGCACCTCGCACGTCCCGTTTTCCGTCTCGAGCGCGGCAAGACAGAAGTCAGAGATTCCCTGCGTGCGCGCCGTATGAACAAAAACCGTGCCGAACTGAGCGCCCTTTCCGTCTTTGAACGATTCATGAAACGCAATATCTTTGAGAATCTGCGCCTTATCGCGGATATATTTTGAGTCAATCAAGTTGAGCAGCGAATCAAACAAATCACCGTCGCTCTCCGAGCGTTTTTTCGCGGAGAAAAATGTCTTCATAAAAATTCCTTTGCTGCCTATCGAAAGAATATGATGCAGCACACCGTCGTAACGACGAAAATGGCAATGAGAATAATAGCAGCCATAAAAACTCCAAAATGAGAAATAATTTGCTTTGCAAAATTGACTTGCGGGTCCCAGCGACGACAAAAAGCAAGGAATCTCCCCAAAGGAGTCCCCCCTTACTTTTTGTCTGCGTCCCACAAGTCAATTTTGAAATTCATTGTTCTTGTTTTGGGCTTTTTATTTACAATAGAGTTTGGAGAAAAATTACGGTTTGAAGGGATTTGGGGAGAAGCAGTGTTCGAGAAGTTGGAATCGAACGTGCTGCAAAAGATGGGGCAGAAAAAGAAAAGTGAGCGACCGCGCAGAAAGATTCGTGATTGAATTCTTGTGAAGCCGTCGACTTTTTTTGTGAGCGGACAATCGTTCGCTCGATTGGCTTTGATTCACTCACGAGCACAGGCGTGATTTTCTGCGCCGAAGAATGAACCGTGACGACCGTTAAGTCATCAGAAGAAGTAACCACCGCCGTCTGCACACTCGAGCCCAGCGGAGCCGAAACCAAGAGAAGCAAAGAAAGAAGAAAGTGCAAAAAACGGGATTTCATAGCAAGAAAAGTTAGCAGTTTGCAGTGTGCAGTTAGCAATTTCAGTCGTCGTAGAACGCAACTGCTCATTGCTAACTGCTCATTGCTCACTTATCGGAGACCGCCATAAGTCGCTATGAATACACCCGCCGCCATTGCAGTGCCGATGACGCCTGCGACATTCGGGCCCATTGCGTTCATCAAGAGGAAGTTTGAAGGATCTTCGCTCTGTCCGACTTTGTTTGCAACGCGGGCTGCCATTGGAACGGCTGAAACGCCAGCAGAACCGATGAGCGGGTTGATTTTTTTGTCTTTCGGCAAGAACACATTCATGAGTTTTGCCATGAGCAAACCGCCCGCCGTAGCGACTGCGAATGCGACCAAACCAAGCACGATGATACCGACTGATTCACCCTTGATGATTTTCTCTGGGGTCATCTGTGAGCCAACGCCCAATGAAAGAACGATTGAAACGATGTTCATAAGTTCGTTTTCCATTGTCTTTGAAAGTCGCTGAGCCGCACCACTCTCTTTTACGAAGTTACCGAACGCGAGCATACCGATGAGCGGAGCTGCTGGCGGCAACAAGAGAATCGTAAGAATCAAAAGCATGAGCGGGAACAAAACCTTTTCCATACGCGGAACTGCACGAGGATTCGGCATTTTGATAAGTCGCTCTTTTTTGCTTGTGAGCAATTTCATAATCGGCGGCTGAATCATCGGAACGAGTGCCATGTATGAGTACGCGGCGACCGCAATAACACCCATCAACTCTGGAGCAAGTTTTCCAGAAACATAGATTGATGTCGGGCCGTCTGCGCCACCGATGATGCCGATTGCACACGCCTGCATGATGTTGTAGTTAAGACCGAAGAGGTTCATAACCGCAACGCCGAAGAGCGTGAAGAATACGCCGAACTGAGCAGCACCACCGAGGATAGCAGTCTTCGGGTTTGCGATGAGCGGACCGAAGTCAGTCATTGCACCAATACCCATAAAGATGAGCATCGGGAAGAATTCGTTGCCAACGCCAGCGTGATAGATAATCGCAAGCATACCGTCAGGCAATTCGCCCATGTTCGCGCCAACGATGTTGACGAGAATCGTACCAAAGCCGATTGGAATCAAAAGAAGCGGCTCAAATCCTTTGCCTACCGCAAGATAGACGATAAGGAAGCCGACTGCAATCATGATGAGTGACTGCCAGCCCGGAGCCTGTCCCCAGTCTTTCTCGGGGCTTTCAGCGATTGGCTCTTTGAATTCAGCCTTTGGTGCAACTTTTTTCTGATTCATCATCTGGTAAATACCAGTTGATTTTCCGATGTTCTGAATGAACTTAAGCGGGTTGATGTTGTGCTCTTCGCCCCACTTTTCTGTTCCTTTAATGACGCGGTTAAGGCCGTGCCCATTTGAAACAGGAGCAGCGTCATTTGTGCCCGTGAGAAGCAAATCCTCAACCGTCGTGTCGTTTGCCGTTGCCTCAGCAATCGTTGCGTCAGCATTGACAGAAGCGTCTGCCGTCTGAGCGAGCACTTTTGAGCCTGTGCTCAACACGAACGCAATCGCCGTGATAGCGAGCGTTACGCCGAGCACCTTTTTCTTAAACGTATTGTTCAAATCAATCATTTCTGCAAAACCTCTTACTGAACAGAAGCAACAGCCTGACCAGCAGTTACCTGTGAACCTGTCGGAGCGGTGAAGTGGATTTTACCTGCCGCACCCGCCTTGATTTCAAGTTCCATCTTCATTGATTCGATGATAACGACCGTTGTGTCAGCTTGAACAGAAGCGCCCTCAGCAACTGCGTATTTAAGCAATGTACCCGCAACAGGAGCGTTGACAGGTTTTCCACCAGCAGGAGCGGCCGCAACGGGAGCTGCCGCAGGTGCCGCGCTTGCTTGAGGAGCAGGAGTCGCCTGAACGACCCCGCCGATTGTAGCGAGAGTCTGACCCGCTGTAATCTGAGTGCCTGTCGGAACTGAATATGTGATTGTGCCGTCATCAGAAGCCTTTACTTCCAATTCCATCTTCATTGATTCGATGATGATGATTGTCTGACCTTTGGTGACTTTTGTGCCGTTAGCGAAGCACTGCTTGAGAAGTGTTCCCGCAACAGGAGCTTTTACATCAACGCCGCCGACTGCAACGGGAGCCGCTGCCTGAGGAGCCGCGCTCGCTGCACCGAATGTGACAGTGTACGGAGTGCCATTAACGGTAACAGTGTCGCCGTTTGACTGAACGCTGTAGCTCTGACCGTTGACGGTGACTGTGTATGAGCCGTTTGCTGAGCCAGCCGCCTTTGGTGTTTCTTTGAGACCGAATGTTTTTTCTGCATCGACTGGGCCGTTTGCGCGAGTCTCGAAGAATTTTGTCGCAACTTTCGGGAACATAGCGTACGTGAGGACATCTTCAACAGAGCCGTTTCCGCCGTTTGCCTTTGCTTCCTCGACCATTTTGTCCCATTCTGGCTCGATTTTGTCTGCCGGGCGGCACGTGATGGCTTCTTCCATTTTGTTCTGCTCAAGAGCCTTCTTAACGAGGTCTTTGTTTGGTTCAGCAGGAACTTTGCCGTATTTACCTGTGAGGAGGTCGCAGAATTCGCCTGTCATGCGCTCGTAGCGACCGAAGAGAACATTGAAGACCGCCTGAGTACCAACGATTTGTGATGTTGGAGTAACGAGCGGAACATAGCCGACATCTTTCTGAACGAGCGGAAGTTCTGCCAAAACCTGATCGATTTTGTCGCTTGCGCCCTGCTGCTTCAACTGTGATTCGAGGTTTGAGAGCATGCCGCCCGGAACCTGTGATTTAAGGATTCGGGTGTCTGCGCCCAAGAATTTTGATTCGAGTGAAGCGTAGTGCTTTCGGATGTCGCGGAAATATGCGGCGATTTCAAGCAAAGCCGAAATGTCAAGACCAGTGTCGAATTCGCTTCCTTTGAGCATTTCAACGACGGTTTCCGTCGGTGAGTGAGAAGTTCCCATAGCCATTGCAGAAATTGCGGTGTCGAGAACATCCGCGCCCGCTTCAGCCGCTTTCAACAAAGTCGCAACTGAAAGACCTGTTGTTGCGTGTGAGTGGATTTCAACTGGCAAGTCAACCTTTGATTTGATTGCCTTAACGAGGTCATACGCTTCAAACGGCTTCAAAAGACCAGACATATCTTTGATACAGATTGAGTCTGCACCGAAGTCAGCGTAGGTTTTTGCCAAGTCAGCATAGATTTCTTTTGTGTGATATGGAGTTGTGGCATAGCTGATAGCCATCTGAACATGCTTTCCAGTTTTTTTAGCAGCTTTTGTAGCGCGTTCAAGGTTTCGCGGGTCGTTACAAGCGTCGAAGATTCGGAATACATCAACGCCGTTCTTTGAAGCGTACTCGACGAACTTATCAACGACATCATCAGCATAGTGGCGGTAGCCCAAGAGGTTCTGACCGCGAAGGAGCATCATGATTTTGGTGTTCGGCATTGCCGCGTGCAATTTTCGAAGGCGTTCCCACGGATCTTCGTTCAAGAAGCGGATACAAGAATCGTAAGTAGCTCCGCCCCACGCTTCGGCAGCCCAGTAGCCGATTTTGTCAAGTTTTGGAGCGATTGGCAGCATATCCGCCAAAGTCATACGAGTAGCGTGAAGAGACTGGGTAGCATCACGCAAAACAAGTTCAGAAATACCAATTTTCTTAGCCATTTTTTATCCCCTTTTAGTTTTTTTCGTGCAAAGCCGTTGCGATTGCGGCAACGATAGCATTTTGGTCGACAGCGGGCGCACTTGGTGCCGCAACATCTGCTTTCGGTTCTTCTTTGTCAAGACCAGCGGCATGAACGAACACACGAAGCCCGTTCATACAGATAATCATGATGACAAGGAAGCTGAAAACAACACACATACCAAGCAGAGTAAGGATAATACTCTGGTTCAGCATTTCAGCGATTGTCATAATTCCTCCAACGGATATGATTTCTTAAAGATAGAATTTGCGTAAAAGTATAGAGAATTTAAAGGATTTACACAATGAAACAAAGGCGGAATTTGCGAAATTTTACATTTGACTTTTCGGCGGAGTGCGGTTAAATTGAATCCATCATATATATTTTCCGGGGGTACTAAAATGGAAAACATTAAAGGAACACAAACAGAAAAGAACTTGCAGACCGCTTTTGCCGGTGAGTCTCAGGCTCGCAACAAATACACCTACTATGCAAGCAAGGCTCGCAAAGACGGATTTGAGCAGATTGCCGACATTTTCGAAGAAACAGCACGCAACGAAAAAGAGCACGCAAAAATCTGGTTCAAGCTGCTCCATGACGGCGAAGTTCCGTCAACTATTCAGAATTTAAAAGACGCGGCTGACGGCGAAAACTACGAATGGACGGACATGTACGACGGATTCGCCAAGACCGCAAAAGAAGAAGGCTTCCCGCGCATCGCAAAATTGTTTGAGATGGTCGGCGCAATCGAAAAAGAGCACGAAGAACGCTACCGAAAATTGCTCGACAATGTAACGGGTGAAAAAGTGTTCAGCAAAGACGGAGACGTCATCTGGCAGTGCGCAAACTGCGGTCACATCGTCGTCGGCAAAAAAGCTCCGGGAGCATGCCCTGTGTGCCAGCACCCGCAGAGCTTCTTTGAAGTAAAGAAAAACAACTACTAAGCTAATCGTTCTAAAACGGCTGAACGCGGCAACACGAGCCGCGTTTTTTTATTTTTACAACACAAAACATCTGAATTGTAAAAAAAAAAAACAGTATTTTCATAATAAGATTTTTCTCATAATGATAGACTTTTTTTAAGGTAAATTTCATTATTAGGAGGATTATCGTAATGAAAAAACTGACACGATTTCTGTTCCTTTTGGCAGCGGGAATTTCATTTACATTCGGTGTTGTTTCGTGTGCCGATGATGACACAACAAGCTCGAATAACAACAACAGCCAAAGCGGCAATAATAATTCATCATCTTCAGGCTCAACTGGCGGCAACTCGGGCACTGGCGAGTCAGGAAACAGCGGTTCATCTGACAACGGAAACTCTGATTCAAGCGGAACATATACCGTTGTCTATAATGGCGAAACGCTCATGACCCTCACACAAGAACAGTATGCTGCATATGCGCTCATTCTTACAGAAGGAACTGACTACACCATCAGCGGTACGACCATCACACTGACCGCTGCGGGCATGGCAAAACTTTCTGAAAATAATGATGACGAGCATGGAACAGGCGAATACGAAGAAAGCGATGAAAATGAAGTCTATTCGGTTTACTATGGAACAGAAAAAATCTTCGGTCTAACAGAAGAAGACTTTGCGGAGTTTTCACAGATGCTAGAACTCAACACCGACTACACAATCAGTGGTACAAATATCACGCTCACAGACAATGGGCTTGCTAAAATTATGGCAATGGATCCATCAGATGAATCTGACGAAGCTGACTACTATTATCAGTAAACCAAGCAATCGCTAACCATCTTTTTTGTGTTTCTTCCCGAAGTATGCGTTACCGCTCTTCACGGAAAAAACACAGGGGGGCTGTCCGTTTTCTTTGGGCAGCCTTTTTTTTATCCATCGACACGGGAAGAACATATTATTTTTTATCTATTTTCTTTGCTATTTCTCATTTATGCGATATAATTACGGTATCATCTTGGAGAAAAGTTCATGTTTAAATCGTTAAAGTTTAGATTCATCGTGGGATTCGCGACATTCATCCTTGTTTCACTCGTTGCGGTCTCGGTCATTGCGACGATGAGTATCATCAATACTGCCGAGGAATTCGCCAAAATGCAGGGCATTCCCGTTGTCCAAAAAGTCTCAAGCTACATTGACGGCGACAAATTCGAAGAGCTCACCAAAACGCTCGACGAAAACGACGAGTGGGCAGAAGAAACCCGTCTGTGGATGCTCAATGTCGCAGAGTCGGTCGGATGCGCCTATTTGTTCACAATGGCTCCCATTTCAGGCACAAATTTCCGCTACATCATTGACGGAAGCTGCGATCCGAGTGACGAAGAAAACTTCTCTCCCATGGGAAGCGAAGAAGACATCTCTTCATGGGAAGACGCACCGCTCATCACCATGCAGACGGGCGAGCTATTAAGTTCTGGCATGGTCTATCAAGATGGCTGGGGCTGGACGGTCTCAACCTACAAGGCAATCAAAAATTCTCATGGCGTAAACGTCGGCTTCATCGGCTGTGACTTCGACATCACGTTCATCATCGACACCATCAAACTCCGCGTCGCAACAATTGCCGTCATGGGGCTTATTCTGCTTATTCTCGGCGCTGTCGTTCTCTCGCTCTTCTCAAATGCGATTTTCGGCGCAATGAAGAACATCTCCGAGGCAATGAAGCAGATTTCTGACGGAACCGCCGATTTAACACACCGCATTCCCGAAAAGGGCAACAACGAACTCACTGATTTGGCACGGAACTGCAACAAAGTCATTCAAAGCATGACGAACCTCGTCGGTACGTTGCAAGAAGAGACGGGCGTCCTCACCGAGACAAGCGGCAAACTCACTGAGCGCATGTCAAGCTCACTCACCCAGATTTCAAACGCGGCTAACGGAGTGAACGAAATCAACTCACAAATTTCATCACAGGCAAGCAAAATCGAAGGCATTTCAAGCGGTATCTCTTCGGTCGAGCGCGAAATTGAACACCTCGATGCGCGAATCAACGAGCAGGGAGACGCAATCTCTGAGAGTTCAAGCGCAATTGAACAGATTTCACAGAATATTCGCTCGGTCAGCAAAAATGTCGAGACTATCACCGATGAATACGAAGTGCTCACACAAGAGGCGCACAACGGCGCAAAACTGCAAGAAGAAGTTTCAAGTCAGATTGACGAAATTTCAAAGCAGTCCGAAAACCTCAACGAAGCGAACCAGGCAATCGCCGCAATCGCAGAGCAGACGAACTTGCTCGCAATGAACGCCGCAATCGAAGCGGCTCATGCAGGTGATGTTGGCAAAGGCTTCTCGGTCGTTGCAGATGAAATCCGCGCGCTCGCAGAAACATCAGCAACGCAATCAATGGCTATCAAAGATTTGCTCGACGGCATTTCAGAGGCGATTCAAGGCATCGTCCAGTCGTCAAAACAATCATCTGAATCATTCGAGCGAGTCGGCGCAAAAATCGCACGCATGGACTCAATGATGCGCGAAGTCAAAGGCGGCATGGAAGAAGAAACCGCTGGCGTTCAGAACATTCTCCAAACGATGCAGTCGCTCGACCAGTCGCGAAAGCAAATCACGGACGCGTCAGAAAATATGAAGAGCGCGAGTAAAGCGGTCTTCACCGAGATTTCCGAACTCAAATCGATTTCTGAATACACGTTGCAGAATTCAGAGCGAATCACTGGCGCAATCAGCGAGATGAAAGAATCGGCGCAAGAAGCAGCACAGGCAGGCGAAACTTCACAAGAAGCAACGCAGAATGTCGTTCAGATGATTAACGGTTTCAAAGTTAAGTAATGCAATCGTAATTCATAATGCGGAATTACTCAGCTGCGTGGGAAGACAAACTCGCTTTCCACGCAGATTTTTTTTGCCGTGACGGGATGCGGAAATGTAAGGCTCTTTGCGTGAAGCATGATTCGCTCGTAGGGAAGAGCGCCGTAGAGCGTGTCGCCGAGAATTGGAAGCTGTTTAGAAGCAAGATGCACGCGGATTTGGTGCGTGCGACCAGTGAGCGGACGGCATTCCACGAGGAGACGATTGGGCGCAATTTCTTTGAGCACCGTAAATTCCGTCCGCGAGGGAAGCCCGCCGTTTTTTTCGCTCACCCTTCCCCACTTCGCCGCCTGTCCTTTCGGGCTGATTCTCCCGAGCGGAAAGTCAACCGTGAATGACGCGCCGACGGGGAATTGTGTGCGTTCAGAGTTTTGCACGCACACGATGGCTTCGTACACTTTGCGCGCCGTGTGGTGCGCAAACATGTCGTGACAGGCAGCATTCACGGAGCGCGTTTTGGTAAAGAGAATCACGCCGCTCGTATCGCGGTCGAGACGGTGCATAATTCCCACATACGGCGGATTTTTCGCATTGGGATGCTCGATTTTCTGCCGCGCGAACAAAAAGCGCACGACTGCCGCATGGAGATTGTCACGGCTCGCGACCATGCCCGCTTCCGTGGGGAAATGCGCGGGCTTGTTCACGACGATAATGCTTTCGTCCTCAAAGAGAATGTCTTTTTCGGTCAGCTCAAAGGCGATGTCGTCGGGCTGTTTTTCAAAGAAAAGTTTTTCTTCATCAACGAGCACGGTGACGCTCGAGCCAAAGTGCACAGTGAACGAGGGAATGCGCACCTGCCGCCCGTCCACACTCACGCTCCCCGCCACGATGAGCCTGCGGAGTTTCGAATTCGACACCGCCGTGCCAAGCAAGCGCGGAAGCTCCGCACGGAGCAAGTCGTTGAGAGAACGTGATTTTTTCGGCGAGAGAGAAAAAGTTTTCATAGTATTTAAATTCCTCACAGAGCAAAAGAGCGCACAGAGAGTTTTTTATATAAGAAATTTTCTCTGTGTGCTCTGTGCCCTCTGTGAGGAATTTTATTTTAATATCCCAGGTTTTCGCCGACGAGGATGATTTTGATTCTGCCTTTGGTTTTGCAGATTCTTGTTTTCGCAAAAATCGCGCAGATGTCTTTTTCGTCGGAGAGTTTGAGCCGTTTTGCGTTCAAAGGCGCGGCGATTTTAAGCGCGCGCTCTTCCAAGTCAGCTTCGGTCGGAACGATTTTGTTGATTCCGACGAGCGCAACCACCGAATGCGGTCCAAAGGTGATTGCCGCCACGCGGTTTCCGTTTCCGTCGATGTTAAAGAGCACGCCGTCCTCGCTCAGTGCGTTAAAGCTCGTGAGGAAGGTGTCCGCCGTGAGTCCTTGCCGCATGATTTCAAAGCGTTCTTCGGGGGATTTTGCCGTGTCGCGGTCGATGAGCGTGTAGTTTCCGCCCTTTACGCGAGCGAGCAAGCCCGATTCTTCGATTGAAACAGAGCCGCCCCAGGCGACAGAAGAGCCTTCGGGGATAAAGCTGAGTGCCTTTTCGACGGCTTCTTCTTTTGTTGCGGCAAACACTGCCTCAAATCCGCGTTTTTTCAAGTTTTCGATGATTTTTTCTGTGTCCATAAGTTCCTCTTATTTTGCATATTTTTTTCTGATAATCAGAGAGCCGACCAAAAGCGACGCGCCCACAATCCATGAGATAATGCCGCTCGCCACAATTCCCAAGCCCTGCGTAAAGCCCGCGACAATGTAGGTGACGAATGAGACCGCCACAACATGCGTGACATAGGGAAGCTGGGTTGCGACATGGTTTACATGCTCGCACTGTGCGCCCGCGCTCGCCATAATCGTGGTGTCGGAAATCGGGGAACAGTGGTCGCCTGCAACCGCGCCTGCCATACATGCTGAAATCGAGATGATGCGCAAGGGATCGGAAACTTCGGGGAAAACGGCGATACAAATCGGAATAAGAATGCCGAACGTGCCCCACGAAGTGCCCGTCGCAAAAGCAAGGAAGCCCGCGATAATAAAGATAATTGCAGGAAGGAAGCTCTTTAAGCCCTGCGCGCTTCCGCTCACCACGCCCGCGACATATTTTGACGCGTCGAGCGAGTCGGTCATGGCTTTGAGCGTCCATGCGAGGGTGAGAATCAAAATAGCCGGAACCATCGCCTTAAAGCCGTCGGGAATACAGTCCATGCAATCTTTGAATGAAAGCACTCTGCGAACAGCGAACACGATGATGGTGAGAACCAAAGCGGCAAATGAGCCGAGCACAAGACCGACTGATGCGTCAGAATTTGCGAACGCATCGACGAAATTCTTGTGGTCTTCGCCGCTCGCAAAAAATCCGCCCGTGTAAATCATGCCGATTGTACAGAGGACGATGAGGCTTGCAATCGGGAACACGAGGTCAAACACTGTTCCGCGCGTCGTCACATTCCGCTCTTCCTCATCTGGCAATTCGTTTCGGGCATTTTCATAGTTTGCCATCGAGCCGAAATCAAACTTGAGGAAGACGAGCAAGAACATCATGCCGATTGTAAAGAAGGCGTAGAAGTTGAACGGAATAGCCTTGCAAAAAAGAGCCAAGCCGTTCTCGCCCTCAGAAACGAAGCCCGCGACAGCCGCCGCCCATGAAGAAATCGGCGCGATAATGCAGATGGGAGCCGCCGTTGCGTCGATGAGGTAGGCGAGTTTTTCGCGCGAAACCTTGTATTTTTTGGTAATCGGGCGCATGACCGAGCCGACCGTAAGACAGTTGAAGTAGTCGTCGATGAAGATGAGAATGCCGAGGCAGATTGTCGCCACCTGTGCGCCGACCTTCGTTTTGATGTGCTTTTTTGCCCACTCGCCGAACGCAGATGAGCCGCCCGCCTTGTTCATGAGCGCGACCATTGTGCCGAGCACGACGAGGAAGACGAGAATGCCCACATTCCACGGGTCAGAGAGCTGCTTAATCATGCCGTCCGAAAACACATGCGTGAAAAAGCCCGTGAAGCCCGAATGAGCGTCAATGGCGAAGAACGCTCCTCCGATTAAGATTCCGATGAAAAGCGAAGAATACACTTCCTTTGTGATGAGTGCGAGCGCGATTGCGACAATCGGCGGCACAAGCGACCAAAATGTTCCTGTCATTTTTATCGATTCTCCTTCTTTAACTGAGTGAAGTCCGTTTTGAGCGGATTTTCTACGCCGTCAGCATCGAGTTTTTCGATGACTTTAATCGCGTAATTCAGTTTATCCAGTAAATCCGCAGCACAATAGGTTTTAATCTGATTGAGTGCGTCCAACACAGCTTTGTTTGTCATAAAAAGCCTCCTTTTATTTTTTTAATTTCTCACAGAGAACACAGAGGGCGCAGAGAGATTTTTGACCCATGAATACCTCATTCTCTGTGAGGAATTTTTATTCCAATATGCAACGGACTTTGTGTCCCTCAGCGATTTCTTTCCATTCGGGGATTTGCTCCGTGCATTTTTGACGAGCGTGCGGGCAACGGTGTGCAAAAGGGCAGCCGTGCAAACTCTCCAGCGAGGTTTTGACTTCGCCGTTCGTTTCGGTATGGGTGCTTTCGCTCCCTTGAAAGAGCAGTTTTGTGTACGGGTGCGCCGCCGTTTTGTACAAATCGCTCGCATTTGCCTCTTCGACGAGAAGCCCTCGGTACATGACGCCAATCGTGTCGCAGAAATAGCACGAAACGCGCAAATCGTGCGCGATAAAAAGAAACGAGATGCAGCGCTTTTCGCGAATGTCCTGCAAAAGATTCAAGATTTGGCTTTGGACGCTCACATCAAGCGCGCTCACCACCTCGTCACAGAACATAACTTCGGGCTTCATGATGAGCGCACGGGCGATTGATATTCGCTGCCGTTGCCCGCCCGAAAACTCGCTCGGGCGTTTTTCCAAGTCGAGCGGGTCTAAGCCCACTTCTTCCATGATGTGCGCGGCTTCATCGTAGGCGATTTTTTTGCCCGGCCAGATTGACGAATATTTGTAGCTCGCCGTGAGAATATTGAACACCGTCATGCGCGGATTTAAAGAGCGCGACGGGTCTTGAAAGACATATTTGATTTTTTCGCGGTATGAGCGGAGTTGCTTGTGATTATACGACAAAATATTTTGTTTCTCAGAATCGTGCGCCCTGTACCAGATTGCCCCGCCATCGGCTTTGTACATGCGGACAAGCATTCGCGCGGTGGTGGTTTTGCCACAACCAGACTCGCCCACCAAGCCGTACGTTTTTCCGCGCTCGATTCCGAATGAGACATCGTTTACCGCGTAAACAAAGCGGTCGTTTTTGGCGAAAAAGCCTGCGTCGAGCGTAAATCGTTTGGTGAGATGGTCGGCTTGGATGATAAAATCAGGTTCAGACATGAGCACGCTCCTTCATGATATAGCATTCCGCGCCCGGCTTGGTGCATGCTTCTTTTGCAAACTGGCATCGCGGCGCAAACGGACAGCCTGGCTCTGGATGGGCGGGATCGGTCACGCGGCCGGGAATTGAGATAAGCTTTTGCGTGCTGTAGTGCGTGCCGAATTTGGGGGAAGAAGCAAGCAACGCCTGTGTGTACGGGTGGCGGGCGTGGCGCATGATTTCTTCGCTTGTGCCGCGCTCCATAATCAAGCCACCGTACATGACAATCATGTTGTCGCACAAACTCGCCACAAGGTCGATGTTGTGGCTGATGAAAATAATAGAAAGTTTTCGCGTTTTGCGGAGATTTGCAAGAAGCGAAACGATTTGCGCTTGGATTGTGACATCAAGGGCGGTGGTCGGCTCGTCTGCAATCAAAAGCTCGCAGCCCTGCGCAAGAGAAAGTGCGATACTGATTCGCTGGAGCTGACCGCCAGAGAACTGGTGCGGATAATTTTTGAGGCGGCTTTCCGGGTCGGGCAATCCTACTTCGGTGAGCAATTCGATTGCCTTTGCGTCTGCGTCCGCGCGTGAAATCTGCGGGTCGGAATTGCGGAAGGTTTCAAAAAAGACTGAGCCGATGTTTTGGAGCGGGTCAAAGCTGCGCCCTGGCTCTTGGAATATAAGCCCGATTTTCTTTCCGCGGTAGGCGCGCATTTCTTTTTGAGTGAGCGCGGTAAGTTCCGTGCCGTCAAAGAAGATTTTCCCTTCGATGGTGGCATTTGACGGGTGCAGTGCGGGAATCGCCGTGGTGGTGACGGATTTTCCGCTCCCCGACTCGCCCACGATGCCCAAAATTTCCCCGCGCTGCATGCTGAACGAAACGCCGCGCACGGACTGGATTGTGGTATGCGAAGAGCCGCGCAAGACCGTGAACGACACGCGGAGATTTTCAACTGAAAGAAAGACGCCTTCGCAGCATAGCTGCTCGGAGACTCGCTCAAAACTCGTCTCACGAGTTTTGCCCCCGCAAGCGGGGTCGCTCCCTACGTTAGGGATTGGAGTGGCGGCGGTAGCCGTTGCGCAGTGAGCTTGCGAACGAAGCAATGGAGCGCGGTTAGCGCGGAACCACGGAAAGCCCGACCTGCCGAAGGCAGGGAACGCCCTTATTTTTTTTATAATCTGTGTAAATCTGTGAGAATCTGTGGATTTCTTTTTCCAAGTCGGGAAGACCACATGGTAGGGGTCAAAATAGTCGCGGAGCGCGTCGCCCAAAAAGTTGAACGCAAGCGTGACGGCGAGCAAGAGCCAGACTGGGGTTAAAAGCCACGGAAAATTCTTGAGGTTTGAGAGCGTGGAAATGTCGCGGTTAATGAGGCTTCCCCAGCTTACGGCGGGGTCGGCGATGCCAAGCCCCAAATAGGAAAGCGTGGTTTCGCTCATGATAAAGCCCGGAATGGCGAGCGTGGTGCTGACGATTAAGAGGCTTGTGATTTGCGGAATGATGTGCGCAAAGATGATGACCGTGGACGGAATGCCTTCAAGACCCGCGTCAAGGACAAATTCTTCGCGCTTGATTGCGTGAACCATGCCACGGAGCGTGCGCGCTGTTCCTGGCCAGCCGACGAGAGAGAGAATCACGGTGATTATCATGTAGCTGGTGCCACTGTCCATTTTGCTGTTTAAAAGCGAGCGCAAAAACAAGATGAGGTACAGCCCCGGGATGAGCATGAAGAATTCTGAAAAGCGCATAATCGCCCAGTCGGTTTTTCCGCCGTAGTAGCCGGCAAGCCCGCCGAGCAAGATTGCAAGAAGCAAAGAAATTGCGCTTGCCACAAAGCCAATCGTAAGCGAAATGCGGCTTCCGTAGACCATGCGGGAAAACAAATCACGCCCCAAGTTGTCCGCGCCGAACAAAAAGACGGGGTAGACTTCGCCCGTGGCTTCGTCGGGGATTGTGCCGAACAGGTGGCGGCTTGCAGGAATAAAGCCAAACAAGCGGTATTCTTCGCCTTTTACGAAAAAGCGGATGTTGTGATGGAATTCTGCGCCTTTTACTTTTGCGTACCGCCAAGTGATGGGGTTCAAAACGCGGTATTCCCGCGCGACAATGCCTTTTGCAGTGATTTCGATGTTTGAGGGATGGAATGTGTCTTCCTCAAACGAGTGCGTGGGCGTGTACGGCGAGATGAATTCGGCGAAAATCATAAAAAGATAGAGCAAAATGAGGACGCAGACAGAAATAATGGCGAGAGGTCTGGTTTTTAGGTACTGCAACACTCTTTTCATGCTCCCCCTTCCTTCCCATAGCGGATTCGCGGGTCAACAATCGCGAGCAGAATGTCCGAAATCGTCATGCCCAGAAGCACGAGCGCGGAAATAAACATATTGTTCGCGAGGACGAGGTTCACATCTTGCTGCATAACCGCGTCGTACATGAGCCGCCCGATTCCCGGGTACGAAAAGATGATTTCAAGGACGAGGCTTCCCGAAAAAAGGCTCGCCAAGAGATTCGCGCTCCCCGTGATGTAGGGGTTGAGCGTGTTTCGGAACGCGTGGTTTAGGTATACGCGCCGCTCGCTGATTCCCCGGGCGCGGAGTGCCATAATGTACGGCATGCCCATCTGGTCAAGCATGGTGCTTCGTATCATGCGCATCGTGCCGCCGATTCCGCCCAAAAAAGACGCGAAGAGCGGCAAAAAGACATGATAATTGTAGCTAAAAATGAATTTAATCGGATTCTCTGAAATCGGAAAATCGGGGTATGCCGTGACAGGGAACAAGCCCGTAATCGAAGCGAAGAGCTGCAAGAGAATCAAAAGCAGGATTCCCGGGAACGCGTGGAAGAAAAGCGCAAAGAACGTCGCCGCCACATCAACGCGCGTTCCTGCCTTGCTCGAAAAATACACGCCGAGCAAAAACGAAAAAAGCGTGATAAAAACGAGCGAAATGAGATTGAGCACGAGCGAATTGACAATGCGGCTTTTTATAAGGAACGAAACGGGCGCTTTTGAAATAAGCGACACGCCCAAGTCGTGGTGAACGAGCACACGGGTAAGCCAATGGAAATACTGAACCGTAAACGGCTTGTCCAAGCCCATTTCGGCACGCATTCTCGCCATCTGCTCTTCGGAGAGCACGTTGTCGCGCTCCGAGCCGCCGCCCGCTTCCGTTTGGCTCATGAGCTGCTGCTGCATCATCTGGTCAACGATGTCGCCCGGAGCGAGTGCCATAAGAGCGAACAGTGCCCAACCCAAGATGAAGAGAATGACAATCATCGTGAGTATGCGGGAAGTGATGAATGAAACAAGAGGAAATTTTGCTTTAAAAACGCGCCAAACGGGAACAGCCATCTATTCTCCCAGTGGCTTGCACACGATTTTTTCGACCATCTCGGGGATTTTTGACTGCGCTTCTTTTGAAAGCCCCGCCGTCTCAATCGGGTCGTGAATCGTGAGCTTTACGTGCTGCCCGAGTTTGATGCGTTTTTGCCCCTCGTAGATGCGCCACGTGCCGTCAATCGTAACGGGAACAATCGGGGCTTCCGACAAGAACGCGAGCTTAAAGCTTCCCGCCTTGAATTCATGGTGCTGACCGCCCTTACTGCGCGTGCCCTCGGGGAAAATCACCTGCGAATAGCCTTTTTTGACGCCCTCAGCCGCGTCGTGAATCGCCTGAATCGACTTGCGCGGGCTTTTTCGCTCAAGAAACGTGCACTGCAAAAGCTTCATCCAGTCAGAAAGAAGCGGGATTTTAGCCAACTCGGCTTTTGCGACGAAGGTCATGGGCTTATCGATAAAGCCGAACAAAACGGGAATGTCCATGTTGCCCTGATGGTTTCCGATGAAGACGACGGCTCGGTCGCGCGGGATTTTCTCAGAGCCAGACACCTCAACCGTCGCTTTTGTAACTTTTTCGATGACGAACCGCGCCCACTGGGGAACAATATCAAACACAACCTTGTCGCGGTTTTGAATGTCGCCCGCCTTGTCATATGAGAGCGCGAGACGACGGAGTTTATTCTTACTGAGCATGTAAGAGACCATTTGTATCAATGCGATGAGCGTTCTGAACATACTCTTATTTTAGCGCGAGACACGACTTTTGAAAACAAAAAAAGCGTCTTACGACAGAAAAGCCGGTTTCATTTTAAGTACAAATAGCTTGTCTCCGCGCCGTTCAGATTGTCGTAGTACACATTGGTCATATCCCAGCGGTTTTGTAAGCCGAAGAACGAACGGCGGCGCAACAGGTAGATAATCGGGCACTGCTCCAAAAAGATTTCTTGGTATTCGTCCCAGAGTGGCTTTGCTTCTTCGTAGTTTACGATACATTTTGCCTTGTGATACAGCTCGTCCACGCGCGCTTCCCAGTCGGTTGCGGGCGATTTTTGGAGCGGATACCACAGGTGCAAGTTCCCGTCGCTCACCCACACATTGCTTCCCTGCGTGGGGAACATCGAGCCGCCGCCAAAGCCGATGATGATGCTCTGCCAGTCGTAGCTTACCATAAGCTGGTCAACGAGCTTTTGAAAGTCCGTGGGGCGCGGCGTGACGGTAATGCCTTCTTTTTTGCACTCGTCCACGATAATCTGCGCGATGTCAGAAGAAATCGCGTCTGAGCCGTTAATCGTAAGGTCAAATTCCACTTTGTTTCCGTCCGAATCGTACAAAAAGCCGTCCGCTCGTTTAGAAAATCCCGCCGTCTCAAGCAATTTTTGCGCGTGCGCGTGCGAATAGCGGTACTGGAGAATAATATCTTCGTTATAATAGCGGTTCACCTGCGGAAAAAAAGAATAGGTCGGCTCGGCAAGCCCGCGGTAAGTCTGCTGAATAATGCGCTCGCGGTTCAAAAGGCAGCTCATCGCCTGACGGAATTCTTTTTTGCAGAACCATTTGTAGAACGGCTCGCTTTCATTCTTTGGATTCTGATTGAACGACCAGAATGACGCGTTCATCGCGCCGTCCGCATTGAACACCGTGTAGCCGTCTTTTCCCGCGTCCGCAATAATCTCGCCGTTTGGCGTGAGCGCGTTCTGAGCATTTTTGACAGTTTCTTCCAATTGCTCTGGCTGAAACGAATAATCTTCGATTTTGCCCTGCTTGAACAACAGGTAGCCCGTGTTTGCGTCGCCCACAATCTGCGAAATCATTTCTTCGGGATAGTAATGGCTTTCGCCGTTTGCGTCGCGATTCCAGCAGTCGGGATTGCGCTTGTACACGAGCCGCTGCCCCGGAACATACTCAACCAAAAAATACGGGCCGCAGCTCGGAATCTCGCGCGGGTCAGCATCCACGGTGAACAGTTTTTTTACCGCGTCCGCGCCACCCGCATCTTTTGCCGCCTTGTACAAAAATCTCGGGCCAAAATTCATGTTCGTGTGCAAAATCGGCTCGGCAATAATCGTCGGAAAATGAAAGACAAAGCGAGCGTCGTCAATTTTTTCTATGGTGATGCGTGCTTCCGTACCGTCTTCAAGCGGCATAAACTGAGAATTGTAGGCAGAAGAACCGCATTCCTCGTCGCCCTGAATCTCATCGTACCAAAAAATCACATCATCGCTCGTCACTTTTACGCGCGGCTTGGCGTTCTCATAAAACGACCAGTACACATCATCTTTTATCGTGTAAATCACATCGAGTTTGTTGTTCGCTTCGTCAATTTTTATCTCAAAGTCGGCGATATGCCCTTTCCACTCGCGCGCAACAATGTCGTACTCTGCAAGATACTGCACGAGCGGGGCAACCACTCCCGCCGTCGTTCCATCTTTTTCTGCCACGAGCATGTTAAAACTCTTCGGCTCGCCCATAATAAAATCGTTGTATGTGCCGCCCACTTTTCCGGGCACAAAGGCATTGGTCGTGTTGGGGCGGTGCACCGTCTTTTCTATTAAATCATTCGCCCCCGCCGCACGCGCCGCCTCAATTTCGGAGAGGGTCATTTCGGGGGAACGGGTACAAGACGCAAGAGAAAAAAGAAACCACAGATTAACACAGATTCCACAGATTAAAAATATGTTGACGCGGATAAACGCAGATGGACGCGGATGTTTCATACGGGAAGTATAGCAGAAAAAATAGGGGGAAGTCTCCCCCTTCGCTTCAACCGCTTGCGCGTTTTCCGCTACCCCCTCTGCGGGCTTCAAACGCCAGCCCGCAACGCCCGCTTGTTGCACAAAAACGCAAAAAACAGCATAATTTTCTCAATAATTCAAATATAACAGGTTTTTAAAATGTTCAAACCACAGCTCATTTCTTCACTCAAAGGCTACAATTCAAAGACTTTCGTTTCTGACTTAATCGCGGGCGTTATCGTCGGCATTGTCGCGCTTCCGCTTGCAATCGCGTTCGCCATCGCTTCGGGCGTGAACCCTGCGGCGGGGCTTTTTACGGCAATCATCGCGGGATTTTGTATCTCGGCGTTCGGCGGCTCTACCGTGCAGATTGGAGGCCCTACGGGCGCATTTGCGGTCATCGTGTACGGCGTGGTCGCACAGTTCGGGCTTTCGGGGCTTGCCACGGCAACGCTCATGGCGGGAGTTTTGCTGATTCTGCTCGGCGCGTTCAAAATGGGCGGCTTGGTCAAATTCATTCCATACACAATCGTCACGGGCTTTACGGCGGGAATCGCGGTCACGATTGCGACAGGTCAAATCGGTGACTTCTTCGGTCTTTCTCCAGACTTCACCGAGCCAATGAAGATTTTGGGCGAAGAATACTCAAAAATGCCAGGCGACTTTTTGCCAAAAATCATCGTGTACATCAAATCGGCTTCAACAATCAATGTGTACTCATTCATCATGGCAACTGTTTGCCTTGCGTTCATCTTCATTTGGTCGAAATTCATCAAAAAGATTCCGGGAAGTTTCGTCGTTCTCATTTTGGCGACCGTGGCTTCTATTTTGCTCGAAAAATTCTGCGGGCTTAAAACAGACACCATCGGATTTTTTGCCGATGGCGGACGGCACTTCGTCATTCCAAACACGCTCCCCGCACCTCAGTTGCCCGATTTTTCTTTGAACACAATCCGAATGCTTTTCCCGACGGCAGTTTCAATCGCGGTCTTGGCGGCGGTCGAATCGCTTTTGAGCGCGGTCGTCGCTGACGGTATGACGGGCGCAAAGCACGACTCGAACACCGAGCTTATCGGTCAGGGAATCGCAAACATCGCCTCGCCGCTTTTCGGCGGAATTCCTGCCACGGGCGCAATCGCACGAACGGCAACGAACATCAAAAACGGCGGGCGCACCCCAGTTGCGGGCATCATTCACGCGCTCACGCTTCTTCTCATCTTGCTTTTCTTCGGAAAATATGCGTCATACATTCCGATGGCTGCTCTGGCGGCAGTTTTAATCAATGTGGCGTGGAACATGGCGGGCTTTCCTGCAATCCGCGCGCTCCTTCACGGGCAAAAATCGGACATTTCGGTCTTTGCGGTCACATTCTTTATCACCGTGTTCGTGGATTTGACGGTCGCAATCGAAGTCGGCTTGGGACTTGCGGCATTCTTCTTCATTAAAAAGATGATTGATTTGTCGGAAGTGCAGAATCAGCGCGAAGCCCTCACGAGCGGTATTCATAAGGACATGCCCGACGAAAAACTTGATTTGCCAGAAGGCGCAATGGTCTACGAAATTGAAGGACCGCTCTTCTTCGGCACGGTGCGCAAATTTGAAGTCGCCGTTGAGCGCGCGGGCATGGCAGGCGTGAGCTACAAAGTGCTCATCTTGCGCATGAGAAGCACGATTTACCTCGATGCCGGCGGAATCCGCGCGTTGGAGCAGGCAAAAGCCGCCTGTGACCGAAAAGGAATCACAATCGTCATCTCTGGAATCCACACGCAGCCGTATATGCTTCTCGAAAAAACCGGCATGGCAGACAAACTCGGTCGCGAGAACATCTACGACCACATCTCAGGCGCGTTGGAGCGAGCGAGAGAAATACTAAAATAAAAATTCCTCACAGAGCGCACAGAGCTCACAGAGAAAGATTTTATATAATCCACAGATTAGCACAAATGAACACAGATTAAAAATTTTCACTTACGAATTTTTGTCGTGTTCATCACAAAGCTTTCATACCGAAAACATATAATCCGTGCTAATCGGTGGAAATCTGTGGATTTCTCTCTGTGCCCTCTGCAGTCTCCCCCCCAGTTGCTTCGGAGAATCGCTAAAATTCCTAACTCCTAATTATTTCTTCGCCCCGTAAATCTCGTAGTATTTGTCGATTTCAGCCTTTATCTCGTCGGTGATGATTTTTTTGTCGCCGTTCGTGTAAAGCGCTTCGACCACATCGCTCATAGAAACGATTGCTTTTGCGGGAAAGCCGTATTTTTCGGTAATGACATCGAGCGCGGCTTTTTCTGAGTCGGGGGCTTTTTCCATGCGGTTGAGGCTCACAATCTCGCCCACGATTTTAATTCCGCCCGCTTTTTCTTCCTGTGCCTTGATTTTCGGGTACGTTTCTTCGATTGATTTTCCCGAAGTCGTCACGTCCTCGATGATTACCACGCGGTCGCCGTCCTTGATTTTGTAGCCGAGGAGTGAGCCTTTGTCAGCTCCGTGGTCTTTTTCTTCCTTGCGGTCTGAGCAATACTTCACTTCTTTGCCGTACAACTCAGAATAGGCGACCGCCGTCACCACCGCGAGCGGAATTCCCTTGTATGCGGGGCCGAAAAACACATCGAAGTCGTCGCCAAAATTCGCGTGAATCGCCTTCGCGTAGAATTCGCCGAGCCGCTTGAGCGCTCTTCCCGTGACATACGCGCCCGCGTTCATAAAAAACGGAGACTGACGCCCGCTTTTGAGCGTGAACGAGCCGAATTTGAGCACATTGCACTCAACCATAAAGTCGATAAAATCTTTTTTATACTGTTCCATGTTGTGCCACCTTTTAGATTTTCGGGGTTTTTGCAAGACTTGCGGCAATTTCGCCATCAGTCGGAATGTAGTCGCTCATCGTGCCATCGTTGAACGCTTTGTAGGCGTACATGTCGAAGTAGCCCGTTCCTGTAAGACCGAAGAGAATCGTCTTTTCTTCGCCCGTTTCTTTGCACTTCAACGCCTCGTCGATTGCAACGCGGATTGCGTGGCTACTTTCTGGCGCGGGCAAGATGCCCTCAACGCGGGCAAATTCCTGTGCCGCAGCAAATACGCTTGTCTGCTCGACTGAGCGCGCTTCCATGAGTTTGTCGTCGTACAACTGCGAGAGAATTGAACTCATGCCGTGATAGCGCAAGCCCCCCGCGTGGTTCGGAGACGGCATGAATTCGCTTCCGAGCGTATACATTTTTGCGAGCGGGCAGACATGACCTGTGTCGCAGAAGTCGTACACGAACTTTCCGCGAGTAAGGCTTGGGCATGAAGATGGCTCTACGGCGATAAACTCGTAGTCAGCTTCTCCGCGCAACTTTCTGCCCATGAACGGAGAAATCAAGCCGCCCAAATTTGAGCCGCCGCCCGCACAGCCGATGATTACATCGGGCTTAATGCCATATTTGTCCATCGCCGTCATCGTTTCAAGACCGATAACCGTCTGATGAAGCAACACTTGATTCAACACGCTTCCAAGCACATAGCGGTAGCCTTCCTGTTTTGTCGCGGCTTCAACCGCCTCACTGATTGCACAGCCCAAACTTCCTCCCGTGCCAGGGAATTCGGCGAGAATCTTTCGCCCGACTTCGGTAGTATCGCTTGGAGACGGTGTAATTTTTGCGCCATAGGTGCGGATGACTTCGCGGCGGAACGGCTTTTGCTCATACGACACTTTGACCATGTAGACCTGACAATCCAAATCAAAGTACGAGCACGCCATTGAAAGCGCCGTGCCCCACTGACCCGCGCCCGTTTCGGTGGTCACGCCGCGCAAGCCCTGTTTTTTGGCATAGTACGCCTGTGCAATCGCGGAATTGAGTTTGTGGCTTCCGCTCGTGTTGTTTCCTTCAAACTTGTAGTAGATTTTTGCGGGCGTTCCCAACTTTTTTTCAAGACAGTACGCGCGCACAAGCGGAGCTGGTCGGTACATTTTGTAGAATTCACGGATTTCGTCGGGAATCGGAATGTACGCCGTCGTGTCGTCAAGCTCCTGTTTGATAAGCTCATCGCAGAATACAGGGCGCAAGTCCTCGAATTTCATTGGCTCGTGCGTAGCGGGATTCAAAAGCGGCGCGGGCTTATTCTTCATGTCGGCACGGACATTGTACCAACTTGTGGGCAATTCATTTTCAGAAAGATAGATTTTATACGGGATTTTTTCAGACATTAGGTACTCCTCAGCAACGTGTTCTTTTTTATAGTAACGCTAGTATACCGAGGAATGGCATATTTCGCAACCTTGCGCAAAACAAAATTCCCTCTCGGCGCACAATATGCTATAATCAGCACATGGCAGAAAAACTCGATGTAAAACTTATCGCACTTGACCTTGACGACACGCTCTTGAACGACGAGCGCGCAATTTCAGACGGAAACGTCGCCGCACTCCGCGAATGTGCCGCACGGGGCATCTACGTCGTTTTGTGCTCAGGGCGCGCAGAAGACGCAATTCTCCCGTTTGTCCGCAGGCTTGAAATTGCAGGAAAAGAAGCGGGCAAATTCATCATCGCAATCAACGGCTGCTCGATTTTCGACATGCACAAACGACAGCAGATTTTCTGCCGCAAAGTAGAGGGCGACATTCTCGCGCGCACGAACGAAATCGCGGAAGCGCACGGGCTTAAGAGCGAAGTCTACACGGCGAGCACGATTTACTACGAAAAAGAGACAAAATGGACGCGTCTCGACGTCGAGTTGTGCGGGCTTAAAGGCGAGTCTGTCTCAAACTACAAAGAATTCATTACACAGGGCTTCACCAAAATGCTCGTTCCCGGAGAGCCGGAAGAACTGCAAAAACTGCAAGCGATTCTCCGCGCCGAATTCGGAGAGCGCGCGGTCATCTTTACGAGCAAGCCCTACTTTCTTGAGATTTTGCCACCGCACTGCGGAAAGGGTGAGGCGGTCGAATGGCTGTCAAACGAGCTTGGATTCGGTCTTGAAAAAACGATGGGCTTCGGCGACAGCATGAACGATGAAAGCCTTATCCGCATGACAAAATACGGCGTCGCCATGTGCAATGGGCTTGAGGCAATCAAAAACCTCGCCGACTATGTGACCGAGTGTGACAACAATCACGACGGCGTGGCTCGCTTCCTCGAAACGCACGTGCTCTAACGCGTGGGCGCAAGCGTTCGCCCCACCCTATTTCTTCAAAATCTCGGCAAGAACGGCGACCACTTTCGCTTCGTCAATCGGCTTTGCGATGTGCGCGTTCATGCCGGCGGCGAGGGCGTGCTTTCGGTCTTCGTCAAAGGCGTTCGCCGTCATCGCGATAATCGGAACAGAAGCCTTTTCCGTGTCGGAGAGCGCACGGATTGCCACCGTTGCCTCATAGCCGTTCATTTTTGGCATCTGAATGTCCATGAGCACGGCATCGTAGTAGCCAGATTCCGCCTGTTCCACCTTCTCAACCGCCTGCTCGCCGTCAACTGCCTGTTCAACCACGAAATTGTGCATTTCAAGGACGGCGGCGGCGATTTCTCGGTTCACTTCCACATCGTCAACAAGCAAAAGCCGTTTTCCTTCAAAACTAATCGCTTCTTCTTTCTGCTCTGAGTCGGCTTTTTCGTCACTTTCCGCCTTTCCAAGCACGCGCTGTAGCGAGCGGTAGAGTTCGCTCATAAAAAGCGGCTTGTTGCAGAACGCATTCACGCCCGCGCTTTCCGCCTCGTCTTTGATTGCAGGCCAGTCATACGCCGTCATAAGGAGAATCGGCGTTCCCTTTCCGTCATCTGCCGAGATTCGGCGCGTGACTTCGATTCCGTTCAAATCGCCAAGCCGCCAGTCGATGATGAACACGCCGTAGGGGTCGTTCATTTCCCGCGCCTGTTTTGCCCGCAACACCGCCTCTTTTCCGCTCAAAGTCCATTCGGCGCGAAGACCGAGAGAAGCGAGCATTTTTGTGGTGCTGTCGCAAGTGTCAAAGTCATCGTCAACGACAAGCGCGCGGATATTGTTCAGTTCGACGATTTTTTGCGGCTTCGACTTTTCGCCCTGCAAGCGGAAATTCACATTCACGATGAATTCACTTCCCTTGCCCTGCTCGGTCTCGACGGAAATCGTGCCGCCCATCAAATCGACGATTTTTTTGGTAATCGCCATGCCCAAGCCCGTTCCCTGAATGCCGCTCACCGTGCTCGTCCGCTCTCGCTCGAACGCCTCGAACACGCGGGCGGCAAATTCGCGCGACATGCCGATTCCGTTGTCCTTCACGCGGATTTGGTATGTTCCCCAGCCTTCGGGCGTTTTGCTCGTGTTGCACTGCGAGATTCTGACCGAGACTTTTCCGCCGTTCGGGGTGTATTTGACCGCGTTTGAAAGCAAATTGAGCAGCACTTGGTTCAGCCGCAAGCGGTCGCAGAAAATGTTTTCGTCTGTCACATTGAGCGCGTCCATGTGCAATTCCTGTTGTTTTCCTTCGACCTGCGCGATGATAATCGTGTTCAAATCGTGCAGAATGTCGGCGAGGTTGCACGGCTGCTCTTCAAGCTCGATTTTTCCGCTTTCGATTCGGCTCATTTCAAGCACATCGTTAATGAGAGAGAGAAGATGCTTTGACGAAACCTGAATTTTTGAAAGATACTCCGAGATTTTTTCTTTGTCGTCCTGATTTTGGAGCGCGAGCGTGGTGAAGCCGATGATTGCGTTCATCGGGGTGCGGATGTCGTGGCTCATGTTTGAAAGGAAATCGCTCTTCGCCTTGTTCTGCGCAAGCGCGACTTCCCGTTCCTTTTCAATCGAAAGATTGTGACCGCGCAATCGAAGCAGAATGAGGAACATGCCGAGCATAATCACAATCGTTATGACAATCTGCAAGAAACTGTAGCGCAAAAGCCGCGTGGAAATGAGACTCACCTGCTCGTTGATTTTATCCTCGCGGATAAGGTAGGTAAGAATCCAGTCCGTGTTCGTGACGGGAATGTAATACATCGATTCCTTTATGCCGCTGTAGGTGAAAATAACCAGCCCCCGGTTCGACTCGGCAAAATCCCGCTTTACATCGGAAAGATTCCGTTTCCCTTCAAAGTGCGCCGATTCAAGCGCGTCAAGCAAATTCGCGTCCTTGCTCAAACCTCCGAGCACCACATCGGTCAAAGCCGCGCCGTTTTTGTAGTAGAGGTTACAGTAAGTGGTGTTGTTGTTCAGCGACTGGAGCGAGATTCCCGAAAGCATCTGCTGTAAGTCGAGCTGCATGAAGCAGAGTTTGAGCGGGATTCCCTGAAAACTCACGCCCGCAAGCGGACTTGCCAAAAAGATTTTCGGATTTGAAGAATCGACATTCGTGGTAAAGACGGTGGGCTTCGTAATCGCCACATCAAGGAAGGGATAGTTGTTCACTTCATGTTCGGTGGTAAGCGAGCGGTAAATCGTGTCGTTTTCGTCTACAAGGGCGAACACTTCCCAGTCGCAGATTGTCTTGACCCGAAGCAGATAATTTCGGAGCGACTGCACGCTGGCAAGGTCTTTTTCTTCCATGATTTCGACCGCGCTGTGAATCTGCTTGAACGCCGTGTTGAGCGTCGCCGAAACGACCTGCTCGCGCCTGTCGGTAAGCTCGTGCAGGTAGAATTCGCTCACCGCGTTGACGGCGTGATTCGTGTCCTGTAAAGTCTTCCGACCAATCCAAATCGTCGTAAAAACGAGCGTGGCAGATATAACAATCGCGCCGATAATCGCGACAAAAGTGACGCTCGGGTGGAAGATACGCGTTTCGTGTTCGTTATGTGGCATTAGCTGTCTCCTCGCCATTCCATGATTACAAAAAGTATAGCACGGAAAACGCGAGAAGTCAGTTTTTATTTTTAAGATTCGTTATTTGTTTTTGATTGCCAAGCCGTCTTTGAACGCGTTCCCGACGACCTCACCAATCACGCGGTACACATGGAAGGAAGCGTCGTACATAATCGGCTGGAGTTTTCCCAAATCCACCTTGCCGTCTGTCAGAATAGACTCGTCCGCATGCTGCGACACGATTTTTCCGACGAGCATTTCGCGCTCTTCGTTCCATTCCTTTACCTCGCATTCAAGAACGAGCGGGTATTCTTCGATAATCGGGGCATTCACTTTTGCGCTCTTGTGCACATGCACGCCCGCTTTTTCGATTTTGTTCACGTTCGCGCCCGTCTCAACGCCGAAATAGTCCGAAATCTGCACGGTGTTTTTGGTGGCAAAGGCAACCGTAAACGCGCCCGTTTTTTTGAGATTCTCGGTGGTCTTGTGCTTCGCAAGGAAGAGCGAGATTTCTACATAATCCGACTGGATTCCCCACGCCGCATTCATCGCGTTCGGCACACCATTTTCGTCATACGTTCCGATAATAAACACGCCCTCAGGCACAATCACTGCATGTTTTGCATCTAATTCCATAAAAAACTCCTATGAAGTAAATATACTCACAAAATCTGGCATTTCATAATGCAAAAATTACAACACAACAATTAAAACATTTCACTTTACGCAACACAGAATATCACTATAATGAGCCTTGTAATTTTTTTTAATTTCGAGGAACAAAATGGAAAAAACAATTGCTTTGATTCCGGGTGATGGAATCGGTCCTGATGTTGTGGCAGAGGCAGTCAATGTGCTTGACGCCGTTGCAAAAAAATACGGTCACAAATGGAATTATACAAAAGTCGTCGCGGGCGGCTCGGCTATCGACCAGTTCGGTCATCCGCTCCCGAAAGAGCAGCTTCAGATTGCGCTCGACAGCGATGCGGCTTTGCTTGGTGCTGTCGGCGGTCCAAAGTGGGATAACCTCGCTTCTGAGCTTCGCCCCGAAAAGGCATTGCTCGGTCTCCGTGGTGGCATGAAGGTCTTTGCCAATCTTCGCCCAGCCGTCATGTGGAAGCAGCTTAAAGACGCGTGCCCGCTCAAAGACGAAATCGTCGGCGAAGGCTTGGACATTCTCATCGTGCGTGAACTCACAGGCGGTATTTACTTTGGTGAGCGCGGAACGAGCGAAGACGGCAACACCGCGTGGGATACCGAAAAATACACCCGCCCAGAGATTGAACGAATCGTCCGCATGGGCTTTGAATATGCCCAAAACCGCCAGAAACGGCTCTGCGTGGTCGATAAGGCAAACATCTTGAATTCAAGCCAGCTCTGGCGTCGCGTTGCAGAAGATGTCAAAAAAGACTACCCCGATGTTACGCTCTCATACCTCTACATCGACAACGCTTCAATGCAGATGGTCAGAAATCCGCGCCAGTTTGACGTTATCGCCACAAGCAATATGTTCGGCGACATTCTTTCTGACGAAGCAAGCCAAATCACCGGCTCTATCGGTATGCTCGCAAGTGCCTCACTCGGCGACGGCACAGGCCCAGGCCTTTACGAGCCAATCCACGGCTCTGCTCCCGACATTGCGGGAAAAGATTTGGCTAACCCGCTCGCAACGATTCTTTCTGCGGCAATGCTTCTCCGCTACTCATTCAAACTCGAAGAAGAAGCAAAGGCAATCGAAACGGCAGTGAACGCAGTTTTGGATGCAGGCTACCGCACAGGCGACATCGCAGGAAGCCACCTTGAGGAAGTCAAAAAAGCGGGCAAACTCGTCGGCACCAAGAAGATGGGCGAACTCGTGGTAGAATATTTGAACAAATAACGCAATAGGAACAAAGCCCTGTCGCAATGGCAGGGCTGTTATGCACTCCTCACTATGCATTAGTTGAATGCTCGTACACAACAAACGTAAAAATCATTGTATTTGCCATTGTACACCTTGTCGCGGTAGCTTACGGTGCCTGAAGAAAAATCCACAGCCCACGCATCATAATTTTTGTTAGCAGACTGAGATGATGACCAATAGTAACTACTATGCAAATGCGTTAAACCAAGTGCATCAAGTACCGCATTCAACGTGTCGTTATTCCTATAAATACCGCACAATTCCGCAAGAGTCGGCATATACCAGCCGTTTGCATATTCGCCTGTAAGCTCAAATGTACTTGCATACGTATTTACGTAGTTAAACGCAGGATAATTTGTCGCTCCATCTGCCGTAGCAGATAAGTCAACATCACAAATATATGCCCAATGGTGTCGCTTACAAAACTAAAAGTCGTGCTCGTAACGATGGTTGGCGTAAGCGCGGCGATTAGATTTTCGCTCGGATTATCAAGGTCAATTATCTCTTTTTCTTCGGGCAGGTTCGCCTTGTCAATAAAGGTCACGATTGTCTTTGTACAAGGAGTAACTGTTACATACAGCGGTTTGATTACATTATCAATGCGTGCTGAAATAACCGCGTTCCTATAGTCATTCCATCCCTAGTGAAATACAATGACGTAACAGGCGTAGGAGCGGCAGGGAGATTGTATGCGGCTACACCACAGTCGATTGAATATATATAAATTGAACCAAAATAAAGAGAGTATGTACCAGCAGGAAGCCCCGGCACGACAAAATCAATCTTCTTTCGTTCGCAGAAGTAATGAAAGAAAAAGCAACGAATCCTTAAAAAGCAAATGCGCTCGGGATTGCCCGCAGACATCACTGTCTTTTTTTTCCTTGTTATAAGCGCGGAATTCTTGTAAAATAGCTCGCATGGAGACGTTAGATTCTTTTGAGCGCATGGCAACGGGGCTTACTACAGAGGAGCGAAAAAATCTCCTCAAGCAATTAAAAGCCTCTGGGTCTGAAATTCCGGATGAAATCATTTCCTCAATCGATGAAAAAATTGAAGAAGTCCATGAGCCAATCGCCGTACAAATCAAAAAAGAATCACTGTTTTTCCGCTTCGTTCTCTGGCTCAAGTCGGTCTTTACGAGCACAAAAATCGAGATACTTTACAACGAATATAAAATCAACGGCATTGCCCGCTATGTGGAGCGCGAGTTTCCCGGTCTTATCGATACGCGGAGAGGCGTTTTCCTTGAATCTTTTTACAACGAGCTGACAGAACTGCGCTCAGCCGCGGAATTCTTTCGTCCGTACATGGCAAGCCTTGAAGACAACGAGGGCGCGTTCTATGTGTTTCTCAGTTCGCTCATCATGCCCGAAGTCACCGAAAACATAAACACCAACGCCGACCCCTCTGCAAATTCCGAGCGAAAGGACGCCAGTCAAAACTACCGCCTTTCCCTCCTGCGCAAAATGGAAGACATCTTTGACAATATCGATGCAGGTTCACGCGCAAAGATGTACGCCACCGTCAAATCGACGGAATGGCTGCGTCAGTTTATTCGGATTCCGTTCATGCGGCTCATAACGCTCTTTTCCGTCGTCACCGACAATATCCACACCTGCCCCATCGACAGTCTTGAAGACGAATTCGACCAACTCGGGCGGCTTTTGCGCAACAATCTCGAGCTCGGTGATGAAGTCATGGAAGCGCTGTATCTCTTTTCTGTCCGGGGCGCAAAAACAACGGCCAACGAAGAAACAGGTCGTGACGCGGGTGAATTTTTGAGCAAAGCGCACTCAAATTTGCAGCTACTCACCACGTTCATGAAAAGCATCCCCATACGCTCAATCGCGTGCATCGTTCATAACGATTACCAGTGGCAGCTCCCCATGATGTCAGGCGGCGAGGACTGGTTCGTCAAATACAAAAACGCATGGAAGAAAATCTTCGAGCAAAAATGGGCGTCATGGGAAAAAGAATGCAAAAAAGAAGCGCTCAAATCGACGCTCAAAAATCACTTCAAGCTCGATGAATTCCCAATGCTCGAGAACAGACCGTGGGTAGACTTGTGGGGTGGTATTGCGTTCCGGTACGAACTTACGATTGGCTTTCTCAACTGGTTCATGAAGGAAGGATTTCTCAAGCCGGAAATCGTGCTCAAACGCCTTCAAACCGAAGGCTCTTTCCGCAAAAAAGAAAACCAGACGTTGCTCTTTGAGTCTTTCAATACGCTCATCTCACTTTCCATTTCGTTGCAAGGCTTGGTCAGAAATTTGTCCTCAAACGGAGAAGTCGGTATGCTCTTCAACAAGCTAAAAGAAGAGCACTTGCGCACGCTGGCGAGCCAAACAAAGGTCGAGCAGATGATACGAAAAATCGAATCAGACTGCGCAACGATGCTTCATCAATTTGGAGATGCCTGCCGGAGCATCAATCGTGTTCTCATGGGCGTTTTGGGACAGGCAAAGGATTCACGATTCGATACTATCTCAAACATGAACAAACTTTCTAACAAAAACGAAGAAGATTTTGCCGTCCAAGTCGAAAACACCATGCAGACGCTGGTTGCCGCCCTCGACTTAATCAAAGAACTCGAAGTCATCGACATGCAAAAAACGAAACTCTAGCGTATGGTACAGCGAATCTCACTCAAACACGAGCTGGAGTCTCGTCTCACTGTACACAATTCTCCGCAGAGCCAACGGGCAACATATCTCACACTTCCCTTTTACGCAGATGCCGTCCCGCTTCCCGAGCGCGAGCATCACGCCCACTGGGGAATGACGCTCCTTGCCGCCGGAACGATGCGTTTCCGCTGGAACGAAACGAATGACCACCGCACACACACGCTCAAAGCGATTCTAAAAGAACTCAAAAAGCCCGTCTGCACCGGGAATTGCGGGAGCAGTGAGAGCGCATGCGATTGCAAGCTCCGACTTGCGCCGATTGAGCTCATCCACTCAAAAGACGTGTTCATCACGGCGCGCGAGGGCGACACAAAAGGCTTGCAGGGCGACGGGCTTATCACCAAAAATCCGCTCTTAGTTCCCACCGTCACGGTCGCCGACTGCGTTCCGATTTTTTTGTACGACCGCGAGAACAAAGCCATCGGTGCGTTCCACTCGGGCTGGAAGGGCACGGGAATCGCGGCGGTCGGCGTTCAAAAAATGAAAGAAGCATTTGGCTCAAAGCCCGAGCGCATTTCCGCAGCCATCGGCGCGCACATCGGAGAGTGCTGTTATTATGTGGACGAAGCGCGCGCGGCGTATTTTACAGAGAATTTTGGCGAGAAATGCATTAAAAAAGCAGAAAATCCCGCGAATCCAAAAGACGCGGAATTGATTGAGCGATTCCCCTATCGTCTCTCGCTCACCGAGGCAAATCTATTCGTTTTAAAACAGGCTGGCATAAAGGAAGAGAACATCGTTGTTGCCGAAGACTGCACATGCTGCACGCAATTTGCGGACGGCGGGCACATCTTTGGCTCATTCAGAAGACAAGCCGCCTTTCTGCCACCCACCGTGTCCGCAGACGAACGAAGCCGCTCAATGACCGTGCAAGCGGCTTTCTGCTATTTTTGAAGCAACTTATACTCATTATACGCGAGAATAAACGGGCCGACGCCCTTTGCGTCATCTTGGACGATTGGCTCGCTCAAATAGTAAGCGACCGTTCCGTCACGGCGGCGGTTCTTTTCAGGACCAAGCCCCGCAACCAAGCAGATACCGCCCAAGCTTAATACATCACCCTCGGTTTTGAGGTATGTGTCGCAGATGCCCGTGAATGCCCGCAAGCCGGCTTCTTTGTATTTCGCTTCGTTTGGCGTGCCGGTGAGAATGCCCGTGCGCAATCCCTTGAGGAGCGAGTACGCAAAGATTGCCGTGCCGGAAGTCTCGAGGTAGTTGCCCTCAACGTCGGGCAATGCCGGAAGCTGATACCACATGCCGCTTTTGTCCTGCACGCACAGCATTGCGTCCTGCAAGTTGATGAACATCGTTTTGAGGTGATTCCAATTGTCGCTGCCACGATCTGGCGCGTGATTCAACGTGTCGAGCATTGCCATGCTGAACCACCCGAGCGCACGAAGCCAGTAATTCTGGCACAACCCCGTGTTTTTGTCGCACCAGAACGCCGTTTTTGAGGCATCATAGCAGTGGTAGTACAAACCGTCTTTGGGATTCTTCATGATGCGCTCAACATTGAAGAACTGATTGTAGATGTCGTCTTTGTTTTTGCCGCCCTCAAAGCTCGTCGTATACTCCATGTAGAACGGCAAGCCCATGTACAAACCGTCGAGCCACACCTGATTCGGATAAATCGCCTTGTGCCAGAAATTGCCCTCGGCAGTGCGCGGCTGCTCAGAGACCTGCTCGTAGAGTTTGTTGAGCGCGTTCTTGTATTTTTCTTTTTTGGTGAGCGCATAGAGCGGGAAAAGATTCTTTCCGCCGTTGATTTCGTCGATGTTCCAGGTTTCTTTTTCGTAGCCGTCAATCGTGCCGTCATCGGCAATACGATAATCTTCGTAGTAGTCTGCGAATTTGAGGAATTTTTCGTCTTTGCTCGTGTCATACAATTCAAGGAGAGCCATAATCATACATCCATCGATGTAATCCCACCCTGATTTTGAACCAGCACGCGCTTTTTCAATGTTCCACACTGGGATTTCAGCAGTTGATTTGGTCATCAAATCATCAATGTACTGGTCAATAACTTTTGTATCCACGTTAAAACTCCTGACGCTTTTCTTTTCTGATGCGGTTGATGTACAGCCGGGAAGCAAACTAAAAAGCAGCATTGTAATAAAACTTAGAAAGAAATTCTGTAAACTCACTCTACTAGCAACTTTCATGTAGTTCAACTATAATACACTAAAACTAATATTAAGTGAAGTGGTTTTCAAAAGCCCCCCGTTTCAATTGAATAGCTTCTGAGAACACCATCTGAATTGAGCGTTATGATTTTTGTGCCGTCATTGCTGAAAAAGACCATGCTGACATACGAATCGAGCGGAACTATTTCTTTTTTTATGCCAGTATCGATTCCGTCAATCAGGATTTTCATTCGCCACTCATTATCAAAAAACGTCACACGCGCAAAATATTTTTCATCGAGAGAAAATGCGCTCTGAAAAGCCCGCCCTTTATATTCCCTAAAGAATCCCTCTTCGCCAATCTTGCAGATGAATGTGGAATTTCTGCCTGACAACGAAACATAGTTCCCCTTTTTTGAAAAACTGCTGACTCTGACGTCCGGGATTTTCCAATATGTTTCAGAATCGGCAGTTAAAATTGTCGTGCCGTCATTTCCAACGATAAAAACAGAATTTCCCATCGGACTTACACATAGTTCTTGCACATCATTTTTGTCCGTCTCCTCATCTCCAAACCACCACGGTGAATTTTGATGAGCCACATCTTCAAAATAAGTCTTTCCCTGCTCGTCAGCAACGGCGAGAACGCTTCCGTCGGCACTCGACGCGATATGTGTTATTCTGAGCGACTCATCGTAATGCAGGATTCTTTTCGCAACCTTCTTTTCAAAATCATAGAACCATATCTGATTCCAGTTTTTGATTGAGTCATAGATATCAACATAATAGATGCCTTTTTCGCACATTGCAGAAACAGAAAACGGAATGGCGTCGATGTTTTTGTCGTGCTCGATAACAGAAAGCGTGCTGTCAAGCAAGAAAATACGGCTTCCTTTTCTCAGAAAAAACTGACCATTCGGCATGGGAAACATATCAAGCGAACGCACATTTTGCGAATTTATCGGTACATCATCTGTTTTGAGCGGCTGTATACGCGTTTTTTCGGCGAACAGGAGCGAATTTGAGAAGATGAAGAAAATGATACCAATGAAAATGAAATTTGAAATTGATTTTCTCATTTTGAATCTTGTCTGTAGAGTATGATTTCCTTATCATACGCCATAATTGTCAGCGCATCGTTATTGAGTTTGTAATTGCAAATCGAATGATACGGAGTGTCCAGCCGTGCACCGAAAAAGACGTACTCAGGCAAGCCATGATAGGCGGCGTAATCATAGGCATCGGTAATGAATTCTTCTCCGAAATCAGTTTTCTTGGGCTCAGACTCGGTTTCCATATCCCAGACCTTTGTAATGAACATCATGCCCCCCTCATAAAACACATCCCCCAACAGAGAATAAGAAAAAGAAGAATTCCCAATCGTTACCAAAAACGATTCTTCCACAAAACGAAGCGTTATGTTCCAGTCGGAAGGCTTTTTCCACGGTTTTTCTGATTTCCACTCACCATTGAGCGTACTTTGTCTGCGAACAGGAAGCAAGAAAAACGAGGATTTTTCAAAGGTAAATACTTTTTCTGCAACTGTCAGAGTCAATTCAAAATCACCGTCCATTTCTGAAAGCGTGTACGGGAAGACTAGCTCAGACGAATCATACATGACATCAAGATATGAGCTATCCTGAGTGGAGACATACAAATTCTTATCATCCGCTGTAAAAAGCCCGCTTGCAGAATACCAATTCCTGCCGTTGTCAGCGCAAAAAAGACTAATTCGGCTGCCCGTTAACGATACGCTGTTTTCACCATTCTCCCACCGCCCTGCCAACTGCTGCATATACTCAGGTCGCTCTTCATCCCTGCGGATTAAAAGATTGTAAGCGTCTTTTTTCTGCAAGAAACAACCTGTGAATATAAAAGCGAAGATGGTGAAAAAGAGTGATTTGCATTTCATGTACGAATTCTCCTTTGTATATAGCAAAAAAGTCTGCATCTTCCATTGAAATTTCGTTTTTCTCGCTTAAAAATTATCAACTTTCTATTTGCACAGTCTTGAGACTAATATAGTTATATTTTTCCCATATTAGACGAAATTAAAATCTAATCTTGTAACATGCTGCAAACAAGGATTTATTTCATTTATTCCCACTGTCTAGTCCATTACGAGAAACTATAAATTTTGTTCTATTTCTTTTACTCCTAAAAGTTTTTTTATTTCTAAAAGAACCTTTTATAGAATTAGGTCTTCTTCGTACAGCAGCCCGTAGTACATTTAAGGACTTTTCATCTAACCCAACTGTTTGTAACATAGCTAGCGAAGGACGAGATTCATAACATGGATTCTGAAGATATGCGAGAAGACTAAATGGAGAAACGGTTTTCGTAAAAGGAGCTAAAGATGAAATATCATCAAGAGCAGCATACTGTCGGAGTTTTGGGACTCCGCCATTCTTAATTTCAATCGTATACTTTCGATTAAGTGCCAAAATAATTGTGTTGACATCAGAATCATAGTCAAGATTAATATACAATGTATCGCCCAATTTAATTGAATTTACTTTAGTTTTTTTCATATTTCACCTCACATTAGTTTCAAAACCAAGCCATTATCAATAACAAATAAAACAAGCATGATAAACATAAAAATAGAAACCACTATGTTTAAAATACCCTGTATTCGTATTGAATCTCCATTTGTATCTATATGTCTTTGATTTTCTGTCAATATTCGCTTTTCTCTTGCTGATTTTTTCTGACTGTTTTTATCAGCATAGATATCTGAAAGCCACTTTGAAGAGAAATATCCTATTCGCCGAGGAAATAACATTACTGCGCAAATAATCACAATGATAGTACCAACCGCAACTGTAGCTTTACAGAAAAAGAACAGCAAGCATTCAGTTGAACTTACATCACTAGTGATGATTTGGAATACAAGCCCTAATATCAAGGCAACTACAGCCAAATATCCTGTCGCCTTAGTTTCCAATCGACTCTTCATTTCCAAAGACAAGTCCAATTGACGAAGCATAAATTCTTCTAAATTAATACCACCTTCTTTCTTTTCATTTTCCATAAGGAAACCTCCTAAAATATATTTTTAGTCACAAACAACATTGAACTTATGACCTTTTTACACAGAAAATCTATTTAAGTTTTTCCAATTCTTTTTTTGCCTCTTCATGCCCTTGAGCGGCAGCTTTTTTGAACCATTCTTTTGCCTTTTCAAAATCTATTCCTACCCCAGTCCCAGAACCGTATTCATACATCATACCAAGCCTGTATTGCGCCTTGTCATACCCTTGTGCAGCAGATTTTTTAAACCACGAACATGCAAGCTCATTATGATACGAAATCCCTACATGCTGATACCCGCCGCCATGCATGTAGCCGAGCATGTATTGCGCTTTAGCATTGCCCAGTTCAGCAGACTTCTGATACCACTCAAATGCTTTTTTATAATCTTGTGTAACCCCCTTGCCACTAAAATACATGTCACCAATATTACACTGCGAAACAGAATTTTCTTGCTCGGCGGCCTTTGAATACCAATTAAATGCCTTTTTATAATCTTTTGAGACTCCTCTACCGTTTTCATACATAATGCCTAGATTGTTTTGAGCCAGATCATTCCCCTGTTCAGCAGATTTCAAAAACCACTCAAACGCCTTTTTATAATCCTGTGAGACGCTTTCACCGTTGCAATACATAATGCCTAAATCGTTTTGAGCCAGAGCATTCCCCTGTTCGGCAGATTTTTTATACCACTCAAACGCTTTTTTATAATCCTGCAAGACGCTTTCACCGTTGTAATACATATATGCAACATTATACTGTGAATATGAATATCCACTCTCGGCAGATTTCAAATACCATTCGAACGCTTTTTTATAATCTTGCAAAACATATTCACCATTATAATACATTAATCCAACTAAATGCTGAGCCTCGGCATCTCCGTGCTCTGCCGCTCTTGAAAGCCAATAAAACGCTTTTTCATAATCTTGCGAAACACCTTCCGCACCAAGATAATACCGAACACCAACACAATATTGCCCGTCAACATCGTCTTGGTCAGCGGCTTTCTGATAGTATTCAAACGATTTTGCATAATCTTGCGGCACAGCAAAACCATCGCTATAAAAATTCCCCAAAGTTACATACGCTTTTAGATTTCCCGATGCAGCAGCTTTATGAACCCATTCCAATGCCTTAGCGTAATTTTGTGGTACACCCTTTCCATGATAATAACATCTTCCAACTCCATTTTCCCCATCAGCATTTCCTTGAGTAGCGGCTTTAAAAAATAAGTCAAATGCTTCTTCATAATTTTGTGTAACACCGTAACCTTCGTAGTAGCACTTTCCGAGTGAATATTGTGCTTCAGCCACCCCTATATCCGCAGCTTTTTGATAATAGCCAACTGCTTTTTCATACGCTTTGGCACTAAATGCCTCTTGACCAAGTGTATAATATTCTTTTGCCACCTTTAAATCAGAAGCAGTCGGCTGTCGGTTTTTCGCATATCCCGCAAGATAAATCTTCTTTGTTCGTTCGTCATAGTTTCCTGGATTCTGAGCATAGTTTGTCTTAACAAGAACTTCACTACGGACTTCAAGCAGAATCTCTGAAAGTTCCTTTTGCTCCAACAGTTTCTTTGTGAGAATCGGCGTGAAAAGCCCGTCTTTTGCGACGGAATTCGGTTGCGCAGAATAGACGATGATAGAATTCTTCGGTCGAACAGATGTGAGGACAAGACCTCTGCTCGCACTTCGCCCACTAGAAGCGAGCGGATTGTTACGGCAAGCATCAAGGATTACGATATTCGTCTCCGCTTTCATGTTCTCCATAACATCATTCACATCTAACGCCCGCGTTTTTACTCGTCGCTCATCGGTAATATCCGCATTCGTAGGAATCAGATAGTTAATTCCGTTCACTTGTACCGCATGACCGCCATAATGAAAAAATCCAATTCCGTCAGTTCCCAAATTTTCAAGGGCGAGACCGAAATCTTCAACGGCATCCTGCATTTTTTCAAGCGAAGCGTTTTTCAGAATTGTGACAGAAAAACCAAGTGTTTCAAGTGTGCTTTTTAGGTCATCTGCTTCTTTTATCGGAGTAACAAGTTTTCCAACAGTTGTATAATCCGCATTCGCTATGAGAAGTGCCTTTCGACTTGCATTTTCTGCTGCAAAGAGTTGGTAACTAACGAGAAAAGTAATTATAACTGCAAAAATCTTTCCATTTTTTTTCATTTCTACCTCTCCACCCGATACCGAATAACGGTTTCCGCTGTGCCATGATTCCCCTCAGCCCCAAACTCCAATCCAAGCGTTCTATACTGCACTTCCATCACATTCGCTTGGTTAGGCAAATCATCCTTTACGACAGACGCAAAAATAGTCACGCTCTCACCACCAAAAACGCCGTCTTGAACACGAAGTTTCGCGCCTGGGAGGTCTGGGAAAATTCGACTTTCACCCACAATAATTCTGCTGTTTTGTAGAGGTAACCATTCTTCTTCACCTCGTGCGTCAGTACACAGAATGGCAAGATACGCAGTTTGGCTTGCGCTCACCCGAAAACGAATCACATCACCGGGGTGCAAAACAGACACATCTTCGCCCCGCTCATTTATCATGCTGGCAGTGACGGTAAGAACATTCGCACTGGAATTGCTGTTTGAAGCCGCATTTGTGTTATTAGAAGAGGAAACGGAAGCGAGAGGGCTAGCGGGCTTTTGCACTTCAATCTTCGGTCGTGCCGATTTTTTTGACTTTTCAATCTGGAATTTCACTTCTTTTTCTTTGCTGCTCACTTTTCCGCGCCAAGAGACAAGGACTTTCTTTGTCTCAACGGTCGAAGCACGAAGAATCAGCTGCCAACCACCCGAAACACTCTCCATGTTACCAAGCACGATACAATCCGCTCCCAGTGCCGCGCCAATTTCTTGAATCGTCTCATCACTCACCGCTCCCGAAAGCTGATAGTCCGATTCTTGCTGAATGAGCGCAAGCGAGTATTCATCCCGTTCCGCCACATTCGTCTGCGTAAAAGTGTTCGCAAATTCATCATTCAAAAGTGAGACGATGTAATCGCTTAAAGCCCAGTATTCACTCCGAATATCAAGCACGGCAACGGTCTTGACCTTTCCGTCAATCGAGTCGCTGATTTTAGCCGCCGCCTGTGCCAAAGTTTGCTCCAAAGACAAATCTTTCGCAAAAGACGGGAAAACTGATAAAATTGCAACAAAAGCCCCGATAACAATTGATTTTTTCATAGTATGCTCCTATTCCGCAAGAAAATTTTCTTTCAAATCCGCGCTAATTTTTGATGATGAGCGAGAATATGCCTGTTCAAGTGTTTTTCCACCGATTTTTGAAAAATTTTTGGAGTACGTGTAGACTCCGTTCCCCGCATTATTCACCACAAGAATCGTAATCGAAGGACGGACAAATTCCCCTGCGGGCGCATGTTCTTCAACGCTGGAAATATCCATCTCAATTTTATAGTTAGAATTCGCAAGCGAATATGAATACCCCCGCTCTGAAAGAATCGAGGAAATCGTGGTAAAAACTCCACCATAGCGGACATCATTCTTCGTCATCACAACTGAAAAAGTCATCTGTTTTTTAAGATTTGTATACATCTCAGTAATAGTATTTATCGCAGCAAGCTCAGACTGATAGTTTCCCACGTCAGACGGAACAATTGTCATTTCCGCATCGATATATTTTCTTGTAAGTTCGGAGAGTTTTATCGCCTTATGCAGTGCCTGAGATGCCGAAAAAGTTTCTTTTTCATCTTTTGCATACTGTTGGCAGGAGTAAATCGTACTCATCAAATAAGAAATTCTATCTCTATAGATTTTCGAAGCATCCTTTTTGTTGATATATGCGAGAACAGAATATCTTCCCGTTTTTTCGCTATAATAGCTCTCAGAAAAGTTCACACAAAAAAAATCCGCAGTCGAACTAATATTTGAAATCTGTGAGTATGACTGATTTGTTGAAAAAGAAGAAACCGCACCTTCAAGAACAGATTTTGATTCCTTAAGTGTCTGCGTGAGCACTTCAGTTTTTGCATCAAAATACAAAGAAATCGCTGAAAGTGCAGAATTTTGTGCCTGTTTGAGACTCGCACCTTCACCAATTGCACGAATGAAGTGTGAAGTAGGATATTCGTTTTCAGGTCTCGTAAGCCAAGACGGGACTTCGGCAGAAAAGCAAAATGCAGAGACAAACGAAAAAAAAACGACAAGAAGCTGTTTCATAAGCCCCGCCTCAATTGCCGAGAAGCAATTTTTTCATATCAAATCCCCATAATCTACTATAGTCGTACTTACCCGTAAATAATATGACTATAGTATTATTACTATCTTAATTTTATTCTACTTTAATCCTACCGTCAAGAAAACGAATCGTACTATAGTGCTATCCTAAGTCTATGGATTTCAGAACAAGGCTTCGGGAACAAATTGAATATCTAGGATTGCTTGACAAGGAAGTCGCAAAACAAGCAGGAATTACAAAACATGCGATGGACACGTATGTTGGCTCACGTGGCTGTATGCCTGCGGCAGACATTGCAGTTCGGCTCGCAAAAGTTCTCGGTGTTTCAGTCGAATGGCTTGTTGAAGGAAATCCAGCGAAAGACGGTGCAGCCCCAGATTCCGATATGCACACACTCATCCACTATTTTTCTACGCTTTCACCGCACGATAAAAAATTACTCCTTGAAATCGCAAAAACAATGCACACGATGGACGATTTATAACCCTGCTGCTCGCCTAAAAAAGATTTGGCTGACAAGCGAAACGGAAGCCCCCCCGTTGCAGAATTGCTCTACTAGAAACTATCGTCCGATTTTCCTATAATGACAGAAGAATAAGGACAATACTATGATGTATCCTTTTATGACATTAAATGATGACACGGAAATTACTCATTCAGAAATGAAAACGGACGGCACGGTTGAGGTCTATATCGAAACCCCCGATGAAAAAGACGGTTTTCATAACGCAAGGTGCATTTTACCCGCGCAAAAATGGGCTGATATTTCAGGCTACTCCGAGACAGAAATGGCATACTTTCGGGAGTTAGTGGATTCCGTCGCACATCTTATTCTTGAATTCTCACAGACCGGGGGAATCTTAAATGCCGCAAATTTTTAAAGTCGGTTCATACTGGATATATTTCTGGTCAAATGAAAATGAGCCACTTGAACCTGTTCATGTTCATATCGCAAAAGGCAGACCTGTTTCTAATGCCACAAAAATTTGGATAACAAAAAACGGAAAATGCAGCATCTGCAATAACAACTCAAAGATTCCACAGCAAGTACTTAATAATATTACGCGTCTTATCGAAGGACGAAGTTTTGAGATTATCTCAAAATGGAAAGAAAAATTCGGGGAAGTCAGTTTCTACTGCTAAATCACTGTTTTTTCTCCACTAGAAACTATCGTCCGATTTTCCTATAATACTAAAATTATGGCAGATGTAAAAACACAGTTTAAAACGCTTTTAGCAGACGCAGTAAACCAAATTATAAAAGAAAAGAACATTGACGCAGAATCCGTCACGGCAGAAAAAATCGTCGTGCAGCCCTCACCTAATCCCGAAATGGGTGACATCGGATCTCCCATGTTCATGTTCGCAAAGACTTTAAGAATCGCGCCCCCGCAAATCGCGCAGGAAGTCGCCAAAATCGCTTCCGAAAATGCAAACGGAATCGGCGAAGTGCTTGCGGTCGGTCCATACATCAATCTCAAAATGGACAAAGCGGGCGCGGTCAAGTCAATTCTCTCAAAAATCGAAGCCGAGGGAACACAATACGGCACGCTGAACAACGAAGGAAAGCCGCACTTGGCTGGAAGCCGAATCATGGTGGAATTTTCTTCGCCGAACACGAACAAGCCGCTTCACTTGGGGCACATGCGAAACGACGCGCTCGGTGAGTCAATCAGCCGAATCCTCAAAAAAGCGGGCGCGGAAGTCTTTAAGGTTGACCTCATCAATAACCGCGGAATCCACATCTGTAAGTCAATGCTCGCCTACAAGCTCTTCCACGAGGCAAACGGCGACACCCCAGAAACGCTCGGCATGAAAGGCGACCACTTCGTCGGTCAGTGCTATGTTGAATTCGACAAATATCTGAAGGGTGAAAAAGACAAGCCTGAAACCGCACATCCCGAAGCGCAAGAAATGGCGGAAGAAATGCTTAGAAAATGGGAAGCGGGCGACGAAGAAACGCGAAAACTCTGGCAGACGATGAACGACTGGACATTTGGCGGCGTAAAAGAAACCTACGACCGCACGGGCGTTTCATTCGACAAATTCTATTTTGAAAGCGAGACCTACCTTAAAGGCAAGGACGAAATCCAAAAAGGACTCGAAAAAGGCGTGTTCTTCAAAGCGGAAGACGGCTCGGTGCGCGTTGATGTCACGGAAGTCGTTGGAAAAGGCAGAGACGGTGAAGACCACGAAAAGGTCTTGCTCCGAAAAGACGGAACGAGCGTGTACATCACGCAGGACATCGGCACGGCAATCAGCCGACACGCGGACTGGGCGTTCAACGAACTCGTGTATGTCGTTGCGACCGAGCAGAATTTCCACTTCAAGGTGCTGTTCTACATTCTCAAAAAACTCGGCTTCGATTGGGCGAACAAACTCTATCATCTTGCGTACGGATTGGTGAATCTTCCGAGCGGGCGAATGAAGAGCCGAGAGGGAACGGTCGTTGACGCGGACGATTTGATTGACTCGCTCCATGCCGACGCGCTCAAAGCAATCAAAGAAAAAGGGCGCGAAGAAGAAGTCGGAAACGCGGACGAGGTGGCAGAAAAAGTCGCGCTCGCCGCCTTGCATTACTATCTCTTGCAGGTCAGCCCGATTAAGGACATGGTGTTTAATCCACAAGAATCTTTGAGTTTCAACGGAAACACAGGCCCGTATTTGCAGTACATGGGTGCGCGAATCGCTTCAATTTTGCGAAAGGCTAGCGACGAGGGAACAAAGCCAGCAAATGCCGAAAAAGCCGCTTCACTCCTCAAAGTGGGCGAAGAATGGGATTTGGTCAAGCGATTGGGCGAATACCCCGAAACCGTTGCGCGAGCCGCCGAGAACAAGGATTCTTCGGTCATGGCAAACTACCTCTACGACATCGCAAAACTCTTCTCGAAGTTCTACCAGCAGTGCCCGATTATGAGCGCAGAAAACGCCGAGCTAAAAGAAGCCCGCCTCGCCTTAGCCGCCGCTACGCTCCAAGTCCTCAAAGACGCGATGAATCTCGTGCTTGTGCCATATTTGGATAGGATGTAGCGCATTTTTGTGATATACTGTAAGCGGAGGTGAAATATGCTCGTTGTTTCTTATGCTGATTTTTTTGCGAATCCCGCGCAATACAAAGAGAAAGCGGAGACTTTTGGAATCAAGATTCTCCCCAAGAAGAAAGAGAAGAAAATTTCCCGCCGTTTGCAGAAAAAGCTGGATGCACTACACGCCGTGATTGGAATTTTGCCAGCGGATATTGATGAAAACAAAATAAAGGAAGAGAGGCTTGCACGGCAGTGAAAATTTTGCTTGACACAAATATTACAGTCGATATTCTCTCAAATCGAGAACCATTTTGCGAAGCATCCGTCGCTTGCTATGAAAATGCACTTCTCCGCGGTGACAAAATCTATATTTCAACGGTTTCTGTCGCCGATGTTATGTATCTTACCAGAAAACATTTTGCCGATAAAACCGAGCAATTCAAAACAGTCTTTGATTTTATTCGCACAATAAAAATTGCAAAAGTAAGTCAGAAAGACTTGTTTTTCGCTTTTTCAGGTCGTATGTCCGATTTTGAAGACGCGGTGCAGGCGTTCTGCGCAAAACGGCACGGCGTAAAATACATCATTACACGAAATGTAAAAGACTACAAACTCTCCCCCGTCATGGCGATTGAGCCAGCAGACTTTATCAAACTCTTTGGAAATAAAAACTGACTTATGAAATTTCTCGTTCTCTCTGACATTCACGGAAGCGCGTCTTGCCTTGAAACGGCGCTTGCCACCTTTGAAAAAGACTGTGACGCGCTCATTCTCTGTGGAGACTATTTGAACCACGGGCCACGCAACCCGCTTCCCGAAGGCTGGGACACAAAAAAAACGGCGGAGCTTTTGAACGCGCGAAAAGAAAAAATCTTATGCGTGCGCGGAAATTGCGACAGCGAAGTGGACGAAATGATGCTCACCTTCCCCTGCCTGAACGCGTACACCACCATCGCGCTTCCCTCGCCAAGCGGAATCCGCCGGATTTTCGTTCACCACGGGCACTTGTACACGCGCGAAAAACTCGCGAGCTGGCTCCCAAAAGACACGCTCGTCATCTCGGGGCACACGCATGTCACCGTGCTCGAAAAAGACGGCGATTTGTGCTACTTCAATCCCGGCTCAATCTCGCTCCCCAAATGCGACGACGGCAAAACCTGTGGAGTCATCGAGGAAATTGAAACCGGAAAATTGAAAATCGAAATCTACACGATTGAGGGAAAATTGCTGAGAGAAGCTATATTTTAATCCAAGTTCTGCAACTCAATCGCGATTTCTTCCATTTCGCGGTCGGTCATGGCGATTGTCTCAGCCACGCGGAACAGTTCGCGCCGCACGCTCTCGGGCACATTTGTCGTGGTCTTGTAGTGAAGCTCATGCTCCAAGCACGCCCAAAAATCCATCGCAATCGTGCGGAGCTGCACTTCAACCTTTACGCGGTGCGTCGATTCAGAAAGATACACGGGAATTTCAATCACCAGATGCAGACTGCGGTAGCCTGATTCTTTGGGATTCTTGATATAGTCCTTTTCTTCAAGGAGCGTGATGTCGGGCTGCTTTAAAAGCATGTCGCGCACGCTGTAGATGTCCGAAATGTACGGGCAAATCACGCGCACACCCGCAATGTCGTGCAGATTTTCGACCATCGACTCAAACGTGACTGGCAACTTCTTTTTTTCGAGCTTTGAAGCGATACTCTGCGGTGACTTGATTCGCGATTTGACCGTCTCAATCGGATTCCGCCTGCCCGTCACCTTGTTCTCTTTGTTTAAGATATCCAGTTTCGTCTCAATCTGTTTGATTGCGCTCTCGTAGACCATCATGAGTTGCTGGTACTCGAACGCCATTTTGTAAAAATCATTCGGATTTTTTGCGAGTGTATTCGTAATAAGTTCAGGCACATCTCCGTCAGGAACGGCTTCTGTTGCAAGTTCTTCGATATTCAAAATAGACTCCATCAAACTCATTTATTGATATAAACAAAATATACTGAAAAAAGTTGCACGGCGGCAAGATTATTTTTATCCAAACAGGTTTTTCCCCGAGTTTTTACGATTCGAGTGAATTTTGTCTTGATTTTCATTTTTTGTTGTTATATATTTATTACAACAAAAAAACACTGGAGGCATAGTATGATTTTTGGGAACCGAACAGACAGCGCAGAAATTCTCGCGCAAAACAGCGCACGTTTGAAAAATACCATTGCAGAAGCCGATTCAATCATCATCGGAGCAGGCGCGGGACTGTCAACTTCAGCAGGATTCACCTATTCTGGGGAACGATTCAAGAAATATTTTTCTGATTTTGTAGACCGCTACGGTTTCACTGATATGTATTCGGGCGGTTTTTATCCTTACGAATCATTAGAAGAACAGTGGGCGTATTGGAGCCGCTATATCATGATAAATCGTTACATGAATGCGCCAAAACCCGTGTATGAGAATTTGTTCTCGCTCGTAAAAGACAAAGATTATTTTATTCTCACCACAAATGTTGACCACTGTTTCCAAAAAGCAGGCTTTGACAAAACACGGCTCTATTACACACAAGGCGATTACGGTCTTTTTCAGTGTTCAGAGCCATGCCACCAAAAGACCTATGACAACGAGACGCAGATACGCGCGATGTATGATGCGCAAAAAGATATGCGAATTCCGAGCGAGCTGATACCGCATTGTCCGATTTGTGGAAAGCCGATGAGTATGAATCTCCGTGCTGATGACACCTTTGTGCAAGACGACGGATGGTACAAAGCTGCAAAACGATACGAAGCTTTTCTTGATTCTCATAAAGCAGCCGAAGATGGGAAAATTTTGTTCCTTGAGCTTGGCGTCGGAGGAAACACGCCAGGCATCATCAAGTATCCATTTTGGCAAATGACATATGCAAACCACAATGCAACGTACGCATGCCTCAACTTTGGAGAATCAGTCGCACCAGAGGAAATTGCCCCTCGCGCAATCTGCATAAACGCAGACATCGGTGAGATTTTAGAAGAAATTGAGAAATGAAAAGGACATTTGACACGTTTTTGAAAACAAGTCAGACCTTACATCAGCTTCCCGAATTTCTTTTCCAAGTCCTTAATCAGCTTGTACTCAAAGGAATCCACGAGCGCGAGGTACGAAGCCTCAATCACATCGCTTGAAACGCCCATTGTCGCCCAGTGCTCGTCTCCGTCGCTCGACTCAATCAAAACGCGGACTCGTGAAGCAGTCGCAGATTTTCCGTCAAGAACGCGGACTTTGTAGTCAGTGAGGTGAATCTGGCTCACCGTCGGATAGAACTGCTCCAACGCGTTACGCATGGCGACATCAAGCGCATTGACAGGGCCGTCGCCGTCACCCGCCGTCACAACGACCTTTCCGTCAACATCAATTTTGAACTGAGCAAACGCGCTCTGGTCATCGGCAAAACGCGGAAACTCGCCGCTCGTCTTGTAATAATGCAGATTGAAGAAGGGCTGGTACTTTCCGATTGCCTTTCGCACGAGAATTTCAAAGCTTGCGTCCGCGCCCTCAAACTGATAGCCCTCATGCTCCAATTCTTTTACGCGCTTTACGATTTCGGCGACAATCGGGCTTGACTTCGTGAGCGTTTTGTCGAATTTCTGCACTTTTTCGACAATCATGCTCTTTCCCGCGACCTCGCTCATAAGGAACACGCGCTCATTTCCCACGCTCTCAGGCGTAACATGCTCGTATGCGAACGGATTTTTAATCACCGCGTCGATGTGCATTCCCGCCTTGTGCGCAAACGCGCTCGCGCCCACATACGGCATTCCCGCTTCCAAAGCAATATTCGTAATCTCGGCGACCCGCTTACAAATCGGGGTGAGGTTCTGCACATTTTCGGCGGGAATACAATCGCAGTCCATTTTAAGCTGCAAATCGGCGATAATCGTTGAAAGATTCGCGTTTCCCGTGCGCTCACCGAATCCGAGCAGAACGCCCTGCACATGGCTTGCCCCCGCCTCAACCGCAAGGAGCGAATTGGCGACCGCACAGCCCGAATCATTATGCGTGTGGATTCCTACGGAAGCGACTTTTCCAAACTTCTCAACGACTTTTTTCGTAATCTCGTAGCACTGCATCGGCATCATGCCGCCTTTTGTTTCGCAGAGGCACAAAGTCTTCACACCGCCCTCTACCGCCGCTTCAAGAGTCTTCATCGCGTAATCGGCGTTTTCGGTGTAGCCCGTAAAAAAATGCTCCGCGTCAAAAATCACTTCTTTTTTGTTCGCCACAAGGAACGCCACTGTATCGCGAATCATCTCAAGGTTTTCTTCGAGCGTGGCATGCAAAATCTCCGTCACCTGAAAATCCCACGACTTTCCGAAAATGCACACGACCTCGGTATCAGCCGCCAAAAGGCTCTGGAGATTCGCGTCTTCAGCGCACGTAATCCCCTTGCGCCGCGTAGAGCCGAACGCCACGATTTTCGCGTGTTCTAGTTTGAGTTTCTTCGCCTCGGCAAAAAATTCCATGTCCTTTGGGTTCGAGCCAGGATTTCCCGCCTCAATATATGTCACGCCCAGTTCATCGAGCGCCTTCACGATGTTAATCTTATCCTGCACCGAATATGAAATGCCCTCGCCCTGAGAGCCATCGCGCAAAGTAGAATCAAGAATAGTGATTTTGTTCATATAAAACCTCAATCTGGCAAATATCTCGCCCTGCTCGTTTCTGTTTCAAACACATCGACTGCGTACAAGTGCGTTTTTTTTGCGTCGTCCGTCTTTTTTAGGCTCGGAAGCACATCAACGATTCCGTTGTAAATGTACACCGCGATTCGCTCCGCGCTCGGATTCTGCGCAAAAAAATCGATGTCGTTCAAATTCGTGTGGTCAAGGCGAGCGCACACTTCGCGGAGTGCTTTTTTGAGTTCGCCGAAATCCAAGAGCATTCCGCCCTCATCGAGGCTCGCTCCCTGCACATGCGCGTAGACCTTGTAATTGTGCCCGTGCAGATGCTCGCACTTTCCGTGATAATCGCGCAAAAAATGCGCCGCCGCAAAATCAGCCGTCACCCGAACTTGAAACATGAAGAGAGTATATCAGAAAGATGAAAGAATTAGAATATAAAAAGAGCGAGAAATAAAACAGAAAACCTGATACCGCAGAAAAACTAATCCGCCGTATCAGGTTTACTAACGCTTATTTAGAAGCGAATTTACAGATTGCAGTGAACTTGTCGACTTTGAGCGACGCGCCACCAATCAACCCACCGTCAATATCGGGCTGAGCAAGCAGCTCTTCCGCATTGCTGTCATTCATCGAGCCGCCGTAGAGGATTTTGATATCTGCGGCTGCCTTCGGACTATACAAGCGCGAAAGGACCCCACGAACAAAGGCATGAACTTCTTGAGCCTCAGCGGGGGTCGCCGTTTTTCCCGTCCCGATAGCCCAAACTGGTTCATATGCGATTGAAACATGAGCAAGCTGCTCTTCCGTAATGCCAGCCAAGTCCTCGGTAACCTGATTCTCACAAATCTGATTCGTTACACCCGCAATGCGCTGAGAGTACAACTCACCGATACAAAGCACGACATCAAGCCCACTCTCGATAGCTTTGTGCACTTTCTCGTTGATGAGTTTGTCGGTCTCATTGAATTCGTCTCGTCGTTCTGAATGACCAAGAATGACCGTCTGAACACCGACATCTTTGAGCATCGCTGCCGAAATTGCACCCGTGTGGGCACCATTATCAGTGACCGTCATGTTTTGCGCGCCAAGGATAATGTTTGAACCATTTACTATCTGTGAAACCGCGTCAAGATAGACAAAAGGCGGTGCAATCATGTATTTGGCGTTAAGACCTTTGAGGTTTTCGACCAACCCTTTGGCAAGCGCGACGGCGCCAGCCTTGTCCATGTTCATTTTCCAGTTTCCAGCCACATACTTTGTACGCATGAAAAAATCTCCTTTTATTTTGCAGCAAGAAAAGCCGAGTACGCACACACGCACTCGGCATCACGTTTATTTTGTAGCCAAGAATGCGTCGGTCGCTTTAGCGACCTTAGCTATTTTGTTGCCAAAATAGCAATTCCTGGAAGAGTTTTTCCTTCGAGGAATTCAAGTGAAGCACCGCCGCCTGTTGAAACATGGCTCATTTTGCTTGCGAGGTTGAATTTGTTGACAGCCGCAACACTGTCACCGCCACCAACGACCGTCATTGCGCCGCGACCTGTGGCATCTGCAACGAGCTGAGCGACCGTAGCCGTACCCTTTGCGAACGCTTCAAACTCAAATACGCCGACCGGACCGTTCCATACGATTGATTTTGCCGTAGAAAGCACTTCTTTGTATGCTTCGATAGTTTTTGGACCGACATCCATTGCCATAAGTCCGTCTGGGATGTCAACGCCGTCAACTGCGACTGGTGTTGCGTTCGCATCGAATTTGTCTGCCGCAACATGGTCAACAGGAAGAACGATTTTAACGCCCTTTGCCTCTGCGTCTGCGAGCAATTTTTTTGCCGTGTCGATGAAGTCATCTTCAACAAGAGAGATACCGACTTTGTGTCCCTGCGCTTTCAAGAATGTGTAAGCCATGCCGCCACCGATAACGAGGGCAGAAGCGTTCTTCAAGAGGCTTTCCAAAACGGCGATTTTTGAAGAAACCTTTGCGCCGCCGATGATAGCAACCTGTGGTTTTGGCGGATTTTCAACCATTGGCTGAATGTATTTGACTTCTTTTTCCATGAGGAAGCCACCAACGCTTGGAACCGGCATGAATTTTGCGATTGAAGCGGTAGAAGCCTGATCACGGTGAGCCGTACCGAACGCATCGTTTACGAAAATGTCGCCGTAGCTAGCCAACTCTTTTGCCATGACATCGCGCTCAGCGGCATCTTTTGAAGTCTCTTCCTTGTGAAAGCGAGTGTTTTCGAGCATTGCGACAGCCCCCTCTGGAAGCGCGTCGATTGCAGCTTTCTGACCAAGTGCGTCTGGCAAGAAAGTAACTTCTTTTCCGAGTTTCTTTGCGAAATATTCAACGACAGGCTTCATGCGGTTCTTTCCGTTGATGAATTTCTCTGCATCTTCAGAAGTCCACGTTTTTCCGGCTTTTTCTGCCTTTTCCTGTGCCTTTTTGACATCTTTTTTTGGGTCACCGAGGTGGCTCATCAAAACGAGCGAGCGCGGATTCTGCTCCAAGATATACTGAATGGTCGGAAGAGCCGCCATAATGCGAGTGTCGTCCTGAACAACACCTTCTTTCATAGGAACATTGAAATCAACGCGCATGATAATGCGTTTGCCTTTAAGATCAACATCTTTTACTGTCTTAATCATCTGTAACTCCTTTAAGATAGAAATCAGAAATCATTTTACACTCTTGCTAAGATAAATTCAATGTAATTTTTATCCACAGATTAGCACAGATATACACAGATTAAAAAAAATCAATAATAAAATTAAATCTGTGACAATCTGTGTAAATCTGTGGATGATTTTGTTATAATAAAGCCATGTTTTGCCCAACAGAAATCATTTTTGCCGCTACTACTGCATGCAACTTGCACTGCCCGCACTGCTTTGTGAACCGAGAGCCACACCAGCTCAAAACCGAAGATGCGCTCGCCTTTCTCAAATCAGCCCACGAATCCGAATCTTCGCAGATTGAGAAAATCGGATTCTCAGGCGGCGAACCGTTTTTGTGCGTGGATTTTCTCTGTGCGGTGATAAAAGCGAGCGTCGATTATGACTTTATGTTCGACCGAATCATGACGAACGGCGACTGGTGGAAAAGCGAGCAGGACTTACACGCCACTTTGCAAAAAATCTACGACGCAGGTTACGACGGCAAAATCGGCGTAAGCTACGACACCTTCCACGCCCAAAGCGAAGAGAGAATCGCGACTTTCATTCAAACCGCGTGGGAAATTTTCGGCAAGCAAAGCGTAGAGATACAAAGTGTAAAATCACTAGATTGTCACACAGATTCGATTTTGCTAACGCAAAATCAAGGAAACTCTAAACAAAAAAGGAATTGCGTAGCAATTCCAAATCCGTGTGACACTCTTTTAAAATCTCTTGCGAAAAAATTAAATCTCGCCTACGAAGAAAATCTCTCAAAATCGGGGCGCGGAATCGCAACGCTCACACGCGATGAAATTTTTCTTCCCGCCTACATTCAAACCGAAAGCTATCAGGCAAACGACAGCCGCGCGTTCAAAGACAAAGCTTGGTTCAAGGATGATTTCTGCGAATCGATGGGGCAGATTCTCTTTGTGCACGCCACGGGCGACATCGCCCCCTGCTGCGGCTTTGCGAACGAAAACAAAGCACTCTTCATCGGAAAAATCACCGACACATTCGACACCGTGCTTCAAAAATCACGCGAAAACAACATGGTCTCGCTCTGCTTTGAACGGGGGCTTTCGAGCGAAATCAAACGGCTTCAAAAAGAAGGAAAACTCCCCGCAGGCAAAACAAGCGACATCTGTACCTTCTGCGACTTCGTGTGCTCATTAAAAACGGAACGCTGAAAAAAACTATTTTATCTTACCCGCGCTCTCGCTGAATTCGATTCCGCTCACTTCTTTTTCTGCACCGAATTCAATGCCGTCTTCCAAGTGCATGAGTTCGTTTTCCACGCAACCGAGCACCGCGTCAAAGTCGGGGGAATCGAGTTTTACATCGGGAACGGGGCTTCGCTTCTGATTTTTGTAGGCGGCTGAATATTTCGTTGCGTTCTGAACTGAATTTCGCCTTTGGTTGTAGAGATTCCACAAAAAACGGGCGGCAATGAGCCGAGTAACGAGCGAATTTTTTGAGACTGCGTTTTCGGAGTCGAGCGGCTGAGAAACGGGATTTAAAAGCCCGCTTCCCGCGATTTTAGTGTAGAGTTCTTTGTCGGAAATTTCCTTCCCTGCCGTGTAATTAAAAAGCAAGTCGGGATTTTGGTTTGCAATCAAGAGCATTTGCATGACCGTAAGATTTTTGAGCGCGAGCAACTGCGCAGACCGGGAATCGTCGTTCGGGAGATTTCTGAGATTCCAGCTTGTGTCGCGGAGCGAGCCGTACGCGTTTCGGTAAAATGGTTCGAGCGAAAGGAATGCTTCGTCAAAGGCGGCAAGCGAAGCGGCGTAATTCTGTTTTGCGTAATTCATGAACGCGACTTCAAGCGTGAGAAGCGATTTGTCCGAAAAAAGTTGCATTTTCTCGCTGAAATTTGGTTCAAGCCCAAGCCGAGAAGCGAGAATGAGCGTGCGCGCGTCGCCTTTAAAGCTTTCCTGTGAAGATTCGTAATATTTTTTTGCCTGTCCTTTGCTCCCTGCGTCGAGCGCGGCGCAACCAGCAATCGCATACAAGCGGGCGACAATCGCCTTTTTGAGCGAGGCATCTTTTACGGTCAGCTCAATGTCGGAAATGAGTTTTTCGCACGATTTTTGCCATTCTTTCGCGCCTGCGCCTTCAACGCCTTCGTAATTCTGCGCGTCAAGCACGGCGAAACGCTCTTCAAACGCCGAGATTTCCGCGCTCGAAGAAACGTCGTCAACATACACATCTTCCTGCATAGACGCGCACGACGCAAAAATGAGCGCAAGAAACCCTACGCACACAGAAAGCAATCGGGGGCGTTGCGGGGCACTCCCCGCAGAGGGGGTAGCGACCAACGAAGTGGACGCGAGGGGGAGACTTCCCCCACTCAATTTTTTAATTTTCATTTTTCCATTTTCCATTTTCCATTTTCTCACCTCACTTTCCATGCGACCAATTTTTTGTCAATCGTAAGCGCAATGCACTCGCCGATTTTGTCGCCGTTCACATCCGCAAAGACCGGTTTTCCCCAGCCCGTGAGCGGATAGCCCGAAAGCAATTCCAAATTCTCGTTAAAGCCGTAGATGACATTTGCGTCGGCACAGACGAACACGCTCAGTTTTCCGTTATGCTCGCTGTCGCGCACTGAAAGATAGCCTTCTTTTGCCGTGGCATTCGGAATCTGCACCGTGAGGAGCTTTCCGTCGAGCGAAATGCGGTACAAGAGCGCATCGTTTGAAAGCGCGTAGAAATATTTTTCGCTCGCGACCACATTCGTCATGAACACGCCGCCAATCCGCATGGGGAAGCCCTCAATCTGCGCACCGTCGGCTGTATCTGTGCGCCACACATTCATTTCGCCCGCCTGCGTTACGAAACCGATATAGGTTTTTCCGCCCGATTTGAGCAAGGCGGGGCTTCCGAGCGCGATTCCCGGAATTTCAAACGGATGTTCAAGATTCAGGCATTTGTCGCCCTCAAAATAATAGATTTTTCCCAAGAAGCCTTTGCTGTAAATCGCAAAACTCTTTCCGCCCGCGAGCGCGACCGGCTCTGATTTTGCCGAAAGTCCCGGAATTGCAATCGTCACAAGCGAAGCATCGGGCTTTACGATAAAGACCGTGCCGTGCTCCGAAACGACCACGAGATTTTCCCCCGCCGCGCACGGACGGCACGAAACCGCCTCGCCGAGCATGAGCGGGAATTTCTGCACATCTTCAAGCGAAGCGTTCAAAAGCGAGACCATGCCGTGCGAAGTGACCGACCACAACACGCCGCCGTTTTTCGGCTTTTCGCTCGCGGCGATGTCGATTTTGTCGGAATCAGCCTTTGAAGACACCTGCATGCTTGAAACATCGAGCGACTTGATTGTGCTTCCGTTTTCGACCCAGTAGACATGCTGAGGATTTTTTCCCGAATCGACCTGCAAATTCGCCGCATCAGTCTTGCCTTCAAGAGAAAGCGGGAAGCCCGGAACGGCATACAAACTGCCTGACTTTCGGGCGCACGCGTGCAGAGAGAGTTCAAGCACATCTTTTTCCGTGCGCACATCGAACCGCCCCATCGTGTAGAGTTGCAAGACCTTTGAGAACGAGGCATTTGAGCGCAAGAAGAACGGCACGCTTCGCTCAAGATTATAATAGAGGGAAAGCGAAGTCTCGTTTTTCTGACCTTCTGAAACGGCGAGATAATTCTTGTTTTTGACGAGGGCTTTTCCCGAATGAGCGTTCGTGTACACGGCAGAAAGGCATTCGGGGCTTTCAGAAAAGTAGATGTAGCCGTCAAGCGCCATAAAGTACGGAGACGGCATGTTGATTCCGAGAATCGAAAGCATCCAGTTCAAGAACGCGGGGAACTCAAGCCGGGAAAGCCGCGCCCCGCCCAAAATGAGCGAGTTGTTTTCTTTTATGAGAATTGAGGAGCTGAGCTTATTGAAGACCTGCTGACGCTGCTTTTCATCGCGAATCTGGACGGCAAACACCGGGTCATTCTGATTCTCTACGCCCAACACGGCGCATTCCTCGCCCATCCATGAGAGCAAGAGCTCATTCAAGTCCATGCCGAGGAGCGATTTTGACCAATCATCGCAATCTTTCCAGAATTCATCGGGATTTTTGACATCGGGCACGAACGGAAGCACCGCGTCTTTGAGTTCTTTAAGCGTGCCTGCATTCAAAACCGTATAATACTGCGTGATGTCAGAAAAACGCGTGAGCACTGCGGGCACAGTCGACTTTTTTGCAAGAAGAGACGTGAGCGGCTGTGCCGTTTCCTCATCAGAAGAGAGCGGAAGCCGGCACGTGAGCGAAACATCGGAATCGGTGATAGAAAATGAAACGACACTCAGCAAATCAGCAGAAATAATATCCGCCATCGATGTGAGAATCGCGTTTCCCTCGGTGGCAGAATGCATGAGCGAGTGCGCGTCGGCAACAATACGAAGCTCTCCCTTTGACTTTCCTTTGAAGAGCTTTCGCTGCTCCGCCGTATACGTGGTGTCGTTTTGAACGAGACACGCCGTGAGCAAATGCTCGAACGAATCCGAGGCAATCACGAGATTTTTGACCGCCTTGAAGTAGATTTTGAGCGCGTTCTGTACGACTCTGCCATTTTCATCGCGTTTTGCGGGAATCTCATAGACAAAATAAGCCATCTGCTCGTTTGAGTCATACGAAAGATTTTCAACGGGATAGTTGACTTTCGGGTACATGAATGAGGCAACACGCGTCGCAAGCGAGAACATGCCGAGGTTTACGACCGCCACAAAATGCGCGTCATCGCCGATTTTTGTTCCCGTGCCATACAAGGCAAAATCAACAGGACGCGAAGTCGCAAACTGAAAAAAGGCGTTTTCGCGCAAGGGAGACGAACGGAAATCCATGAACGTTTTTCGGACAGAAGAAAAATCAGGCGCAGAGAGAAGCACGTCCGCCGCCTGCAAGTCAAAAAAGGGATTCAAGGTGTCGAATGCAGAATCGGTGCGCAGGTACACAGAATAGTTTCGGGGAATTGAAGAAAGTGAAGAGCGCCGGTCAAAAGCGGCATACGAAAGGCACGCGGCAACAAAGAGCGCAAGCGTAAGCACAACCGTCACCAGCGCGACAAAAAAACGGACAAGGAATTTTTTCATGACGCAATCTTCAGATAATGCACGGATTTTGTCAATTAAGATTCAGGATTTTTCCCACAAAAGGAAATCCCCATCTCAAGCAGAGTTGAGATGGGGAGAGGAATTTTTTTCAAAACAACGTTTATTCGCTAATTACAATGACACCAATTGAAGCCGTATCTCCCTTTTCAATTACATCATTGCCGGTCGCCGTAACTGAGCGTGTGAATGTCGTAACCGCAGTTGTTTTCGCGTCAAGTTTTTGCGCCTCACCATTCCATTTGAAACAACTCTGTTTTCCGCTTGGAAGAGAACCAACCACGGTGATTGTCGCTCCTGCTTTTGCCGTTACGGTAATTTTCGACTTAGATTCCATTTTTATCGTCGAATATGTCTCGCCATTATACTCAATGGTAACCGAACCATTCGATTCTTTCGAATTCACGGAACATGAAGTACAGGTAACCCGTGCATCACTCGGTGAGACAGCATTATTTGAAACCAATGAGACCACAGCCGACCCCGTCGGAAGATTTTCTGTATCAGTCTCTGTGTCTTTTTGCGTGTCGTCTGTTTTCTCGCTATCGGCATCGGTGTCTGTTGACGAATCGTCTGATGCCGTTTTCATTCCCTGTACCGCTGTCAGAGAACTTGTATAAGCCACAACCGCCGCCTTTAACTCAGCGATGACGCCATAATTTGTATCCTCTGTTGCGTTCGTAAACGTAAAGGCGAAATCAGCATCATGACGACCAGCATATTTCATGACCTCAGTTTTTGCTGTTTTCGGACTAGACGGTACATCAGCCAATCCCAAGCCTGCAAGACCGAGCGTTGTGTCAAAATTCGAATACGTGTGGCTTCCGCTCTTTGTCGTCACCGTCTCAGGAACCGTCGCAGAACGTGAATCGACCTCGTACGCGTCAATGTCGCTCAAAGAAATGCCTGTTGTGTACGTTGTCGTCCATGCAGAGGAAGCGATAACCGTGATGCCATGAATATTCAATGCCGCATCGCCTGATGAAATTGTCAAAATTGTATCTGACGAAAGTGACACACTGAATGTATAATCTGCGTATGTTGTACCAACAGTCTGGCTTTCTCCGTTCACTTTCAAAGTTGTTGATGTTGCATTAGAGCTTCCACAACGAGCGTTAATAATAACTTTTGTGGTTGACGCAGGAACTTTGAAGCTCATAGCATCTGTTTTCTTCGCACTAATTTGTACCGCTTTGCCACCATCTTTGTTGTCAGTTGCGCCAGAACCAAGTGTGATGAATGCACTTGTATCACCTCGCACCCAGTCATAAATCGTCCACGTTCCATCAGCATTTTTCGTTCCGACCGTTTCCGTATGCGTCTCCGGCTCTGTTACGGCGACACCGTTCGTATAGTCGTACTTGTTCGTAATGTAATGGAGCTTCATACCGCTTGTGCTTGTAGAACCACCGTCGCTCGCATAGTTTGAATTTCCCGTATAAAAATTGTTGTACGCCTTGATGGAGCCGCCCTCTTCGCCTGAGAACGTGCCGCTTCCCTGTGCGTCAGTTCCTTGCAATGACGACATCATCGGGTCGTTTGCATTGCGGAAATAGTTTCCTTCGACAAATGCAGAAGAACCAGATGTCACACCCACGCCGTACTTTGCGTTTCCGTCGTAGTAGTTGTTGTACACATGCACGGCAGTTGCATTTCGGATACGAGGATGACGAGAATCTGAATGGTCATACCAGTTGTGGTGGTAGCTCAGATAATTCGAGCCGCCGCTTGAACTAGCAGAAGCGTCAAGAAGATTACACTTTCCCGAATCCCAAAAGTGGTTGTACGCCAGCGAGCTGTAGGTGGATTTCTTGAAGTCGAGCGAGCCGTCACCCTTTGCCTGATCGGAGTCGCTTCCAACAGCACCATATGAGATGTCGTTGTTGTGAATCCACAGATATGAGTTGTCCGTATCGACAGAGATACCGTCGTCAATAAAGTTGAACACGCCGAGGTTTGCCACTTCTACATAGTTTGCATTGCGGATAAGGAAGCCAAAACCGTACACGGCGGCATCGTGACCGACGCCCTCGACCGTGATTCCGCAGTCTGTCGTCGTCTTAATCTGCAATCCCTCGTCAGAAGAGGCGATTGAGTCCATTTCAGAAAGTTTAATCGTACCGATGATGCGGATATCGAGCGGAACGGTGAGTTTTTTGAGCGAGCTTTCGGAAAGAATATCTTGCAAGCCCGTGTATGTTGCATCCGCCGTAGCGTTTGTGCCTTTCACCTGCGTGTATGAGACAGTCTTAGCCGTCGCCCCCGTCACATACAAAACAATCGCATTGTCTTTGAGCGTTCCGTCTGCCTTGTATGCACCCGGAGTCGTCGTCGCACTGGGAGCAAATGCGAATCCACTTCGGTCATGGTCAACAACGGTCATTTTTGCCGATGAATAGTCGGATGTGGTGTCTCCTGAAATCGCGCAGACCTTCATCGTATGCTCTCCAGCTGCCAAACCAAGCGCATCCGCACGCACGACCTTCGAGAGCGTTCTTTTCGTCCATGTTACCTGTAAATTTGCATCTTCGCTTGATTCATAATACGTGTACGTGTCGTAATAGCGGATAAGCGGCTCATCAATTTGAGTGTCGTCACACAAAACCTTATACGTAGCCCCGTCAATTTGATCAAAGATGATATAAGCAGAATTCAGCCAGCCTTCGCCTTTTACAATGCGTACCGTAGCATTCGTAACATCAGCCTCGGTCGGCGAGTCTTTAGAATCATCAGAATCGTCTTTGCTCTCGTCAGACGTCTTCGTACTGTCATCGTTTTTTTGTTCTTGCTGCGTAGCAGTTCCGCTTGTTCCAGAACTGCCGCCGTCATCACATCCCGCGAACAAAAAAGCGAAAATCGCCAACATCCCGAGCAAGGATTTTATCGTTTTTACTTTCAAAATGTCCCCCTTTTTGAAATACTTGTAATTTCCTCATTATCATACTGAAACAGGGGAGCATTTTTATTCCGACATTTTGAACAATTCAGACATTTACATCGTTTATACAAGTGTCACTTTGACGATTCCGACTACACGGTGAATCTGGCATAAAAAAAACTCCGCCGAAGCGGAGTTTTCTAGTTAGATAATTCTAAAATAGCTTAGCAATTCTCGCTGAAGTATTTGATTGTTCGTATCATACTCGCTTTGCTCGTTTGCATGAGTAGAAATTATTAACACGCCGCTTGCGCGGCTAGCGCATCTGAGATGTGTATGAGTTTTCGTTGTCGTACCCGCGTTCTGAGCAATGCGGAAGAACGCGCGGAGCGAAAACGCGCAGCGTATTTCGCGACAGTTGAATAAAACGACAATGAAAATAGCAAAAGACATAAAAAAAGAGGCTCTTCCGAGCCTCTTTTTAGCTTAAATCAGCTTAGCAGTTCTCTGAGAAGTACTTAATAGTTCTAACCATCTGGCTAGTGTAGCTATTTTCGTTGTCGTACCATGAAACAACCTGCACTTCGAACAAGCCGTCAGCAATCTTTGTAACCATTGTCTGAGTAGCGTCGAAGAGTGAACCGAACTTCATGCCGATAACGTCAGAAGAAACGATTTCGTCCTCGTTGTAGCCGAATGTCTCTGGGTCAGATGCCTTTTTCATAGCAGCGTTGATAGCTTCTTTTGTGACATCGTTGCCTTTAACGACAGCAGTAAGGATTGTTGTTGAGCCTGTTGGAACCGGAACGCGCTGAGCTGAACCAATCAGTTTTCCGTTCAATTCAGGGATAACGAGACCAATAGCCTTTGCAGCACCTGTTGAGTTCGGAACGATGTTCTGAGCGCCAGCTCGTGAGCGGCGGAGATCACCCTTGCGCTGCGGACCGTCGAGAATCATCTGGTCGCCAGTGTAAGCGTGGATTGTGCTCATGATACCGCTCTGGATTGGGAACGCGTCGTTGAGCGCTTTTGCCATTGGAGCCAAGCAGTTTGTTGTACAAGAAGCTGCTGAGATGATGTTGTCGTTCTTTGTAAGCGTTTTGTGGTTTACATTGTAAACGATTGTCGGAAGGTCGTTTCCAGCCGGAGCTGAGATAACAACTTTGCGAGCACCTGCGTCAATGTGAGCCTGTGATTTTGCTTTTGAAACGTAGAAACCAGTGCACTCGAGGACAACGTCAACTTTGAGTTCGCCCCACGGCAATTCTGCTGCGTTTGGTTTTGCATAGATAGTGATTTCTTTTCCGTCGACTGTGATTGAGCCTGGAACTTTTACTGTTTTTCCGTCTTCCTCAAGAACTGCGTCTTTGTAAGAAACGGTGTGTTTTCCCTCGCCAATGCGACCTGCATAGCCACCCTGTGCTGTGTCATACTTCAAAAGGTGAGCGAGCATTTTTGGGCTTGTCAAATCGTTGATTGCGACAACTTCATAACCTTCTGCGTCAAACATCTGACGGAAAGCCAATCGACCGATGCGGCCGAAACCGTTAATAGCAACTTTTACTGCCATTTTTATCTCCTATAAAAAAAGATTCTAAATTGTTGTATATAAAATACCGAATTTGCATAAAATAGTCTATATAAAGCGTCCGTTATTTGTCGCTCTTCGGACTCTTGTCGCTTTCAGCAAGTTTGTCCCCAGATGACTCTTTGTGCCGGTTGTCGAAATAGCCGCCGTCTTCAAGGTAGCGTCGGCGCGTGCGAATCAAGTCAATCAGCTCCTGGTACATGTTGTAGTCGATTTCAAGAGCCATCGGAAGCAGGTAGAATTCGGTTTCGTCGCAGTAGCGTTCGATGAATTTGGGGTCAGTCACGAATCCAAGCGAAATCATGTTTGAGATTCGGTCGGCGCACTTTAAGATTTTTGCCTTCTGGCTTCCCGTCGTGATGATTCGTCGCAAAAACTGCGTTTTATCCTCGTCGTCGCGCCGTGTGACTTCAAGCACCAAGTCAAGCACCTGTTGCCCGTCAGAATCCGCGTTGACGATTTCGTTGCGGTCAAAGCCCTTAATATCCTCAACCGTGTCGTGCACGAGCGAGGCTTTGAGCAAAACGGAGTCGATATAGCCGTAATCAATCAAGATGCCGAGCGTGTCAATCTGGTGGCGGAACATATTTCCGCCCGCATGCCGCCCCTTCCCAATCAAGCCCGTGGAAAGCTGCATGTACGGAGCAAGAATAATATGCTTGAGCTGCTGCATATCTTCCTTTCCCATGTGGTCAGGTTTTTCAGTCTTCATCTCATACTTATACGCCATACACGCCCTCCGTGTTTATTTCAATGTCTCAATATATCCCGTCAGCTTTTCAATCCGTCGCTTGGTTTCGGCGAGTTTGTCACGCTCGGCTTGAACTACCTCGGCGGGGGCGTGTTCGGCGAATTTGCCGTTCAGCTTGGCTTCGGTGCGCTCCACTTCTTTTGAGAGTTTTTCGACATCTTTGTTGAAGTGAAGCAAAAGCTGCTCTCGGTTGATGTTCTCGTCAATCAAGATGAACGCCTCAAAGCCTTTTCCCACCGCGCCGATTGATTTTGCGGGCTTCGCTTCTACGAACTCGACCTTTGAAAGCCCCGCCAAAAGCTGAATCATCTCCACCTTTTCGTGGCAGACTTCGGCATCGCTTCCCTTTTCAACAAGAAGGGCGACATTGATTTTGCTCACTGGGTCGATTCCGCACTCGTTTCGTAAGCCTCGGATAGAGCGAATCAAATCCTGCAAGACCGCAAATCGCGCCGTGATTTTTGCATCCGCTCTTGTCTCGGCATATTCGGGGTACGGAGCCGTCACGAGAAGGTCAGCATAAGTCTCGTTTGACATGATTTTTTGCTCGCCCGCCGCCTTTCGGTTTTCAATCAATTCTTTTCGCGGAAGTTTTGCGTAGATTTCTTCGGTTACGAACGGAATGAACGGATGGAGCAATCGCAAGGATTCTTCCAAAACATTCAAAAGCACAGAGACTGCGCGGTCTTTTTCGTGCTCGTCGCCGTGCCAGAAACTGAGTTTCGTTGCCTCGACATACCAGTCGCAGAAATTGTTCCAGAAATATTCGTAAACCGTGCTCGCCGCGTCATTGTAGCGGTAGCCGTCAAGTGCTTCGCGCGCGTTCTTTGCCGCCGTGTTGAGCGCGGTGAAAATCCATTTATCGAGTTCGTTCAAGTCTGAGTCTTTTACAGGAATTAAATTTCGCCCCTCAAGATTTCCGAGAATATATCGGCTTGCGTTCCACACTTTGTTGCAGAATCGGCTTCCCATTTTAAATGAGTCTGAATCGACCAAAACATCCTGTCCCTGAGCGCACATGTACGAAAGCGTGAATTTGAGCGCGTCAGAGCCGTACTGTTCGATGATGTCAAGCGGGTCAATGCCGTTTCCGAGTGATTTTGACATTTTTCGTCCCTGCTTGTCGCGCACAAGCCCGTGAATGTAGATGTCGTGGAACGGAGCTTTTCCCGTGAATTCCAAGCCCGCCATAATCATGCGACTCACCCAGAAGAAGATGATGTCGTAAGCGGTAACGAGTGCCGTCGTCGGGTAGAAATTCGCCAAATCTTTTGTATTTTCTGGCCAGCCGAGCGTACTAAACGGCCAGAGCCAAGAAGAAAACCAAGTGTCCAAGACATCGGGATCTTGCTTTACATTCGTGCTTCCACATTTCGGACATTTTGTGACATCTTCGCGGCTTACGATTGTTTCGCCACACTCGCAGTACCATGCAGGGATTCTGTGCCCCCACCAAATCTGACGGCTCACGCACCAGTCGCGGATATTTTCCATCCAGTGCGTGTAGGTGTTTTCCCATTTTCGCGGATAGAACACGATGTCGCCGTCTCGCCATGCCTTGAGTGCTTTTTCGGCAAGCGGCTTCATTTTAACGAACCATTGATAGCTCAAATACGGCTCAACGACCGTCTTACAGCGGTAGCAGTGCCCGACCGAGTGCGTCATTTTTTCTTCGCCCTTGAAAAGCCCCGCTTCAGTCAAATCCTCGATGACGAGTTTTCGCGCCTGCTCACATTTTAAGCCACGGTATTTTTCGGGAACATTTTCGTTGAGCGTTCCGTCGGGATTCAAAAGATTGATGACTTCAAGATTGTGCCGCAAGCCCACTTCCCAGTCGTTCGGGTCATGCGCCGGCGTGATTTTAACCATACCCGTTCCGAATTCTTTATCGACATAAGCGTCTGCGATAATCGGGATTTCTTTGCCTGTGAGCGGAAGCTTAAGCGTTTTTCCGACCAAATCCTTGTACCGCTCATCGTCCGGGTTCACCGCAACGGCAGTATCACCAAAGAATGTTTCCGGTCGGGTGGTGGCGACTTCGATTTTTCCGCTTCCGTCGGCATATTCATAGAAGAGGTGGTACATCGCCCCCTGCGTGTCAACATGGTCAACTTCATCGTCGGCAAGAGCCGTGCCACAACGCGGACACCAGTTCACAAGCCGCTGACCTTTGTACATAAGCCCGCGCTCGTACAGCGTGACGAACACATCGCGCACCGCCTTTGAAAGCCCCTCGTCGTAAGTAAATCGCTCGCGGCTCCAGTCTACGGAATTTCCGAGCTTTTTCTGCTGTTTTACGATTGTGTCATGATGGTCGCGCGTAACTTCCCACGTGCGTTCGATGAATTTTTCGCGCCCCAAGTCGTTTCGGGATTTGCCCTCTTTTTTGAGCGCGCGCTCAACCACATTCTGCGTGGCGATTCCCGCGTGGTCAGTTCCAGGAATCCAGAGCGTGTCGTCGCCCTTCATACGGTGATAGCGTACCACGATGTCCTGCAACGTGTTGTTAAGCCCGTGCCCCATGTGAAGCACGCCCGTGACATTCGGTGGCGGAATGACGACCGTATATTTGATGTTCGATGATTTTTTCTGAGCGTGAACGGGTGAGTCCGAATCACTTGCGGGCTTAAAATAGCCCTTCTCGACCCACTGAGAGTAAATTCTGTCCTCAAAATCCTTTGGATTATACGCTTTTTCCAATTCAATAGAATGCATAAAAACACTGACCTCTTTAAAATAGTAGCGTCATTATAGTGAATTGGCAGGCTTTCTTCAATTTATTTTTCTAAAGAATCAGCATAATCGAGCAATTTGCGGAACGCACTTTCATCTTTCTTTAACTCCCGTGAGCCGCGCGTGATTTTGCAGAGCGAGATATGGAATTTTTTTGCGATTTCGCGCTGAGTCGTGCCCTTGTCGATTTCGCGCACCAAAAGCCAGCGTTTCGCAAAATCGTTCAGTTCTGCGGGCGTAAACAGACAGCCGAAAAAATCGTAGATAAAAGAGGCGTCATTATTTTTAGAAAGGAGATTGCACATCTCTTTGAGTGCGTTTTCCAAGTCATTCGGTGTCAATTCAGCAGATGTCGTTTCGTTCATGAAAGCGGTCCTTATTTAAAATAGCGTTCTTCGAAGTCAGAGACGGGAATCGGTCGAGAGAAATAGAATCCCTGGAACAAATCGCAGCCAAACTCAGAGAGGAAGTCAATCTGATGAACGTTCTCAACGCCCTCCGTAACGACCTTCATGCCGAGTTCCTTTGCGAGCACGATGATTTTTTCAAGAATGAGCCGGCTTTTTTTGTCATTCTGCGACTTTTGCAAAAAGCCCATGTCGATTTTGAGCACGTCGACCGAAATATCTTTGAGCATATTGAGCGACGAATAGCCGCTTCCGAAGTCATCCATCTCGACCAAAAAGCCAAAATCGCGCAGTTTGTCCAAGAGCTTCACTTGATTCTGCAAATCCATGATGACGGCAGTTTCGGTAATCTCCAGATTTAAGCGCGACGGAGAAATACCATACTTTTTGACAAGCCCCGTAAGCACCTCGTATAAATCGAGCGTGTAGAAATCTTTGGGCGAAATGTTGACAGAAATATACAAATCCTCGCGTCCGATTTTTTTCCAATCAGAAAGCTTTTTGCACGCACATTCCCACACGTACTTGTCAACGTCCGAAATGATGTTGATTTTTTCGATAATGGTGATGAAGTCAGCGGGGGGAATCACGCCGCGCTCAGGATGCTGCCAACGGACAAGTGCCTCCGCCCCCACGACCTTTAAATCTTTCGTAAACTGAGGCTGTAAATAAATCACAACCTCGCCGAACTGCAACGCCTTCGGGAGCTCGTTCATGAGCATCTGCATTTTGAGCACTTCATTGCGCAATGTATCATCGTAGTAGGCAAAGCAATTCCGGTAATCATTTTTTATAGTCTTTAGAGCAAGAATAGCCCTATCGCACATAACAGAGACCGGCGTGGTAAAATCATCAATCTCGTAGATTCCCATGTGTCCGATGACCGTATACGACATATTGTTCATATACGACATGTTTTTTTGGAACGCGGCAAGCCACGCCTCTTCATGGAAATGGCGCTTTGGCACAAGCATGACAAAATGGTCGTTATACAATCTGCCATACAAATCGTCGGGTGAACAGAATCGGCGGAACGAATCTGCAATCCGCATAAGAATATCATCACCGACCGATTTTCCGTACAAATCATTGATGAGCTTAAAATTAACGAGGTCAGTAACAATCAGATAATACGGCGTAAAGCGGTCAAACTTGAGACGATGCTCAACTTTCTCGATAAAAAATTCTTTGTTGTAAACCTTCGTGAGATTATCGCGCGTACGAAGGATTTTCTGCTCGTAAATTTGCTTTTTCTCGCTCGTAATATCTTCGATGAGAATGTACCAGCCGATAACCACGTCGTTCTCATTGATAACGTAATCAGAAAACTTGAGCGCATAATGAACATCGTCTTTCTCAAAATCAAATTCTTGAATGAGCGAATCCGTATTACTCACCGCAATCGCTTTTTTGAATTCAAGGTAACTGTTTATAACGGGAACTCGGAGCACCGTATCTTTCGTACAAGAAAAAATCGTGCGTACAAACGAATTGAGGTAAATACACTTTCCTTCGGAATCGCACAAGATGATACCATTTTTAAGACCGTCGACGATACGCCCGATAGTACGATGTTTAAGCCGCCTCGGAACAAAGGTAACAAGTTCGTAATAAAAAAAGCCAGCATACAATGCAGAGATGATAATCGAGAAATTGAGCGGAATGCGCAAAATTCCGTAGACAAAGCTCGAAATAACAATGAGCAAAAGCAAAAAAAGCGGTGAATAATAGCGGATTCTAAAAAAAGGCGTCGTCTGTCTGATTTTTGCGATGAGGATAATCATGCTGTACGCATAAAACGCAAGCCCCATCGACAAATGAACGAAAAAAACAGGAGTCGGACTGATGACAAAAAACATGCCCGAGGCAAAGGGAATCGTGTACACCGAGAAGATAATCGGCTTAAAAATGTTTACGAAGAAAAGCGCAGAAAAAGCTATCGTAACGACATAAATTGTGTTGATGACCGGTTTTCCGCAGAATTTTGTTTCAGTGTACCGCTTACAGAAACCAAGAATGAAAACAGTCAGCCATGTCAGACCTAAAAAATAAAAGGCATATGATATGAGCGCGACCTCAAGCGTAGGCGACCATACCGTCGCTGTGTGAGCAGCAACCGTAACAAAACTCGCCCCCAGAATTTTCCGAATACTTTTTGCAACCTTACCCGTATGGCGAACACAGCGCCAGAACGAGAGAACTATAAAAAAAAGGACAGCCCCCATTAAGGCTGTAAAAAGTATTTTAATCATCCTGTATTCCTAAGATTGAATTTAGCACAGAATTTTAAAATTGAAAACGGAAAAATGAAAATAAACAAACCACAGATGCGCCAATCGCATAAGCGATGATTGATAATTTCAACTCATGCAAACGGCACGAAGTGGCGTATTACACAGATTTTTAAATTCCTCACAGAGCTTAGGAGTACACAGAGGGACTTTTGTATGACAGAAAAACACCTCAGTCACGCTGCTTGAAAAACAACATAACTGAGATACGATATGAGTTTTACAGAACGCTCTCTGTGAACTCTGTGCACTCTGTGAGAAATTTTTCTACTCTGTAGGTCGCTTCTTCAAGTTCTTGCTTTCGGCAATCGCTCTGCCTTCGCCGACTTTCTGCTCCATCATGGCGCGCACTTTGAGCGGCAAGCCAAAGAGCGTGATAAAGCCCTGCGCGTCCTTGTGGTTGTAGAGTTCGCCCGTGGTGAAAGAAGCAATGTCTTCGTTGTAGAGGCTGTATTTAGAGCCAGAACCCGCCGCGCGAATCTGACCTTTGACGAGTTTGACTTTCGTCCAGCCCGTGACGGTCTCTTGCGTGGAATCAACGAACGCCATGAGCGCGTCGTAGAGCGGGGTGAACACTTTGCCGTCGTAAATCAATTCTGCCAAACGCAAAGAAACCTGCTGCTTGTAGTGGTAGGTGTCACGGTCAAGGCAGATGTGATCCATCATGCGGTGCGCGAAGTACAAAATCGCTCCGCCCGGAGTTTCGTACACGCCGCGGCTTTTCATGCCCACGCAGCGGTTTTCGCAGATGTCAACCAAGCCCACGCCGTTTTTTCCGCCGATTTTGTTGAGTTCAAGCATAAGCTCCAAGCCGTTCATTTTTTTGCCGTTGAGACTGACCGGAATTCCCTTTTCCCATTCGATGGTGACATACTCGCCTTCATCGCTTGCTTTTTCGGGAACGGTGGTGTTTTTGAGCATGTGCGGATAGTTCGGCTCGTTCTCCGTTTTTTCAAGTTCCAAGCCCTCGTGTGAGATGTGCCAGATGTTCTCGTCGCGGGAATATGACTGGTCTTTTTTCATCGGAACTTCAAGTCCGCGGTCTTCTAGGAATTTGATTTCAGCTTCGCGGCTGTCCATGTTCCATTTGTCGTCACGCCATGCGGCAATTACGCGCAAATCTGGGGCAAACGCTTTGATTGCAAGCTCGAATCGAACCTGGTCGTTGCCCTTTCCCGTCGCGCCGTGGCAGATTGCGACCGCGCCTTCCTGACGAGCATACTCAACTAAGATTTTTCCGATGAGCGGGCGGGCAGTCGATGTGCCGAGCAAATATTCGTCCTCGTAAACGGCATTTGCCTTCAAAGCCGGCCAAATGTATTCTTCGATGTATTCCTGTCGTGCGTCAACGACATAGCAGGCGCTCGCTCCCGTTTTGAGCGCACGGCCTTTAATCGCTTCCCAGTCATCGCCCTGACCGACATCGATACAGACGGCGATAACATCGTAATCATAATTTTCTTTGAGCCACGGAATGATGACCGTTGTGTCCAATCCACCAGAATAAGCCAAGACAACCTTTTCTTTTGCCATAAAACGCCTCGATAAAATGAATATTTATGCAAAAATCATAGTATTTTTGCATATTTTATGCAAGTGTGGCAGTTTTTCCCCTACACCATTATCTGCGTGTCGGGCACACATTTTGCGAGCTCTTGTTTGGGAATCGTGCTGAAAATTTTGACCAACTCCGCGTCAAGCTGGCTTCCTGCGACCTCATTGATAATCTGCATGGCGGTCTCGTGCGTGAGCGGTTCTTTGTAGGAACGACGCATCGTAATCGCGGAATAGGTGTCGCAAATCGAAATGATTCGCGCAGGAAAGGGAATTTCGCTCCCCGGAAGCGCATAGTAGCCCGTGCCGTCGACCCGCTCGTGGTGATACAGAATCCACGGGAGAATGTGCTTAAAGGAGACAATCGGCTTGAGAAATTCCGCGCCGAGCTTCGGGTGGGTGCGCATGACTTTCCATTCTTCGTCAGTGAGTTTTCCGGGTTTGTTCAGCACGGCTTCGGGAATCCCGAGTTTTCCGACATCGTGCATGAGCGCGGCGTATTCAAGCGAAACGAGGTTGAGATCCTTTTTGAGCTCATCGGGAATATATTTGAAGAAAAGCATGGTAAGATTCTGCACATAGCGGCTGTGCCCGTTCAGATTCGGGTCACGCGACTCAATCATACCGACGAGCGTTTCCATGACCGAAAGGCAGTTTGATTTTATGGAATCAATCAGATGGAACAGAAGGGTGAGCATGACCGAAACGAAAATGCTCCCGCCGAAAAGAATGCCTGCAAGCATGAGCCCGGGTTTGCTGAGCAAAAGAACGATATAGCCAATCAAAAAGAAAACGAGCAGATAAAGCGCGAGTTTCTTCCAAAAACGGTCACGGTCGTGATTTTTGCCCGAAGACAGAACATCGCGCAGACTTTTCAAAAAACCGAGGTAACGGTAGATGTTCGTTACCATGAGCAGAATGCCGAGCAAAATCATGGTGTAAATCAAAAAAGACATACAGAAAGTATAACGCACAATCTAGCGAATTGATAGGAAAACTAGAGGAAAATCTCTTTTTTGTGGATTGTGCCAAGTTCATGCGCGGCTTCGACGATTCCTAAATCCGCGTGCTCGGTGCAAAATCTGTTCAAATCAATCAAAAAACGGTTCATCGAAAAATGCTGGAAGACGAAGACTTTTTCCCATGCAGATGTCGCATGCTCGTACGCGTTTTTAAGCTCGTCGCGGTATTCCAAAAACAAGCCCTTCCCTTTCAGCTCCGCGTAGCCCACAAGCCACAACTCGGGCGCAATTCCGCCGCCGTTTGCCGCCTCGCACAAATCAATGTGAAGCCGTGCCGTTTTTTGCGCCATGTAGATTTGAGAATCCGAGATGAGTTTTCTGATTTCGGCAGTTCCGTCCTTCAAAAGAAATTTAAGATGGTTCGTTTTTGCCGTGTGAACGGGCGTTTTGTTCAAAATAATTGCGTTTTTGCGGAAATCGGTGTGAAATTCTGCGTTTTTTGCAAAGAATCCTGCCGCAATCTTTCCGCTCTGCCCCACAAGGTATTTTTGATTCTGTGCGCGTTGCTCGTCTTTTCCGGGATTGTCGCCAATCACGATGAGGCGAATGTCGCTTTCTTCGGTGATTTCATCGAGCGCGGTATTATACACGACAGGCGTTTCAAGCGGATACTCAGGCGTGTCTTTTAAACGGGCAGAAACTTGAAGCGGGCGAAGCAGTTCTCCAAACGAAGAAGCCGCCCCGGCGCAATACGAGCGGAATTCATCTCGGAACGAAGAAAAGATGTGGAATTGCTGCGGAGTCATGAAGTCAGTATAGCAGACAATCAATCAAAAGAGTTTAAACTAATAACTTAATTTTCTGAGATTTGCGGAACGCTCCGCCCGCTCACCGAAGGCGATTATCATTTTTGAAATATCACTTCGTTTGTTTGCTTCAAGAATATTCTTTTAAGACTCATTCCGAACACATAGAATATTCTAAAAAATTAAGATAAACTACCTTACTCATGCTTGACAAACCTGTGCAACATAAAGGTGAATTTGTTCTCACAAAAAGCGAAAACCTTGATTTCGGAGAAATTTCCGCCGATATTGCGCGGCTTATAAAGCGACAGGCTGGAAAAATCAGGCTCAGAATCGGAGTTCAAATCGATGGTGCAGACGGAAATTACGGCGAAAAGCACATTGAACGACCAGAACGCAAGGAAGCCCTTAAAAAATGCGGCTACAGCACGGCACGAGATTTTATTGAAGATACTTATTCTGACTATGATGCGATTTATCAAGGACAAAACGGCTCGCTTATCCTCACAAAATTCTACGCTGAAAAGAACCACATTGCCATCGTAAAACTCACACCAGCCGAAAACGGCGATTTTTACGATGTTCAGACAGCTACCCTTCACGGAAGAGCGGCAAAAACAAAAAACCGCTCCTCTGGGAACGCCAAAAAGAGCGGTTGTAAGAGATAGAAACGGGCGCCGTCCGTTTTTTCGCACAAGTGCGAAGCCCATTTAAGCGCATTCTGTTGGGCTATCGTCTTTCACTATATCGCATTTTTACAAAAAGTCAAGTCAACGCAAACAAAAATCCCCGCCCGCAGACGAGGATTTTTGCGTATTATGCTAGACTAGTTTTTCGCCACAAATTCTTCCGTGTAGTACGCGTCGGTGAGAATCTTCTTCATATCCTCAACGAGCGGAACACGCGGGTTGACTGGTGAACACTGGTCTTCGTAGGCAAGGTACGCAAGTTTTTCGACATTTGCGAGGTACTCTTTTTCATCCAAGCCCTGCCCCTTGAAGTTCATCACGATTCCCAAGCGCATACCGAGTTCGCCACACGCCTTTGCGTAAGACTCAACGCCCTCTTCAACTGTTTTTGCGGGAAGACCGAGCATGCGAGCCAATTCTGCGTATCGTTCAGCAGCCTTGTAGTAGTTGTACTTCGGCCATGTTGAAAGCTTGTCTGGCTGCGTTCCGTTGTAGCGGATGGTGAACGGCAAGAGGATTGCGTTTGCTCGACCGTGCGGAACATGGAATTCACCGCCGATTTTGTGAGCCATAGAGTGGTTCATACCGAGGAACGCATTTGCGAACGCCATACCTGCCAAACAAGAAGCATTGTGCATCTTCTCTTTTGCTTCGGTATCTGCCGCGCCGTTGTTGTAAGAGCGTTCGAGGTACTGGAAGACCATTTTGATAGCCTGAATACAAAGACCATCGGTGTAGTCGTTCGCCATTGTTGAAACATACGCTTCTGTTGCGTGCGTAAGAACATCCATACCCGTGTCGGCAACGATTTTCTTCGGCAAGCCGTAGGTGAAAGTCGGGTCAACGATTGCGATTGTCGGTGTGAGCGAGTAGTCAGCGAGCGGATATTTCTTGTGCTCAGTTTTGTCGGTGATAACCGCGAACGGAGTGACTTCTGAACCTGTTCCCGAAGTGGTCGGAATACAAACGAGCTGAGCCTTTTTGCCCAAGTCTGGGTAGCGGAACGCACGTTTACGGATATCCATGAACTTCTGTTTGAGGTCGTTGAAGTCGACTTCTGGGTACTCGTAGAAGAGCCACATACCTTTTGCACAGTCCATTGAAGAACCACCGCCGAGCGCGATAATCGTGTCAGGTGCGAATGTGCGCATAAGCTCAACGCCTTCACGCACGGTCTGGATTGACGGATCCGGCTCGACATCGCAGAAAAGCTGATACTGAACAGGGTCGCGACGGAGCTTGAGTTGGTCAGTGATTTTGTCAACGAAGCCAAGCTCGACCATAGAGCGGTCTGTTACGATGATAACTTTGTGAACATCCTTCATCTGATGGATGTATTCGATTGAATCACGCTCAAAGAAGATTTTTGACGGTACTTTGAACCACTGCATATTATTTCGTCTCCTACCCAATTTCTTAATGTTCAAAAGATTGACGGCGCTTACATTGTCGTCGGTTGAGTTGTGTCCGTAAGAACCACAACCAAGCGTGAGAGAAGGAATAAATGCGTTGTAGACATTACCGATACCGCCGAATGTTGACGGAGAGTTCCAAATTACGCGGATTGCAGGAACGATGTCACCGAATTTTTCTGCAAGTTCCTTGTCCTTTGTGTGAATAGCAGCCGAATGACCAAGACCGCCGAATTCGAGGAACTGCTTTGCCTTTTTGAGACCGTCTTCAGTGCTAGACGCTTTGAGGACAGCCAAGACAGGAGAAAGTTTTTCGCGAGTGAGCGGCTCGTTTACGCCGACTTCTTTACACTCAGCGAGAATGATGCTCGTGCGCTCAGGAATGTCGAAACCAGCGTTCTTTGCGAGCACGACTGGGTTCATGCCAGGAACAGCGGCATTAAGCTTAGCGACGGTCGGGTCTCCGTCAACGCCGAACATGTATTTCTCAAGCATTTTCTTTTCGGCATCATTACACATGTATGCACGGTACTCTTTGAAAGTCTTGATTGCCTCGTTGTAGATTTCTTTGTCGATGATAGCTCCCTGTTCAGAAGCACAAATCATGCCGTTATCGAAGGCTTTTGACATAACGATGTCGTTGACAGCCTGCTTTAAGTCGCAAGATTTTTCGACATAAGCCGGAACATTGCCCGCACCAACGCCCAAAGCAGGTTTTCCCTGAGAATAAGCAGAGCGAACCATTGCGTTACCGCCCGTTGCGAGAATCGTAGCGACTCCCTCATGCCCAATCAAGAGATTTGTTTTTTCCAAAGATGGCTCTTCAATCCACTGAATACAATCTTTTGGCGCGCCTGCCGCAACTGCCGCATCATACACGACTTTTGCCGCCGCGATAGAACATTTGATTGCGCTTGGGTGGAATGAGAAAATAATCGGATTTCGTGTTTTAAGACAAATGAGAGATTTGAAAATTGCCGTAGAAGTTGGGTTTGTAACCGGGGTAAGACCTGCCACAACGCCGACTGGCTCAGCGATTTTTACGATACCAGTAACATCGTCATCTTCGACAACGCCGACTGTTTTGAGGTGGCGCATGTGGTTTACGACATATTCACATGCGAAGAGATTCTTTGTGGCCTTATCTTCAAAAACACCACGCTTTGTTTCTTCGACTGCAAGTTTTGCAAGCGAACCGTGATGGTCAAGGGCTGCAACGCTGGCTTTTGCAACGATGTAGTCAATCTTTTCCTGATCATAAGAAGCATACGCTTCCAACGCCTTCTGAGCTCGTTCGACAAGCCCATTGATTTCCTTCTGTGGTTCTGAAAGTTCTTTGTTTTCTTCAGCCATTTCGTTTTTTCTCCTCTAAAGAAATATAAGAGTATTTTAACGAAAAACAAAATTCTTTTCTATCAATCTTCTGTCATTTTTACTGTTTTTTTATCGATTTTTTAACTATTCCGACATATTTTAAAAAATTTACGAAATTTGAATAGGCACATTAAGCAAGTGTAAAGTGTGCGGCAATCTGAGAGAGAATTTTGAGCAAAAATGGGAATGATTCCAGCGTAAGACTCAAGAAATTATCGTATTCGGTATGGAAAAGCCGCCATGTTTTGGGCATTTGCTCTTGATATTTGAAACGCTGAATCGAAAGGTCAGTCTCGTTTTTTGAATCAGAATCGATTTTGCAGTTCATCACGGCTTTTTCAAGATTTTTGTCCGTCATGAGATTTTTGTAATAGAAAGAAACTTCGTCTTTGGGCAAAAACGTAATCGCCACGGCAGGAATTCCGCACGCAAGAAAGCCCGCGTTGTCACTGTAGGGCACGGGAAGCGTCATCCAGGAATTTTTCGCCGCCGTTTTCAAGAGATTTTGCGTCCGCTCGTACAAATCGACAAATTTCTTTTTGAACTGGGGATTTACTTTTGAGTCCAAGCCCGCCCGCGCTAGGATTGCAACATCGCCCCGACCGCACGCATCGAACACATACACATCATCGTTCGTAATTCCGAGTTTTCGGAACAGTTCGGCAAGCGCAAACGCCCCCTGAGAAGAAACACCCTGCTCGCCCAGTTCCTCGCCGTCGGTAAAAAAAATGCGGATATTGTGCGCCTTTTTTGATTTTGAAAGCTCCACGGCAAAATCGGCAAGCGCGAAATTCGCCGCGGAATTGTCGTTCGCGCCAGGACTTCCCGCAACTCGGTCATAATGGGAAATTATCGTTTTGATTTTGAACATGGGATTGTACGCGCTCGACGGAAAATTGACATACACGTGCTTTTTTCCTTCGAGAGAAATAACCGAAGTGGTCACTCCGCGCTCAGAAAGATAGTTCTGCAAAAAAGAAAGCCTGTCGCAGTCCGAAGCGATGTATTTTTGAAAAGAAACGGAATCAAAAAATCTCTCGTTCGAATCAGACAGGCTATTCATATAAAAAGTATCGGCTCGTTTACGCGCACGATTTAATTATCTGCTCAGAGAAGAGAGCGGCACGCACTGCGGTGATGTCGTTGCGTTTTCAAGCCGCGCGAATTCTTCCATAAGGCGTTTTTGTTCGCTCGTCAAGTGCGTTGGAATCTGCACGATGATTTTGACATACAAGTCGCCCTTGCGAGAATCGGCATACGGAACGCCCTCGCCCTTGATTTTGAAGAGCTTGCCGTTCGTCGTTCCGCTCGGCAAAGCGAATTTGATTTTTTTGCCATCGAGAGACGTAATGTCAAGCGTAACGCCCAACGCCGCCTGCGCGAATGTAACGGGAACTGCGCAATATAAGTCGCGCCCGTCGCGCTCAAAATACTCGTGCTGTTCAACGTGGAGCACAACAATCAAATCGCCCGCAGGTCCGCCGTTCGCCCCGACATCGCCCATGCGCGGAATTGCGATTCTCTTTCCGTCATCAACACCCGCAGGAATTGTGAGCGACATCTTTTTGGTGACGGTTTCATAGCCCGTTCCGCGGCATTTTGCACACGGCTTGTCGATTTTTGTACCGACGCCACCACACGAAGGGCACGTCTGCTGCACGGCAAAAAAGCCCGCCTGACGCCGAACTTGACCGCTTCCGCCACAAGACGGACACGGCTTTCTTTTAGCACCCTTTGCTCCTCCTGTACCATGGCACTCAGAGCAGGCTTCGTTGTGCTGGAACGTGATTTCGGCTTTTGTGCCGTACACTGCGTCTTTGAAAGAAATGTTGAGGTCGTAGCGCAAACTCTGCCCTTGCTGCGGCTCGTCTGGTCTGCGGCGAGATGAACGACCGCCACCTCCGAAAATATTCTCGAAGATGTCGGAAAATCCTCCTCCCATTCCGCCGCCCATGCCACCGAACAAGTCAGAGAAATCGTGGAATGCGCGCGAATACTGTGCGCCACCGCCAGCTCCGCCGCCCATTCCGTCAAGACCGGCAAAACCATACTGGTCATAGATTGGTCGCTTTTGGTCATCAGAGAGAATTTCATACGCTTCGGTGGCTTCCTTAAACTTTTCTTCCGCCTCTTTATCGCCCGGATTTCGGTCAGGGTGATACTTTACGGCAAGCTTACGATACGCCTTTTTGATTTCCTCTTCCGTAGCGTTCTTCTGAATTCCTAAAACTTCGTAATAATCTCTTTTCCCAGCCATGATTTTGTTCCGTTTTCAAAAAAATTAACCGTTTAAAAAATTGCCCTGCGGGTCCCAGCGACGACAAAAAGCAAGGAAACTCCCTACAAGGGTACCCCCTTACTTTTTGTCTGCGTCCCACAGGTCAATTTTTTGAGCAATTTTCTGTCTTTGTGAAAACTGCTCAAAAATCTTCATAGATTAGTCGTGAACTTCGTAGTCTACGTCGTCGGCGCTGCCTTTGTCGAATTTGCTTCCGCCATTGGCATTGTCTGCGCTTCCGGCATTTGCTCCGGCGTCAGCTCCTGCCGCGCCTTCTGCTCCCGGCTGTGCGCCAGCGGCACCCTGCTGTTTATAGACTTCTTCGGCGATTTTGTATGAAACATTCTTGAGTGCTTCGGTCTTTGCCTTGATGTCTTCGGTGTTGTTAGATTCAAGAGCCTTTTTGAGGGCTGCAACTGCATCTTCGATTGCCTGTTTGTCGGCATCCTTAACTTTGTCGCCAAGCTCTTTCATGCTCTTTTCTGTCTGATAGACGAGGCTGTCGGCTTCGTTTTTGACATCGATTGCTTCACGCTGTTTTTTATCGGCTTCGGCATTTGCTTCTGCATCTTTGACCATTCGGTTGATTTCTTCCTCGCTCAAACCGCTTGAAGAAGTAATCTGAATGTGCTGCTCTTTGCCCGTTCCCAAGTCTTTTGCGCTAACATGAACGATACCGTTTGCGTCGATGTCGAATGTAACTTCAATCTGCGGAACGCCACGCGGAGCAGCAGGAATTCCCACCAAGTCAAAGTTTCCGAGCGTTCGGTTCTGGCTTGCCATCTCTCGCTCACCCTGCAAGACATGGATTGAAACCGCTGTCTGACCGTCTGCCGCCGTAGAGAAAACCTGGCTCTTCTTTGTAGGAATGGTTGTGTTTCGGGCGATGAGCTTTGTCATAACGCCGCCCATTGTTTCGATACCGAGCGAAAGCGGAGTAACATCGAGCAAGAGGATGTCTTTAACATCGCCCTGCAAAACGCCGCCCTGTACCGCCGCACCGATTGCAACTGCTTCGTCTGGGTTGACCGCTCGGCTTCCTTCTTTTCCGAAGATTGCCTTAACGATTTCCTGGACTTTCGGCATTCGGCTCGAACCACCGACCAAGAGAACTTCATCGATGTCGCTTGTTGAGATTCCCGCATCTGCCAACGCCTTTCGGCACGGCTCTTTTGTGCGCTCGAACAAGTCATCGGTCATTTTTTCAAATTCTGCGCGAGAAAGGCTTCTCTGCAAGTGCTTTGGACCTGTCGCGTCTGCCGTGATGAACGGAAGGTTGATGTCAACGGTCGTCTGGTTAGAAAGAGCGATTTTTGCTTTTTCGGCTTCGTCACGGAGTCGCTGCAACGCCATTGCATCTCCGCTCAAATCGATTCCTGTGTCAGCTTTGAAGCCTGCGATGAGCCAGTTGACGATAGCACGGTCCCAGTCGTCGCCGCCCAAGTGCGTGTCGCCGTTCGTTGATTTGACTTCAAAAACGCCGTCAGCGAGTTCAAGGATAGAAATATCGAATGTACCGCCGCCCAAGTCATAGACTGCGATTGTCTTTTCTTTTGACTGGTCTTTGTTGAAACCGAACGCGAGAGCTGCTGCCGTCGGCTCGTTGATGATTCGTTTTACATCGAGACCTGCGATTTTACCCGCGTCTTTTGTAGCCTGTCGCTGTGAGTCGTTGAAATATGCCGGAACAGTGATAACAGCCTCAGTGACTTCGGTTCCGAGATAGTCTTCTGCGGTCTTTTTCATTTTCTGCAAGATGAAAGCCGAGATTTCCTGTGGGCTGAATTCTTTTTTCGCTCCGTTTTCGGTGACTTCAACGCGAACATCCTGCCCGTTGTCTTTGATTGCGTACGGAAGTTTTGTCGCTTCGCCAGAAAGCTCTGAATATCGGTGTCCGATAAGTCGTTTTACAGAATAAACGGTGTTCTTCGGGTTTGTGACCATCTGGTTTTTAGCAGGAAGACCGACAACACGATCGCCTTTTGCCGTAAAGCCAACGATAGACGGAGTTGTGCGGAAGCCTTCAGAGTTCTGAATAACAACCGGCTCGCCATTTTCCATTACGGAAACACAAGAGTTTGTGGTTCCCAAGTCAATACCAATAATCTTTCCCATTTTTATGTTCTCCTATAAATTATTTACATTTTTATCCACAGATTAGCACCGATTTTCACAGATTTTATATAATCTGTGTGTATCTGTGTAAATCTGTGGATTTTATTATTCCGCAGGTTTAACTACCATGACTTTGGCGTGGCGGATAACCTTGTCTTTGAGTTTGTATCCTTTGAGGTACACGGCGGCAAGCTCTTCTTTTTTGACCTTGCCTTCCTGCATTCCGATTGCCTCGTGCAAATCTGGGTCGAACGCGTCGCCCTCTTTGCCGAATGAAACCAGATTGTATTTGTTTTCAAGCATGCTGACGAGCGATTTGTTAATCATCTTGATTCCGTCAGCGATTGATTTTGCGTCCTTTGCGTCTTTGGCGGCATCAAGCGTGCGGTCGAAGTTGTCCAGAGAATCAAGCAAATCCTTGAGCAAATTTGCGTTGCCGTAGTCGAATGCGTCCTGTTTTTCCTGCATCATGCGCTTTCGGTAGTTGTCGAAATCAGCGGCACGGCGCAAAAGCTGGTCTTTGAGGTCAGCATTTTCTTTTTCGAGTTCGGCGATTCGCTCTTCGCTTGATTTTTCGCTCTTTGCTTCGCCTGCTTCAGCGGAATCACTCGGTTCAGATTCGGCTTTTGACTCGGTTGAATCAGCTGATTCTGTCTGAGAATCGGCGTCAGTCTGCTCAGAAGTAGCCTGCTCCGTTTCGTTGACAGCTTCTTTTTCTTCTGTTTTTTCGTGTTTATCTTTCATGAATTACTTCCTGAAAATCTTTTCTTGTAATTAAAGATAGTAAAATCTATCAAAAATCGTCAATAAAAAAAAGACATGAAATACATTTTTTCGCGCGTGGAATCAGCTAGCAGTACCGATATTCGACATCTTCTTCGCCCATAAAGACCTTGACCGTACTGTTTTCGATAAATGCGTTCTCAAAAAATGAGGGAATATCCATCGCCGCCCCAGAAAGCAGCTCATCGGGATTGTATTGAAGCTCTACGTGGCTTTCCTCGCCCTCGCCGTAGCAACGGGAAAGCGCGCCGTTCAGCCGCACGACATTGCTCACGACCTCAAAGAACTGCGGTTTGTTTTTTTCTTCGTATTTGAATTTGAGGAAGGAAAGCTGCATTTTTTCGATTTCGGCGTGTTTTGCCTCGCTTGGCTTCCAGCTGGACGATAGCCCACAGTTATTCAAGTTCTGCCATTCTGCAAAATCCTGAAAAAATTTCGCCGCGCTCATTTTTAAGGGAGCAAGCACCGCCAAAAACCAAGTGACTGCCCGCCCGTAGCTGTAAAAAGTGGAGACGGCATGAGCGCATTCTTTCGCCATTTTGATGTCCTGTGTGGAAAAAGTCGCGCTCGGCTTGGGTGCGTTTTCTGCCGCTGACTCCAATTGCGGAAAATCGATGTGATTTGGATAGAGCGAAAGCGCAAAATCAAGACGGTCGCGGAAATTCTTCACGCTGTCGCCCGCCGTGCTAGCAAAATTCATGTCGAAGCCGAACACAAGCCCCATCGTGTTGAGCATTTGCGCACGGCGTGAATAGAATTTTTTGTCAAAAAGGTAAGAATTTCCTTTGCTTGTGCCCTCAAGCGGAATTTCAAGCGTGCAATAGAGTTCGGCACACGCCTTGCACACATCCATGTCGAGCAATTCCGCCCGCACAGGAAGCGTAAGAAAAACACTGCCCGCCTTTTCGCGAAACACCTGCAAAAAATGGAGCAACTTTCCTTTGTGCGAAAGAATCGCCTCGTCCTGCAACGTGAATTCAGTGATTCCCCGCTCAGCAAACGAGGCAAGAGAAGATTCCAACTGTGATGATGAAAATTTTATCGTATCAGACATAAGAAAAGTTAGCAGTGAGCGGTGTGCAGTGAACAGTTTTTAACTTCTCACTGCTAACTACACATTGCTCACTATAATAAATGAATTCCGCTCTTTTCGCACTCGGCGCGCATTTCTTCGGGCCACATTGAGACCTGAATCTCGCCGATGTGGGCTTTGCGCAAGAAGAACATGCACAAGCGGCTCTGACCGATACCGCCGCCCATTGTGAAGGAAAGCTCGCCGTTCAAAAGTTTTTTGTGGAATTCAAGGCTTGCTCGTTCTGGGCAGCCGCGCTCTTCAAGCTGCAATTTGAGTGATTCGGGGGAAACGCGGATTCCCATTGAAGAAAGCTCGAATGACTGCTTTAAAACTGGGTTCCACACGAGAAGGTCGCCGTTCAAGCCCTTGTGACCGTCAACGCTTTCAGAAATCCAGTCGTCGTAGTCGGGGGCGCGTCCGTCGTGAATCGTGCCGTCGGGGAGCTTTCCGCCAATGCCAATCAAGAACACTGCCCCGTACTCTTCGCAGATTTTGTTTTCGCGCTCTTTTGGCGTGAGGTTGGGGAAGCGTTTCTGCAAGTCGTCGGCAAACACAAACTGCACGGCTTCGGGCAGAATCGGCGTGATGTTCTCGTAGCGGTCGTAAATGTAGAATTCAGTGCGCTTTAGGCACGCGTAGATTTTTTTTACGGCAGATTTGAGATATTCGATAGTGCGGTCGGATTTATTGATGCACTCGCACCAGTCCCACTGGTCTACATAGAGCGAGTGAATATTGTCCAAGTCTTCGTCGGCGCGAATCGCGTTCATGTCGGTGTAAATTCCAAAGCCAGGCGCGAGCTTCATTTCGCTTACCTTGACGCGCTTCCATTTTGCGAGCGAATGCACGATTTCCATCTGAGCGTCGCCCATGTCCTTGACGGGAAATGTAACCGCCCGCTCAACGCCGTTCAAATCGTCGTTCAAGCCCTTTCCGCTCTGCACGAACAGCGGCGCAGTGACTCGCGTAAGATTGAGCGCGGTAGAAAGTTGGGTCTGGAAGAAATCTTTAATCATCACGATTGCGTGCTCAGTCTCTTTTTCGCCGAGCAGCGATTTGTAGTTCTCTGGAATTTTTACGGTTGCCATTCAGTGCCTCTTATTTTTGAATCGAGTTATTTTAGTAAAAACGCGCGATTTTATCCACAGATTTATGCAGATTTTCAGAGATTCCTTCTTCGTATATACTAGCACAATGGCAAAAAGGCGAAAATCGCACAAATCAAAACGCTCTTACTCATGGGGATTTTTTCTCATCGCGCTCATCGTGATTGTCGCACTTGCGGTGTACTCATATAGAACAAATGATAAGCTCGTCGCGCTTCCCGCAGGGCTTGAAAACCCGATTTGTGCCGCCACTCACCACGGAAGCGACCACGAAATCAGAAATTTTACGCACTATTCGATTTGTTACCGAGAAAGCTACGAACAGGCAGAATGGAGCGCGTATTGTCTCACCGAAGAAGAACTCGTCAAAAACGCAAGTCGCTCGAATGATTTTCGCCCCGACCCGAATATTTCGACAGGCTCAGCAAGCCTTGCTGACTACAAAAAATCCGGCTATGACCGCGGACATCTTTCGCCGGCGGCGGATTTTGCATTTGACGAAGAAGCGATGAGCAAAACTTTTTACATGAGCAACATGAGCCCGCAGGCGGGAAGTTTCAACCGCGGAATCTGGAAAGACTTGGAAGCGCAGGTGCGTGAATGGGCAGGAATTTTCGGGCGCGTGTATGTGGTTTCAGGCCCGATTCTCGAAAAAAGCGCAAGTGAATACAAGACGATTGGCGAAAATGCGGTTGTCGTTCCCGAATTTTACTACAAAGTGCTTCTTGCCCCGCTCTATGCTGACGAAGCCGACAAAGCCACGCCAGAAGATGCCGAAAGCGTGCTTGCCCTTGCATTCATCTTCCCGAATGAAAAATGCGAAGGCACACTCGATGATTACGAAACCACGGTGGACGAGGTTGAAGCACGCACGGGATTGGATTTTTTCTCACTCTTAGACGACGAGGTTGAGAATGAGGCAGAATCTCAGCTCAGACGATTGCAATGATATACAGAAATTTGTATAATTATGTCCGTATTTTCATAAAAAGTGCATAAATATGCAAAAGAGGAGTTGCAACAAAAAAATACATCCTGTATTTTTTTGTTGGCCGAGTTTTTGCTTGAATCAAAAACTCGCTTATTCATTGCATCCATGCAATGCCGCTACCGCGGAGGTTTAAGAGGTACAGTATGACAGAAAGTGAAAGTTTGTTTATCGGCAGATTGTCTGTTCTCGCAGAACGCAACGACCCTATCGACAAAAGCCTCTACGACAAATACGATGTCAAACGCGGACTCCGAAACGCAAACGGCACGGGCGTTCTTGTCGGATTGACGAGCATTGGCGATGTTGTGGGCTACGAAGTGCAGGACGGCAAAAAAATCGCGATTCCAGGCCGTTTGGTCTACCGTGGCTACAATATCGAGTCGCTTGTAAAAGATGCCGAAGCGCACAACCAGTTCGGCTACGAGCAGTGCGTCTATCTTCTTTTGTTCGGCGAGCTTCCCACGCAGGCTGAGCTTGACCATTTTAAGGCATATCTCGGTTCATTGCGCCAGCTTCCCGACAACTTCACCGAAGACATGATTATGAAAGCTCCTTCCGCAGACATTATGAACAAACTCGCGCGCGGTGTTTTGGCTTCATATTCTTACGATCCGAATCCCGAAGACCGCTCGCTCTCAAATGTCTTGCGCCAGTGCATTGAGCTTGTCGCGCGATTCTCTACGCTCGCCGCCTATGGCTATCAGGCAAAACGCCGCTACTACGACGGAAAATCGATGTACATTCACAATCCGCTTCCAGAGCTTTCTACGGCGGAGAATTTCTTGCGCTTAATCCGAAACAACAAGGCATTCACCGACGACGAGGCAAAATTGCTCGACTTGGCGTTGATTCTTCACGCGGAGCACGGCGGCGGAAACAATTCTTCTCTTACGGTGCATGTCGTTTCTTCCGCTGACACGGACACTTATTCTGCAATCGGCGCGGCGGTCGGCTCGCTCAAAGGGCGAAGGCACGGCGGTGCGAACATTCAGGTCGCCGAGATGATGGACGACATCAAAGAGAATGTAAAAGACTGGTCAAACGAAAACGAAGTGAAAGCCTACCTTGAAAAAATCGCGAACAAAGAGGCGTTCAACCACACAGGTCTTATTTACGGCATGGGGCATGCGGTCTACACAATCAACGACCCGCGAGCAACGCTTTTGCGCGACAAGGCGGCAAAACTCGCCCGCGAAAAGGGGCTTGAAGAAGAATACAATCTCTACAAAATGGTCGAAAAATTCAGCCCCGACATTCTCTACGAAAAGCACGGCGACGGCAAAAAAATCTGCGCGAATGTTGACCTTTACTCAGGCTTCGTGTATTCAATGCTGAACATTCCGCGCGAGCTGTTCACGCCGATTTTCGCAATCTCCCGAATCGCAGGCTGGAGCGCCCACCGAATCGAGGAAATCGTCGCAGGCGGAAAGATTTACCGCCCCGCATACAAGAATATCTTCGCCGAGCGCGAGTACATTCCGATTGAAAAACGATAATGGAACGAATCGACAAAATTCTTGCGCACCACGGCTTTGGCTCACGGAAAGATGTAAAAAAACTGCTCCGTGACGAGCAGGTGAGCGTAAACGGAAAATTCATCTACGCCCCGGGCTTTCAGCTCGACATCTCACAGGACGAAGTGATTGTCTCGGGCGAAAAAATCCGCTTGCAGCACGATGTCTACATTATGATGAACAAGTGCGCCGATGTCGTGTGCGCGAACAAGGACGGCGAGCACCGCACCGTGTTTGATTTGCTCGACGATTCGCTCCGCCACAAATTCTTAGGCGGCGAGCTTCACTGCATGGGCAGGCTCGACATCGACACGGAAGGGCTTTTAATTCTCACCACCGACGGAAAACTCACGCACCGCCTTCTTTCGCCCAAAACGCACGCGCCCAAAACATACGCCGTTGGATTGCGCGATTCGCTCACCGAAGAAGAAAAGCAAAAATACACCGAAAAATTCACGAACGGCTTTTATATCGCCCCCGAAGGAAACGAAGCGGGATTTGACGCGCAGCCAAGCGAGATAAAATTTGAAGTTAGGAGTGAGGGGGAAAGCCTTCCCCCTGGGGTTCAAGCTGCGCTTTCACCCACACCCCCATCTCCTAAGGGGCAAAGCCCCTTAAAATCCCCAAAAATCGACTGTCTTCTCACGATTTACGAAGGAAAATTCCACCAAGTAAAGCGGATGTTTGCGCAACTGGGGAATGAAGTCATCTACTTGAAGCGCGTGAAGATGGGTGAGTTGGAACTCGACCCAACGATTCCGCTCGGCGGCTACCGAGAGTTGACCGAAGAAGAAATCGTGCTTCTTCAGTCATAAGATTTATTTTTCCTCAATCACTTTACAGATTGCCTCGTACAGTTCGTCGAACTCTGTGAACGCGGGGATATTTGGGAAATCCGCCTTGATTTTGTCAGTTGTGCGGAAAAGGAAGCCCGCTTTGCTCGCCTGAATCATGCCGAGGTCATTGTAGCTGTCGCCGCTTGCGATTGTATCGAAGCCGATTGACTGCAAGGCTTTTACGGTGGTGAGCTTTGACTGGGCACAGCGCATTTTGTGGCGTACGATAAAGCCGTTTGAATCAACTTCGAGCGAGTTGCAAAAAATGGTAGGCATACCCATTTTTTTCATGAGCGGCGCGGCGAATTCCTCAAACGTGTCGCTCAAAATGATTGTCTGGCACTTGGCGCGGAGTTTGTCCATGAATTCCTTTGCGCCGGGGAGCGGGTCAATCTTCGCGATTGTGTTCTGAATGTCTTTTAAAGTAAGACCGTGCTCTTTTAAGATGCCGATTCGCCACTGCATGAGCTTATCGTAATCAGGTTCGTCGCGGGTGGTGCGCTTTAACTCGGGGATTCCAGATTCTTCGCTGAACGCAATCCAAATTTCGGGCACGAGAACGCCTTCCATATCCAAACAAGTAACGTACATATTGTTTTCCTCAATTTTTTTATAAAATTTCTGAATAATGTTACCAAAAATCTTGAAATTGTGGAATTGCGCGTTAGACTTTTTACTAAGAGAACTCAGTTTTGTCTGATTTTTTAAACCATTCTTAAAAACTGTGCACAAATGTATACAATCCCAAAAATTTGTGCTTTTTTTTTAACATCAGCTTGCAATCGTCATTTTTTGCGTTATACATTCTATCCTTTCAGCATCTTCTTATAATACAACAAAATACGCTCTTTATTTCTTAAAATAATATATATTTTTTAAACTTGGCACGATTCTTGCTCCTACATTTCTCGTAGAAAAGACTTTTCTTTTCTGGAGGACTTTTATGAAAATGTACGAACTGTATGTATCTCAGATTCAGCGATACCCCCTTTTGACGTCAGAAGATGAAAAAGCTCTGGCAGAAAAAATCACTGCGGGCGAAAAACATGCGGTTACGACTCTCGTTAACTCAAATCTTCGCCTTGTCGTAAGTGTGGCGAATAAATTCCGAAGAACCTACAAAATCTCTGTCATGGATTTAATTCAAGAAGGAAACCTCGGGCTCATGGCTGCGGCTGAAAAATTCTCATCATCATTCAACACAAGGTTTTCAACATACGCATATCCGTGGATTTTACAGTATATGCTGCGTTTTGTTCACAACAAGACTGGCATGATTGCCATTCCGCAGCGCAAAGAAGAAGTGCTCCGCCGCCTTTCAAGCATTCAGAGCGAGTACACGCAGGTCACAGGAAAGGAAGCGTCAAGCGCAGAACTTTCAAAATACCTCGGTATCAGCGAGACAGAGATTTCTGACGCGCTCACGTACCTCTATTCATACACGAGCCTCGACGCAGAATGCAACGAAGACGGCTCAGGCACAATCGGCGATTTGATTCCAGACTTCACCTACGAGCCAGAAAAACGCTATTTCTCAGAAATCGCGCGCAAAAATATTCAAAAACTGGTGAATCAGCTTCCCGAAAAAGAGCGCTACGTCATCGCAGGACGCTACAATTTCGAAGGCAAAGTTCATGCGCCGACCTTGCGCGAACTGGGACTCTCACTCGGTGTTTCTGCAGAGACAATCCGCCAAACGGAAATCAAAGCGCTCAAACGAATCAAAAAAGCCGTGGACGAGACACGAATCGAGTTGTATACGGCATAACTCGACATTCGGGCATAAAATGACTACAATAATGCCACGCTATGCCTGAATCTCGGACGACAAAAAAATCATCTCCAGTAAAAAAAACGTCTCAAACAGCAAAACGAGCGACAAAACGCACTGCACGGCCAAAGGCAAAAAAGCCAAAAGTCGTTCTTGCAAAGAATAAAGTCGCTCTTTTTTGCGCGCTCATTTCAGGAATCTGTGTGCTCGCGCTCGCACTGAGTGTTTTTTTGAATATCGAAGAAAAGGTTCAGGCGCAAGAAACGGTACAGACAGCCCAGATTGCACAAGCCGAAAAAAAAGCAGAGCCAGTAAAAGAAACGCCCCAAAAGCAAAAAACGCCCGTCGCTCAGACACAACCAACGCAGCCAAAAAAGCAAGCCCCCGCCACTCAGAGCGTGCAGAGCCAGCCGGTAAAGCAAGCGACTTCTCAAACGGCAAAGCCAAGCGCAAACGAACCGAAAAAAGCAGAGCCAGCAAAAACAGCAAAGCAGACGACAGTCGCGCAGACAAAGCAAACGCAACCGTCTCAGACAAAGCCACAGACACCCGTAAAGGCAGTCGCTCAATCGCAAGCAAAGCCTGCGCAAGCGAGCACGTCGACTGCAAGCGCACAAAAAACGACGAGCGCACCGATTGCGCCACAAACAACGAGCGCACCATCACGCACGAACGCGCACGTCGCTTCTGCAAAAACGCCCACTCAAACGGAGCAGATTCAAAAGCAAGTGCCGAAAAACCGATTCGACATTCCACCCGCCTCAAACGGAGCAACGATTGTGATTATCATCGACGACGCGGGTAGGAGCGCAGAAAACACCAAACAGTACGCCGCGCTCCCCTTCCCTATTACGATTGCCGTGCTTCCCAAACTTCCGCAAACGCGTGCATGTGCCGATGTGATTCGTGCCGCCGGGCAAGAAGTGATTTTGCATCAGCCCATGCAATCGATGAATCTCAAACTCGACCCAGGTCCCGGAAAAATCACCGAGAACATGTCGAGCTATGAAATTGCCGCCGTCGTCAAAGAAAATCTCGCGGAACTTGGACCAGGCGTAAAGGGCATGAACAATCACGAAGGCTCGCTTATTACATCAAATGTGATTAAAATCGGAACGGTTCTCGATGTCTGCGCGGAAATGGGCGTGTATTTTTTAGACTCGCGCACCACCGCCGCCACAAAAGCACCGCAAGCCGCCCTCGAGCGCGACATGCACATCTTTGAAAAGGCGGGTCCGTACCTCGATAACGACATCGACCGCGCGAAAATGCTTGAACGAATGAGAGAAACGCTCGCCTACGCGAACCGTCACGGCAGGGCAATCGTCATCGGGCATGTCGACAAAAGCGTAAAGATTTTGCCCGATTTGCTCGCCGAAATGTACCCCGAAATGAAAGCCGCGGGCTACCGATTCGCCACACCGAGTATGCTGAAATAAAAAGAGGAACTGAATATGAAAGTCTTAGGTATTGAGTCGAGCTGTGATGAGACAGCGTGTGCGATTGTTGAAGACGGCAAAAAGATTATCTCAAATGTGGTCGCTACGCAGATTCCCTTTCATGAAGTCTACAAGGGCGTGGTGCCAGAAATCGCGAGCCGAAAACACGCGGAGTGGATTTTGCCCGTGGTGAGACAGGCACTCACCGAAGCGAACATGACGTTGGACGATGTTGACGCAATCGCCGCCACGAACCGTCCAGGCTTAATGGGAAGCCTTTTGGTCGGGCTTACATTCGGAAAAACGCTCGCATGGGCAACGAATAAACCGTTTATCGCAATCAACCACATGCTCGGCCACATGTACGCCGCCCACCTCGAAAACGACATTCAATATCCGTATTTGGGCTTGCTCGTAAGTGGCGGGCACTCGATTATCGCAAAAGTGAATGGATTTGATGATTTGGAAGTGCTCGGAACGACGATTGACGACAGCGTGGGCGAGGCATTTGATAAAGTGAGTAAATTTTACGGGCTTGGCTACCCCGGTGGCGTGATTATCGACAAACTCGCACAAAAAGGAGATGCAAAATCGTTCGCGTTCCCCGTGCCAAAGCTCGATAAGCGCGACTCAAACCGCTACGATGTTTCGTTCAGCGGGCTTAAAACCGCCGTCATTCATCAGGCGGACATGTTCCTAAAACCGGGCTACGAAAAAACAAACGAAAACATTTGCGCCGCGTTCCAAGAAACCGCATGCAAAACGCTCACGAGCCGCCTGTTCCGCGCAGTTGAAGACACGGGCTTAAAAACAGTGGTCGCGGGCGGCGGCGTGGCGGCAAACTCACGGCTTCGCGCACTTTTGGCAGAGCGCACGGACATCACGTGCATTTTCCCGCCGTTAAAGCTCTGCGGTGACAACGGCGCGATGATTGCGGGCGTGGCGTACCACTTCTTAGCGCGCGGCGACCGAAGCGGCTGGGACACAACCGCATGTGCTCGCATCCCCCAGTTCAAGCGGGGCTTGGCGAATTTGGAAAGTTTTGGGCGCAGGTAGCTACTCGGTCTTAAACACGCTGATGGTTGAGACCAAGTCTTTCGCGTTTGCGTTCAATTCTTCTGACATAGCGGCAAGCTCTTCTGACGCGCCCGCATTCTGCTGCACAACCGCGTCGAGCTGACGAATTGCCGTGCTTACTTGCTGAGCGCCTGTGTTCTGCTCGCTACATGCCGCAGAAATATCTTCGATAAGCTCCGTTGTGCGCTGAATTTCCGGCACAATACCGTTGATTTTGTCTCCTGCCGACTCCGCATGCTCAAGCGTGCGCGAAGACAGCTCAATGATTTCACCTGCCGCGCTCTGACTGCGCTCCGCAAGTTTTCGGACTTCACCCGCAACAACAGCGAATCCCTTTCCGGCATCACCTGCGCGCGCCGCCTCAATTGCCGCGTTAAGCGCAAGCATGTTCGTCTGATTCGCAATGTCGTCGATGATGTTGATTTTTTCGGAGATTTCGCGGACTGCGGCGAGTGACTTTGAAACAAGCTCGCCCCCCTCATAGCTTTCCGCAGACGTTTTTTCGGCAATTTCGCCCGTTTTTCGCGCGTTTTCTGCCGTCTGCTGAATGTTTGCCGCCATTTCTTCAAGACTTGCCGACATCTCCTCGGTAGAAGCCGCCTGGCTTGCAGCTCCGCCCGAAATTCCCTGGCTCGCCTGACTAATCTGCTCGCTCTCGCCAAGCACTTGCTGCGCGCCGTTTTTAATTTTGATGACGATGCCCTGCAACAGCGAGATAAAATCGTTGACACCCGAAGAAAGCGCGGCAAATTCGTCGCTTCCTTTGACCGGAAGCCGATACGTGAGGTCACCGTTTCCAGAAGAAAGATTTCGCACCGCCTTTACGACAAGACCGAGCGGGCGGATGATTTTTATCGTGATGATGTAAATGAACGCCGCAAGAATCAAAATCGTGCATACAACGATGACAACGATGAGCGGGGCAAAAATCTTTGCAGCAACAAGATTTGCGACAGCGAGCGGCTTACCGATGTACAAGGTTGTGACAAAATTCTTTGCGTTGTCGTAGAGCGGGAAATAGTAAGAAATCGTTCTGATTCCGCCGATTACGTTGATGAGCGTTGTTGCCTCGCCCTTTTCCGCGCGCTTGATGACCGTGTTGTCGGCAATGACCGTGTTGTTCATTCCCATGATGCTCGTAATGGCGCGCTTGTCGCCATCGAAAATCGTGACGTCGCTTCCGAGCGTCATGTTCAAGTCCTGAATGAATTCATCGGTGCAGATATTCGTTTTTACGACGACAGCGCCCACAATCTCACGCGCAATGGTGAGCGGAGAAGCAAATATGACGTAGACAGATGAGCCAGTCTTGACGATATTGCCCATTTTTTGCCCTGAAAGCGCGGAAAGCACCATGTCGGATTTGACCGCCGTTCCGAATTGCTCTGACGAATACTGATTTCCGTTTTTGTCGAAGATGACCGCCGTCTCGACGCCCATGATTCGAATCGCGCTTGAGCACAAATCATTCGCGATGTAGCGGTCCATGCCCGTGTGAGATGCGCTCGTTCCGTAAATGTCGGCAACCCATTCAGCGGCACGCTCCGTATTAGAAAGGGAGTCGTTGATTTTAGATAAGAAGATGTCTGATTGCTCGACAGCCTGCTCTTGAAAATACTCGATAAGCCCGTTAAACAACTGCGCGCGGACGACAAGGAAAATCACGAGAGAGAACAAGATGATTCCCAATGCAAGCGCAATGCTGATAAAACGCGACACTGACTTCTGCCGCTTTGCCGTTCTTTTTTCGTTATCCGTTTTTTTCATTGTATTCCTCTGAAACGTACTTACATCACGATATGAAACGTGTCTACAGATTATTTTAACAGAAGTTTTTGAATGTGCAACAAAATTTTCGCTTGACCGTTTTCTTTTTTTGCTCTATTCTGCTTCACATGAATCGCAACACTTCTTATGCGACAGAAAAATGCTTCTCTAGCCAGAGCTTCGGTTTTACGAAGGCTTACTCTTATTATGGCTATTTTTATTTTTCTCGTGTCCGCTCTGGAAGTCAAACGCTCACATATAATGCGTAAAGTTGCGAAATCAATTGGCATTTAGCAAGGACTTCCAAATCGGAAGTCCTTTTTTTATGCCTAAAAACACAGGAGAAAAAAAATGATTGTTGTATTGAAAAATGGTGCGGACGCACAAAAAGTTGCGGAACTCAAATCAGGGTTGAAAGCACGGGGCTTGGACATTCACGAGTCAAAGGGCGCGGATGTCACGATTCTTGGTCTTATTGGCGACACGAGCCGAATCACACCCGAAGAGCTGTTGGCAAATGAAATCGTTGAGAGTGCGCAGCGCGTAAAAGCCCCGTACAAACAGGCGAGCCGAAGCTTCCACCCAGAGGACACGGTGGTTTCGCTCATTTCAAAGGCTGATTCAAACTTGGGCGCGAACATTGGGGATGGAAAAACCTGCGCAATTATGGCAGGACCTTGTTCTGTGGAGACCGAAGAGCAAGTCGTGGAAGTGGCAAAAGCAGTCAAAGCGAGCGGGGCGAGATTTTTGCGTGGCGGAGCGTTCAAGCCACGCACTTCTCCCTACTCGTTCCAGGGCTTGGGAGCGGAAGGCTTGGAATTGCTTAAAATCGCCCGAAAAGAAACGGGGCTTCCGATTGTCACCGAGCTTATGGCAATCAATCAGATTCCGCTTTTTGAGGATGTGGACATCATTCAGATTGGCGCGCGCAACATGCAGAACTTCGATTTGCTCAAAGAAGTCGGAAAACTCAAAAATCCGATTCTTTTAAAGCGTGGGCTTAGCGCAACCGTCAAAGAATTCCTCATGAGCGCGGAATACATCATGGCGAGCGGAAACGAAAATGTGATTCTCTGCGAGCGCGGAATCCGCACATTCGACAATTACACGAGAAATTGCTTGGATTTAAGTATCGTGCCCTACTTGAAGAAAGAGACGCACCTTCCCGTCATCATCGACCCAAGCCACGCATGCGGAATCCGCTGGATGGTTCCCACTTTGGCAAAGGCGGCGGTCGCCGTGGGCGCGGACGGACTCATCATCGAAGTTCACAACAATCCCGAAAAAGCCCTCTGCGACGGCGAGCAGTCTTTGACACCCGCGCAGTTTGATGATTTAATGAACGTGCTCGCAAAATACGCGGCGGTTGAAGGAAGAACACTCTAATGGAACTGAAACACGCGACATACGGAATTGTTGGTTTGGGAATCATGGGCGGCTCGTTCGCAAAATCGATTCGGCAGAATATTTTGAGCCAGGCGGGCTCAACGGGGAAAGTGCTCGCCTGCAACCGAAGCACGGCGTGTCTCATGCAGGCGGTCTCTGAGGGCGTGGCGACGGCGGTGTATACTTCGGACAATGTTGACAAAATGCTTCCTGAGTGCGATGTTGTGTTTGTCTGCCTTTACCCGCACGCAACGCTTGAATTCATGAAGGAGCACAAAGAGCATTTCAAAAAAGGCGCAATCGTCACGGATATTTCGGGCGTAAAGGGCATTTTTGAAAAGGCGATGCCCGAAATTCTGCGCGATGATGTTGATTTTATTATCGGGCATCCGATGGCGGGCGGCGAAAAGGAAGGCTATGCCAATTCCGACGCAAAATTTTTCGTGAACCACAATTACATTCTCTGTCCGTCAAGTTTCAACAAGCCCGAAAACCTCGATTTTATGCGAAGTCTCGTCGCCGAGATGGGCTTTACGCGAATCACTGAGACCACCTGCGATACGCACGACTACAAAATCGGCTTTACGAGCCAGCTCTGCCATGTGATTGCAAGTGCCTTAGTTGAAAGCGCGGAAGACCCCGAAATCACGGCGTTCGGTGGTGGCTCTTTTGAAGATTTAACGCGCATCGCGATGATTAACGCGCCCTTGTGGACGGAGCTTTTCATCAGCAATAAAGAAAAACTCGTTTCTCACATCGAGAATTTTGAAAAACAGATGGAACGCTTCAAAAAATACATCGCCGAAGAAGACGCGGAAAGCCTAAAAGCCATGCTCACCCACACGCGAGAGCAACGGCTCAAGATGGGCGCAATCCGCACGGTAAAAAAGTAGCTATTCCGCCAATTCCACAATCGAGAACGCGTTTTTGCCCGATTTCTTCACTTGGTACAAGCCCTCGTCGGCTGCCTTGTAGATTCGGGCAAACGCGCCCTCTTCTTGCGTTCCTTTGCACCAGCTGATTCCGATTGAGCACGTCACTTTTATTTCAAGCTCGCTCTCTTCAAAATAGGTTTTTATCGATGACTGCAACATCTGCATTTTGCGCTTGACTGCCTCAAGGTCTGCGACATTGCGCATAAAGACCGCAAATTCGTCTCCGCCCATTCTGCCCTTTAAGTCGCCGCCACGGAATGTAGAAATCAGCAAATTCGCCACCGAGACAATCACATAGTCGCCCTTTGCGTGCCCGAGCGTGTCGTTCACCTTCTTAAAGTCATCGATGTCAATCATCACGAACACGCCGATTTCATTTTCTTCTTGATGCGCGAGGATTCCCGTCACCTTTTTCTCAAACGCGATGTGATTGAACAAGCCCGTCATTGAGTCGCGGTTCGCCATGTTCATCGCCTGCTGAATCTGCTTGTCTTTGCGCCGCTTTGTCTCGATGATTACAAAGAGGAAAATCGCCGTCGCAAGCACGAGCACAAAAATCGCCGCTACAATGCAGAAGAGCACGAGGTGCTTTTTGATAAACGAAACGAGGGTCGGATTCGCTTCCATGTTGCGTTCCATGAACTTCTCGAACATCGACGTGGTGAGCGTGTAAATCGATTTGTCAAGAACGGCGGCAAGCTCGCTCTCAAGGCGGCGCGAAATGCCGAGCGACACGGCGACCGAGTAGCTTTCACTCCGAATCGCAATGTTCGTCAGCAAATGAGTGCGGAGATAGTAATCCGCCTCGAGATATGGCAAAAACGTGATGTAGTTTTTATTTGACTCGATGAGCGCAAAACATTCTTGCGATGTGTCAACGGAAATCTTCTTGGAAACGGGAAAATGCGAGTCAACAAAGTCCTTTGAATACTGCACGCCCCGAATCTCAACAAAGACGAGCGGCTCGTTCTCTTTATAACCCGTGTTGCAGACGCAGACAAATTTTTGCGAGAGGAGCGGACTCGTCGGCTTGATTGACGCCAAATCCGATTGAATCAAAAGCTCGTTCACGGTATAGATGAGGTCGGCTTCTCCCCAGCGCACGAGATTCATTGCCTCAAGGTACGAATATGCGGGCACGTACGTCACCGAAAGCCCGCTCGATTTTGCAATCGTGTTAATCTGGTCGATGACGATGCCCCGGAATTCACCCTCAATCAGCGAGCAGTACGGCGGCTGATTCATGACGGCAGAAACCCGGATATTTTTATTCTTGCGGACGTAATTTTGCTCTTTTGGGCTTAAGCGATTGATTGAATAGCGCGCGGACGGAATGTAGCGCGCACGGAGCGTCGAAAGAAACGAAGGATTGAGCAAAAAGAGCGTCGAGAGCGAGGAGTTAAAGCTGTCAAAAAGCGCTTGGTTCTTTTCTGTCGTCGCGAGATAGAAAAACGTCGTCTCAATCGTGGCAATCACAAAAAAATCGTTCGGAATCGTAAAGTCAATCGTCGTAAACACGTCGATTTTATCGTTGTAGATGTCGGCAATCAGTTCTTCGGAAGTGTCGTAGTAAAAATATGAGGCGGTGATGCCTTGATTCTTGACGAAAAAAAACACTTTCTCTTTGAGCGTTTGCGGCGCGTGATTCAAAATACCGACCCGAAGATTGTCCATGTCGGGCATGCGGTTTGAGGCAAAGACCGTTGAGCCAATCGCCGTCGGAATGTCAGAATACAAGAACTCATTTTTTGCGTCAGCCTCGCGCCCCAAAAACGGCACGACGTCGACGACACCGCTCTCAAGCGCGGGAATCAAATCTTTTCGCTCAATCGGAACATACTCAAACGTGAAGTCAGTGTAGCGATTTAAATTCTCGAGGAATTCAGAAACATACGAGGTTTCGTTGTCATTTCCGTGTTTTTCGTAGAGCGCGTCATAGTCATAGCGCGGAATTTTTACGACTTTTTTTTCTTCGCTGAGAGAAAAAGCAAGGTGACACAGCAGAAAAACAAGAAGACAAGAAAAAAACGACCGATATTTCATAGCATTTGATTATAGCACACTTGGAGATTTTTTAAAGGGAAGTCGATAGACATCAGCAAATCGAATTGATAGAATAAGCCGTTATGGCTACAGCACAGTACGATGAAGTTTTAGATAAAGCAATCCGCAGAGTTCCCAATTTTCCAAAAGAAGGAATTCTCTTTTTTGATGTCACGAGCATCTTCACCAATCCGAGCGCGTTCAAGCACTGCCTTGACCGCATGGTAGAGCTTTACAAGACTAAGCAGATTGACGCAATCGCCGCCGTGGAAAGCCGCGGATTTTTGTTCGCCGCTCCGTTGGCAGACCGTCTTGGCGTTCCGCTCGTCCTTATCCGCAAAAAGGGCAAGCTCCCCGGCGATGTGTACCGCGCAAGCTATTCCCTGGAATACGGCGAGGCAACCATTGAAGCCCACAAAGCCGACATTCAGAGCGGCAAAAAATATCTCGTAATTGACGACTTAATCGCAACAGGCGGCACGCTGAATGCGTCAAAAAGCCTGATTGAACAGGGCGGAGGCAGTGTCGCAGAATTCTTCGGAGTTATCGGGATACCAGAACTAAACTATCACGAAGCCCTGGCTCCGATTCCTGTCACAACGCTGATTGATTTGTCGGAGAAATAATCCACAGATTAGCACAGATAACCACAGATTACACGGATTACACGGATTTTGTGATTAAAAAGTGAGGGAGGCAGCCCGAACAGCGTTTAAGTAACGCCGAAAACGCGAGGCGTTAGCGAATTCTCCGTGTGACAAAAAAAGCCCACAATCAAGTTGACTAAAAGCAACATGACTGTGGGTTTTATTTTGTTATAAGGAGAACTCTCTGTGTACTCCCCAGCTCTGTGAGGAATAAACCTTACGCTCTCTTCAAGTGGATTGCAAATCCGCCTACTTCTTTGTCGAGGTAAACAACCTTGAGCGGAGAAGCGTTTTCTTTGCCCATCCATTTTTCTGTTCCGGCAACTGGTTTGAAGCCGAATTTTTCGAGGTAAGCCAAAGCACGCTCAACATTGTTGCAGAGTACAGAGATGTGACCATGAGTTCCACGGCCGTTCTCTTTCATGATTTCAATCTGGTCAGAAGCGAAGATTGAAGAATTTCCGACTTTTGCAGCAAAACCGAATGCTCCGAAGCCCTCTGCGATTGAAGCAGCGTCGTCAGCGTTCTTTGCGTTGATGCCCATGTGCTCAACACGGAAGTTGTGCATTGCTTTTACAGCGTCTTTACAAATCTGGGTGATTTCGTCCCATTTGCAGCCTTCGATGAGTGGCTTTTTAACCATCCAGGTTCCGCCCATACAGAGGATGTTCTTGCGTTTTGCATACTCGCCGACATTCTCAGTGGTAACGCCGCCAGTTGGCATGAATGTGCACTGTGGGAATGGACCGCCGAAGTCGTCGATGATTTTGTAGCCGCCCTTGCGCTCAGCAGGGAAGAGTTTGAGATGTGTAACGCCCTTGTTGATACAAGCGGTGATTTCTGACGGATTTGAGATTCCTGGCATAGTTGGAACATTGTTTTTGATACACCAGTCAACGACATCAGGATTGTAGCCCGGTGAAACGATAAATTTTGCGCCTGCTTTGACAGCCTTTTCTGCCTGCTCAACATTGAGAACCGTACCCGCACCAACGAGCATGTCAGGCTCCGCCTTAATCATTGCTTCGATAGCCTCAGCCGCGCATGCTGTGCGGAATGTAACTTCTGAAGCTGGCAATCCGCCCTTTACGAGAGCGTGAGCCAAATCAGCTGCCTTTGAAGCGTCTTCAATTGCGACAACCGGAATGATACCGATGTCACGGAATGTGTCATAAATGTCTTTTGCCATTTCTATAGCCTCTTATGTGTAAGAATGTTTTACTACTATAACGCATGTTCCTTTTAAAGTGAAGTGTATTTTTCTGTGGATAGTTTTTCTGAAATTTGGTAATATGAATCCACAGATTTACACAGATGTGCACAGATTACGATTTCACAACATGAAATTCTTTCGTGTTCACCAAGAAAACTTTCAACTAAATCATATAAAATCGGTGAAAATCGGTGCTAATCTGTGGATAAAAAAGGAGTAAAACACATATGTACCCATTTCAGAACATCGAACCAAAATGGCAGAAATATTGGAGCGAGCACAAGACTTTCCGTGCTACCGAAGACGAATCAATTCCAAAAGAAAAACGACGCTATATCCTTGACATGTTCCCTTATCCGAGCGGGGCGGGCTTGCATGTGGGGCACCCAGAAGGCTACACGGCGACGGACATCTATTCGCGTTATCTCCGCATGAACGGCTACAATGTCTTGCACCCGATGGGCTACGACGCGTTCGGCTTGCCGGCAGAAAACTACGCGATTAAAACGGGAACGCACCCCGCCACCACCACTTACGAAAACATCGCCCACTTCACCGAGCAGATTAAGGCACTCGGCTTTTCTTACGATTGGGACAGACAGGTTATCACTTGCGACCCTGACTACTACAAGTGGACTCAGTGGATTTTTCTCCAGCTTTTCAAAAAAGGCTTGGCGTATGAGGCACAAACGCCGATTAACTGGTGTCCGAATTGTCTCACGGGCTTGGCGAACGAGGAAGTCAAAGAAGGTCACTGCGACCGATGCGGTGCAACCGTTACGCACAAAGTCATCCGTCAGTGGATTTTGAAAATCACCGCCTATGCAGACCGACTTCTTGAAGACTTGGAAGGCTTGGATTGGCCTGAGAGCGTAAAAGCAATGCAGCGAAACTGGATTGGTCGCTCTGAGGGCGCTGAAGTGAACTTCACCGTTGCCGACAAGGATGGAAAACCGACCGAACAGAAACTCACCGTATACACCACGCGATGCGACACGCTCTTTGGCGCGACTTACATGGTCATCTCACCTGAGCACAAATTGATAAAAACGCTCACCACTCCTGAGCAAAAAGAAGCCGTCGAAACATATGTCGAAGAAGCGGCAAAAAAATCTGATTTGGAACGCACCGACCTTGCAAAAGACAAAACGGGCGTATTCAGCGGAAGCTACGCAATCAATCCCGTGAACGGAAAACTCATTCCAATCTGGATTGCAGACTATGTTCTCATTTCTTACGGCACGGGCGCGATTATGGCAGTTCCAGCTCACGACACGCGCGACTGGGATTTTGCGAAGAAATTCAATCTTCCGATTATCGAAGTCTTGAAGAGCGAAGTTGATGTGCAAAAACAGGCATGGACTGAAGACGGAATCCATGTCAATTCAGAATTTTTGGACGGACTCAACAAAAAAGACGCTATCGCAAAAATGCTCGAATTCTTAGGTGAAAAGGGAATCGGCAAAAAAGCCGTGAACTACAAGCTCCGCGACTGGGTTTTCAGCCGCCAGCGATACTGGGGCGAGCCAATTCCGCTCATTCACTGCCCCGACTGCGGCATCGTGCCCATTCCAGAAGAAGAGCTTCCACTTGAACTCCCCGCGGTCAAAACCTATCAGCCCACAGGAACGGGCGAAAGCCCATTGGCAGGAATCGACTCATGGGTGAACTGCAAGTGCCCCAAGTGCGGAAAGCCTGCCCGCCGCGAAACGAACACCATGCCTCAGTGGGCGGGAAGCTGCTGGTACTATCTTCGCTACATCGACCCGCAGAACACGCTCGCATTCGCCGACAAAGCAAAGGAAAGCTACTGGATGCCGGTTGATTTGTATGTGGGTGGCGCGGAACATGCGGTTCTTCATCTTCTTTACGCGCGATTCTGGCACAAAGTCCTTTACGATTTGGGCGTAGTCTCAACAAAAGAGCCGTTCCAGCGGCTTATCAATCAGGGCATGATTACAAGCTTTGCCTTCCAGCGCAAAAACAAGTCGCTCGTGGCGGTTGATGCGGTCGAAGAAAAAGACGGCAAATTCTACTCAAAAGAAGACGGAGAGGAATTGGAGCGCGTCATCGCGAAGATGTCAAAATCGCTCAAAAATGTCGTGAATCCCGACGAGATGATTAAAAGCTACGGCGCGGACAGCGTGCGCATGTACGAAATGTTCATGGGACCGCTCACCGTTTCAAAACCGTGGAACACGCAGGGCTTAATCGGCGTAAACCGCTTCCTCGATAAAATCTGGAATTTGAGCGAAAAACCGCTCACCGACATTGACATCAGAGGAAAACTCGACAAAGACTTGGCTTCACTCCGCAAAACCTACGCAAAGACAGTCAAAAAAGTAAGCGAAGACACGGCAAACCTCGACTTCAATGTCGCAATCAGCCAGATGATGATTTTCGTGAACGAAGCAAGCAAATTCGATTCTCTTCCGCGCGAAATGTGGGAAGGATTCGTGCTTTTGCTCGCTCCCTACGCTCCGCACTTGGGCGAAGAATTGTGGGAAAAACTCGGTCACAAAGAAAGCTGCGCCTACGCAAAATGGCCTGAATTCAGCGAAGAGTTCTGCAAGGACGACACCAAAGAATTCCCAGTCATGATTAACGGCAAGCTCCGCGCCAAATTCGAAGCCGCTGCCGACAGCGACAACGCAACGCTTGAAGCAATGGCGAAAGAAACCGAAGGCTTCAAAAAATTCACCGAAGGAAAGACGGTCGCAAAAATAATTGTCGTTCCGGGTAAATTGGTGAATGTGGTGGTAAAATAAAACAAAAGGGGTCGCATGAAAAAAGTCAGCGGAATCATTGTCGATATAGAAAACAGAAGACAGTTTCCCGGTACCGTTTGTTTCGAGAAAGGAAAGATTGTCGACATTCTCCATACCGTCTACAATGACAGCGTGATTCGCCCAGCAACAACAATATCGGATAATCTGCCGTATATTCTCCCGGGCTTCATCGACGCGCATATTCAGCTTGAGATGTCGCAAGTCTCACCGTCAGAATATGCGCGTGGAGCACTCTCTCAGGGGGTCATTGGTGCCGCCGTTGATTGCGATGCGACGAGTGCAATTCTCGGGCTCAAGGGACTGCATGCGCTCATCGACAATGCGAAGAAAGCCCCGTTTTATTTCGGATTCGCTGCCCCCTCAACCATACATCATGGCATCTATGAATTGAGCGACATCAAAAAACTCATTTCGATGCCGGAAGTCACCCATCTCGGCAAGATTGACGATTTTCCGTCCGTCATTCTGCATGAGGCGCGCACAGAGCAGATTCTTGCGCTCGCACAGGCAGAAGGAAAGCCCGCTGACGGCTATGCGCCTTCTCTCTCCGCCTCACATCTCGATGAATATTGCAAATCTTCTATTTCGACCGACCACGGCTGCACGTCATACGAAGACGCGCTTGCAAAGCTCAGGCACCATCTTTCCATCACAATTCCGACGCGCATTCCAGAAACGTACCGTGCCTTGCTTCCGCTGTTTGACGATAGAACGAACGCCGATAAACTCATGCTGTCTTCTGGAATCATCTTTGCGGCGAATATTCCGAACGGCTATCTCAACAAATCGGTCGCAAAAGCAATCGAAAACGGTGCTGACATCTATTCTGTTCTGCGCGCCGCCTGTATAAATTCCGCAACGCACTACCACTTGAGCTCGGGGCTGCTAAAAGTTGGAGACAACGCGGATTTTATCGTCGTCAATTCGATTCATTCGTTCGACGTTCTGCAAACCTACATCAAAGGAAAATGCGTGTACGACAATTCCGATGCCGATGAAGACGAGCTTGGAAAACCGGCGGACATTTCGCTCGTCGAGAGCACAAAAGCTCCGCTCAAGGCGCTGAATCGATTCGACGCACAGAAAATCACCGCAGAGGACATTGCGGTCAGAGTTCCGGCGAACAGCCACGCATTTGACGAAAAAACGCAGCACATTCTCGTAAATATCATCGAAGCTCAGAACGACGAAACCTGCACAGCGAAAAAGACAGAATCGCTCGCCATAAAAGACGGGGCAGTCATCAGCGATGTTTCAAAAGACTGCATAAAAGCCGTTTTGGTCAGCAGATACGCACATTTCGCGCCCGTAACGGCGTTTGTGCACGGATTCAAAATGGAAAAAGGCGCGATTGCGATTTCTGTCAGCCACGACAAACACAATATCATCGCAGTCGGCACAACTGACGCAGACATAACGCTCGCGGTGAACACGCTCATCGATTTAAAAGGCGGAGAAGTTTACGTCGTCGACGGAAAAATCGCAGGGCAGATTCAATTCGATTTTGCAGGATTGCTTTCAACGAAGCGATTTGAGGAATACAAGGCAGAGTACGATAAAATCGCACAGATTACGCGCACTGACATGCAAATAAAAATAAAGCGCCCCATCCGATTGATGACGCACCTCGCCGAAACAGACATTCCCACCATAAAGCTCAGCCCGCGCGGTCTTTTTAACGTCGCCACGCAAGAACTGATTCCCGTCGTCGTTGGCTAGCTATTCGCTCTGCTTCCATGCAGTCGGAACGACTTCTGCTAACCGTTTTGCTTCCATGCATGTATAAATTCCAGCATGAACTGCTGCACGTCGCTGAACCACTTTTTTTGGAATTTGCAGGCTTCCACGCCGATATAGCGGAAATGCCAGCACTCCCACATGTAGCCCGTGATGTCCTCATAGCCGCGCGGGAACGAAAGGCTCCAGCCATAGTCGGCGGCGTGATTGTACACCCACTTGCCCATTTTTGTGTCGCCCCAGTCGTCGGTGATTGAGCCGAAATCCACGGCGCACCCGAGCTGATGCTGGCTCGTGCCCGGACGCGCGCTGTATCGCTCCGCAAGCTCAAGCCCGTCCTGTGCGACATAGCGTTTAAACAGCCCGTCTTGATACGTGTACGAGCGATAGGTTGAAGAAACCATGAGCTTGATGCCGTCTCGGAGCGCGGCTCGGGAAAGTTCCTCAAGCGCGGCGTAAGTTTCTGGTCTGAGAGACAAATCATTTCGGCTCACGTTCCAGACATCGTTGTTTTTTACGGGCTTTAAGTCCTTCGGCACATAATCCGAGCCGACTTTGTGCTTTTTGTCGATGAGGTAGAGCAAATCCAAATCGTCAGCACGGTGATTTTTCGCTTCCTCAGCGAGCACGGTATGCAAATCGGCAAGAAATTCCTCGGGATTTCCGTTCGGAATCGCTGCCTTGCACCGCTCGCTCATCGAAGAAAGCACGCGACCGAGTTTTTCGATTTCGGCACTTGGTTTTGGCGTTTCAACAGATTTTGATTCAGCAGCACTTTTTGTCTGTGCCAATGCGATTTTTTCGTTACACGCGCACAACACGCACGCGCACAAAAGAGCAAAAAGAAATTTTTTCATTTTCAATTTTCAGTTTTCCGTTTTTAATTTTACTGCACTTCGGTGACTGCGTGAATAAAGTCAAACACGTCGTAAAATCCTGTCTCTTCAAGTGCATGGCGCGCCGCTGGAGACGGATTCATCATGTAGAATTTGTGCCCGCAGTCTTCACCGTCGTTGAACGTCGCCATAATCAAGCCTACGCCGACCGAATCAATCGATTCAATGCGCTCCAAATCGACGACGATGTTCGATTTTTTGATGTTCTCATCGAGCTTTTCTGAAAACTCGGTGATTGTATATGTATTCATGACACCCGCAACTTCATAGAGAATATAGTTCGCGCCCTGTTTTTCAGTAATCGAAAGCTGTTCCATAAAAAAATCTCCGTTCTAGCTATTAGTTTTTGAGCACTAGGCTCGCAAAAGCTTTAAGGTAAAGACACTCACATCGTCATCAAGCTCTTTTGAAAGGAATTCGAGCAACGTATTATACGAAGAAGAAATCATGTTCTGAGCCGAGAGCGCCGTGTTCTCAATGATAGACTTCTGCAATCGGTCTTTGCCGAACGCCTCGCCACGAAGCGATTTTGAGTCGAGCAAACCGTCGGTACACGCAAAAAGCACGTCGCCCGGATTGAGTTTGACTTTCTTGACCTTGATGTACGGTGAAATATCCTTGACGAAGCCCAAAACGTGTCCTTCTCCCTGAATTTCCATGACGTTGTTATACGCACTGTTGTAGAGGAAGAACGCAGGAACGGCGCAGTTGATGTAATACACCGTGTCTTCTTTGAAATCGATGAGCGCAAAGATGCCCTCAAAGAACGTTCCCTTTGGCAAATTGAATCGGATAAACTGATTGACTTTTTCGACGAGCAATTTAAAGTCTTTCGTTTCCTGCAAATACGTGCGGATGACCGATTTGACGATGACCATGCTCATTGAAGCCGCGATACCCTTGCCCGAAAGGTCGCCCATAACGAAGATGTGGCGGTCTTCGGAAAGCTTAATCAAGTCGATGAACTCACCGCCGATGTTGTGCGCGTGAACCATCATCGTGCCCGAGTCATAGCGCTTGTTTTTGATAGGATCCATGTTGCCCTGAATAGATTCGATAATCTGCTCAGACATGCGGATTTCTCGGTTGACGACACCGACGATTGACTCGTTACCGATGTTCTTCATGTAGTAACCGAAGACGAAGAAGTATGAGTAGAGTTTTGTAAAGACCTCGGTATCGTAATTGTTGTAAATGTTCTCGCCGGCTTTCTGACCCAAAATAATGACACCAATGATGTGACGACCTTCGTTTAAGATGATGAATGCATCTGAGCCCGTCTGCGCAAAGAATTGCCCGACCTCATCACGAACGCCAGAATAAGCGTGCCCAGTATCAAGCAAACTCTTGAGAATAATGCGCCTGTTCTGATTGAGCAGGGAGTCAAACATTTTTCCGCGCGTTGAAATCGTGATTTTCTTTTCTTCTGGTAAGTCGTATGCCGATTCAAGCTCTTCGTTTCCGTTTTCAACGAGGATGCGCATGAACGACATACCGATGTGCTTTTTGAAGATTTCCTGCATGTTTCGGACGATGTTTTCCGGGTCGTCAGAAAAGTCGAACTGAGAAAGTGCTTCCTCAAAAGACGCCGCATAACTCTGCGTACGGAAACCAGAGCGTTTGTCAAAAAGCTTGTTCAGCTGATATGAAGAGGCAAACACAAAGCCGATTGCCACCGTCAAAAGGATATAGAATCGCATCGGACTTGCAGCTGCCGTTGTCGCCCACAAAACCGCAAAGACGAACCCAACAATTAAAGAGGGGAAAATATAACAGGTGAGACCTTTCAAGAACGAACCGAGCAGATAGAGACGGTCATACAAGAAATCAATAATAGACGACTGGACGAGCAACCACTGCGTAAGAACAAACGGAATCAAAAAGAGCGCGGAGAACATCGGAACTCGGTTATATGCGAGTTTGATGAAGAAAATCCCCAGCCATGCGATGATGAGCGCGATGGCATTCATCAGTGATTTTTGGTGATCAAGCCTGCTGTTCCTGTCCTCAGAGCGCAAAAGCATGATGATGACGGAGAAGAACGGAATCACAAAGAGAATGACAGCCTCATACACGTTATACCAGTTATACGGAAAGAGCGTCGCAAGGTCGCCGACGAACAGCGAAATCGACTCAACACGAAGTCCGATAAAACTTGCGGCAATGACGCTTGTAAAGTGAAAGAAAACCGCCCATGCGCACCAAATCGAGCCTCCCCACAAGAGCACCTGCGCGACGATATTTCGCTCCCACACTGGATAAAACACACAGTACACGCCAAAATTGATGATGTACATGCCAAAGAACACATATGCGAACGAACCGAAGAATGTGCTGAGTCGTTCTGGAGCTCCCGATGCCGTAGAAAACAGCGCGATTCCCAACGACGCACAGGCAAGCGCAAGGAACACATTGAGCATGATGACCGGATTTTTTCCTTCGTTGCCCGTTTTTGTATCAACAAAGAAAGCCATCCATGCGAGGAAGAGCGCAAAAGCAATGTTAATAAACGCGTAAATCATCTGCTACCTCTCTACCTTTGCAACAAGCATCGTTAAATCGTCATGCAAGCGAGTGTCTGCGTTGTATGACATGACAAGATTTACGATGTCATTTACGAATTCCTGCGGTTCTTTTGCCGCACTCGCCTTGATTGTATCGGTGAAAAGCTCTGTGTCGCCAAGCTCTACCTTGTCTTCGTTCATGACCTCAGAAACACCGTCCGACGCCATCATGATGAGGTCGCCAGAGAACAATCGCTGCTCGCTCACCTGCACATCGCCCGGCTCAATCGGAATAATGCCGACGACTGAGCAGTTTGAAGAGAGCGATTTGATTCGGTAGCCTTCTGGAGAGCGCGTAACGATAATCGGGTCAGACATTGACGCATTGACGTACGTGATTTTCATCTTTTCGGTGTCGACAATGCCGATGAACAAAACCGTGTATTTATCCTGCAAATGCATGCCTTTGATAGCCGCATCGACAGCGATAATCATGCCGACCAAATCTTCTTTGTTCTCTTTGATTTTGACCGTGTTCATCACCAAGCCCATGACGAGCGCCGCTGCCAAACCTTTACCAGAAACGTCACCAAGCATGAGGAGCGTTTTGTTCTCATCAATCGGCAAGACGCTGTAATAGTCGCCCGACACGTTGATGAGCGGACGGAAATACGCACCGAGCTTTAAATTTTTGAGTTCAGGAAGTTTTTTCGGCAAGAACGAGCGCTGAGCGTCAGCAAGCTGCTGCCATTCCGTTGAAAGTTCGGAAATTTCAGAAAGGCTCGAGATGATTCGCGAACGGTTTTGGAAACGCACGAATTCCTCGTAGAGTTTGTCGTAAATCTCTGAGTCAAAGAGATAGGTATATCGGTTGAAGATATAGAGATGCTCGCCGTCGCTCGCAAAGAAAAATCCTCGCGCTTTTCGCCGTCTCGTGACCAAACCAAGCGAGTCGCTTAAGAAATTTATCGGATCATGCCAATCCACGCCATAATTGTCCGAAAGTTTTGTGAGAATTTCAGGGGAATTGGTGAATTTATTCGGGCTGTTGTACAAAACATAGTTTGCGCTCCGGTCGACATATAAGACAGAACAGTCTGCTTCAAGCTCAAGAATTTCGGAAACAGCGGATGTAAAGTCTTCGAGAGAATAACAAAAACGCAGCCGCTCGATAAATTTAGTAAAGAGCGCAGTCGCGCCATTCTCCATAACGTGATTTTCGATTTTGGTTCGCGCATTAAAGAACGCTGTGATACTCGCAAATAGCAAGACCGCAAAAACAAGAGATGTTACGACAATCGGGAATACATTCGAATATGTTTTATAGTCAGTCAGTTTTGTTTGCGGCGCAAGATTTACTGCAATCAGTATGAAAATCAAGGCAGCAAGAACATTTATTGAAATCAAAGCAGCTCGTCGTTGTGCTTTATACATAATGCCCCCTTACTTTTTATAACCTATCTCTTTTTTATCGGCAGAAAAACAGCAATTCTCAACAGAATTTAATACTCGTTTGAGACATCACTTCGCCGCTCATCGCGTGGATTGTCCCGCCATGAAAAACGACGCTCAGAACGCTGTCCGTCGCGTCGGTCAAAGCGCGTTCTGTCGCGGTCGCCTGAGCGATGGTCAAAACGACGCTCAGGACGTCGCTCCCGCCGGTCAAATCGCTCTCCGCGTTCTCCCCTGTCGGAATTCTCACGGCGCGGCATCTTGTCGACAGCCTCAGTCACACGAAGCCTGCGCCCGTCAACGGCTTTTCCGTTCATGCCACCGATTGCGCGCTCGCTCTGGAGCTCTGTTCCCATCTCAATGAACGCAAAGCCCTTTGACTGCTCGGTGAAGCGGTCGCGCATAATATGCACGGAAATGACATCCCCGTAATTAGAAAAAGCCTCACGCAGGGTGTCTTCTGTCGTCTCATAACTCAAGTTGCCTACATATAATTTCATATCTGTCCTCGATACATAAAATTCGCCTTATTGTAACACGAATCAAGATAATATGCACGGGGATTTTTTTCTGTTATACTTTCCGCATGATTACACAAGAACTTACCGACACAGAATTGCTCGCCCATCTGGGCAAAATCCATAAAGACGAAATGACCATGTTCGTCATGGCGGAAGGGAGCTTCCGCGGCGCATTTTTCAACGGAACGCGCCTCGTAAACCAAATGCGCGCTCAGCACAATCTCGGAATCCTCGAAACGCTCGTTTTAGGACAAGCCATGCTTTGCGCCGCGCTTTTGATTCCCACAATGAAAGGGCGCGAGCACCTCACTTTCCGCTACGACACGAACGGCCCCGCCGCAGGATTTTCGGTCGAGGCTGATTCCACGGGCTATGTACGCGGATTTTTGCTCCAAGACAAAATCCCGATTGAAAAACCGCTCGAAAGCTGGGATTTGTCTCCGTTCTTGGGCGACGGCACGCTCACCATTTCCCGAATCGGCGAGGGAATGAAAGCACCGCAGGTCGGCACGGTCGAAATCATGTACAAAAATATCGCGAAGGACTTGGCATGGTATTTCGCGCAGAGCGAGCAAGTTCACACCGCGTTCAACACAAGCATTCAGTTTGACGAAAAAGGTCGCGTGATTGGCGCGGGCGGCATGTTCTTGCAGCATGTCCCGGGCGCGGGCGGAAAGAGCAGCATCAGCGCACAAACCGAAAATTCCGGCGCAGAAGACAAAAAAGAAACCGAGGAAGATTTGATTCGCCGAGCCGAAAACGCGTTCCGCGCAATGCCTTCTATTGGAAAGTGGTTCGCTGACGGCGGCGACATGGAAGACGTGATTTACGGTCTTTTCCGTGAGTTCAAGCCTACTGCCGTCCTTAGCCGCGATGTGATTTTTGACTGCCCGTGCAGCGCACAAAGCTTTGCCGAGCACATAAAGCATTTGCCGAAAGCGGAGCTTGCCGACATCATCGCCAACGACCCCGACCCGATTGAAGTTGTGTGTCATTGCTGTGGAAGCAAGTACAAGATAAAAAAAGAAATGCTGAAATAACAATACCGACCATAAAACAATTTTGGGCTGTGCTCTCGGTCGAGTCCGCACAGCCCAAAATTGCATTTACTGCCAGTGTTTTGACATTTATTTTTCACACAAAAAAAACACCTCAGTCACATCGCGTTACAAAGGCAATTTGACTGAGGTGTACATTTTCTTTGAATTATAAAACTCTCTCTGTGTCCTCTGTGAGGAATTTATTTAACAAATTCTTTTTTAAGGAAGTCCAAATCCAATTCTGGATACAGCACGAACTTGCTCAGAAGTGTCTGCACGCGTTTTGAGGCGGCTTCTTTCACGGCTGGGTCAAGGTCGATTTTGCCTTTGGCGGGTTTGCCGTCTTTGGTAACGCCTGGCTTTGTGCCTTTAAGCACCTGGTCGATGATTGATGCGACTTCCTTCATTTCTGATTCGCCCATTCCGAGTGTGGTCAAAGCGGGAGTGCCCAAGCGCAAGCCGCTCGTCCACCATGCGCCGTTTTTGTCGTAGGGGAGTGCGTTTGCGTTTACGGTAACACCACACTCGAACATCGCGGCTTCTGCCTGTTTGCCCGTGAGACCATAAGAAGTGACATCAGCAAGCATGAGGTGATTGTCCGTGCCGTCGGTCTGCAAGCGAACGCCCAAATCCTGCAACGCTTTTGCAAGTGCCTGTGCGTTTTTTACGACATTCTGCGCGTAGTCCTGATATTCGCGAGAGTTCGCTTCTTTGAATGCGATTGCTTTTGCCGCCATAACATGCGGAAGCGGACCGCCGAGCACCATCGGGCAGCCTTTGTTTACATAGTCAGCGAATTCTTTTTTGCAGAGAATCATGGCACCGCGAGGACCGCGCAAAGTTTTGTGCGTGGTTGTGGTGACAACATCAGCCCATTTTACCGGGTCGTAGTCGCCTGTGAAGACTTTGCCTGCAACCAAGCCAGCAAAGTGAGCCATATCCACCATGAGGACGGCTCCGCACTTGTCTGCAATTTCGCGGAATCGCTTGAAGTTGATTTTGCGCGGGTATGCTGAATATCCCGTGAGAAGAATGAGCGGTCGGACTTCCATCGCCTGTTTTTCGATTGCGTCATAGTCCAAAAGTCCTGTGTCTTTGTCAACGCCGTACGGATGGCTTTCAAACATTCGCGCTGAAACATTCATTTTGTAGCCGTGCGTCAAGTGACCGCCGCAAGAATAGTCCAAGCCCATGAGTTTTTGATTTCCGAATCGCTTGCGGAGTTCAGCGAACTGTTCTGCCGTAAGGTCGTTCAAAGATTTTACGCCGAGTTCTTCCAGAGTTGGAGTTTCGACCTTTGCCGAAAGAATTGCCCAGTATGCGACGAGGTTTGTGTCTGCACCTGAGTGCGGCTGAACATAGGCGTAATCTGCGCCAAAAAGCTCTTCGGCTTCGCGGGCGGCTTCCATTTCGACCGCATCAACATTCACACAGCCGCCATAATAACGGTGCTCTGGGTAGCCTTCTGCGTATTTGTCGGTGAGCAAGTTTCCCATTGCCGCCTGAACAGCGAGCGAACAATAGTTTTCTGAGGCAATCAGCTTTAAGTGGCTTCGCTGATTCTGAATCTCGTTTACGACCGAAGCCGCGATGTTCGGATTGACGCTCGCAACCTGCTGAAGATTTGCAACATATGCACACATTGCGGCAGTCGGTTTGCCACCGCAAGACGAAAGATAATTCTCTAATGGTGTAGCCATGATTTTCTCCCAAAAAATAGATGCGTCATTCTATCAATTAGAGAACATCGACACAAGAATAAAGAGCGATTCTATTGGTAAGAACAGCGAATTTTATCGTTTAAGCAATGAAAGCGGGTCAACAAGTTTGTTATTTTTATAGACGGTAAAATGCAAGTGCGGACCGGTTGAATAGCCCGTTGAGCCGACCAATCCAATCCGTGTACTCTGATCAACGCGTTGTCCTTTTTTCGCGGTAATTTTTGACATATGACCGTACAGCGTCTGATAGCCGTTTCCATGATCGATAATCACGTAATTTCCAAAGATGTTTGACCATCCGGCATATACGACGGTTCCGCTCATTGCCGCGCGAATAGGTGTTCCAGTCGGGCATGCCATGTCGATTCCCGTGTGACTTGAGGCAACGCCAGTGAATGGATCTTTTCGAGGCCCAAAACGAGAGGTGAGTCGCCACGCAGCGGTAATCGGATAGACAAAAAGTTCGCCCATCGCTTTTTTGAGAGATGTCGCTTCAAGTTTTGCACCTGGAATAAAGAGCTCCATGCCTTTTGAAAGCGTGTCTGAATCCAAATCATTCGCATCAAGAATTTCTTCAACGCTCACATGGTACTTCACCGAAAGCGAATTAAGCGAATCGCCTGCGGCAACTTTATAAATCAAGCCATCAACTGACGGAATTTTCAGTTTTTGTCCCGCATGAAGTGTCCTGACATTGGAAATCTCATTGACGGCAATCAAGGTCGAGATGTTTGAAAGCCCGAATTTTCGAGAAATCGTACTGATTGAGTCTCCGGCACGAACGGTATACGTTTTGAAAGTGACCGCTTCTCCAATTCCAACGGTCGCCGCAGTAAGCACCGAGCCATCCTCAGAAAGCACATTGCCGTTCTCATCGACAGCATCGCTTCCCTCATTCATTGCGAAGCGCGACATAGCCGAATTCAGAGCTTCCAATTCATACTCAGCGTCTGTGTTCATCGATACGGCAAGCGTGTGATTCTCAACATATGAAAGCAGATTAAAAACGGTGTATGGAACAATTACGATGACAGCGAACAATACCACGGCTGAGAAAAACTGCGTAATTCCCGCACGCGTAAATTGTTCTTCTGTTTTTGACACCGGGCGCGCAAATTCAAACGGGGCAGCGCTTGCAGAGCGTTTCTTCTTCTGAATGTGAGGAAACGTCGTGTGTATGCCTGCTGAGTTTTTCTTTACTGCGTTAGATGCGCCAACGTAACTAATTATTTCCATACATCTTTTATCGGTAAAACAAAAGTGATAAATTAGTAACGAAACAAAATTTGAACACAGAAAATTGAACATACAAAACGGGCGTTATTCTATGCATGAGCAGTTTACGAAGCGAGTGAAATTCAGTTCTCAAAATAAAATGCTTTTTCTCATCATCTGCGTCGGGCTGATTGTGGGATTTTTGCTCAAACTGTTCGTGTTTGAGATTCTCACGGTTTCGGGAGAGTCCATGCTGCCCACGTTGCAGGACGGAGAACACCTGCTTGTAAGCAAGCTTTCGTATGGCATCGTCGAGCCGTACGGCGACCAGCTCTTGTTTCAGTGGAAAAAACCGCGCAGGAACGATATTGTCATCTACTTGTATGATAACAAAATAGTCGTAAAACGCTGTGTCGCAACGAGTGGAGATTTGCTAGAATTTTCATATGATACAAGCTATAATCATTCACTGAAGGTGGGAGATAAAGAAATCGGTCTTTCTGAAAGCCAGTATCTTCATCTCAAAGATTCAACCTCAGTTCCTGAGGGATATATTCTCGCAATTGGAGATAATTACGACGTTTCCATTGATTCCCGCACCTACGGATTCGTTTCGGAGCGTAATATCTTAGGGAAAGTGCTATGCAAGTAAACGGATACATTAAGAAAGCACCGCTCATTTTTTTGGTTGTCTGTGCTGTTCTTTTCACGTCTTACGTCATTGTAGAATACGGCATTTTCGCGTTCACCGAGCCGTCGGCATCCCTCATCGAAAAAACTGAAATTCAGCGTGGCTCTATTCTTGACCGAAATGGCAAAGCGCTCGCTGTTCCCGCCGCATTTTACGATTTTGGTGCGTCTCCGCAGACAATAAAAAACAGGGAGCTGTTCGCTCGGCTCATTGCCCCCATCATCAGCGAAAACGAATCATCTGTGCTTGCCCTGCTCGAAAAATCAGAAAACGCGTCATTCGTCTATCTCAAAAAACAAATTGACTCTAACACCTACGAAGAACTGCGCAAAATCTGCTCGCGAAACGGTTTTTCTTCGGCAGTCAAATTCGACAAACTACAAGGACGCGTCTATCCCGAAAACGAACTTGCGTCTCAGCTCATCGGCTTTGTCGGCAAAGACGGTCAAGGATTGGCAGGAATCGAATACGCACTGAAAGACGTGCTGCTTCCTCCGCAAGAAGGCGAGACTCCCGTTCAAGGCAAGAACATCTATCTCACGCTTGATGCGAATTTGCAGTCAAATCTCGAAAAAATCGCGAATGAGGCAATGGAAAACACGCAGGCGGAGTCGCTTATGCTCATTGCCGCAGAAGCCAAAACGGGTGAAGTGCTCTCATACATCAGCCTTCCATCCGCAAATCTCAATGATTTTTCAAGCGCGTCAAAAACGGAGCTCAAAAACAAGCCAGCAAGCGACAGCTACGAACCAGGCTCGGTCTTTAAGATTTTTTCCGTCGCCTCTTTCTTGGACACCAATTCAATCACCGAAAAAGATCTTTTCCTCTGTGACGGCGTTTACTCAAAAAAAACAGGCAGAGAGACCATCAGAATCACCTGTCTCGACCATCATGGCTGGGAAACGGCACGCGAAGCACTCAAATATTCTTGCAATGACGCGCTCGCGCAGATGAGCGAAAAAATTGATTCAGAACCATTCCTTGCAAAACTCCATAAGCTCGGCTTCGGCGAAAAACCGGGCACAGAGATTTCCGGCGAGACTCCGGGCGTACTCAGAAATCCGAACGACCGATTGTGGTCAGCGCGCTCAAAACCGACGATTGCCATCGGTCAGGAAATCACCGTCAGTGCGCTCCAAATGGTGCAGGCTGCAACGGCAATCGCAAACGGAGGCGTCCCCGTCCAGCTTTCTTTCGTCAGCAAAATCACGGATAACGAAGGGCGCGAAGAATACACGCATACGCCAGTGTTCAAAGAACGCGTTTTCAAAAAAACGACGACCGACTACATTCTCGACTGCATGGAAACCGTCGCAACGAGCGGAACCGGTCACAAAGCGAATCTCGGTGACGTTTCAATCGGCGTAAAAACGGGAACAGCGCAGATGGCAGACCCGAACACAGGCGCATATTCAACGACGGACTTTGTTTCAAACTGCATGGCGATTTTTCCGATTGAAAACCCCGAAATCATCCTCTACATCGTCATCGAAAAAGCAAAGGGCGAGACCTATGCCGGACGAATCGTTACGCCGGTCATCGCCCAGGCTGCAAATATCATCATCGACCATCTCGGCATGAGCCGAGGAAAAGCATCAAGCCTCGCCCACCCCGGGCAGATTTCCATTGCGGGCACGCAACCCATCATTCTTGACGAAACGGTGCCTGATTTCCGCGGGGTCTCAAAACGACAGCTGCTTCCGCTTCTTGAACGCGCCGACATTCAAATAAAAATCAACGGAGATGGATGGGTCAAATCACAAGAACCACCCGCTGGAACACCGCTCTCGGAGAACATGGAAATTGAACTCTATCTGGAATAAAAATCTCATCCTGTTCATGCGCCGCTTTCCTCAGTTAGCGGAACGATTTTCCCTACATACAGAGCGCGATATTCCCGAGGATATTCCAGCGCATCTTGTTGCGCCCATTGAAATTATCCCCGCGCGGCAAGGGCTTGCGACCGCGAAAGAAAACGGCAGATTTTTGCATTCCGCATACAACCCGCTCAGAGAAGCAGAGCAGGGAGCGCACGCGGCGAAAAATTCGGTCACTGACTGCACGGGCTGTGCTTTTTTTTCAGCAGGACTCGGCTACACGCTTCTTTCATACGTGACGCTCTTTCCGAACGATACCGTTATCCTCATCGAGAACGACCCGCGCTATTTTTTTACCGCACTTGCACACGTCGATTTTTCGGCGTTTTTTTCCGCCCTGAACTGCATTGTCGCGCTCGGGGCTGGCATCGATTCCGTTGTAAGTCTGATTGAGCATTCATCAGGGCTAACGCACACCGCACTGTGCGAAAATTCCGCTCAAAGTGCGCATGCCGCGGACTATTTTTCAGCACTGCGCTCGCTTATTGAGCGGAACAAACGCAAAGTCGCAATAAACGCTTCCACGCTTGAAAAATTCTCGCACTTATGGCTCAAAAACACCTGCAAGAACTTGCATTTTCTGTCTGACCATGACGGCATCACGATTTTTAAAGATTCCTGTCCGCCCAGTTTGCCCGCACTGATTCTCGCGGCAGGTCCGACCTTAGCAGAAACGCTGCCCCATCTCGCCGAACTCAAAAAACGCACGATTGTCATCGCCGTCGATACCGCACTCCGCGCCTGTCTCAGAGCGGGAGTCGAACCAGATTTTGTCGTACTCACCGACCCGCAATACTACGCATACCGTCATATTGCCGGTCTTTCAGCTCCATCAAGCATACTGATAACAGAAAGTGCCGCGTATCCGCCGGTCTTTCAGTTTCCGTGCAAAAAAATCGTCATGTGCGCGTCTCTGTTTCCCCTCGGCGCATACATTGAGTCAAAAATCGGAAGCAAAGGCGCACTCGTTGCAGGCGGCTCGGTCTCCACGACCGCATGGGATTTTGCGCGATTCATCGGCGCACGAGAAATTTTTACCGCAGGGCTTGATTTGGGATTTCCGCACTTACAAACGCATATCAAAGGCTCAACGTTCGAAGAGTCAATTCACGCGCACTCACAACGGCTTACTCCCGCCGAATTCTTGGGCACGAAGATTCTCTTCGGCGCAGACATACAGCGCGCGAACGATTATTCGAATGCCCCCATTCTTACCGACAGCAAAATGAAGATGTTCGCATGGTGGTTTGAAAGCAAAGCAGAAGAATTCAAAGACACGCTCACCTCATACACGCTGTCACAAAAATCACTCAAGATTCCCGGTTTTGCAGTTTCGTCGATTGCTGAACTGCTCTCTCGAGATGAACAATCTGCGCAAAAAGAATCATTTTTCTCGCACGCAGAAAAAAAAGCGTGCTTCCCGTTAGAAAATGCCGCACCGCGTTCTGAAACTGCTCGTGAACGCGAAACACAATTTAACTCCACCGTAGAAACGCTCAAACAGGGACTTGAAGAGCTTTACGCCACCGCCAAAAAAGGCATGCGCCTCGCCGACGAAGGCATCGCCTCTTCTCATCCGCACAGCGTTTTATCCGCTCTTGAATCCATCGACGCGCGCATCCTTCATTCCGAGTTCAAAGAAATCGCTTCGCTCGTATTCCCCTCGGAGCGAAAACTTTCCGCGCTTTTTGAGAATCTGCCCGTTCTGCAAGATAAAATCAAATCCTCTCTTCAAAAATCAAAACTCATCTACAAAGAATTAATGAGCAGCATTCGCCAGTATCAAAAATTTTTATAATCCGCGCCTTTTTTTTCTAAAGTCGGCACGTTCCCCACCCGATATTTTAAATGTACCGCGCAGTACAGGATGTGCTCTTTTTGGGGCACAACATCCAGACACCCTGTACCGTGAATAAATGGCAAACTTGTAGCTGTGAAATGCAGGTGGGCACCATTTTCGGTCTCCATGATTTTGAAAGACAAAGAGCGTGTAAGGCTTTTTGTCTTTTTTTTTACTTTAAGCCCCACATCCAAACGAGCACGACAACGACAGTGCTCGACGCAGGGCTTTCTTAAAGAATTTCATAGTTTCTGCCGATATTATGAACGGAGATTTTCTATGACTACGTTTCAAGTGGCAGAACTAACAGACGGAAAACGTTTCTCAGACAGGCTGATTCTCGATAAGCAATTCGTCGTCCTCGACAGTAATCTATCTTTCTCAAGCGCGCTCCAAAGCAGACTCGTCGAATGGGGATTCAAGGAAGTGTTCTGTAAGAGCAATACGGCAGTCGAAAAGAAAGCGGCGGCTCCCAATATGTCGGAAACCGTTGAAATCAACCTCGATGAACTCAATGAAGAATTTGAAACGAAGTCAACAGCGCTGAACGCGACGCTCAAATCAGTCATTGCAAAAGTAAACCAAGCAATCAAATTTACTCCAGACAAAAACCGCATGGAGAACGTTACAGAAGTATACAATGAATACATAAAATACACCCAGGCGGTTTTTACGCGTTACGTCACTCACACAGAATTGCGACTCGATGAACTCTCAGAGTCGGTGAGACTTCTCATCGATTTTATTAAAATCAACAAAAAATACATCTTGCGCATTCAGCCCGCGACGGAACACAAACTCGACAAAAATTTCTTGACAAACCACTGCCTGCGCTCAACGATTTATTCGATTATCATCGCGCTGCAAATCAACATGCCGCCCGCAAAAATCACAGAGCTCGGAGTTGCCGCCCTCGTGCACGAAATCGGACAGATTAAACTTCCGCCCCAGCTCTATCTGACAGACAAGCCGCTGTTGCCACAGGCACGGAATTTGCTCGCGACGCACACTGTTTTGGGCTTCAATATTCTGAAAGAAAGCGAATTCCCGCTCGCAATTCAGCTCGGCGTCCTTGAGCACCATGAGCGAGAAAACGGACAGGGCTATCCGCGCCATCTTCCCGGAAACAAAATCTCCGCATACGGTAAAATTCTCGCCGTCGCCTGCTGCTATGAGGCAATCACAGCGCCACGCCAGTACAAAGAAGCACGCACAACCTATGAAGCGACGATTGAAATGCTCCGAAACCAAAACAAGCAATACGATGATGTCGTCATTAAGGCGCTCGTTTCGGCTGTCTCGCTCTTTCCGATTGGCACGTATGTTTACCTCGCAAACGGGAAAATCGCACAAGTCGCAGAAAGCAATCCCAGTGACCCACGGCTTCCCATCGTTGAACTGCTCGGTGAAAAGAATGAATTGGGGAATCCAAAAACGATTATGACGGACAACGACCGAGCAAAAATCGTCCGTGTCTTGAACAGAGATGAATTAAAAGGCGTTCTCGCATACATAAAATGATTCACAATTCAGAGTGCTGTATGCTTAATTAAAGAAATCCCTTATTTTTTCCGCTTCTACGTAGAATTCTTCGTCCAATCGCGGCGGATTTTTCGAGAAGTAGAGGATTTGCTGGAGCTCGTCGAGGCTGCGTGCGCCCCACAATGGTACGACATTTTCAAAGGGCAGAAAATAGCCGAGTGCGAGCGGAAGATTCGTGAGAACACCGCCACAAAGCGGGCGCATCGCGATAAAACCGATGTCTTTTTCGTAGAATCGGCGCGTCAGATTCTCGACAGATTCCGTGCAGAGCATGTTGAACGGAAACTGAATCGTCTCCCAGCCAGCGTCCGAATACAATACGCGCTCTGCAATGTCGGTGGATTCCGTGACGATGCCAAAATGACGGATAACGCCGCTCGTCTTTAATTCAATCAGTTTTTCAAGAATTTCGCTTCCGTCGTTGATTTTGGGCAGGATTTCGGGATTTTCAAGCTGGTACAAGTCGATGTAGCTTGTTCCGAGCGTGCGCAAACTCACATCGACATCGATTGCAAGCTCGCCGCCGTTCCGCGGGGAACTTTTTGTGGCGATAATCACATTTTCGCGCACATCGGAAAGTGCCGCCCCCAAGCGGCGTTCGCTCTCAGGTGTGCGCGTGGAAGTGTCAAAGAAATTCACGCCGTCTTCATACGCCATACGAACCATTTGGTGCGCGGTCTCGCTCTCCCCCACTTTTTCAAGTGCCTGCGCCCCAAACGCCGTACGGCTCACGAGAAGATTAGATTTTCCCAAAACGACATATTCCATAATTCAGTTAGCAAGGAGCAGTCAGCAGTGTGCAGTTGGCAAGTATTTTTAACTGCTACCTGCTAACCGCTCACTGCTAACTTTTTTATCTTTCGACTGGTTTGTATTCTTTAATCGCTTTGGTCAAGAATGCGTGCAAGTCTTCAATCTTTACGCGCTCCTGAGCCATGCTGTCTCGGAATCGGACGGTGACTGTGCCGAAGTTGTTGTTTACCGAACCGTCATCGTTCTTTTCGTTGATGGTGTCGTAATCGACCGTAACGCAGAACGGAGTTCCCACTTCGTCCTGACGTCGGTAGCGTTTTCCGACCGTGCCGCTCAAATCGTAGTCAGTGACGAAATCTTCTTTGAGCGCGTGCTGGATTTCCTTTGCTTTTTCTGCCAAGCCGTCTTTTTTCATGAGCGGCAAGACTGCCACCGTGATTGGCGCGAGCTTTGGATGCAAGTGAAGAACCGTGCGGTAGTCTTCTTTGCCGTCTTTCCCGACATTTTCTTCTTCATACGCTTCGCAGAGGAACATGAGGAAGTTTCGGTTAAGACCCGCCGAAGTCTCGATGACATACGGAATGAACTTTTTGTTTCCGTCTTCCTGATCGATGTAGCTCATATCCTTCTTTGAATATTCCTGATGCTGGCTCAAATCGAAGTCCGTGCGGCTGTGGATTCCCTCAACCTCTTCAAAGCCAATGGGGAAGTTGTATGTAACGTCATACGCGTCTTTTGCGTAGTGAGCAAGTTTGTCGTGGTGATGCCATTTGAGGTTTTTCTCGGCAATACCGTATTTGAGGTAGAAGTTCCAGCGGTCGCGTCTCCATCGCTCGAAAGTCTCGTCCTCGGTTCCCGGCTTACAGAAATATTCCATTTCCATCTGCTCGAATTCGCAGGTGCGGAAGATGAAGTTTTTGAAGATAATCTCGTTTCGGAATGATTTTCCGACCTGAGCCACGCCGAACGGCACTTTCATGCGGTTTGACTGAACGATGCTCTTGAAGTCGGTGAAAATACCCTGACAGGTCTCCGGGCGAAGATAGATAAGGTGGCTTTCGTCGGCGATTGGTCCTTGATAAGTCTTGAACATGAGGTTGAATTCGCGGACTGCCGTATATTTGCGGTTCTCGCTTTTGCAAGTGGGGCAGTTGATGTTCGCGTCAATATACGCCTTCATTTCTTCGTGCGTCATCGTGTCAACCGGTTTTCCGGGGTCTTTGTCGGGATTTGCGGCAACGAAATCCTCAATCAATTTATCTGCGCGGTGGCGAGCCTGGCACTCCAAGCAGTCAACCATCGGGTCTGAAAAGTGGTCAACATGACCAGAAGCCTTCCATGTAGTGTGGTGCTGGAAAATCGCTGAGTCCAAGCCCACGACATCGTCATGGAGCTGCGTCATTTCCTTCCACCATGCGTTCTGAATATTGCGCTTAAAATCGACTCCGAGCGGACCGTAATCCCAGGCACCAGCCTGACCGCCGTAAATTTCCGAAGCCTGATACACAAAACCGCGTCGCTTACAGAGCGAGATGATTTTGTCCAGCGTACATGCGTGCTCATCAACAGGCACTTTTTTTTCTTTTGCCATTTTAAATCTCCTTCAATCCGCTTCTGGCGTGAAGCAGACGGATAAAAATAATTGCCAAAAGTCTATCACAAATAGCTTTTTCCTACAATCTCATGTTTTCTATAGAATATTATAAAAAATTCTGTTATAATCCCTTCGGATTTTTTGATGGAACACAAAATCGAACACAAGATTCAAGAAAAAGCCAGCGAAATCATTGAGCACAACAAAGAAAAAGCCGCGGAGATTCTCGGTCAAACACGCGAACAGGCAATTGATATTCTTGAGACAAAAACAAGCCTTCTCAAAAAACTGTTCTGCATCGCGCTCGCAATCGCTGTCGTCGGCATCGGAATCTGGTTCTTCTACGAGTACAAAACGGGCACGTTCCGTGATGTCGAAACATTCAAAGAATTCATCAATTCATTCGGCATTTTAGGGCCGCTTTTTCTTACCGTCTTTCAGTGCATCAAAACCGTCTACGCCGTCATTCCAAGCACGCTCGGCTGTATCGTCGGTCCCGCGCTTTTTGGTCCGTGGGTTGGCATCATCTGCAATTACATCGGGATATGCGTCGGCTCATTTGTTGCATTCTGGCTTTCCCGCAAATTCGGCATCTCGCTCGTCAAACAGATTTTTTCCGAAAAACAGTATCAGCGTGGCTTAAAAAAAATGGAAAAATGGCACAAAAGCTATCCCGTCTTTTTATGGATTGCGATTTTCTTGCCGATTTCACCCGACGATTTCTTGTGCTACTTCACGGGGCTCACCGACATGCGTTTTAAGAAATTCGCATTCATCATACTCACGTCAAAACCATTCACGATTATCATCTACGGCTTGATTTTCGGCTATGGTTTCAATTAGGATTTAAAGAAGGTACATATATGGACAAAAAACAAAGACTTCATTTGCTCGGCGTTTACAACTACACGGTCATTCTCACTTATGTTGGCATGCTTTTTGCGTTCGCCGGCATTCACTTCGTGTTCTCAAACAGCGACCGAAGTTTCATTCTCGCGCTGTTGTGTCTCATGATTGCGGGCGTCATGGATATGTTCGACGGAAAAGTCGCTTCCACCAAAAAGAACCGCACGCCATCAGAAAAACTCTTCGGAATTCAAATCGACTCAATGGCTGACATCATCAGTTACGGCGTGTTTCCGGCGCTCATCGTCTACAAACTCGCGATTGGCGACAAACAGTATCCGGTTGATCACCCGTGGCAGGCGCGAATCGTCATCTGTATCTGCGCGTTGTACCTCTTGAGCGCGCTCATCCGTCTCTCATACTTCAATGTCGATGAAATGGAGCGACAGAACCAAACGAGCGAGAGCCGACACGAATACCGGGGCTTGCCCGTCACGAGCGTCGCGATTGTGCTTCCGGCGGTGTTCATCGTCTCATATTTTATGGGCAATTCTCGCCCGCCGATTCATGCCGCGGCGATTCTGCTCGTCATTATGGCGATTTTGTTCATCACGCCGTTCAAGATGCTCAAGCCGCACCTCATCGGAAAGCTCGTGCTCATTCTTGTTGGTCTCATTGAGCTTGCCATGCTGCTCTTGGGAAAGGCGTACTATGTTCCCTCAAAAGAAGCAGAACCATCTATCGTCTTCGAAAACACGGCGACAACTGAGGAAATCGAATCTCTCGGTGAGACCTTCTAAAGCACTCACTTTATAAAAAACGGGCGGCATATGGCAGAAAAAAACGCAAACGACAAATCAGTTCAATTTCTTTACGGCACAAAAGGCGGCAGAGTGCTGCTTCACGTCATTCTCGCGCTTCGCGTGCCAAAACTGCTCGGCGTTGTGCTCCGTTCGCCCTTCTCCCGCTTCTACATTTCATCGTTTGTCAAAAAAAATGGCATCGATATGTCTGATTTTACGGACGTAAAGTTCAAATCCTTCAATGATTTTTTTACGCGAAAAAAAGCGATTAGCGTTGATTCCGACGAAACGCACTTTATTTCACCGGCGGACAGCCTGCTCTCAGTCTATCCGATTACCGAAACCGCGACGTTCCACATCAAGGGCTTTGATTACACGCTCGAAGATTTTTTTGAGCCGAAGCGCTTTTCTTTGACCGCAGACGAGACGTTCAAGGATTTCATCGGCGGAACATGCCTCGTTTTCAGACTGTGCGCAACGGATTATCACCGCTACTGCTACGTCGACTCAGGAACTCAAAACGGAAATCACTTCATTCAAGGCTCGCTTTACTCAGTCCAGCCGCTTGCCGCCGAAAATTTCCGCTTATACACCAAAAACCGCCGCTCATGGACGATTATGACCACCGCGCATTTCGGAAAAATCGCGCAGATTGAAGTCGGTGCATTCAGCGTCGGCGGAATCAAAAATCATTTTGAAACAGCCTCATTCAAAAAGGGCGACGAAAAGGGCTATTTTGACTTGCACGGCTCAACGATTGTGCTTCTCGTGCAAAAAAACGCGCTCACACTGCTCGACAAAGTAAAAAAAATCACCGACTCTGGCGCAGAATATCGCGTCAAAATCGGTGAATGTATTGGCGTTAAGAACTCATTCTAACAAACGAGATTCAAAAGAACTGCGCTTATTTCATTAATTTTTGTAATATCACAAGCAAGTCATCGATAGATGTTGTATTCCCTGTTTTCAAATCTTCAAGGATGTCAGATTTCAAATAATCAGCGAGAAGAACTTTTGAAAAAGAATTAAGAGCTGCATTTACCGCAGAAACTTGAATAAGTATACTCGGGCAATTTGAATTATTCTCAAGCATGCGTTTTATTCCACGAACTTGCCCCTCAATTCTATTCAATCGATTTGTCAAGGATTTCATGCTATCGTCATCATATATTTTTTCTTCAAGATTATCTTCTTTATCCGTCACGATACACCTCTTTTATACTATAATACCCTTAACAGGTATTGTCAAGCGGTCTCCGGGGAAAAAAAAGGATGCCCCCGGGCGCATGGCAGCGCGCGGGGGCACCGCGAAGAAAAAGAAAACAGCCGGCGGCAGCCTACTTCCCCCCGGAATGGAGTATCATCGGCGTAAGGGTGCTTGACTTCCGTGTTCGGAACGGGAACGGGTATAACCACCCCACTCTGGCCACCGGCACACAAAACACAACACAAAAGAAAAAAGAGAGAAGGAAGGGAAACGGGAATGAAGATATGGCCAGGGCTCACGGCCTGTTAGTACCGCTCGGCTGTGCGCGTCGCCGCGCCTGCACCTGCGGCCTATCGACCCGGTAGTCTTCCGGGGGCCTTCAGGGGGACAGAGCGTC